>CP107926.1:0-666875 GCA_036015235.1 Streptomyces sp. NBC_00433 | reverse complement strand
TCAGCGTCGGCTACGTGACCCGGTCCTCGCTGGCCGGCCAGTCCGACGAGAAGCTGCCCGACCTCTTCATGACCGAGATGGAGAAGTCCACCAAGCTCAAGAAGATGCTGGCACCCGCCAACCAGGCGGCCGGCTGGCGCTCGGCCCGGGACTGGTCGTACACCAGCACCCAGTTCCACGGCAACGGCTGGGTGTGCGTGGGCGACTCCGCGGCCTTCGTCGACCCGCTGTTCTCCACCGGCGTGGCGCTGGCCACCCTGGCGGGCAGCACGCTGGCGAAGATCGTCGACGAGATCATCAAGCACCCGCAGATCGAGGCCGCGGCGCTGGAGCGCTACGCCACGTCCTACCGGGGCTTCTTCGATGAGATCAGGACGTTCGTGGAGCGGTTCTACGACCGCACCAGGTACAAGGAGTTCTACTACAGCCTGGCCTCCGAGATGGTCGACCCCGACCACGAGCGGACCCCGAACGCCAACTTCGTGCAGCTCATCTCCGGGCTCAGCGGCAAGCACCCGATGCTCAACCTCCGCATGGACGACCTGATCGCGGGTGCGGAAGCCGACAAGGAGACCGCGGCCTCGGCCTGACCCGGCCCGGCGGCGCGAGCACGCCGACTTCCACAGCGCGTCCGCATCCATGCCCGTGCGGACGGGCTGTGGAATTACGGCTGTTCGCCGGTGCACCCGAAATGCAATCAGTGGGAAACAAGGCGGATCTGTCCGCGATTCACCCCTAGCGCATCGTAGGGGTTGTCCCCGGGAAATTGCTGTATCGGATTCAGGGGTTTTAGGGACGGAAGTGTTCTCCGTAGGGTAGTGGCGGGCGCCGTTTCTCCGGGCGCGCTTGAATTCCACGTGGCTGTTGACGACCGCCCGGTCATTTCCGGGCACGACGAAAAGGCTGCCCATGCACGCGGATACTGCGTACGATCCGGAAGACCTGATCGCCATCGTCGGCATGGCCGGACGATTCCCCGGCGCCCCCGACACCGAGAGCCTGTGGACCCTGCTCATGGAGTCCCGCGAGGCGATCGTCCCGGTCCCCGCGCAGCGCTGGGACACCGGCCGCCCGCTCGACCCGGACAAGGACATCCAGGCGGTCGGCGGCTTCGTCGACGGCGTCGAGAACTTCGACGCGGCCTTCTTCGGCGTCTCGCCCCGCGAAGCGGCGGCCATCGACCCGCAGCAGCGGCTCATGCTGGAGGTCGGCTGGCGGGCCATGGAGGACGCCGGGCAGCGCGCGAGCGACCTGGCCGGCACCCGCACCGGCGTCTACGTCGGCGCCTCCTGGCACGACTACGAGCTGCTGCGCATCAACCGCGGCGCCCGCCCCACCCCGCACAGCCTGGTCGGCAACGCCCTCGACGTGATCGCCGCCCGCCTGTCGTACTTCCTGCAACTGCGCGGCCCCAGCCTCACGGTCGAGACCGGCTGCTCGTCCTCCCTGGTCGCCCTGCACCTGGCCGCCCAGGCACTGCGGCAGGGCGACGTCGACGCGGCGATCGTCGGCGGCGTCAACCTCATGATGGACCCCCACGTCACCGTGGGCCTCACCCACTTCGGCGGGCTGTCGCCCGACGGACGCTCCAAGGCGTTCTCGAAGCACGCCAACGGCTTCGTCCGCGGCGAAGGCATCGCCGCGCTCTACGTCAAGACACTCGCCCGCGCCCTCGCCGACGGCGACCGCGTTCACGCCGTCGTCGCCAGGACCGTCGTCAACAACGACGGCGGCGGCGACAGCCTGGTCACCCCCAGCCCGGCCGGCCAGCGCGACCTGCTCACCCGCGCCTACCTGGCCGCCGACCACCCGGTAGGCGTCCCCTCGTACATCGAGGCGCACGGCACCGGCACCGGCCGCGGCGACCCGATCGAGGCCACCGCCATCGGCGAGATCCTCGGCGGCAAGCGCGACGGCGACGACCCGCTGCACATCGGCTCGATCAAGACCAACATCGGCCACCTGGAGGCCTGCGCCGGCATGGCGGGCCTTTTCAAGCTGCTGCTGTCGCTGCGGCACCGCACCGTGCCGCCGAGCCTGCACGCCGAGGAGCTGAACCCGGCGATCCCCTTCGACGAGCTGGGCCTGCGGGTGGCCCGCGAGGCCGTCGCACTGCCCGCGGACGGCCCGGTCACCGTCGGCGTCAACTCCTTCGGCTGGGGCGGCACCAACGCGCACGTCGTGCTCACCTCGCCGCCGCAGACCTTCGCGCCCGCCCTGCCGGTACGCAGTCCCGCCGCGCCCGGCACGGGGCTGCCCGTCGTCCTGCCGCTGTCGGCCAAGGAGCGCCCGGTGCTCGCGCTGCGCGCCCGCGACCTCCTCGGCGTCCTGCCGCAGGACGCCGCCGGCCTCGCCGCCACCGCGGGCGCCCTGGGCAGGCGGCGCGACCACTTCCCGGTCAGGGCCGCGGTCGTGGCCGCCGGCCGCGAGGAACTGGCCGCCGGCCTGCGGGCCGTCGCCGGGCTCACCGACACCGACACCGACCCCGACGTGCCGGGCGTCGTCCTCGGCCGGGCCGTGCCCAGGCGGCGGGTCGCCTTCGTCTTCCCCGGACAGGGCTCCCAGTGGCGCGACATGGGCCTGGCCCTGCACCGCGACAGCCCGCTGTTCGCCGACGTCGTCGCCCGCTGCGCCGAGGCGCTGCGCCCGCACTGCGACTGGGACCTGCTGGACATCTTCGCCGGCCGGGCCGGCGACGAGTGGACCACCCGCATCGACATGCTGCAGCCCACCTTGTGGGCGATGTCGCTGGGCCTGGCGGAACTGTGGCGCGCGGCCGGCGTCGAACCCGACGTCGTCCTGGGCCACAGCCAGGGCGAGATCACCGCGGCCACCGTCGCCGGCATCCTCTCCTACGAGGACGCCGCCCTGGTCATGGCCCGGCGCAGCGCCATCGCCCGGCGCACCTCGGGACAGGGCAGGATGCTCGCCGTCGACCTGGACCGCGAGGGCGCCCTCGCCGCGCTCGAAGGCTTCGAGGACAGCGTCTCGCTGGCGGTGCACAACGGCCCCACCTCCTGCGTGCTGTCCGGCGAGGAGGACTCGGTCCTGGTGCTCAAGGAGCTGCTGGAGGCCGACGGCACCTACTGCAGGCTCGTCAACGTCGACTACGCCTCGCACAGCCCGCAGATGGACCCGCTGCGCGAGGACCTGCTCGCGGCGCTCGAACCGGTCAGGCCGCGGGCCGGCGCCACCGAGCTGATGTCCACCGTCCGGGTGGCCGGCCTCGACGGCCCCGAGATGGACGCCGCCTACTGGGTGGAGAACCTGCGCAGCCCGGTGCTCTTCGCCGACGCGATGGGCGCGCTGCTCGCCGACGGCGTCACCCACGTCGTCGAGATCAGCCCGCACCCGGTGCTGGCCCCCGCGGTCGAGCAGATCGCCGCGGAGATGCCCGAGGCGCTGGCCGTACTGACCACCCTGCGGCGCGACCAGGGCACGACCGGCCACTTCGCCCTCGCCCTGGCCCGCGGCTACACCCGCGGCCTCGAACCCTTCGCGACGCTGCCCTCCGACCCCGCGGTGCCGCTGCCCGGCTACCCGCTGCGGGCCGATCCCTACTGGCCGCAGGAGCGGCGCGGCGGCGCGGGCGCCGCCCGCGGCTTCGACGTCCCCGTCACCGCCGTCCCCGGCGAGGACGACACCTGGCAGGCCGCGCTCGAACTGTCCCTGGCCGACCAGCCCTGGCTCGGCGACCACCGCGTCTACGGCACCGCAGTGCTGCCCGCCGCCGCCACGCTGTCGATCGCCCTCGACGTGATCCGCACCCGCACGGGGGCCTTGCCGGCCCGGCTGGAGAAGATCACCTTCGACCGCGGCATCACCCTCGCCGACGACGACCTCACCCGCCTCACCGCCCGCTGGCGCGAGGACATCACCTCGGGCGGCACCTTCCGCCTGCTGTCCCTCGCCCAGGACGCCACCTGGCAGCCCAACGCGACGGCCCGCGGCGCGCTCGGGACCGCGCCGGACGCCCCGGCCCCGGCCTTCCCCGCGTGGGCGCCGGACGCCGCAGCCGACGTCGACACCGCCGACTTCTACCGGGCGTGGGCCGCCCGCGGCCTCGAATACGGCGCCGCCTTCCAGGGCATCACGTCCCTGCGCGTCGCCCCCGGCCGCGAGGCGCTGGGCGAAGTGCGCCTCGCCGACCGGCTCCTGTCCGGCGTACGCCCCGGCACACTGCACCCCGCACTGTGGGACAGCGCCCTCCAGGTCGCCCTCGCCCTCTACGACGACACCCCCGCGGCCACCGCCCTGGTCCCCACCGCGGTCCACCGCGTCCTCACCCACGCCCCGCTCACCACCCCGGTGACCGCCGTGTGGTCCCACGCCGTCCGCCGCCCCGACACCCTCGCCGACGTCACCCTCTTCACCCCCGACCACACCCCGCTGCTGACCATGGAGGGCGTCGAACTGCGCCCCCTGGACGTCGGCGACACCGCCGGCTCTGCGGAGGCGGAACGCCTCCACCGGCTGGAGTGGACGGAGGTCGCCGGGGGCGCCGATGCACCGGCCGGCGTGGGGACTTCACCGACGGACGCCGCCGCCAGCACGGCTGCGGGCGCGAGCCCGGCGGCTGGCGGTGGCGGTTCGGCCGCGGCAATGGGCCAGGTTGACGCCGCGGCCTCGGTCGCTGCCGGGAGTCCGGCACCTGGCGGTAGCGGCTCGGCCCCTGCCGCCGACGGGAGTTGGGCCGTACGCGGCGACGCCGGGCTTGCCCGTACGCTCGCCGGTGCGCTGGCTGCCGCCGGCGGGCGGATCGCCGAGGAGGGCGACGCCGACGCCGTGGTCTTCGCCGTGCCCGCCGCAGAAGCGGGGCGGGGCGCGCAGCGCGCGGCGTTGGACGAACTCGTCGCGCTCGTGCCCGCCCTCGCCGACCGCGCCGCGCCGCCGTCGCTGACCATCGTCACCGTGGGCGCCCAGCCCGCCGTCGACAGCGACCTGTCCGACCCGGGTGGTGCGCTCTTCTGGGGCTTCGGGCGCGTCCTGCGGCGCGAGCACCCCGAACTGACGCCCCGGCTGGTCGACATCGACGGCACGGGCGAGGAACAGGCAGCCGGATGCGTCGCGTTGCTCACCGCGGAGGACGGCGAGGACCAGACGGCCCTGCGCGGCGGGCGGCGGTTCGCCGCCAGGCTCAGCCGCGGCGAGGGCGGCGACACGCTGCCGCCCGCGCACACCGCGCCCCAGCCCTTCCGCTTCAGCCCCGGCGCGGCCGCCCCGGTGCTGCCGCTGACCCGGCGTGCCCCGGCGGAGGGCGAGATCGAGATCGAGGTCACGGCGTCCGCGCTGTCCGGCTCGTGCGCCGGCCGGGTGACCGCCACCGGGCCCGGAGCCGACGGCTTCGCGGTCGGCGATCGGGTCGCCGCCTGCGGCACCGGAACCCCGGCGAGCCACGTGACCGTACCCGCCGCGCTGGCCAGGCCGCTCGCGGCCGGGCTGGACGACGTGGCCGCCGCGCCGCTCCCGCTCGCCCTGGCCACCGCCGGTTACGCGCTCGCGCACCTCGGGCGGCTGGACACGGGCGAGTCCGTACTCATCCATGTGACCGCCGACGACGCGGCCGCGCAGGCGGCGCTCCGTATCGCCACCATGCTCGGGGCCCGCGTCCTCGCCACCGCCGCGTCCGAGGACATCCGCGGCCGGCTGCGCGAGCAGGGTGTCGCCGACGTCTTCGACTCCACGGACCCGGCCTGGACCGACCAGGTCGCCACGGCGACCGCGGGCCGCGGGGTCGACCTGATGATCGGCCTGCCCGCGGGCACCGCCCCGGACATCGGCGCCACCGCCCTGGCCCCCGACGGCCGGCTGGTCGTCCTCGGCCCGGTCACCCCGACCAGGACCCCGCTGCCCAGCAGCCTGACCCTGGCCTCCGTCGACATCCCGGGCCTCCTGACCCGCACCCCGTCCCGCTTCGTCCGCGCACTGGACTCCGGCTGGAAGCTCGTGGCGGCGGGCAAGTTCCCGCCCCTGCCGGTGAGGCCCCTCACCTTCGCGGAGTCCGCGAGCGCCTTGCCCACCGGCGAGGCGGCCGAAGCGTCCGGCGTGGACGCCGTCGCGGCCGGATCCGGTGCCGGTACGGCAGTCGGCGCGGCCGGCGCGGGACCTGCGGACGCCGCAGGCGGGCCCGTTGTCGACGCGGCGGCCGCCGCCTCCCGCGCGGACGCCGCTGCGGACGGATCCGCCGGTACGGCGGTCGGCGCGCGCGGCGACGCGGTCGGTGTCAGTACCGCCCGGCGCGAGCAGGAAGCCGCCATCACCGTGCTCGTCGGTCCCTCCACCGTGGACGCGGTCAGTGCGGTCGCGCTGCCCGGGGGGCGGTTCCGGGGCGACGGGACGTATCTGATCACCGGCGGCCTCGGTGAGCTGGGGTTGTCGCTGGCCCGCTTCATGGTCGACCGGGGCGCCGGGCGGCTGGTGTTGATGGGGCGGTCGGCGCCCAGGGCCGAGGCCGTCGGGCAGGTGGGGGAGATGCGGGCGGGCGGGGCCGTGGTGGAGACCGTCGCGTGCGATGTCGCCGACGCCGCCGCGCTGGAGGCCGCGTTGGGCGGGCTGCGCGAGGAGGCGTTCCCGCTGCGCGGGGTCGTGCACGCGGCGGGGCTGCTGGCCGACTCCACCATCCGCAATCTGACGTCCGCCCAGCTCGACGAGGTGCTGGCGCCGAAGGTCGCGGGCGCGGCCAACCTGGACGCGGCGACCGCGGGCGACCCGCTGGACCTGTTCGTGCTGTTCTCCTCCGCCGCCGCCCTCGTCGGCAATGCCGGCCAGGCCGCGTACGCCGCGGGCAACGCCTTCATGGACGCGCTCGCCCAGGCGAGGCGCCGCCGCGGGCGGCCCGGACTCAGCGTCCAGTGGGGGCCGTTCACCGGTATCGGCCTGGCAGCCAGGGACGAGCAGCGCGGCGACCGGCTGGCCGAGCGCGGCATGGGCGGCTTCCCGGCCGACGAGGCCTGGCCCGCGCTCGTGCGGATGCTGGAGCGCGGCGACGCCGTCACCGGATACGTACCGATCCAGCTGCGCCAGTGGTTCGACGCCTATCCCGACACCGCCGCCCTCGGCAGCTGGCGGCAGCTGTACGCGGCGTCCCGCGACAACTCCGCCTCCTCCGGCGGGGAGTTCCTGGCAGGGCTGCTGCGCAACGCTCCCGAGGCGCGGCTCGCACCGGCCGAGGACAAGGTCAGGGAGCTGGCCGGCCGGATCATGCGGATGGACCCGGCGAGGGTCGAGTCCGACACCCCCTTCAAGGCGCTGGGCCTGGACTCGCTGATGAGCCTGGAACTGCGCAACCGGCTTGAGGCCGCCTTCGGCCTCAAGCTCTCTCCCACACTGCTGTGGGCCTACGGCACTCCCCGCGCCCTGGCGGGCGCGCTGTGCGGGCAACTGCCCGCGACGGACGGCACCCGACCGGACGCGACGTCGTAACCGACAGCGAGGAACGGACACATGGAAGAGAACCGCACCGGCGGGCCGGCCAAACAGACCCCGCTCACCCGCGCGCTCGACACCATCCGCACACTCCGGCAGCGCCTCGACGAGCAGGAGGGCAACGTGCCCGTCGCCGTCGTCGGGATCGGCCTGCGGCTGCCCGGCGGCATCCAGGACCTGGACGGCTACTGGGCGGCGCTCGCCGAGGGCCGCGACCTCGTACGGCCGATGCCCGCGCACCGCAAGGGCCCCTTCGGCGCCGAGTGGGACGGGCTGCCGCAGCGCGGCGGCTACCTGGACGAGGTGCTGGACTTCGACGCGGCCTTCTTCGGCATCAGCCCGCGTGAGGCCAGGCACCTCGACCCGCAGCACCGCATGCTCCTCGAAGTCGCCTGGGAGGCGCTGGAGGACTCCGCGCTGCCCGCGGACCGCCTGCAGGGCAGCCGCAGCGGCTTCTACCTGGGCATCATGTGGCAGGACTACCGCGAGTGGCTGGCCGGCGACCCCGACGCGTACTGGACCACGGGCAACGGCCACAACTTCGCCGCCGGGCGCATCGCGTACGCGCTCGGCCTGACAGGGCCCGCGCTGTCCGTCGACACCGCGTGCTCGTCCTCGCTGGTCTCTGTGCACCTGGCCGTGCAGGCGCTGCGCCGCGGCGAGTGCGAGACCGCCTTCGCGGCGGGCGCCAACCTGATGATGTCGCCGCGCTCGATGCGGCTGGTGCAGGAGACGCGGTCGATGTCGCCCGACGGGCTGTGCCGCACCTTCGACGCGCGGGCCGGCGGCTTCACCCGCGGCGAGGGCTGCGGCGTCCTGGTGCTCAAGCGGCTCGACCACGCAGAGCGGGACGGCGACCGGGTGCACGCGGTGATCCGCGGCACCGCCGTCAACCAGGACGGCCGCTCCGGCGGCTTCACCGCGCCCAACGTGCTCTCGCAGGCCGCGGTCATCGAGCAGGCGCTCGCCGAGGCGGGGCTTGAGCCGGCCGACATCGGCTTCGTGGAGGCGCACGGCACCGGCACCGCGCTGGGCGACCCCATCGAGATGGAGGCCCTGGCGATGACGCTGGGCCGCCGCAACGGCGGGGCGCCGCTGCCGGTCGGCGCGGTCAAGACCAACCTGGGCCACCTGGAGTCGGCGGCGGGCGTCGCGGGCCTGGTGAAGGCCGTGCTGTGCCTGCGCGAGCGCAAGATCCCGCCGACGGTCCACTTCCGCGACCTCAACCCGCGCATCGACCTGTCAGGGACCGGCATCACCGTGCCGACCGCGCTCCAGGAATGGCCCGTGCAGGGCGGCCGCTACGCGGGCATCAGCTCCTTCGGCATGAGCGGCACCAACGCGCACGTCGTCCTCGGTGCGGCCCCCGACCGGCCGTCGGCGCAGGCGCTGCCCGCCCCGGACGGCTTCCCGGTCTCCGCCCGCACCCCCGAGGCCCTGCGGGCGCTGGCCGCCCGCTATGCCGACCACCTGGACGCGCTGCCCGCCGCCGACTACCCGGCCTTCGCCGCCACCGCCGCGACGGGCCGTACGCGCATGGAGACCACCGGCTGGATCGCCGCGCCTGACGCGCGTAGCGCGGCCGCCCAGCTGCGGAGACTCGCCGCCGGCGAGCAGCCGGTCGCGGCCGTCCCGGACCTCCCCGACCCGCCCCGCGCGGTCGCCACGCTGCCCACCTACACCTGGCAGCGCCGCCGCTTCGCACCCGACTACGCCGCCCCCGCGCCGGCCCCCGCCGCGCCCGCGCTCCCCGCCACCCACCGCCTGGAGTGGTCCCCGCTCCCGGCCCGTGCCGCGGGCCTCGCGGCCGAGCGCTGGGGCGGCGCGGAGGCCGGCGGGGCGCTCGTGCTCGCCGGGGACGACACCGCGCTGCTCGGGCGGCTCGCCCGAGCCGCCGCCGATGCGGGTGCGCGGGGGACGCTGCTCGCGCCCGAGCCGGTGGAGGTGCCCGACGGGTGGGCGTACGGTGCGCTGCCCGCCGGGGCCGAGGGCTGGGACGCCTACTGGGGTGCGCGACTGCCCGCCGCGGGCACCGCGTTGGTGCTCGTGCCGCGTGCCGTGGACTTCCCCGAGGACGGGCAGTGCGATCCGGCCGAGGACGGGGCCGGGCTGTGCGCGGAGGTCGCAGCGGCCGTCGCCGCGCTCGCCCGTACGGGGCAGGGCAGGGTGACCGCGGTGACGTCGGCCGCCCGCCGGCTCGCCGAGGGCGAGACCGTACAGGCGGGCACCGGCGGGCTGTTGCAGGGCCTCGCGCCGGTGCTCGGGCTGGAATTCCCCGACGCCTGGGCGGGCGTGGCCGACCTGCCGGGCGCCGCCGCCGCCGCGGACCTGGCCGCCCTGGTCGGGCACCTGGCCCACCAGGGCACCGCACAGGGCCCGCCCGAGGACCTGGCCGCCGTACGCGACGGGGTCGTGCACGCGGCGCGACTCGTCGCCGCCGAGCAGCCCGCGCCGCCGCAGGTCGCCGCCGACGCCACCTACGTGGTGACCGGCGCGCTCGGCGCCGTCGGCCGCGAACTGGTGGACGCCCTCGTCCGCCGCGGCGCCCGCCACCTGCTGCTGATCGGCCGCAAGGACCGGGCCGAACTCGCCCCGGAGGCAGCCGGCTTCCTCGACCGCCTGGAGCAGGCCGGCGTCAACGCGGTCTACCGCGGTGGCGGCAGCGACACCCCGCAGGCCCTGGACGCGGCGCTGTCCGCGCTCAGCCGGATGCCCGCCGTCAGGGGTGTGGTGCACGCGGCCGGCGTCGTACGGCACACGCCCGCCGCCGAGTTGACCGCGGCCGGCATGCGCGCCGAGATCGCCGCGAAGGCGTCGGGCGCCTGGTGGCTGCACCTGGCCTCGCGTACCTGGCCGCTGGACTTCTTCGTCCTGGTCTCCTCGGTCTCCGCGGTGTGGGGCACCGAGGGCCACGGCGCCTACTCGGCCGCCAACGGCGCGCTCGACACGGTCGCCGCGCACCGGCGCTCGCTCGGACTGCCCGCGGTGAGCATCGCCTTCGGGCCGTGGGACCTCGCAGGACAGGGCATGGCCGACGCCGAACTGCGCGAGCGCTCAGCCCGGTTGGGCATCGGAGCGCTCGACGCGGCCGCGGGCCGCGCCGCGCTGACCGGTACGGCGCCCGGCGCCGACGGCCTGCTGATCGCCTGCCCGCTGGACGTCGACCGGCTGCGCTCGACCATGGCGGTGCTGCGGCCCCGGGGACTGTTCGCCACGGGCGCGGAGCCGGCCTCCGCACAGCCCGATGTGCCGTCGGTCGCCGCCGAGTTGGCCGCGCTGCCCGAGCGCGAGCGCGCCGCCGCCGCCCAGGCCCACGTCGCCCGGCTGGTCGCCGAGCAGCTCGGCCACACCGACGCCGCGGACCTGCGCCCCGACGTCGGCTTCTACGACCAGGGCCTGGACTCGATCACCGCCGTGGACCTCGCGGTCAGGATCGGCGCCGCCTTCGGCACGACCGTCCAGGTCACCGACGTCTTCGACCACCCCACCGTCGCCGCGCTGGCCGCACACCTGCTGGCGGGCGGCCCCGCGCCGGCCCCGGCACGCCGCCCGGCCGCGGCCCCGCAGGCCGCACCCGCACCCGTGTCCGCGGAACCGCGGCCCGCCGCGGCGGCGGACGCCGATGAGCCGATCGCCATCGTCGGCATGGCGGGCCGCTTCCCGCAGGCGCCGAGCGTCGAGGACTTCTGGACGCTGCTCAGCGAGGGCCGCGACGGCGTCACCGCCCCGCCGGACGGCCGCTGGGACGCGGCGACACTCGGCTCCGACCGCATCACCACCCTGGAGGGCGGCTACCTCACCGACGTCGACCGCTTCGACTCGGCCTTCTTCTCCGTCCCCGCCCGCGAGGCCGACAACCTCGACCCGCAGCAGCGGCTGCTGCTGGAGTCGGCCTGGCACGCCCTGGAGGACGGCGGCATCGCACCGGGACGGCTCCGCGGCACCCGCACCGGCGTCTTCGTCGCGATCGGCTACGCCGACTACGCCCGGCTGCTGGCCCGCGGTGGCACCCCGCACATCGACGCCTACTACAGCACCGGCACCGCGCTGAACGCCGCGGCCGGCCGGATCGCGTACACCCTCGGCCTCAACGGGCCCGCGATGGCCGTCGACACCGCGTGCTCCTCGTCGCTGGTGGCGCTGCACCTCGCGGTGCGGTCGCTGCGCTCCGGCGAGAGCGACACCGCGCTGGCCGGCGGCGTCAACATCCTGCTCGACCCGGTGTCCTGGACCGCCGTCAGCCAGGCGCACATGCTGTCGCCGACCGGCCGCTGCCGCACCTTCGCCGCCGACGCGGACGGCTTCGCCAGGTCCGAGGGCTGCGGTGTGCTGGTGCTCAAGCGGCTCTCCGACGCCCGCCGCGACGGCGACCGGGTGCTCGCGGTGGTCCGCGGCAGCGCCGTCAACCAGGACGGCGCCTCCTCCGGGCTGACCGTCCCCAACGGCGTCGCCCAGGAGGCGATGATCACCGCCGCCCTCGCCGACGCGCACACCGCGCCCGCCGAGGTGTCGTACCTGGAGGCGCACGGCACCGGCACCTCGATCGGCGACCCCATCGAGGTCGGCGCCGCCTGGCGGGTGCTGGGCCCCGGGCGGGCGGCGGACGAGCCGCTGCTCGTCGGCTCGGTCAAGAGCAACATCGGCCACTGCGAGACCGCGGCCGGCATGGCCGCCGTCTTCAAGACCGTGCTGGCGCTGCGGCACGACACCATCCCCGCGGACCTGCACTTCGACCGGCCCAACCCGCACGTGCCCTGGTCCGACATGAACGTCCGGGTGGTCGACACCGCCCGCCCCTGGCCGCGCGGCTCCCGGCCGCGGGTCGCGGGCGTCTCCGGTTTCGGCTTCACCGGGACCAACGCCCACCTCATCGTCTCGGACGCGCCGCCGCCCCCCCTCCCCGGCGGCGCGTCCGAGAACAGCCCCGAGCCCCCGCGGCACCACCTGCTGCCGCTGTCCGCCCCCGACGCCGACGGCGTCGAGCGGCTCACCGACGCCTGGCGTGACCGGCTGGCCGGCTGCCGCGACGAGGACCTGCCGGCCCTGGTCGCCGCCGCGGCCGCGGGCCGCAGCCACTTCCCCCACCGGCGGGCCGTCACGGGCCGCGACCGCGAGCAGCTGCTCGCGGCACTGGAGGAGCGGGCGCCCGTCGGGCACACCCGCGCCGGCGGCCCGCGGATCGCCTTCCTCTTCACCGGGCAGGGCAGCCAGTTCTTCGGCATGGGGCGGGAGCTGTACGAGACCGAGCCGGTCTTCCGCGAGGTCTTCGACGCCTGTGACCAGGCCGTCGCGCCCGGCCTCGGCGCCTCGCTGACCGACCTGGTCCTCTACGGCGGCGATCGCACCGCGATCAACGAGACCCGGGTCACCCAGCCCGCCCTGGTCGCCCTGCAGACCGCGCTCGCCGCGCTGTGGGAGTCCTGGGGCGTGCGCCCCGCGGTCCTGCTCGGCCACAGCGTCGGCGAGATATCCGCCGCCGTGCACGCCGGGGTGATGGACCGCGCCACCGGGCTCGCGCTGATCACCGAGCGGGCCCGGCTGATGCAGGGCACCCGGCGCGGCGCGATGCTCGCGATCGCCGCACCCGAGGACGCCGTCCGCGGCTGGACCGAGGGCCTGGAAGTCGACGTGGCCGTGCTCAACGGCCCGCAGGCCACCGTCGTCTCCGGCGACCCCGAAGCGGTCGACGCGCTCGCCGCCCGGCTCAAGTCCGACGGCGTCAAGGCGCGCAGGCTCGCCGTCTCGCACGCCTTCCACTCCCGGCTGCTCGAACCCGCGATGGACGAATTCTCCGCGCTGCTCGGCACGTTCGACTTCGCCGACCCGCACACCCCGCTGATCACCAACGTCACAGGGCGACTTGCCCGGCCCGGCGAATACGACGCCGCCTACTGGCGGCGGCACGCCCGCAACCCGGTCCGCTTCCTCGACGGGCTGCGGCAGCTCGGCGAACTCGACATCGACGTCTGCCTGGAGATCGGCCCCGACCGGACCCTGGTCAACATGCTCAAGGGCGCCGGCCTCGCCCCGCCCGGCGGTGCCGCGCCCTCGCTGCGCCGCGGTTCCGCCGACCGTGCCGGACTGCTGGCCGCCGCCAAGGTGCTCTACGAGGCAGGGCAGGACCTCGACTGGCGGCACATCCACGCCGCCGCGGGACACGACGACAGCGCGCCGCGCTACCCCTTCGCCCGCACCCGGCACTGGACCTCCGCCGAGCCCGGCCCCGCCACCGGCGCCGAGCCGGCCGCGGCCGGACCCGCGTGGGGCACGGAACTGCGCTCGCCCGGCCTGCGCGGCCGCGTGTGGCGCACCGAGCGCACCACCGCCTACCCGGCGCACCTCACCGACCACCGGCTGTTCGGCACCGTGTCGGTGCCGGGCGCCTCGCAGACCGCGACCGTGCTGTCCGCACTCGGACAGGGCGGCGCCCCCGTCGAGTTGGCGGACCTGTACTTCCCGCGGGCCCTGGTCCTGCACGACGGCGAGCGCTACGAGCTGCAGATCGTCGAGGAGTTGGGCAACGGGCAGGTCAGCGTCCACAGCCTCGTCGACGCCGACCGCGACGAATGGCAGCAGCACCTGTCCGCCAGGATCGTCCCGCAGGCCGACCCCGCGGGCGCGGAAGCCCCCGAGCCGCGGGCCTTCGCCGCCGCGGCCGAACGCCGCCTCACCGGCGCGGACTTCTACCGCCACCTGCGGGCGCTCGGCTACCACCTCGGCCCGTCCTTCCGCTGGATCGACGAGGTGTGGATCCGCGGCGACGAGGCCCTGATCCGCTACGCCGAGCCGGCCGACCCGCGCGAGGACCCCGCCTCGTACGAGATCCACCCCGGGCTGCTCGACTCGCTGCTGCAGAGCGCCGTGGTCTTCGCGGTCCGCACCGCGGAGGAGGGCGAGCCCGCCGAGGAGGCCGCGCTGGCCATCCCCTTCGCCCTGGCCCGGGTCTCCTTCCCCGGCCGCCCGACCCCCGGCGGCACCCTGTGGGGCCACATCACCGCGACCCGGCACGCCCGCGACGGCGACGGCCTGATGCAGGTCGAATCCGCCGACCTGCACCTCTTCGACGACACGGGCCGCACGGTGCTCGCCGCCGACGACTTCCGCTTCCGCCGCGCCCCCCGCACGGTCCTCGAACGCTCCCTGCGCGGCGGCACCCCGCACGCCTACCGGCTCGTGTGGCACGAGACCCCCGCACTCCCCGCCCGCGACGCCACCGCCCACCCCCGCCGCATCGCCCTGCTCGGCGCCGAGTCCAAGCCCGGCCGTGCGCTGCGCGACACCCTGGAGTCCTACGGCCACCACGTCACCACCCACGACCCCGACTCCCCGCCGCCCGCGGGCACCGACCTGCTGGTCGACGCCCGCTTCGCGGAGGAGCCCTACGACGACGCCGCGGGGACCGGGCGCGACGCGTCCGCGCCGCTCGCCGGATCGGCCCTGGAAGCCGCCGGTGCGCTCGCGCGGGGCCTCCGGGCCGCCGGGCGGGACCTGCCCTACGCCGTGCTGGCCCCCGACGGGGACGAACCGGCCCCGGTCACCGAGACGTTGTGGGGGATGCTCGCGTCCGTCGAGGCCGAGCAGCCCGCACGGATGCTGCTCCGCGTCGGCCTCGGGCCCGACTGGCAGCCGGGCGCGGTGGTCAGGGCGCTCGACCGGGAGCTGGACGCCGCCGTCGCGGAGCCCCGGCTGCTCGTCGGCGCCGAGGGCGTACGGGCGGCGCGGCTGGCCGCGGAACCGGCCGAAGGCGGCGAGGCGCCGCCGACCGGTGGCGCCGCGCTGGTCACCGGGGGGCTCGGGGCGCTCGGGCTGAGCGCCGCCGCCGCGCTCGGGCGGGCCGGCTTCTCCGCGATCACCCTGATGGGCCGCTCGGAGCCGGGCCCCGCGGCACAGGCCGCCATCGCCGAACTGACCGCCCGCGGCGTCCAGGTCGACGTCGTGCGCGGTGACGTCACCGACCCGGCGGACTGCCGCGCCGCGGTCGCCGCCGCGAGCGCCGCCGCGCCGCTGCGCGCGGTGCTGCACCTGGCGGGCGCCACCGCCGACCGGGCCTTCGACCAGCTCACCGACGACGACTTCGACGCCGTCTTCGCCGCCAAGGCCGCCGGCGCCGAGCACCTGGCGGCGGCACTGGCCGGGCACGACATCGACGCCCTGGTCCTCTTCTCGTCGGCCTCCGCCGTCCTCGGCTCCGCGGGCCAGGCCAACTACGCCGCCGCCAACGGCTTCCTGGCCGGCCTCGCCCGCCGCCTGCGGGCCGACGGCATCCCCGCGACCACCGTCGACTGGGGCCCGTGGATCCCGGAGGGCGGCGGCGGACTCGCCGACTCCGCCGCCGTACGCGCCGCGCTGGCCCGGCAGGGCCTGCGCCCGCTCACCGACCCCGAGGCCGAGGACCTGCTCAAGGCCGCGCTCGGCGGCGACCCGCGGCGACTGGTCGCGGTCGCCCTCGACACCGAGGCCTATGCGGCGGCCTACGCGCAGCGTGGCGGCGGATCGAGGGCCGCCCTGCTGGACGGCACCCTGCTGCGCCGCCCCGCGCCCACCCCCCGCCGGGCGGCCGCGGCCGCCACTCCCGACCGCGGCTGGCTGCGCGCCGACCTGGCCGGCCGGCCGGCCGAGTCCAGGGACGAGCGGCTGCGCAAGGAGCTGCGCGACATGGTCGACACGACCGTCGGCGCCGACACAGGCGCGGACGACGACCTCGGCTTCGCCGAGGCCGGGCTCGACTCGATCATGATCATCGACCTGCGCACCCGGCTGTCCGAGGCCGTCGGCCACGACCTGCCGGCCACCGTGGCGCTCGACCACCCGACCGTCGCGCGGCTCGCCGCCCACACCCTCGGCCTGCTCTTCCCGACCCCCGCGCCGACCCCGACGACGGCACCCCCGCCGGAGCCCTCGACGGAGCCCTCGACGGAGGCCGTATCCACCCCCGCCGCCCCCGCGGCGCCAGAACCGGCACCGGCAGACGCCCCCGCCCCCCGGGCCCTTGCCGGCAGCCTGGCGGCGGACCGTACCAGGACCCCGTACGGTCCGCCGCCGTCCACCCCCGAACCGGCGGACACGAACGCCCCCGGCACACCCGACAGCCCCGCCGAGGAGGACGGGGAGCTCGCCGGACTGTCCTTCGACGAGCTGCTGCGGGCCGTGCAAGCAGATGTGACCACAGAGAAATGAGGCGGGACAGCATGGACGCCGATCAGATCCGCCGGCTGATGGAGGACCAGCTGAAGCACTCCCGCCGCCTCCAGGCCAGAATCCGCGAACTGGAGGACGAGCGGCACGCCCCGCTGGCCGTGGTCGGCATGGCCCTGCGGCTGCCCGGCGGGCTCGACTCACCCGACGCCTACTGGGACTTCCTGCGCGGCGACGGCACCGCCTACCGGCCGATCCCCGAGGACCGCCCCGGCCTGCGGGCCGTCTACGACCCGGTGCCGGGCAAGCCCGGCCGCTCGTACGTCGACCAGGCCGGCTTCCTCGACGACATCGCCCACTTCGACGCCGACTTCTTCGGCATCTCCCAGCGCGAGGCGAAACTCCTCGACCCCCAGCAGCGGATGCTGCTGGAGACCGCGTGGGAGGCCCTGGAGCGCGCCGGAGTGCCGGTACGCCGCGCCGACCGGCTCAATGTGGGCGTCTACCTCGGCATGATGGCCTCCGAGTACCTGGAGCGCCTGGAGGACCGCGAGGACACCACCGGCATCGACCCGTACTACACCACCGGCGGCGGGCTGTGCTTCGGCGCCGGACGGATCAGCCACGTGATGGGCTTCAGCGGCCCCGTCCTCAGCGTCGACACCGCCTGCTCGTCGTCGCTGACCGCACTGCACCTGGCCGCCCGCGGCCTGCGCAACGACGAGTGCCGCTACGCGCTGCTGTGCGGCTCCAACCTGCTGCTGTCCGCGAACCTGATGGTCTCGCTCAGCCAGACCAGGGCGCTGTCCCCGACCGGCAGGTCGAAGTCCTTCCTGGCCTCCGCCGACGGCTACGGCCGCGGCGAGGGCGTCGGGGTGCTGGTCCTGATGCGGCTGGCCGACGCCGAGCGCGAGGGCCGCCCCGTGCTCGCCGTGCTGCGCGGCACCGCCGTCAACCACGACGGGGCCGCCTCCGGGCTCACCGCCCCCAACGGCCCAGCCCAGCAGGAGGTGATCCGCGCCGCGCTCGCCGACGCCCGCGTCGACCCGGCCGACATCGGCTGGATCGAGGCGCACGGCACCGGCACGGCGCTCGGCGACCCCATCGAGGTCGGTGCGCTCGACGGGGTGATCGGCGGCGCGGTGCGGCAGCGCGGCTTCCCGCTGCCGATCGGCAGCGTCAAGTCCCGGCTCGGCCACCTGGAGGCCGCCTCCGGCATCGCCGCGCTCATCAAGACCGTGCTGATGCTGCGGCACGGCGAGATCCCGGCGGCCGCGGGGGAGGACGACGGCCCGCTCAACCCGCACATCCCCTGGGAGGCCACGGGCTTCACCGTGCCGCGGACCAACCAGCCCTGGCCCGAGCAGCTGCCGCGGCGGATCGCCGGCGTCAACTCCTTCGGCATGAGCGGCACCAACGCGCACGCCCTCCTCGAAGCGTACGAACCCGCCGTCGGCCACGGACCGTCGGCGTCCGGCCAGGACGGCGCGGACATCGAGGACGGCGGGCCCGACCTGCTCACCGTCTCCGCGAAGGACCCGGCGGCGCTCGCGATACTCGCCGGGCGGCTCGCCGACCGCCTCCGCAAGGGCGACCCCGGGCAGACCGCGTCGCTGTGCCACACCCTGCGCTGCGGCCGGGCCGCCCACCCGGTCCGGCTCGCCGTCACCGGCAGCAGCGCCGCGGAAATGGCCGACGAGCTGGACGCGGCCGTCGAGGGCCTGTCGGACGCGGCCCCGGCGCCACGCGCCGACCGCGCCCTGGCCCCGCGCGAGCTGACCCTGCTCCCGGGCGCCGACGCCGACGCGCTGACCGCGGCGGTGGACGTGCTCGTCCGGGCCATCCCCGGCCCTGCGGACGGCGAGTCCCCGGCCGGGCAACTGGCCGCGCTGCTAGGGCGGTTCGGGCTGCGGGTCGCCCTCGGCGAGGAAAGCGGCGGCCCGGCCCGGCTGCGCTGGCAGTCCGGCGGCGCACCGCACGAGGCGCCGCTGACCGGCGCCCGGCCGCAGGACGCGCACCGGCTGCTGCTCGCCGCGCTCGGCGAACTGTACGCGGCAGGCGCCGACCTGCGGTTCGACGCGCTGCGGGCCCCCGGCGCGCGGCTGCTCGGCGACCTGCCCACCTACCCCTTCCAGCGGCGCCGCTTCTGGATCGACGAGCCCGCGATGGGCGGCGCCGCCCGCGACGGCGGCACCGGTCCCGCCGCCCGCGGCACGGACGCGCCCGACCCGGTGGACACCGCGGCCGTCGAGGCCTTCCTGCTCGGCCAGTTGCAGGAGGTCCTGCACTCCGACGAGCCGCTCGACCCGGCGCTGTCCTTCCTGGACGGCGGCGGCGACTCCTTCATCTCGACGCTCTTCATCACCCGCGTCGAGGAGCACTACACCTTCGGGCTCACGGCCGAGGAGCTGCCGCTCGACCTGCCGCTGACCGAACTGCTCGGCTCGCTCGCCAGGGACATCACCGACACCGCCCTGGCCGACCCGGCGGGGGCCGCCCGATGACCGCCCGCCAGGCGGTGGCGTCCCGCACCGAGGACGCCGCCGCCGCCTTCGTACGGCCCAGGCCCGTCGCGCAGCCGCGGCTGCGCCTGGTGGTGATCCACCACGCCGGCGGCTCCGCGGCCGCCTACTTCCCGCTGAGCCGGCTGCTGCCGCGCGACTGGGACCTGCTGCTGCTCGACCTTCCCGGGCGCGGCAAGAGCCACACGCAGCCGCCGCTCGCCGACATGGCCCACCTCGCGGCCTGGACCGCGGACCGGATACGCCCCTGGGCCGACGGCACACCGCTGGCCCTGTTCGGCCACAGCCTCGGCGCGGTCGTCGCCCACGAGACGGCCCGCCTGCTGGAGGCGGACGGCGTCGCGCCCGCCTGGCTCGGCGTGTCCGGCAGGTCCGCCCCCGGCCACCGGGTGCCCGACGGCCTGCCCGACACCGACCTGCCCGACGACGAACTGATGCGCCGGCTCACCCTGATGGGCGGCATGCACCCGCGGATCGACGAACTCCCCGACTTCCGGGAGCGCTTCCTGCACCTCGTACGCAACGACCTGCGAGCGGTGGCCGGTTACCGGCCCGACCCCGCACGGCCGCCGCTCGGCATACCGCTCTCCGCCTTCGGCGCGACCGACGACCACGTCGCGCCGCCGGGCACCCTGCCCGGCTGGGTCGCGCAGACCCGGGCGCGCTTCGCGCGGCTGCTCTTCGACGGCGGGCACTTCCACTTCCTGGGTCCGGCCTTCCCCGACTTCGCGGTCCGGCTGGTCCAGGAGATCCACCAGGCGCTGCAACCGGCCCAGGCCGGCCGCCAGGCGTTCCACCCCAGCACCGTGTGAACCCGTCAGGAAGGCTCCGGCTCATGACGCAGCAACCGATACCGGACATACGTCCGCTGATGAGCGCGTTTCCGACCGGCGTGTCGGTCATCACCACGCTGGCACCAGACGGGGTGCCGTGGGGCATGACCTGCACCTCGCTGTGCAGCGTCGCCCTCGACCCGCCGACCCTGCTGGTCTGCCTGCGGCGCGGCAGCCCCACCCTGGCGGCCATCCTGGACAGCGGCGCCTACACGATCAACCTGCTGCACCAGGCCGCCCGGAGCACCGCGGAACTCTTCGCCTCCGGCGCCCCCGACCGCTTCGAGCGGACCCCCTGGGCGATGCAGGAGCCCGCCTGCGGACCGCACCTGGTCGAGGCCGCGCACACCATCGCCGACTGCCGCGTCGCCGACGTGCACGACATCGGCGACCACTCGGTGGTCATGGGCGCGGCCGTCGCCGTCACCCAGCTGACCTCGCAGTGGCCGCTGCTGTACGGCATGCGCCGCTACGGGGCATGGGCCGAGTCCGGGCAGGACGTCCACCTCTCCTATGACTTCATCTCCTGACCGGGCGACCGCCACGGTCGCACCACCGGCTCCCCGCCCCGCGGAACGCCCGCTCCAGCTGACCCCCGCCACGGCCGGGCAGCTGACCCTCGACGCGATGTTCGCCAGGGTCGCCGCCCGCAAGCCCGACCACACCGCCGTCCGGGTCGGCTCGGGCCGGCTCACCTACCGGGGCGCGGAGCACCGTGCCCGGCAGCTCGCGTCGCTGCTGGTGCTCGGCGGCGTCCAACTCGGCGACCCCGTCATCGTCAACTGCGTCGACCACCGCAGGTCGCTGGTGGCCCAGCTGGCGGTGCTCAAGGCCGGCGGGGTGGTCGTACCCGTGCCCGCGGGCACACCGGACGCGGCGCTCCCGGAGATCGCCGCGCTCAGCGGGGCGCAGACCGTCCTGTGCGGCCGCGCCCACCGGGCCGCCTGGGACGGCGTCCAGCTGGTCGTCCCGATGGACGACCCCGCCACCTGGCAGCGGGCCGAGGCCGTACGCCCCGACGACTCGCTGCCCAGGTCGAGCCCGATCGACCCGGCGTATCTCCTGCTCGCCCCCGGTACGGACACCGTGCCGGGGCCGACCGGCGAGCTCATCGACCACCGGGCCTGGCAACTGGCCGCCGCCGCTCGCATCCAGCGGGTCGGCGCCGTCGAACACGGCGTCGAGATCCGCCAGCCCGCCCCCGGCGGCCCGGTGACCCTCGCCGCGATGTGGTGGGCCGTCGCATCGGCCGGCACGCTCTACTGCGGGTCGCCCGAGGGGACGCTGACCCGCTCACCTGTCGCCATGCTCACCCCGCAGCAGTACGACCGCCTGCTGGTCCCCGGCGCCCCGGGACCGCGCACCGTCGTCCTCGTCGGCGACCCCTGCCCCGCGGAACTCGCCGCGCGGCACCGGGCGCTGCTCCCCACATCCCGGCTCTGGGCGGAATTCGCCCCGGCCGGCGGGGCCCTGCCGTGGACCGCCATCGACCTGTCCCACCCGGGGGAGCCGGCGTCCGCGGCCGCCGGCCGCCGCCGCGGTCTGAACGTCGGCGGCGCCGTCGCCGGCGTGCGCATCCAGATCCTGGACGAGCACGGTGGCGCTGCGCTACCGGGCGGCATCGGCGAGGTCTGCGCGGTAGGCCCCGCCCTCGCCTTCGACCGCGTCTTCCACCACGCCCCGGGCCGCGCCTTCAACCCGGACCCGGGCCCGGTCCTCCACGCTTCCCTCCGGGGGCGCCACACCCCAACCGACCACCTCACCGTCTTCCCCCAGCCTTAGCCCGCCGGAGGGCGGCGATCCCCTCACCTGCGGCCCTGGGTGATTGCCCCTTGCGGTGCGTTGCTTGCTTGCGCGTGCGTCGTGATGGGGCGCGCAGTTCCCCGCGCCCCTTCGGGCTCGCGTCCTCCTGCGCCCAGGCGTTGGCCCATGCCAGGGGCCCTCTGCGCAGGAGGGCACGCGTTTTTCAGGGGCGCGGGGAACTGCGCGCCCCGCCGGACAGGCGGGAAAGAAGGCAACGCCACCGCAAGTGGCAATCACCTGGGGGCGCCTGGGGGTACCCCCACGCGGAGCGCTGGGGGAGAACTGCGCCACAAGCCCCCACCGGGCCGGAAGCAAGCAACGCCACCGCAAGTGGCAATCACCTGGGGGCGCCTGGGGGTACCCCCAGGCGAAGTGCTGGGGGAGAACGGAGCGACAAGCCCCCAACGGGCGCGGGCAAGCGGCGCACCGGACGAGGCGAGCGCCGGCGCAGAGGCGGAGTCGGGGTCGGGGTCGTGGGGCCGGCCCCACCTGGCCGGTGGGGGGCGGGGCCGGTGGCCCGGTGCGGGCGCTAGTCCGCCGGGTTGGCCGGGGAGTGGCGAGCCGCGAGCAGGGACCGTATCGCCGGTCCGGGGCGGAAGATGGACGACGGCCGGGCCAGCAGGTGCTGCATGTCCAGGAGGACGAGGTGCGACTCCTGGGAGACATGCGTGGCGAGCATGAGCCGGCGTACGTACCGGTTCACCAGCCCGGTGCCGGGCGGCCGCGGCCCCACCGTCTCGGGGTACATGAAGTCACTGCCCGTGGACATCTGCCACGGGGTGGCGATGGCCGCCGCTGCCTTGCGGTAATAGGACCGCGCCATCCGCGCGGACGCGCGGCCCTCCTGGTCGAGGGTCTCGCCGAGGGCCACCGCCTCCATCGCCCCGACGGTCATGCCCTGCCCGTAGAGCGGGTTGAAGCTGCAGATGGCGTCGCCGAGGGCGACGTAGCCGGTGGGCAGGACGCGGAGCCGCTCGAAGTGGCGCCGCCTCGCCTGCGGGTAGGTGAACTTGTGGGCGCGCATCCCGTCCAGCGGCTCGGACGAGGCGAGCAGCTTCGCGACGTGCGGGTCGGGCAGGTTCTCGGCGAATTCGGCGAAGCCCTCGGGGTCGGTCGGGGCGTGCGAGCGGTGCCAGCCGCCGAGGGTCACCATCCAGCGGTCGCCCTCGACGGCGAAGACGGCCGCCGCGCGCTTGTCGTGCGGCGGCACAGCGGACATCAGGTAGAGCAGTCCGCCGCCGTCCCCGCCGATCCGGTCGCCGGGCGCGCGGCGCAGCACCCTGGTGGTGTAGCCGACGTCGACCTTGAGCTTGGTGACTTCGGGCGCGGGGCATTCGAGCCGCCTGAGCCAGGTGTCGGTGCGGTCGCCGCTGCGCCCGGTGGCGTCGACGACAAGGTCGGAGCGCAGGATCTCGCCGCCGTCGAGGACGACGCCGCAGACCCGCCCGGGGGAGCCGTGCAGGTCGATGACCGAGACCTGGTGGCGTACCGTCACGTTGGGCAGGGCCCTGACCCGTTGCCGTACGGTGTGCTCCAGGTAGGCCCGGGTCAGGCTGATGCCGAGCTTGCCGCTGCTGAACCTGGCCCGCAGCGCGCCCATCTGGTGGAAGAGCAGGTCCGATCCGGCGTCGTAGGGGACGGCGCCGCCCTGGACCAGCTCGTCGGTCAGCCCGGGGAAGACCCGGTCGAGCACCTGCCGGCCGCTGATCAGCAGCGCGTGCGCGTGGCCGCTCTGCGGAACCCCGCGGCGGTCGCTCGCGTCGTCGGGCAGGGTGTCGCGGTCGATGACCGTGACACGGTCGAATCGGGTCGACAGCACGGCGGCGGAGACAAGTCCGCTCATCGAGCCGCCGACAACGACCGCATGTCCTCCGATTGTGCCCACAGATCCTCCAGGCCTCGCGACCGACTGGACAAAGGAGTCGACTGGACATAGGAGTCCGAGTCGATTCTTGGCCGGAGGAACGGAAGAGGCATCTCCCTGATTGCTTGGCCTTGTGCGGCGCTTGTATACCGGTGCGCGGCCTATGCGGGCCGCGCACCGGAGGCTAGCACCCGAAGAGATCGGGAACGGCGAGTCCGAGTTGCGCCCGGTCGGCTTCTACCGCCCGGAATTTCGTCGGCGCGGTTAATATCACGTCAACGTTCACAACGCTGCCCGGGTCAATCTGAAAGGGCCCCGCCTGGCCGACGACGACATCGTACTTGCCGCCGCCCACCGTCCGGGAAACCGCTTCGATCATCCACATTCCCGACGGGATGTGCGCGATGTTCCACAGGTCCGTGGAGTTGCCGCTGCGGCAGCACCTGGTGGCCTTCTGCCCGTTGAGCGTCATCGGGAACGCGGCCAGGTAGACGGGCTCGCGCAGCAGACCGTCGCTCCGCTTGGTACGCCCGGTGACCGAGCCGTACGTGAAGTGCGTCGCCTCGGCGCCCGCCACCATGTCGACAATCGAACTGCCGAGGGAGCTGAGCCGTCGGTACTTACCCGGCGAAACACCCACAACCTTGGTGAACCGCGAGGTGAACGCCCCGAGGCTCGCGTAGCCGACCTCGTCGGCGATGTCCACGATGCTCCGCTCGGAGCGGAGCAGCCTGCGGCGCGCCTGCTCCATCCGTACTGCGAGCAGGAAACCGGATGGAGTCAGTCCGGTCTCCTGGTGGAACAGCCTGGCCATGTGGCAGGGGCTCAGCCTGGCCATACGCCCGAAGTCGGCGATGGACAGGTTGCCCTCAAAGCCCTCATGAATGCCTTGAACCACCCATTCGATCTCGGTCCGCACCCGTGCTCAGCCTCCCCGTATTGGGCCGCACGTGACAACTCGGTCACGATAACCACGTGCTATGTGTGAGGTCAAGGAGTCCCAGGCGCACAGTTGTCGAGCGGAACTGAGCAATCCGGGCGATGCGTACGGGGTGTCCCGCACGCACCCTTGTGGTGTCTACTTGAATGAGCGACTGGATCTGGACGGGGGATCATGCAGCTGGAATTATTGGGGCCCATTCGCTTCTGGCGGCACGGTGAGGAGGTGTCGCTCGGCCCTCCCAAGCAGCGTGCCGTCCTCGGCCTGCTGGCCGGCCGGCTCGGCGAGATCGTCAGCGTGGAGCAGATCGTCGACGGGGTGTGGGGCCGTGAGCTGCCGCAGTCCGCGGCCAGCGGCGTGCACACTTACGTGGCCGGTCTGCGACGGGTGCTCGATCCGGCCCGCGGCCGCCGCAAGTCCGGCGGCGTCCTGGTCTCGGCGAGCGGCGGCTACTGCCTGCGGCTGCCGGCCGAGGCGGTCGACGTCCAGCTGTTCACCCGGCACCACACCGCGGCCCGCAGCCTGCTGGCCAACGGCCAGGCGGAGGCGGCCATCGGCCAGTTGGAGCGCGCGCTCGCGCTGTGGCACGGCGACGCGTACGCCAATGTGCCCGGCCCCTTCGCCGAGATCGAGCGGGTGCGGCTGACCGAGTCCCGGCTGATGGCCGTGGAGGAGTGGGCGGATCTGCTGCTCACCGCCGGCTGGCACAACCAGGTGATCCCGGCGCTGGTCGGCCATGTCGGCCGGGAGCCGCTGCGCGAGCGGCTGCGCTCGCTGCTGATGCTGGCGCTCTACCGGTGCGGCCGGCGGGCCCACGCGCTGGGCGTCTACCGGGAGACCAGGGAGCTGCTGATGGCCGAGCTGGGGGTCGAGCCGGGGCCCGAACTGAGCGCGCTGCACGAGCAGATACTCAACGGCCACCCCGCGCTGATGCCCCGTACGGTGCCGGGGAGTGTGCAACTGCTGCGCTCGATGACGGCCGCTCCTGCGGGTGTTGAACGCTGGCAGACGGCCGAGCCGCGGCCGGAGCTGCGGCCGCAGGTCAGGCAGTCCCCTGCGGCCGGTGCGGCCGCCCGCAGGGTCCCGTACGCTCGGCAGGCCGCGGACTACACCGCGGCCGCGGAAGGCTCCCGGTAGCCGGTGTGCAGCTTCCGGGGGGTCACGCCGGGCATCTGGTGCGGCAGGGCGAGCAGCACCGGCGGCCTGAACCACTCCGCGGGTCGCGGGGTCAGGATGACCCGCTCGTGCCGCTCGGCCGCCGCCGCGTCCTGGTCCCGCATCGTCAGCGGGCCCGTACAGTCCACCAGTTGGACGGGTTGCCGCCACTGTCTGGTACGACAGCCGGCGGCACCTGGTTCCGGCAGGGTGGCTGCGTGCAGGAACCACGTACCCGCCGGAATCCCGGTGAGCCGGAAAGGGCCCGGCGCCTCCAGCACCGCGCAGACCGCTGGTCTGCCCTGCATGATCGGGCTGTCGAACAGCCCGACGAAGACCTCGGTACGGCCGGTGCGCCAGGGCCGTACATAACCCGAGACGCTGTTTCTGCTGGTGCTCGCCGGCCGCTGCGGATGGGGCAGCGGAACCGCGGTCGCCGTCTGCCGGTACTGCGTCGGCGGCAGGCCCACGGATTCGGTGAACCTGCGGGTGAAACTGCCGATGCTGCTGTAGCCGACCTGCGCCGAGATGTCCGACACCTTCAGCGAGGTGTCGAGCAGCAGGCGTTTCGCCTCGGCCAGCCGGACGGCGCTCAGAAAGCGCCCCGGGGTGACCCCGGTGGTCCGCCGGAAGGAGCGCAGGAAGTGGAACTTGCTGACCAGTACCATTCGCGCCAGTTCGTCGAGGGTGAGCGGCTCTCCGTACTTGTCCCGGATGACCGCCACTGCGCGCTGAACTATGTACTCCATGAAACACTCCCAGGTCGTGAGGGTTCATTCGAAATACTCACAAACCGACGGGGCAGCCAGAGTGGCGCACGACCGCATAAGGAAGTACTCGGGTAAATCACTTATTTCGCGCCGATTATCGGCACGCAAATAACATGTTGCATCCCAGAGTCCCCCGTGAGTTCCCGTCACGCTCTGTGCTATAGAGGCGGTGATGAACCGGTGTGGCGGAGTTGATCCTTGCATCTCTGCGGCCCCGGTGTCTTCTTCATCCTTGCGAATCGAGCGGATCCGGCACGTATTCGCAGGTCAGCGGCTTCCAGTGGGCATATAGACGCTCTTTAGGCGACCGGTGAAGAATCGACGGGCGCCGAGTCGAATGCCTGACAAGGTTGTTCCGCGGCCGGCAGCGTGCGGTGAAGTCAGATGCTCTACGGCAACTGAGAGGGCCACACTATGTCGAGCCATCAAGTGCAGCTTCTATTCGTTGACCTCGCGTTAATCGTGATCGTCGCCCGCCTGGTCGGCAGAGTTGTCGCCCGTTTTGGGCAGCCTGCGGTGATCGGTGAGATCCTCGGCGGGATTCTGCTCGGTCCTACGCTTCTGGGCGGGGCGGTCGACACGCTGTTCCCGGTGGGCGTGCGCCCGCTGCTGTCAGGAATGGCCGACGTCGGCGTCGCACTTTTCATGTTCACCGTCGGCCTGGAGATCGAGGGCCGGCATCTGCGCGGCCGCGGCTGGCTGACCGCGGGCACCGCGCTCGGCTCGATGCTCGTGCCGTTCTCGCTGGGCATCGGCATGGCGTTCTACCTGCTGCACAACCACCCGACCGACCGGCACGGCACCTTCATCGTCTTCATCGGCCTGTCGGTGTCGGTGACCGCCTTCCCGGTGCTGGCCCGGATCCTCACCGACCGCGGACTGTCCCGCACCACGCTGGGCGGTATCGCGCTGGCCACCGCCGCCATGGTCGACGTGCTGGCCTGGACCGGACTCGCCGGGGTCCAGGCCGTCGCCAGCGAGGGCGGCCACCACTGGCGGCTGATCCTGGCCATCCCCTACCTGCTGGTCGTCATCCTGGTCGTACGCCCGGTGCTGAGCTGGCTGGTCGGCAACGGCACCACCCTGCGGCCGCAGAACCCCAACGCGGTCCTCGTGGTCCTGGTCGGCATCCTGCTGTCGGCCGCGGCGACGGAGGCGATGGGCCTGCACTTCATCTTCGGCGCCTTCATCTTCGGCCTGGTCACCCCCAAGGGGACGGCGGTGCACGCCTTCCACACCGAGATCACCGACCACATCGGGCGGATCTCGGGACTGCTGCTGCCGGTCTACTTCATGGTGGCCGGCCTCGGCGTGAACCTGCGGCACTTCGGCGCCACCCAGGCCGGCGAACTCGGCGTCATCCTGCTGGTCGCGATGGTCGGCAAGTTCGGCGGCACCTACGTCGCCGCCCGGCTGCTGAAACTGCCGCCGAGACCGGCCTGCGCACTGGCCGCGCTGATGAACACCCGCGGCCTGACGGAGCTGGTGATCCTCGGCGTGGGCAAGCAACTGGGCCTGCTGGACGGCCCGCTGTATTCGCTGATGGTCGTGATGGCAGTCGTCACCACGATGATGACGGGACCGCTGCTGAACCGGATCTACCACCGTCCCGTCGTGGTGCCGGAAACACCCAGTGTCCACCTGCCGGAGGCCCAGGAAGTGCCGTCGGCCTAACGGCTGGAGTACGGGGAGGAGCACCGATGCGGCTCATCGAACGCACCGCGGAGATCGCGGAGATCGACGACCTGCTCACCGAATGCGCGGCCGGCACCGGCGGCGCCGTCCTGATCAGCGGCGCCATGGGATGCGGCAAGTCCGAGCTGCTGACCGCACTGCTCAAGCGCGCCTCGGAGCAGGGCTACGTCGTGCTGGACGCGGTGTGCTCGGCGGCCGAGCAGCGCTCGCCGGGCGGGGTGCTCAACCAACTGCTGCGCTGTACCGCCCCGCTGGCCGGCGGCCCCGACGGCGACACCGCCGGCGTCTCGCCGCTGCTGGAGCGGGTCGGCGCCTTCCCGCCCTTCGCCGACCAGGACAGCGGCGCCGACGAGGCGGCCCTGCACCCCGCCGTCACCGAGGCACTGCGCCGCCTGGTCCTGTGGGTGCTCGACACCGCGGAGCACACCCCGGTGCTGCTCTGCGTGGACGACATCCAGCTCGCCGACGACATATCCCTCTACTGGCTGCTCCAACTCGTACGCCAGCTGCGGTCGTCCAGGATCGCACTGGCCCTCACCGAATGCCCGCTGTCCCGGCCGGTCTACCCCCGGCTGCGCGCCGAACTGATGCGGCAGCCCAACTACCGCCGCATCACCCTGGGTCCGCTGACCCCCGCGGGGGTCAGCGAGCTGATCGCCGACCACCTCGGGGCCCTGGCCGCAGCCGAGCTGGGCGCCGCCTGCCACGCGGCCAGCGGCGGCAACCCGCTGCTGGTACGGGCACTGGCCGAGGACAACCTCGGCGCGGCCCCCGGCCACCGGCACGCCGCCGACGTACGGCTGTCCTGCGGCGAGGCCTACCGCGACATGTACCTGAGCCTGCTGCACCGCGGCCGCACCCCGCTGCTGCGGCTCGCCCAGGTGCTCGGCATCCTCGACGGCGACCTCAGCGACGGCCTGCTGCTGCCCGGCGCCCTCCTCGACGGCGAGCCCGCCGAGATCGCCAGGGCCGAGCAGGCACTGCACTCCGCGGGCCTGCTCACCGGCCGCCGGCTGCGCGGCCCCGCCGCCCGGCAGGCGGTCCTGGACAGCCTCAGCGCCGCCGAACGCTGCGAACTGCACCAGCGCGCCGCCCAGTTGCTCTACCGCGAGGGCGCCGCCGTCACCCGCGTCGCCAGCCACCTGCTGGCCTGCGACGAGATCGCCCAGCCCTGGGCCGGGACGTTGCTGCGCGAGGCGGCGGAAAGGCACCTGGCGGGCAATCGCACCTCCGAGGCGCACGCCTGCCTCGACGCGGCCCTGCGGATCTGCGTGGACGAGGGCGAACAGGTCTGCCTCAAGGCGCTGCTCGCCTCCACCGCCTGGGCGCTCAACCCGTCCATCAGCGCCCCGCACCTCGGCGAACTCGCCGTCGCCCTGCGCGACGGCCGGCTGCCCGACCGGCACGCCCTGATGCTCGCCAAGTACCTGCTGTGGCACGGCCGTTTCGACGAGGCCGTCGACGCCGTCCAGCGGATGGTCGAACGCGAGGAGCTGTCCGACCCCGGCTGGGCGGTCGAGGTACGCGCCACCCGCGAGCTGCTGTCCGCGTCGTATCCGGTGCTGGTCACCCAGCAGGGCCGCGGCGCCCGCCGGCCCGTCCTGGACGCCGGCCACCGCTCACGCTCCGACGAGGACCCGCGCGTACGCGGCGCCGCCGCCCTGTCGCACGTCCTGGCCCACGGCCCCGACGACGCCGTCGCCTCGGTCGCCGAAGAGGCCATGCGGGCCATGCGGCTCGGCAAGAACACCCAGGAGTGGCTGATGTGCGCGGTCGCCGCACTCGGCTTCTCCGACCGGCTCGACGCCGCGGGCAGCTGGTGCGACCACTGGCTGGAGGAGTCACGCGCCCGCCACGTCCCGCTGTGGGTCGCGGAATTCTCCTCGCTGCGGGCCGGCATCGCGCTGCGCGAGGGCCGCCCGGCCCGCGCCCGGCTGCTCGCCGAGGCCGCGCTCGCCCAGGTGCCCGCCGACAGCTGGGGCGTCTGCATCGGCGGCCCGCTGGCCAACCTCGTACAGGCCGCCACCGACACCGGCGACTTCGAGGCGGCAGCGGCGTACCTCCAGTTCTCCTTCCCCGAGGGGATGTTCTCCAGCCGCTTCGGGCTCTACTTCCTGCAGGCCCGCGGCTACTACCACCTCGCCACCGGGCGCCCCTACGCCGCCCTCGACGACTTCATGGCCTGCGGCGACCTGATGGCCCGCTGGGGCTTCGACCAGCCCACGCTGGTGCCCTGGCGCAGCGAGGCCGCCCGCGCCCATGTGATGCTCGGCGACCAGAACCGCGCCTACACCCTGGCCCGCGAGCAGATGGACATGGTCGACCTGCGGCCCAGCCGCGCCCGCGGCATGTCGCTGCGGGTGCTCGCCGCGGCCGGCCCGCCGGCCGCCCGAGTGCCGCTGCTCAGCGAGGCCGTCGAGGTGCTGCAGATCTGCGGCGACCGGCTGCAGCTGGCCGGCGCCCTGTCCGACCTCGGCCGCGCCCACACCGAGTCCGGCCGTCCAGGACGGGCCCGCGCCCCGCGCGAGTCCGCCCTCCGGCTGGCCCGCGAGGCCGGTGCCGTACCGCTGGAGCGCGAACTGGTGGCGGAACTCGCCGGCAGCGACTCACCAGCGGGGGAGCGCGACAGCAGGATCGCCGCGATCGCCCAGCTCAGCGGCGCCGAGCGCAGGGTCGCCGTGCTCGCAGCACGGGGCCACACCAACAAGGAGATCTCGCAGAAGCTGGTCGTCACCGTCAGCACGGTCGAGCAGCACCTCACCAGGATCTTCCGCAAGCTCGGCGTCACCACCCGAACCCAACTGCCGGCGGAAAGCACGCTGGCGGCCGTAACCGACCGGCAGACCTGTTGACAAGGAAGGCTAGGTGAGGGACGTGCAGCACTCCAGTTCCGCCCACCCGCGCAGCAACGAATTCGACGTGGCCATCCTCGGCAGCGGCATGGCAGGCGGCCTCCTCGGGGCGGTACTCGCCCGCAACGGCGTGCGGGTGCTCCTGCTCGACGCGGGCACCCACCCCAGGTTCGCCGTCGGCGAGTCGACCATCCCGTACACCTCCGGCATGACCCGGCTGCTCGCCGACCGCTACCAGGTGCCCGAGCTGATGCCGCTGTCCAGCTTCAAGGGCATCCAGAAGCACGTCACCCGCAGCTGCGGCCAGAAGCAGAACTTCGGCTTCGTCTACCACCGCGAGGGCGAGCAGCAGAACCCGCACGAGATCAACCAGCTCGTGGTGCCCGCGGCGATCAGGACCGAGACCCACCTGTTCCGCCAGGACATCGACGCGTACCTCTTCAACGTCGCGGTGAAATACGGCGCCCACGCCCGGCTCGCCACCCGGATCTCCGACGTCGACATCGACCCGGCGACGGGTGCGGTGCTGCGCGCCGACAGCGGCGAGGAATTCCGCGCCAAATACGTCGTGGACGGCAGCGGCTTCCGCTCGCCGCTCGCCGAGCGCTTCGGCCTGCGCGAGACGCCCACCCGCGCCAAGACCCACACCCGGGCGATGTTCACCCACATGATCGGCGTCAAGCGGTTCGACGACGCGCCCTCCGCGAAGCTGCACGACCAGCCCAACCCGTGGCACAACGGCACCCTGCACCACGTCTTCGACGGCGGCTGGCTGTGGGTCATCCCGTTCGACAACCACGAGAACGCGCAGAACCCGCTGTGCAGCGTCGGCCTGACCCTCGACCCGCGCAAATACCCCAAGGGCGAGCTGAGCGCCGAGCAGGAGTTCGCCGACTTCCTCAAGCGCTTCCCGGAGATCGCCTGGCAGTTCGAGGGTGCCAAGGCCGTACGCCCCTGGGTGTCCACCGGCCGTCTGCAGTATTCGGCGAACCAGGTGGTCGGCGAGCGCTACTGCCTCACCTCCCACGCGGCCGGCTTCATCGACGCGCTCTACTCACGCGGCCTGACCAACACCCTCGAAGTGGTCAACGCGCTGGGCTGGCGGCTGATCGCCGCGTCCCGCGACGGCGACTGGTCGCAGGAGCGGTTCGGCTACGTCGACGCCCTCCAGCAGGGGCTGTTCGACTTCCACGACGACATCGTCTACAGCTCCTTCGTCGGCTTCCGCAACTACGAGCTGTGGAACGCCGTCAACCGCACCTGGATGCTCGGCACCATGCTCGGCAACGTCATGCTGGAGGACGCCTACTACCGGTTCATGAAGACCGGCAAGGACGAGGTCTTCCTGGAGCTGGAGCAGACCAAATACCCCGGATCGCCGCTGCCGGTCAGCCCCGGCTTCAACGACATGGGGCGGCTGGTACGCGAGCAGTGCCAGCTCGTCGAGGAGGGCAAGACCGAGGCGACCGCCGCGGCCCACCGGATCCTGGAGCACATCAAGAACGCCGACTTCATCGCACCCTCCTTCCGGCTCGGCGAGCGCGACACCCGCTGCTTCAACATGTCCCCCGGCAAGATGGCGCGCAATGCCGTCTGGTGCCGCCGCGAGGCCCCGCCGGAGATCGGCCCGCGCATGATCAACGCCAGCAAGGGCCTGGTCAGGATGCGACTCAAAGGCGGTGAGTGAACAAGCCGGCCGCGGTAAGGACCGCGGCCCGGCGCGTCGATCCGGACCGGCTCGCCCCGAGACCCCAATCGGGGCCGGCCGGTCCGGCCAGTGCTGCCCAGCGGGGGCAGCCGCTGCTTCAGGAGGCCCAGTAACGTGACCAGCCAGGTCGAAGAGGCGGAGCAGACACCGGCCGCCACCGTGCCCGACGAATCGTTCAGGACCGCCAAGAAGGTCCAGAGCATGGACCGGGTGATTATCCGGTTTGCGGGTGATTCCGGTGATGGTATGCAGCTTACGGGTGATCGTTTCACGTCGGAGACGGCGTCGTTCGGTAATGATCTGTCGACGCTGCCGAATTTCCCGGCGGAGATCCGGGCGCCTGCGGGGACGTTGCCGGGGGTGTCGTCGTTCCAGTTGCATTTCGCGGATCATGACATTCTGACGCCGGGTGACGCGCCGGATGTGCTGGTGGCGATGAATCCGGCGGCGTTGAAGGCGAATCTGGGTGATCTGCCGCGGGGTGCGGAGGTCATCGTGAACACCGATGAGTTCACGAAGCGGGCGATGGCGAAGGTCGGGTGGCCGTCGAGTCCGCTGGATGACGATTCGCTGGCGGGGTTCGCGGTGCACCGGGTGCCGTTGACGACGCTGACGGTGGAGGCGTTGAAGGACTCGGGGCTGGCGCGGAAGGACGCGGAGCGGGCGAAGAACATGTTCGCTCTGGGGTTGCTGTCGTGGATGTACCACCGGCCGACGGAGGGTACCGAGGCGTTCTTGCTGCGGAAGTTCGCGAAGAAGCCGGATATCGCGGCGGCGAACGTCGCGGCGTTCCGTGCGGGCTTCAATTTCGGGGAGACCACCGAGGACTTCGCGGTCTCCTACGAGGTCGCGCCGGCGTCGGCGGCGTTCCCCGCGGGGACGTACCGGAACATCTCGGGGAATCTGGCGCTGTCGTACGGGTTGGTCGCGGCGTCGCGGCAGTCGGGGCTGCCGCTGTTCCTGGGGTCGTATCCGATCACCCCGGCCTCCGACATCCTCCATGAGCTGTCGCGGCACAAGAACTTCGGGGTGCGGACCTTCCAGGCCGAGGACGAGATCGCGGCGATCGGCGCGGCTTTGGGTGCGGCGTTCGGTGGGGCGTTGGCGGTGACGACGACGTCGGGGCCGGGGGTGGCGCTGAAGTCGGAGACGATCGGGTTGGCGGTGTCGTTGGAGTTGCCGCTGCTGGTGGTGGACATCCAGCGCGGCGGGCCGTCGACGGGTATGCCGACCAAGACCGAGCAGGCCGATCTGTTGCAGGCGATGTTCGGCCGCAACGGTGAGGCGCCGGTGCCGGTGGTCGCGCCGGCCACGGCGGCGGACTGTTTCACGGCCGCTTTGGAGGCCGTGCGGATCGCGGTGGCCTACCGCACCCCGGTCTTCCTGCTCTCGGACGGGTATCTGGCGAACGGCTCGGAGCCGTGGCGGATCCCGGCGGTCGGTGAGCTGCCCGATCTGCGGGTCGATTTCGCTGAGGGCCCGAATCATGTGGACGCCGACGGGACGGAGGCGTTCTGGCCCTATCTGCGGGATCCGGAGACGTTGGCGCGGCCGTGGGCGGTGCCGGGCACGGCGGGGCTGGAGCACCGGATCGGGGGGATCGAGAAGCAGGACGGCACGGGCAACATCTCCTACGACCCGGCCAACCACGATCTGATGGTCCGTACCCGGCAGGCGAAGATCGACGGGATCACCGTGCCCGACGTTCAGGTCGACGACCCCACGGGGGGTGCGCGGACGCTGGTGGTGGGGTGGGGGTCGACGTACGGGCCGATCACGGCGGCGGTGCGGCGGATCCGCCGCGGCGGCGAGCACATCGCCCAGGCCCACCTGCGGCACCTGAACCCGTTCCCGGCGAATCTGGGGGAGGTGCTGGGCGCCTATGAGCGGGTGGTGGTCCCGGAGATGAACCTGGGGCAGCTCGCGCATCTGCTGCGGGCCCGCTACCTGGTCGACACCTCCTCGCTGACCCAGGTCACCGGCCTGCCCTTCAAGGCCGAGCAGCTTGCCCAGGCCATCACCGCGATCATGAACCCGCAGCAGCAGCAGCAGGAGGAGGTGGGTGGCAGTGTCTGAGGCGCTCACGCTGGTCCCCAAAGCGACCGGCAAGCAGTCGATGAAGGACTTCAAATCCGACCAGGAAGTCCGCTGGTGCCCCGGCTGCGGCGACTACGCGGTCCTGGCCGCCGTCCAGTCGTTCATGCCCGAGCTGGGCCTGGCCCGCGAGAACATCGTCTTCATCTCCGGGATCGGCTGCTCCTCCCGCTTCCCGTATTACATGAACACCTACGGTATGCACTCCATCCACGGCCGGGCCCCCGCGATCGCGACGGGGCTTGCCACGTCCCGCCGTGACCTGTCGGTATGGGTGGTGACGGGCGACGGGGACGCGCTGTCGATCGGCGGGAACCATCTGATCCACGCGTTGCGGCGGAATGTGAACCTGAAGATCCTGCTGTTCAACAACCGGATCTACGGGCTGACGAAGGGGCAGTACTCCCCGACGTCGGAGACCGGGAAGATCACCAAGTCCACACCGATGGGATCGCTGGACGCGCCGTTCAACCCGCTGTCGCTGGCGATCGGCGCGGAGGCGAGCTTCGTGGCCCGCACCATCGACTCGGACCGCAAGCATCTGCAGTCGGTGCTGCGGGCGGCCGCCGACCACCCCGGGACAGCGCTGGTGGAGATCTACCAGAACTGCAACATCTTCAACGACGGCGCCTTCGACGCCCTCAAAGACAGTGCGACCGCGCAAGAAGCCGTCATCCGCCTCGAACACGGCCGACCCATCCGCTTCGGATCCAAAGGTGTCGTGCGCGACCCTGTGACCGGTGACCTGGCGGTGATCGAGGTCACCGACGCCACGGCGGACCAGGTCCTCGTCCATGACGCGCACGCCGCCAGCCCCACGACGGCGTTCGCCCTGTCCCGGCTGGCCGACCCCGACACCCTGCACCACACCCCCATCGGTGTCCTGCGCGACACCACCCGCCCCGTCTACGACACCGACATGGCCGAGCAACTCGACCTCGCCGTCACCCGCCAGGGCGAAGGCGACCTGGCCGGCCTGCTCGCCGGCACCGACACCTGGACCGTCCCCTAGCCTTCCCGGCAGGGAAGAAGCAGGCCTAGGGCGCGGGGAACGGCGCGACCAACCCACCATCGGCCGGTGGTCCGGCACGGACCGAACTGCCCCTTCGGGCCGGTGACGACGTGCAGCCCGTCGACGGCCGGTCGCGCAGTTCCCCGCGCCCCTGTCGGGACCCCCTGCCGAAGGGGGACCGTAGAAGCCGGCGCCCCGCTCGGGGCGTCAACGACCACGACGTGAGGAAAATCGTGTCGCATACACTCACCGGCGCAACCACCCGGACGTGGGTGCGCCGCTTCCACCCGTACACGGCCTCGCCCGCGCGACTCGTCTGCTTCCCGCACGCCGGCGGCGCCGCCGGCTTCTTCCACCCGTTCTCCGCGGAACTGCGGGAGCGGACCGATGTGCTCTGTGTGCAGTACCCAGGCCGCCAGGACCGATGTCGGGAGCCGCTGCTCGACGACATAGCCCAGCTCGCCGACGGTGCCGCAGCGGCCCTGGCCCCCTGGCGCGGGGAGCGCCTCGCGCTATTCGGGCACAGCATGGGCGCGGTCGTGGCCTACGAGGTCGCGCGGCGCATGGAGGCCGACGGCGCCGGGCCCGTACGGCTGTTCGCGTCCGGGCGGCGGGCGCCCTCGGCGTACCGCGACGAGAAGCTGCACCTCGCGAGCGACGACGCGCTGCTCGCCGACATCCGCGCGCTGGACGGCACACCGCCCGAGGTGCTCGCGGACGAGGAGGTGCTGCGGATGTCGCTGCCGGTGCTGCGCAGCGACTACCGGGCGGTGGAGACCTACCGGCACCCGCAGGGGCCGCCGCTGGGGTGCCCGGTCACCGTGCTGACCGGGGACAGCGACCCGCGGGTGACCGACGAGGAGGCGCGGGCCTGGACGCGGCACACCGCGGCGAGCTGCGAGGTGCGCACCTACACCGGCGGCCACTTCTTCCTGTCCGACCGCTGGCCCGAGATCGGCAGCCTGGTCCTCGACCGGCTCGCGACCGCCCGGCGGCCGACGGCGCCCGGCCGCTGAGCCGGGCCGGGCACGGGCCTCAGGCCGTCGCGGCCGCCTCCGCGTCTCCGACCGTCGCGGCCGCCGCCGGGACGAGGGTGTTGTCGGACAGTACGGTCCGGTGGGCCGTGCGCAGCTCCACACCGGGCTCGATGCCCAGCTCCTCGATGAGCCGGGCCCGGGTGCGCCGGTAGACGTCGAGCGCCTCGCCGCTGCGGCCGCTTCGGTGCAGCGCGAGCATCAGGCGGGCGCAGAAGCCCTCGTCGAGCTGGTCCTCGGCCGTCAACCGGCGCAGCTCGCCGACCAGTTCGTGGTGGCTCCCCAGCGTCAGGTCGACGTCGATACGGCGGCGCAGCGCGGTTATCCACGCCTCGTCGTACTGCAGGGCGGCACCCGCCCGCGCGGGACCGTCCCGCAGGTCCTCAAGCGTGGGTCCGCGGCGCAGCGCCAGCGCTTCGCGGTAGAGGCGGGAGGCGGCCTCCAGGTCGCCGGCGCCGGCGCGCTCGCGGCCTTGCAGGCACAGCCGTTCGAACCTGACGGTGTCCAGGACGCCGTCGTCGAGCGCGAGTTGGTAGCCGGGTGTCCTGGTCCGCAGCATGCACCAGTTGTCGAGCCCGTGCCGTGCGAGGAACTTGCGCAACTGCGAGACGTACACCCGCAGTGCCGACACCGCGGTGGCCGGCGGCTGGTCGCCCCACAGGTCACGGATCAGCGAGTCGCTGGAGACGGTGGCGTTCGGCCGGATCAGCAAAGTGGCCAGCAGCTGCCGCAGTTTGCGCTGGGGGAGCGGCACTTCCGTCGCGCCGGCGACCACTTCGAGCGGCCCCAGCAGCCGTAGCGACACCGAGGGCGCCGCCGTGGGCGCCAACCGCTCGTGCCCCGCCGCCGGTTCGAAGACCTTCGGGCTGTCCACGTGGTCCCCTCTGAACGATCGCGTGCACCCCGTCCCCGTGACGGAGTGGCCTGTCGCCCGGTGCGGCGAACTGATCCACCGGGCAGTGCTGTTGCGCGTACGGACAGGGTGTGACGTACCAAACGAACTGGTCACCGTGGTAATGACTGATGCGACGAGCTTACCGAGCGGCCGTCGTGCTGCCTACGGTTCCCGAGGCGAAGGGGCGCATTCTTTTCCGCCGGCGACCGCCGCTGCGAGCGTCCGCGCGCAAGCCCGAGCAGAGGCCGCAGAAGACGTCAGAGCGTCCGGATCCGGGTATCAGGGCCCGACGGGCCGAAGCGCCCGGGGCCGGGCGGCGCCGGTTCCGCTTTATGTGGGCTTTGCAGCCGCGCTCTACTGTCACCGGATGAGACGCATCTCCCGGTGGCTGCTCAAGCAATTAACCACGGGGCTCGGGAGCCTCGCCATGTTCTGGTTCCATATGCCCGATCCGGACACGGCATATCCCGAATCGGCGCCGCCGCCGGATGTGGTCGGCCCGCCTGCCGGGCACCCGGAGCGGATGTGCCGGGGAATTCCGCTGACCAGGGTGGAGCTCATGCTGATGGCCGAGATCGACGCGATCGGCGACAGCGCGAAGTGACGCGCTCGGGCGTCATCGCCTCGGGCCGGCCTCCCCGGGGCCGAACCGGTCGGACGGGCCGCCGTCCAGCATCGAGAGGTGCAGGTTCTCCACCCACGAGGACGGTTCGAGCCCCAGCTCGTCACGCAGCACCTGGCGCAGCCGCCCCATCACCACCAGTGCCCGGTCGCGGTGGCCCGAGCGGTACAGCGCCAGCATGTACTGCGCCTGGACGTACTCCTCCGCGGGCTGCCCCGCGGCCAACCCGTCCAGCTCGTCGAGCAGTTCGCGGTGCCGCCCCAGGCTCAGGTCCGCGTCGATGCGCTGCGTCCGTACGCTGAGCAGCTCCTCGTGCAGCACCCGCAGCCGCCCGGCGAGCACCGGGCCGGCCGGCACCCCGGCGAGCGCCGGACCCTGCCACAGGGCCAGCGCCAGTGCCAGCAGCCGGGAGGCGCCGCGGTCGTCCCGGTGCATCAGCGCGGTGCCGCGGCGTGCCAGCGCCCTGAACTGCTCCAGGTCGAGCGCGTCGACCGGGACCACGAGCGAGTAGCCGTTCTCCCGGGTCTCCAGCAGCCGCCGGGCCGCGGGAGCACTGCCGACGCTCGGCATCGCGGTGAGCATCCGGCGCAGCGACAGCACGTACGACTGCAGGGTCGCGGCGGCACTGCTCGGCGGGGCGCTGCCCCACAGCTCGGTCACGCAGGTGCCGGCCGGGACGACCTTGCCCGCGTCGAGCAGCAGCAGCGACAGCAGCTGGCGCTGCTTGGGCGCGGTGGGCGTGTGGTCACGGTCCGCGTCACGGACCCGTAACGGCCCGAGTACACCGAACTCCAAACCGGTCACTCCTCCGCAGCGTCGGGTATGGCTGCGGCGGACCCCAGGTCCGGCTGCCAGTCCCTCACTCTACCGGCGCCACCCCCGTCCGACGGGCCGTCACCACCCCACCCCCAGGAGCATCCCTCGTCCCCCGAGAGCGCCCTTTCCCGCCTGGTTCTCCCCGCGGTTGACCCCGCGCGCCCGGCCCCATCGCCCGTCTGGCGCGCCCCGCCCGTGCCGTGCGGCGCCGACGCGTGCCCATGTGCTGAGCAAGGTGGTGGCGGAGGAGCAACGTCACCACCGCCTACGGAACAGACCGTTCATTTGACAGACCCGCTCCGGCTTTGCCGTACGAGGCGCGGCACGATGGCATGCTGCTCGGGATCCGGGGGTGGGGAATGTTCAGTGTCCCAAGGACGCCTTCGCCAGCACGATGGCCAAACCCAGGACGAGGTTGACCATGCCCTCGACGCTCGCCATTGCGCGGGAGGCGCCGGCATGGAGAGCGCCGATGCAGGCCCAGGCGACCTGCTGCGCCACGGCGATCGCCAGCGCGAGCCACGCCGTACCGCTCAGGCCCAGCCCCAGGAGCGGGCTCAGCGCCACCGCTGCGGCAGGCAGTACCGCCGCCTCGACGATCGGCCACTCGCGCCGCCCGACCCGTCGCGCCTCCGCCCACCCGAGGCGGCGGCCGGCGAGCCGTTCGCCGGCGAGGTGGGCGTAGACGTGCGCGGCCCAGAAGACCAGGCCGGTCACGAGGAGCAGCACCACCAGTTGGAGCCGGGGAGAGTCACCGACCGCGCTGGCCGCTGCGATGACGGAGGCAGCGAGCAGGGACCCGTAAAGGGCTCCCGCGTAGTCCGTCCTGGCCAGTGGCCGACCGGTCTGGTCTCTTCGCGGCCAGGGCAGGAGGCGGTTCACCAGCCCACCATAAGGAGGTGGACGCGCCCTCGGCCGCATCCCACGCGAAGTCCGTGGAACGGACATGGGCGCGACCCGATCTCGTCGGTAGACGGTCGAGCGCCCACTCATGGGGATCGGGCGACACGCCTGGCCATCACGCAAAAGTAAGGCACTTAACGTGCAATATGGTGCAATGTTGCATATTTGATCTCTCCGTAGGAGGAAACGTCATGACGGGCAAGCCCAGCATTGTCTTCGCCCACGGACTCTGGGCGGATGGGTCGTGCTTCAACAAGCTCATCCCCACGCTCCAGGCCGAGGGGCACGAGGTGTTCGCCTCGCAGCACGGCCTCGACTCGCTCGAAAGCGACGTGGCGTGCGTCAACTTCACGCTCAACCACGTTCCCGGCCCGATCGTGCTGGTCGGTCACTCCTACGGTGGGACCCTGATCACCAAAGCGGGCACCCATGAGCGCGTCGGCGCGCTCGTGTACATCGCCGCGCTCGCCCCGGACGAGGACGAGACGTCGCAGGAGCAGCAGGACAAATTCCCACGCACGCCCGTCTTCGATCAGGTGGAAGTCGCTGACGGCCGCGTGTGGCTCAAGCCCTCGGGCATCCAGGACTTCTGCGGCGACCTCCCGGAAGCGGAGCAGAAGCTCGTTCTGGCGACGGGCGCCGTGCCGGTGGCGGACCTGTTCGATCAGCAGGTTCCCGGCACCGCCTGGCGGACGAAGCCCAGCTGGTTCATCGTCGCCAACAACGACCGCACCGTGCACCCCGACCTGGAGCGGTCCGCCGCCGAGCGCATGGGCGCCAATCTTCGTCCCGTGGACAGCAGCCACGTTCCCATGCTCTCGCATCCTGACTTCGTCCTCGATGTGATCCGTGAGGCCGCGAAGTCCCTTGAGGCATAGATGTACTGACCGGGGAGCCTGTCCCTTGATACGTCGATCCGCTGACCGGCGCCCACCTGAATGCTTGCGGCATCGTGTACGGAAGACCCTCGTGAGGTGGGCGCGGCGCCCTGGCCGCCGGCCCCGGAAAGGCCGGGCGGTCAGCCCGCCAGGAGGGGGAGTGCCGCTTCGGCCACCGGATAGCTCGTCGCCGTCATCGCCTGCTCGATGGCGTACGAGTAGTTCAGTCGCGGCAGCGGCTGCCCGCGCTTGAGCTTGATGAAGACCGAGTCGAAGCCGGACGTGCCGTTGAACGCCGTGCATTGCAGCTGGACTTCGACGGACGTGGCGCCCGGCTCGGTGTCGCCCCACAGCGGAGTGCCGAAGCAGTGCGGTGTCAGCCGGGTGATCGTGGACTGTTCGGCCGAGGCCAGGGTGGACTTGAGCAGCACGGTGCTCTCGCCGGCATAGGTGCGGGCGAACAGGGCGATAGGGCCGACGGTGTTGAGCGCGAAACCGACGCTGTCCACCGCGTGCGGGTCGGAGAACGCGTTGACGTCCGCCTGGGCGAGCGTGACGCAACTCGTTGTGGCGGCGGCGAACGCCTGTGCGTTGTCCGGCGACAGCACTCGGATGTCGGCGACCTCGATCACCGCACTGCGGGCGCACGCCTGCACGTCGGCCGCCTGGACCGCGTCGATCTCGTCGAGGATCTCGGTCTTGGCGACGGTGATCGCATTCTCGATCTGCGTCGTCGCCTGGTCCAGGGTGAGCGCCCCTCCGAAGAACTTCTGATACGCGTCGTATGCCTGCTTCACATAGCCCACGTAGCCGGTGAAATCCCCGATCGAGACAGCCTGGGCGGGTGTCGACCCGGTCACGGCCACCATGACGACAGCGGTGGCCAGCGCGGTCACCGTGCCTGACAGCCGGGCGGTCAAGGTTCCTGACATCCTACGAACTCCCCTCCATGAGAACGTGCGGCCGTCGCCCTTGGGCTCCGGCCCAGTTGTGAGCGGGTAGAGGTCCTCGTACGCCGCGTCACAGTCGGTCACGTGCATCTTGGGCGGGCCCGAAGGCGGGCCACCATACGAGGGTTTGCGTATGCCCGGGACCCCGGCAGCCGAATACGCTGCCAGAGGTGATGGGGGGCCCGATGCCGAGCTTGTTATCGGTCAGCGATCTGGATCTGCGCGCCTTGGCGGGGATGGTCCAAGAGGTACGCGCCGATGTGCCGGAACAGGGGCTGCCACCGTCCCTGCTCGCAGACTTGATGGGCCAGATCCGCTGTGACGCACTGACCGTCGCAGGTTTCGACAGTCACCGGCAGGAGTGGTGGCTGGCGCAGACAGGACCTGGTGGTGGCGAGACGCCCGATGAGGCCGATCAAGCCGACGAGGCTGATGACGACGCCGACTTGACGCACTGGCACCACTACTGGGACTGCCAGCCGTGCAGTTACCCCGACCGTAGCGCCGACCTGCGCAGTGTCGTGACGATCCCGGACTTCTACTCGGCCAGGCAGTGGCACAGCACCGGAATGTACACCGACTACTACCGGCCGCTGGGGATCGAGCACGAGCTCATGCTCTGCATGCCCGCCGGAACTCCGGGAACCAGCGGCCCCGGCCGGACCCTGCGGATCTTCCTCTTCCGCGGGCCGGGTCCGGACTTCTCCGAGCGCGACCGCGCGCTTTTCACGCTGCTGCGGCCGCACCTGCACGAGGCCTACCTGGACGCCGAACGGCGCCGCCACCCCACACCCCAACTCACCCCCCGGCAGTGGCAACTGATGCACCTGCTCGCCGCAGGACACACCAACGTCCAGATCGCCCGCAGGCTGGGCTTGTCCGAGGGAACAGTGCGCAAGCACCTGGAGAACGCCTACCGCCGGCTGCACGTTTCCCACCGCATGGCCGCGGTCGCCCGCGCGTTTCCGGCGGGAGCGCCCGATCAGCGTCGGACCCGCTGACCAAGGGCAGCCGAGCACGCGCTCCGACACTGCCTTCGCGTGCGGGGCCCAGCCGATTGTCTGGTTTCGCGATATCGCGTCGATCGGATATCTGCGACCGTCGGCGTACGCGTGGCACCGCCCGTACGCCCCGGGCAGGCTGTCGCGCTGGCGGAAGACCTCCACAGCCCCGCGCCACCGACGCCCGCCCAGGAGACCGTCCATGCGCCGACGCGCCAGCCGCCCCACCCCTGCCCTCGCACTGTTCGGCCTGCTCGCCCTGTTCGTCGCCGCTACCCCCGGCGCCGGCGCGAGGGGCACCCTCGATCCCGGTTTCCGGGCCGCGCTGCACGGCGCTCCGGGGGATGCCGTCCCCTTCGGCGGATCGGCCACCAGCTCCAACTGGTCCGGTTATGTGGTCACCGCGGCCCCGCAGTCGCTGCACCAGGTCAACGCCTCGTGGGTGCTGCCGAGCGTCTCGTGCCTGCGGACCATCGACTCGGCCGCCTTCTGGGTCGGGTTCAACGGCTACAACGACAAGAGCCAGGTCGAGCAGACCGGGGTCGCCGCCATCTGCAGTTCGGGCAGGCCCGTCTACCGTGCCTGGTACGAGATGGTGCCGGCTCCGCCGGTCTACTACGGCGACCCGGTGGCCCCCGGCGACACGCTGACCGCGACCGTCAACCACGACAACGGGGGCGGCTACACGCTGATCCTGAGCGACGCCACCCGCGGCTGGTCGCACACCACGGTGAAAAGCGGCGGGGCGGACGAGGAGGCCGAGGTCATCGCCGAGGCCAACACCACCTACATGGCGCCGTTCAACCAGGTCACCTTCGCCAACACCACGGTCAACGGCATCCCGATGGGCACGCTGAACTGGACCGCGCTGTCCCTGCCGTCCTCCGGCTTCTTCACGGTGGCCAGCCCCGGCCCGTTCAACGCCGCCGGGAACTCGTTCCCGATCTACTCGGCCACGGACCACTGACGTACGACCACCGATGGCGGGGCACGTACCGAGCGTCTGCCCCCGCCGTCGGTGCCGCCGTGCGTCAGCCCCTCGGAAGCCGCACGCTCAGCTCGTAGAACCGGGTGATCTGCGCCGGGTTCTGGTTGTCGTCGCTGACCAGCAGGAGTCGCAGCCGGCCGCCGAGGTCGTGGCCGGTGACGGCCATGCCCTCGATGTTGTCGAGCAGGGGGTTGGTCTGGGGCTGCTTGGCGGTGGCGCCGAGGGACGGGCAGGCGCCGAGGTCGGCGAGCAGCGTCTTGCGCACGAGCCGTACGTTCTTCTGCCCGGTCAGGTCGGTGACGCCGCTGACGTCGGTGGCGCGGGAGAGGTCGGCCGCGTACAGCCGCACGGTGTTGCCCACCCCGGCGGTGAAGCCGCGTTCCAGGACGAGCAGCCGGCCGTCGCCGGTGGCCGCGATGTCGGAGACGCCGAGGAGGGCGCCGTGGGCGTCGGTGTCGACGGGGTAGGCGTACTGGCGGCCGAGCCGGAAGCCCGTCGAGCCGGCGCGCTGCCAGGTCTGGAAGCGCACGGTGGTGCGGTCGTCGCCGGACAGCGCGCCCTCCATGGACGCGACGAGGGTCCGCCCGCCCGGCTGGAAGGCGAGGCCCTCGAAGGTGAGGTTGCCGGTGGCGCGGCCCGCGGGGGCGACCTTCAGCTCCTGCGGCACCGGCAGGCTGCCGAGGACGGTGCCGCCGTCACGGCTGTAGCGGCGGATCGTCGGCTCCACCTCGGAGGTGATCAGCCGCGTACCGTCCCGGTCGACGGCGATGGCCTCGGAGTCCAGCGGCTGGCCCTGCTCGTCGGCGAGCGGCACCACCTTGCGCGGCGCCAGGTCGCCCAGGGTGCGGCCGCTCAGGGTGAACAGCGAGGACCGGTCGGAGAGCGCGTCGAGAGTGCCGTGCGCGTCGGGAGCCAGCGCGGAGAGGTTGCCGACGAAGGTGCCGTCGAAGGTCGTCTTGTCGAGCGCGTCGGAGAAGCCGTCGACGGCCACGGACGCGGAGCACCAACCGGCGGCGGCAGGCGGTGCGGGACGGTGGCCCGTCCGACTGCCGTGGGCCTGGGCGGGTCCGGCCGCGGCCAGGCACGCGGCCATGGTGAGGACGACGGACGAACCTGCGAGAAGGGCTTTCACGCGCACAGTGACACTCCACATCGACCGACAACTGGCGTACGTACCAGCCCGATTGTCGACCCTCCGACGAAGCAGCGGGCGTACACCGGCCGACGCCCGGCTGAACCCCGAGCGCCGGGGGCTCGGCGTCAGGCCTGGGCGCGCACCAGCAGGGTGCCGATGTGGCCGGGCTCGGGGGCGTCCAGGACGCGGGCCTCGGCCGAGGCGAATCCGGCGCGGGTCAGCGGGCGCTCCCAGACGGCCGGGCGGTAGCTGTAGCGGTAGGCGAACATCACACGGCCAAGCGAGATCGCCCTCTACCTGCGGGCGTTCGAGCAGCTGCGCGGCATGGCCGTGTACGGGTCGGAGGCGCTGCTCTGATCGTCCGCGCAATCGACGCACTACGGTGAAGTGCCACCTCCCAGGCTCGGGTGTCGCCACCCCGCGGGTCAGCGCCTCCGGCGCGGCGCCGGTGTTGTGCTCCTGTGCGGTCGGCCTCGTGCCCCACGGGCGGTTCGGGAAGCCCGCGCGCCCCACCCGCGGCGCACCGCGAGGGGCGGTCACCCGGCGGGTGCGCCGCCCGTCCGCCGCGGGGCGGCCAGCGGGCGCGAAAATTTCGGGGGAACCGTTGACGAGGTCGTGGGAGCGCTCCCACACTGGGTCGGAATGTTTAAAACGTTCCAACCCACGGCTTCCTTCCCCCCACCCCTGGAGGATCCATGACCACCCGTCGGAAACGCGCGCGCCGCCGCGCCTGGGCGGCGTCGGCGGTCGGCGCGCTCATCGCGGCCGGCACCACCTGGGCCGTCCAGGCGGCCCCGTCGTACGCGGCCGCCGCTGCCGGCTGCAGCGTCGGCTACTCGATCACCAGCACCTGGCAGGGCGGCTTCGGCGCCGCCGTCACGATCACCAACCTCGGTGACGCGGTGTCGTCGTGGAGCCTGAAGTGGACCTTCGGGTCGGGGCAGACGGTGACGCAGGCGTGGAACGCGGACGTCACGCTCAACAGCAGCCAGGTCACGGCGACCAACGTCAGCTACAACGGCGCGATACCGACCGGGGGTTCGGCCTCCTTCGGGTTCAACGGGGCTGTCACCGGCTCCGGCACGCCCACCGCCCCGACCGCCTTCACCCTCAACGGCACCGCCTGCACCGGCGGTACGACCACCACGACGCCCACGGCGACCCCCACGACGACGACGCCCACCACCCCGCCCCAGTCCGGCCAGGGCCGCCAGGTCGAGAAGCTCGACCGCGGGGTCATCTCGGTCCGCAGCGGCTCCGGCAACCTCGTCTCGTGGCGCTGGCTCGGCACCGACCCGGACAACGTCGCCTTCAACGTCTACCGCGGCGCCACCAAGGTCAACTCGGCCCCGTTGACGGGCGCGACGGACTACCTGGACTCCGGCGCCGCGGCCGACGCGTCCTACACCGTGCGGGCGGTGGTGAACGGCGCCGAGCAGGCCGCGTCCCCCGCGTCGCTGTCGTTCGCGAGCGGCTACCACGATGTGCCGATCTCGCCGCCGGCCGGCGGCACCACCCCCGACGGCGTCGCCTACACCTACGAGGCCAACGACGCGTCGGTCGGCGACCTCGACGGCGACGGCCGGCTCGACCTCGTACTGAAGTGGTATCCCACCAACTCCAAGGACAACTCCCAGTCCGGCTACACCGGTGACACCGTCCTGGACGGCATCACCCTCGACGGCACCCGGCTGTGGCGGATCGACCTGGGCCGCAACATCCGCTCGGGCGCGCACTACACGCAGTTCCAGGTGTACGACTACGACGGCGACGGCAAGGCCGAGGTCGTCATGAAGACCGCCGACGGCACGACGGACGGCGCCGGCAAGGTGATCGGCAACTCCGGCGCCGACTACCGCAACTCCGCCGGCTACGTCCTGTCGGGACCGGAATACCTGAGCGTCTTCAACGGGCAGACCGGCGCCGCGATGCAGACGGTGAACTACGACCCGCCGCGCGGCACCGTCTCCTCCTGGGGCGACAGCTACGGCAACCGGGTGGACCGCTTCCTGGCGGGCACCGCCTACCTCGACGGCAAGCGCCCCTCGATCGTCATGGCCCGCGGCTACTACACCCGCACCGTGATCGCCGCCTGGGACTGGCGGGACGGCAAGCTCACCGAGCGCTGGCGCTTCGACAGCAACGACTCGGGCAACAGCGCCTACGCCGGGCAGGGCGACCACCAGCTCGTCACCGCCGACCTCGACGGCGACGGCAAGGACGAGATCGAATACGGCGCCATGGCCGTGGACGACAACGGCCACGGGCTGTGGAATACCGGGCAGGGCCACGGCGACGCCCTGCACGTCGGCGACCTCGACCCCTCCCACCCCGGCCTGGAGGTCTTCAAGGTCGACGAGGACACCTCCAAGCTCGCCGCCTGGTTCGCCGACGCCAAGACCGGCAAGATCCTCTGGTCCAACGCCAGTTGCGGCTGCGACAACGGCCGCGGAGTCTCGGACGACGTCTACGCGGGCAGCCCGGGTGCCGAGTCGTGGTCCGCGAGCGTCAGCGGGCTCTACAGCACCACCGGCCAGAACATCGGCCGCAAGCCCGGCTCGGCGAACTTCCTGGCCTGGTGGGACGGCGACCCGGTGCGCGAACTGCTCGACGGCACGCACATCGACAAGTACGGCACCAGCTCCGACACCCGGCTGCTGACCGCCTCAGGGGTGCATTCCAACAACGGCACCAAGGCGACGCCCACCCTGTCCGGCGACCTCTTCGGGGACTGGCGCGAGGAGGTCGTCTGGCCCACCACCGACAACCGGGCGCTGCGGATCTACGCCACCCCCACCCCCACCGACCTCCGCATCACCACCCTGCTGCACGACACCCAGTACCGCACCGCGATCGCGTGGCAGAACACGGCGTACAACCAGCCGCCGCACCCGAGCTTCTTCCTCGGCAACGGCATGTCGACCCCGCCCCGCCCGCAGGTCTACACGCCCTGACCACGCCCTGACGGCATCCTGACCACCGCCCGACCCGGGCCGCCGGCCGGCGCGGACGGGGGACACGACGCCCCCCCGTCCGCCCGCCGCGCACCTTCCCGGGGAAGATGGCGGGATGCCGTTCACACTCAGTCATCCCGCCGCTGTGCTGCCGATGCTGCGCGAGGGGCGGCCGCGCGGACCACTGGTGGCCTCGGCGCTGGTCGCCGGTTCGCTGGCACCCGACGTCCCCTACTTCACCGACTCGCTGGTGCACGGCACCTTCGGCTTCGGGGTCTTCACGCACAGTCCGCTCGGTGTGCCCACCGCCGATGTGGCGATCGCCGCGGTGCTCGCCGCCGGCTGGCACTGGCTGCTGCGCGAGCCGCTGGTCGCGCTGCTGCCCGGCCGGTGGGCGGACGCCGCGGACGCCATGACCGCGCCGACCGGGCGGACCCGGGGCCTTGCCGGCGCCGGCCGCTTCGCGCTGTCCGCGGCCGTCGGCGCCGCGACGCATGTGGCCTGGGACGCCTTCACCCACGGCGGCCGGGCCGGCGTCCGGCTGCTGCCGGTGCTCGACCGTACGGTGCTGGGCCGCCCGCTGTATTACGACCTGCAGTTCGGGTCGTCCGTCCTGGGGCTGGGCATCGTCGGCTGGTACGTGGCGCGCACCCTGCGCGCGGCGCCCGCGGACGTACCGCCGCGCCCCCGGCCCCGGCTGTCCTCCCGCACCAGGGTCGCCGCGACCGTCCTGGTGGGCGCGGCCGCGGCGGCCGGGGCGGCGGCGCGCCTCGCCCGCTGGGACCACGGCCCGCTGCGCAGCGCCGGCGTCCTCGACCTGGTGCCGACCGTCGCTTTCGGCGGCGGCGCCGGCGCCGCGGTGGGCCTGGCCTGCTATGCGGCGGTGGCACGTACCGCGCTGGGCCGCCGCAGGGGAGCGGTGTGAACGGTCGGGCTGTTCGCCGTGGCAGGCGGCGCGACCAGGCTCGGGAAGGGCGTTCGGGGACGGTGAAGGTCACCGTGCCCGACGCGCCCGCGGCCGGGCTGATCCGCCGGAATCCCTTCAGCTGGTGCGGCGGCTCGCCCGCGGCGGACGGATCGGCCACGTAGAGCTGGGCAGCCTCGGTGCCCGCCCGGCTGCCGGTGTCGGTGACCGTCGCCTTCACCGTGGCCTGCCCGCCGGAGACCGCGCCGACCTGGAGGTCGCCGAACGAGAAGCTGGTGTAGGACAGCCCGAAGCCGAACGGGAACAGCGGGGTCAGGTTGTTCGTGTCATACCACAGGTAGCCGACCTTGAGGCAGGTACGGGTCCTCGCCGAAGGTCTCGTACGACCGGCCCCAGCGCGGGTCGCGGATGATGTTCACCGTCGCCGCCGAGGGCGACGTGCACACCCTTGGCGGCGAATTCCTGGCCGACCGCGTCGCCGTAGCTCTGCTGCCACCGCGGGTCGAAGGTCGCGGCGGACACCATGCCGGACGGCATCCGGGTCACCCCGCCGAGCCCGTCGCCGACACCGGCGGGGCCGTCCTCCGGAGCGACATCTGTCCCATCAGCTGGGCGGCCGTGGTGGAGGTGGCCGTCGTGGAGTTGAGCCACGGGCAGTCGCCGGGCGCGGGCCGCGACGGCGGCGGTGGGATGGTCGCGGTCACCCCGCCGACCGTGTGGACCGCGAACTCCCACATCGCGTAGCCGTACGTGGTGGCGCGGGCGGTGCCGTACATCCGGACGTAGCGGCCGCTGCCGGTGACGTCGATGCTCTGCTTGCCGCCGGTGCCGCCGGTGGTGGAGCTGGAAGGCTCGCATACGCGTTCTCCCAGGTGATCACGACCCGGCAGACGGGCAGGCTCGCGCCGGGGTCGACCTGGAACCACTGCGGGTCGAGGCGCTCGACCAGCGGCTGATGGTGCTGCCGTCGACGCCGTAGGCGGCGGAGTAGCCGGGGTCGTCGTCCTGGGGGGAGGAGGGTGGCCGGGTGGCCGAGGGCGGCGTTCTCGGTGCCGCAGTCGCCGGTGCCGGTGCCGCCGGTGGTGTCGCCGCCGGTGGTGCCGCTGCCGCCGGTGTGGACCTGGAATTCCCAGCGGGAGTATCCGTATCCGGTGGCGCGGGCGCATCCGTGGCGGGACCTGGGGCAACCTTCCGGTCATGCCAGGTGGTTGCAGGGGTATGGGTACTGACGTACGACCGGGCCGCCGCGGCCCGGGAGAGCGATCTCCGAGCGGGCGCGGGCCGCCCCCGCGGGCGTAACACGCCTTTTTCCGCACCCTCTTGCACCGAAGGGCTCCACCCCATGCCTTCCCCTTCCCCCCGCGTCCTGCTGTCCGGCCTCGGCGCCGCGGCGATCGCCGTGCTCGCCGGCTGCGGCACCCCGATCGGCACGGCCGCGCAGGACCGGGCCGCGCCGGTCGTCACGGACGGACGGCCGGCCGGCCCGGCCGCCACGACCGCGCCGGCGCCGAGCCGTACGCCCGCCGCACCCCGGCAGCTGCCGGGGCTCGGGGCGCAGACGCTGGCGCGAATACCCGCGCAGACCCGGCAGGCCGTCGTGGTGACCGGGCGCTCGCGCAACTCCTCCGACGCCACCGTCGTCCTCTATCGGCGGGCGGCGGACGGCAGTTGGCTGCCGGGCACCGCCTGGCCCGCGCACAATGCCAAGGACGGCTGGACCACCGACCACCATGCGGACGACCTGCGTTCCCCGATCGGGGTGTTCACGCTCTCCGACGCCGGCGGGCTGCTGTCCGACCCGGGCACGAAACTCCCCTACCACCACTCCGGGGGCTTCGACATCGGCGGGCGCGGCTTCCGCGGCGAGCCGCTCGCCGGGTCCTTCGACTACGTCGTCGCGATCGACTACAACCGCAGGACCGGGGTGACCCCGCTGGACTGGACCCGCCCGATGGGTGCCTCGCGGGGCGGCGGGATCTGGCTGCACGTCGACCACGGCGGCCCCACCCACGGCTGCGTCAGCGTCTCGGAGGCGCATATGAAGGAGTTGCTCGCCGCGCTCGACCCGGCGCTGCACCCGGTGGTCGTCATGGGTGACGCGGCCTCACTGGCCCGCTGAGGCGGTCCTGAAGACGTCGGCGTGCCGGGCGCACCAGCCGGCGAAGGTGGCCGGCTCGCGCCCGAGCAGCCGCTCGACGGTGTCGGTGCGGAATCCCGTGGTGTCGGCCCGCATCAGCGCGAAGCCCTCGACGACGGCGTCGGCGAGGGCGGGCGGAGCGCCGTTCGGGAAGCGGGCAGCCACCACCTCCCGCGCGGTCCCCGCGGGGCGCACCGCGATCGGCCGGCCGGCGGCGGCCGCGATGACCGCCACCTGCTCGGCCACCGTGAAGGACTCGGCGCCGGTGAGGGCGTAGTCGCGGCCCTCGTGCCCGTCGCCGGTCAGCACGTGCGCGGCGACCGCGGCGATGTCCGCGGGGTCGATCGGGGCCATGCGGCCGGGGCCGACCGGGTCGAGGACGTAGCCGCCCTCGCGGATGGTGGGGAGCCAGTCCAGCGCGTTGGTCATGAAGCCGCCGGGCCGCAGCACGGTGGCCGGGATGCCGGAGTCGCGGACGATCTGCTCGCGGGTGTGGTGCCAGCGGCCCATCGCGGGCATCGGGTCGCCCAGCACGTTGGTGGAGGACAGGAGCACGATGTGCCGTACGCCCGCGGCCTGCGCGGCGGCGACCGCGTGGGCCGCGGTGTCGGTGGCGATGCCCGGGGTGAGGAGGAACAGCCGGTCGGCGCCGGCGAAGGCGGCCGTCAGCGTCGCCGGAGCGGTGAGGTCGCCGGTGACGCGCTCGGCGGCGGCGGGCAGTGCGGCGGCGCGGGCCGGGTCGCGCACCAGGACGCGGAGCGCCGCGCCCGCCGCGTCGAGCTGTCTGACCAGCTCGCGGCCGATGTTTCCGGTGCCGCCGGTGACGAGTATCATCGGGATCTCCTGAGGTCGTTTGCCGTCTAATGACCTGACGGGAGAGGACGCTAGTCGGCTAATCATTAGCCGTCAATCGATTCCGGGGGCGGCCCGTGCCGCGCCCGCCGCCGGAAGGCCGCGATGCCCGAATTCCTCGACCTGCACAGCAGGACCACCAAAGTGCTGCGCGCGCTCGCCGACGAGACGATGCGCGCGAACGGCCTGCACTACGGCCAGCACCACCTGCTCGCAGCACTGTGGCGGCAGGACGGCAGGACACCGGGCGAGGTCGCCGCGAAGCTGCACGTCACCACCCCGACCGTGGTCAAGATGGCCGATCGGATGACCGCCTCAGGACTGCTCGTACGCCGCCGCGACGACCGCGACAACCGGCTGGTCCGGCTCTGGCTCACCGACGCGGGGCGCGCGCTGCGGGAACCGGTGGAGACCGCGCGCCGCGATCTGGAGGAGCAGGTCACCGCGGGCCTGACCGGGGCCGAACTGGCATGCCTGATGGACGCGCTGGCGAAGGTCGCCCGCACGGCGGAAGGCCTGCTCGGCCCGGACTCCTGACCGGGGTCGCCGCGCCTGGCCCAGCCGGGCGTGTCAGCCGGGAGGCTCAAGGCCCGCGAGCCGCAGCAGCAGGTCCCTGACCTCCGTGGCGTGGTAGCGGTCCCTGCCGTGGTCCGGGTCGGAGCAGATCAGCAACGGCCCGTCCTTCGGGTCGTCCGGCAGCCGCCCGTGGCTGCCGCCCACGCACGACGGGTCGAGTCCCACCACCTGGAGCGAGGTGCGGATGCCCAGCTTGAGCTTGGCCACCGACAGCGCCGCCCGCACCTTGACCGTCGGATCGGTCGGGTCGAGGAAGAGCTCGGCCGGGTCGTAACCGGACTTGCGGAAGATCTCCACGCCGGTCGCGAAGTCCGGCGCGAGGTCGTCGTCGAGCCAGTAGTAGTACGTGAACCACGCGTCGGGCTCGGCGACCGCGATCAGCTCGCCCGAGCGGTCGTGGCCGATCCGCAACCGCGCCTGCTCGCCCCGGTCCAGCACCCGGTCCACCCCGGGCAGCGCCTTGAGCACGTCCCGCACCCGGGGGACGTCGGCCGGGTCGCGGACGTAGACGTGCGCGACCTGGTGGTCGGCGACCGCGAAGGCCGGCGAGGTCCACGGGTCCAGGTTCTCCATGTCCTGCTGGACGTAGACGTTCAGCAGCCCCTCGCGGCGCAGCGCCCGGTTGATGTCGACCGGGCGGCGGGCCGCGGTGATGCCGTACTCGCTGAGCGCCACCACCGTCGTGCCCTCGGCGCGCAACCTGCGCAGCAGCGGGCCCAGTTCGTCGTCCACCGCGCGGGCCGCGGCCGCCGCCCGCGGGCCGTCGGGTCCGTGCCGCTGCACCTCGTAGTCCAGGTGCGGGATGTAGACCAGCAGGGTGTCGGGGGCGCGGGTGTCGAGGACGTGCCCGGCGGCGGCGACGATCCACCGGGTGGAGGCGATGCCCGCGCCCGGACCCCAGTAGCTGAACAGCGGGAACGGGCCGAGCGCCGCGGTGAGTTCGTCGTGGACGGACTGCGGATGGGCGTAGCAGTCCTGCGACTTGCGGCCGTCGTAGTGGTAGACCGGGCGCGGGGTGACCGTCACGTCGACGTCCATGCCCATCGCGTACCACCAGCAGATGTTGCCCACCCGGTAGCCGGGGTCGCTGCGGCGGCCCGCGGCCCACAGCTTGTCGCCGCGCACCAGGCTGTTCGACTGCCGCCAGTGGAATATCTCGCCCGCGTCGCGGAAGAACCAGCCGTTGGCGACGACGCCGTGCTCGTCGGGCATCGAGCCGGTCAGGATGCTGGACTGCACCGGGCAGGTCAACGCGGGGAAGACGGTGCCCATCTCGGCCGTGAAGCCCTCGGCGGCGACCTTCAGCAGCGCCGGCATGTGCGCCAGCAGCCGCGGGGTGAGGCCGACCACGTCGAGGACGACGGTCCTGGTGCGCTGTGCCGGCGGCGTCATACCGCCACCTCTTTCAGACCCAGACCGGTCAACGCGCCCGCGGCCCAGGCCACTTCCGCGGCGATCCCGGCCACCAGCGCGTCCGCCCCGGCGGGCCGCCGGTCCGCGGGCAGCACCGACCAGGTGTACGTCTCCACCTCGACGTGGTCGGCCAGCGCCGCGGGACCGCCGAGGAGCAGTGCGAGGGTCTCCTCCAGCACGGCCGAGGTGCTGGCCAGCGGCGCCCGCGGCGGTGCGTGCAGCGGGACATGGAAGTGCACCCGCCAGGGCGCGGCGGCGGGCAGCGCGCCGGGACCCGACAGGGCCTCGCCGAGGTCGTCGGCGCCATGGGCGGCGCCGGACGCTCCCGCCTCGCGGGTCTGGTGCAGGAAACGCGGCTCCACGAAGGCGGCCAGCGCCTCGCGTACGGCGGGGTCGCCCGGGTCGTCGGCCTGCAGCGCGCAGGACGCCTGCACCTTGACCACCGCGAGCCCGGCCGCCGCGATCCCGGCGAGCACCCGCGCGGGATCCTCGAACGACACCGCCAGATGGCACACATCGAGGCACACACCCAGCAAGCCGCCGCCCAGCCCGCCCAGTTCCCGCGCGATCTGGTCCACCGTCTCGACCGCGCAGCCCGGCTCCGGCTCGAAGCCGACCCGGACAGGGCGCCCGTCGCGGTCCGCCCGCTCGGCGAGGCCCGCCTCCAGCGCCCGCACCGACCGGCCCGCCGCCGCCCTGCGGCCGGCGTCCCAGGGATCGCGCCAGGCCAGCGGCAGCGTCGAGATACTGCCGTGCGGCACATCGTCGGGCAGCAGTCCGGCCAGCACGTCCGCCAGGTCGAGGGTGTAGTCGATCCGCTCCCGCGACGTCCAGTCCGGGCGGTAGACCGAGTGCTTGACCACCGGTGCGTGGAAGCCGCGGTAGGGGAAGCCGTTGAGGGTGACCACCTCCAGGCCGCGCGCGTCGAGTTCGGCCCGCAGGCGGGCCGGCGCAGCGCGGTCGGCGGCCAGTTCGCGGGCGGCGTCGTGGGCGAGCCACAGGCCGAGCCCGAGCCGGCCGGTGCCGAGCCGCTCCCGGACGGGCAGGGCGTAGCGGTCGAGTTGGCCGACGATCCCGGCCACGTCCTCAGCCGGGTGGACGTTGGTGCAGTAGCCGAGATGGACGGTGGTGCCGTCCGGGTGCCGCAGCCGCATGAAGTCCTCCTGGGGTCAACGGGAACCGCGCTGAACGGAATTGCCCTCGAAGACGGCCGCCGGGTCGACGGCGGGACCGTCCACCTCAAGCCGTCCGCCGGCGCCGTAGAAGGCCACCGGGTTCCGCCACAGCACGGTGTCGACGTCATCGGCGGTAAAGCCCGCGGCGAGCATCGCCTCGCCGGTCGCACGGGTCCGCAGCGGGTCGCTGTGCCCCCAGTCGGCGGCCGAGTTGACCAGGATGCGCTCGGTGCCGTATTCCCGCAGGATCGCGACCATCCGGTCGGGCTCCATCTTGGTGTCGGGATAGATGGAGAAGCCCGCCCAGCAGCCGGAGTCCAGCACCTGGCGGACCGTCAGTTCGTTGAGGTGGTCCACCACGACATGGCCGACGGGGATGCCCGACTCCCTGATCACGTCGAGCGACCTCGCGGTGCCCGCGGCCTTGTCGCGGTGCGGGGTGTGCACCAGGGCGGGCAGCCCGTGCTCGACGGCCAGCGCGAGCTGCGCGGTGAAGGCCTTCTCCTCGGCCGCGGTCATCGAGTCGAAGCCGGTCTCGCCGACCGCGACCACGCCGTCCTTGGCCAGATAGCGGGGCAGCAGCTCCAGCACCTCGGCGCACCGCGGGTCGTTGGCCTCCTTCGGGTTGAGCGCGACAGCGCAGTGGTGCCTGATGCCGAACTGCGCCGCCCGGTAGGGCTCCCAGCCGAGCAGCCCGTCGAAGTAGTCCACGAAGCTGGCCGCGGACGTGCGCGGCTGGCCCAGCCAGAAAGCGGGCTCCACCAGTGCGCGTACGCCCGCCGCGTGCATCGCCCGGTAGTCGTCCGTGGTGCGCGAGGTCATGTGGATGTGCGGGTCGAAGATGCGCATCGGCTGCTCCTGGGTGGGGGTTGCGGTGGTCAGCGCAGAGCGGCGAGCACCCGGCGGGCCGCCTCGGCCCTGCGCGGCTCCGGTGAGGCCGCCTCCGCGTGGATCGGCGAGGCGTCGAGCAGCGCGGGGAAGCGCCGCACCAGCGGGAGGACATCGGCCGGCACGTCGCGGCCGGCCGCGACCCGCTCGTGGGCGAAGTCCAGCAGCATCCGGGCGAGTTCGGCGTCCGTACGCTCACCGAGCCCGGCCACCGCGTCCAACGGGACGCCCAGGAAGACGCATTTGAGCACTCCCTGCCGCCAGGCCGCCGCGTCCAGGCCCGCAGCGGCGGGGCCGAGTGCCGCCCCGACCAGCGCGACGTCGTTCGTACGCAGCGCGTCCTCGATCAGCGGCAGCGCCGCCGGGCCGAGGCCCAGATGCGGCAACGCCCGCAGCACGGCGCGCCGTTCCGCCCGGTCGCCGTGGGCGTAGACCTCGGCGACCGCGTCGGCCGCGGCACCGGCCAGCAGGACCGTGCGGGCCGCCTCGTCCACCGTCCACCCGGCCCAGCCCGGCGCGCTCAGCGGGCCCCGCCCGCAGGCGCGGCCCACGGCCGGGAAGTCGGTGAGCAGCGCCACCGGGTCCTTCGCGGTCCTGGCCACCGCCGCCGCCAGCCAGTCCCGGCCCTCCGGCGTCACGGCGGCGTCGACCGCTTCAGCGGGCGAGACCTGGAGCGGGCGGGCGTGCGCGCGCAGGAAGTCCAGCGAACGGCAGGCGGTGTCCGGCGCGCTGTGGCTGTGCCGGGGCAATTCCACCGCGACCAGGCCGCCGTAGCCCACCTCGGCCAGCGCCGCGAGCACCGGCGCGAAGTCGATCTCGCCCTCGCCGAATTCGAGGTGCTCGTGCACGCCCCGCCGCATGTCGTCGATCTGCACGTTCACCAGGTCGGGTCCGGCGGACCGCACGCAGTCCGCCACCGGTTCGTCCTCCAGGCAGCGGCAGTGCCCGATGTCCAGGGTGAGCCGGAAGGACGCGGGGGCGCCCAGCGCGTCGCGCAGCCGCCGGTAGCCGGCCAAGTCCTCGACCAGCATGCCGGGTTCGGGCTCGAAGCCCAGCACCACGCCCTCGCGGGCGGCGGTCTCCGCGAGCCGCCCGCAGCCCTCGGCCAGCAGCTCCCAGCCCCGCTCCGGGGTACTGCCCGCGGGCAGCACGCCGCTCCAGAAGGACACCGCCTCCGCGCCGAGACCCGCGCCGACCCGTATCGCCCGCTCCAGGAAGTCGATCCTGGCCGCCCGCCCTTCGGCGTCCTCGTGCAGCAGGGTGGGGGAGTGCTTGCGCCACGGGTCGAGCAGATAGCGCGCGCCGGTCTCCACGACCACGGCCAGGCCCAGCGCGTCGAGCCGCCGGCGGGTCTCGCGCAGCCGCACGTCCAGGTCCGGGGAGAACGGGTCCAGATGGGCGTGGTCCAGGGTCAGCGCGACGCCCTCGTAGCCGAGCCCGGCGATCACGTCGAGGGCGTCGTCCAGGCGGTGGTTGGCGAAGCCGTTGGTGCCGTAGCCGAAGCGCAGCGGGGAGCGGGACGTCACGTCGGTGAGACCTTCCGTGAGAGCCGGCGGGCCAGCGGCAGCGCTGCCAGCAGGGGGAGCGCGGCCCCGACCGCTCCGGACCTGGCCGCCAGCGCCGCCTGCAACGGGATCAGGCCGAGGATCCCGGCGCCGACCGCCCGTTGCAGGCGGCGCGGGTCGGGCTTGCGTATCGCCGCGAACTGGGCGGCGCCGAAGGTGCTTCCGTACACGGACAGCAGCGCGGCCGCCGCGCCCCGCTGCCGGGCGCTCGCGCCCGGGGCCGCCGCGACGCCCGCCGCGAGGGCCGCCGTCGCGGCCAGGGTCGCCTCGGGCAGCGCGTGCGACGAGCCCTGCGCCTCGCGGCGGCTCAGCGCCATCACGATCCCGGTGTGCGCCGCGACCACCGCGGCGGCGGGCGCCGCCGCCCGCCGGCCCCGGGCGTCCTGCCCCGCTCCGAGCAGCACGTCCAGGCCGCGGGCCGCGGCCATCGCCGGCGCGCCGAGCGCGGTGTCCTTCAGTGCCAGGTCGTACGCCCACACCGTGGCGGCCAGCGGCAGCGCGGTCGCCAGCGCCGCTCGCCCGCCCGCCGCGGCCGCGACGCCCAGGCCGGCGCCGGTCAGCGCGACCGCGGTCGCCAGCGCCGTCCCGGCGCCCATCCGGCCCGACGGGATCGGCCGCCCCGGCCGCTCGACGGCGTCGACCTCGCGGTCGGCGTAGTCGTTGAGCGCCATGCCGCCCCAGTAGAGCAGCACGGAGGCGGTGGCGAGCCCCGCGGTGGCCGGGCGGCCGTGCGGCCACCCGGCCGCGCTCCCTCCGACGAGTACGTCGCCCGGCACGGTGAGGGCGGCGGGCGCCCGCACCAACTCGGCGAATACCTCAACTGTGGCCATTAGCCTCGCCCCTCCCGGGCCCGTCCCCCCGCGCCTGCCCGCGGCCGCATCGCGCGGCTGGTCGCGCACTTCCCCGCGCCCCTGGGCGGCAGCCCCGTCCTGTCGCGTTCACGGTTGCGGTCCGTCGTGGCTTGTCGCGCAGTTCCCCGCGCCCCTGAGGCGGGTGCCTCGTTCTGTTGCGTTCAAAGTTGCGGTCCGCTGTGGTTGGCCGTGCAGTTCCCCGCGCCCCTGAAAAACGCGTGCCCTCTGCGGCGGAGGCGAGGCGAGCCCCTGCCAGGGGCGAACGCCCGGGCGTAGGAGGACGCAGGCCAAAAGGGGCGCGGGGAACTGCGCGCCCCGCCGGCGAGGCGGGAGAGAAAGCAACACCACCGCAAGGGGCAACCCCCCAGGGGCTCGGGGAACTGCGCGACAAGCCACCCACACAGGGCAACCGTGGTGTCCGTAACAACACCCCGCAGGGAACTGCGCGCCCCGCCACAACGCACGCGCAGGCAAGGACGCACCGCAAGGGGCACCCACCCGGGGGCCCGGGGAACCGCGAGGCCGGCCCCCGCACGGCGGCACCGTGGGGGCGATCGCAGCCGCCCGCAAGGGCAATCGCGGGGTCACAACGGGGTCCTGGCCCAAGCCAGGAGGCGTTCGTACTGGGGCACAAGCCGATGCTCCGTCGCCCCCATCGGGTCCTTGAAGAAGAAGGCGAACTGCGGCTGCACCCCCACCGCCCCGCGGTCCATGGCGCGGTCCAGGAGCCGCACCAGGTCCAGCACCAACGGCGCGGCGAGAGCCGAATCGCACCCCTGCCAGGTGAATTGCATCGTCATCCGCACGCCGAGGAAGCCGTCGAAGGCGATGTGGTCCCACGCCGTCTTCCAGTCGCCCAGCGCGGGCACCTCGTCGATGTGGACCTCGCCCTCGACCGGGTCGGGGAGGAGCTCGGTGAGGCTGCGGGCCTTGGACGCGTTCTTGCTCGCCGCGGCGGACGGGTCCGCGAGCGTCGCCCCGTCCCCGCCGCCGAGCAGGTTCGTACCGGACCAGGCCCGTACGCGGAGCGCCCGGTGCGCGAACATCGGGGCGAGCGCGCTCCTGACCAGGGTCTCGCCGGTCTTTCCGTCGTTGCCCGTGTAAGGGACACCGATAGTGCGGGCGAGTTCGTCGAGTGCGGGCAGCCGCATCGCGCCGGACGGGGTGAAGTCGATGTAGCCGCACCCGGCGCCGAGCGCAGCGTAGGCGTAGAGCGCGTGCGGCGGCAGGACGGGGTCGGGGCCCGCCAGCGCGGCGCGCAGCGCGGCCAGGTCGGCGAAGGCGGGGTGCGGGGCGGCCTGCGGGGCGGTGGAGGACAGGTTGACCACCACGACCCGGTCCAGCCCGTGGCGTTCGCGGAAGTCCGCGAGCTGCCCGGCGATCGCGGCGGCCTGGGGTGCCTGGGAGCCGGCCGCGGCGCCGACGCCGGGGCGGATCTCCCGGTCGGCGGCGGTCAGCGCCTGTTGGAGGGAGGCGGGCAGGTCGGCGGGTACGACACCGGCCGCGACCAGCTGTTCTGCGCGTTTGGCCAGCGGGATGCCGGTGATGTCGCAGCCGCCGAAGACCAGGTCGCCGACCGGGGTGAGCCCTGTCTCGCGGAAGTCGGGCAGTTCGGTGACGCAGCCGACGGGCGGGGCGAGGCCCGCCGCCACGGCCGCGGCGCCGACGACGACCGTCGTGGCGACCGAGCCGCGTGCGCCGATGATCCACACCCCGAGACGGGGACCGTGTGCGGTGGCCGAACCCATGCCTTCACCTCCGTGTGTCACCTGCTGCGGAGCGTTCGGAGAAGCGTGCCCTGAGGCCGGGAAGGAGCGCGGGACGCACGTCCGCCGGGACCCCTGGGGTCTGGCGGTGAGCCCGCGGCCACGGCGCCGACGTAGCTGTTCGTCAGTTCAGCAAATAAACTAATCACCCCTTCCCCGTGCGGCAAGAGGCAGTCAAGAATCCGTTGAACGCACGACGTCCGGCGGTGACTTGAGCAACCCTGATGCGGTGTCCCCGGCGCCGCCGGGGACCGGGGCCGAGTCCGTGGAAGTCGGCGCGTAAGGTGCATCCCCGGCATCCGTGAGCGACCACCGCCGATGCTCGACGGCAGCCGGCCGCGGCTGCCGTCACCCGGTTCATTCTTTACTCCGGCTTTCCCGAGACTGTGCCTGAAGCCCGTTGAACTGCGGCGGAGCGTCTCTTAGTTTTGTGAACGAATAAATGGGTCAGAGAGGTTTGCCGGGCGGGACCCGTCGAGGTCCGCGCCCGGCGGAGAAAGGTCGCAGCGTGATGAACGGCGGCGGTCAGCCGGCGAGCAAGCAGAGCATGCGCCGGCACAACCTGGCGCTGGTGCTCCGTCAGGTCGCGGCCAGTGAAAGCGCCTCGCGGGCCACCGTCGCCGCCCGGGTGGGCCTGACCAAGGCCACCGTCTCCTCGCTGGTCGAGGAGTTGCGGCTGGCCGGGCTGGTCGTCGAGCACGTGCCGGAGAACCAGGGCAGGGTCGGCCGTCCGGGCGGCGCGCTCGCGCTCAACCCGCAGGGCGCGGCCGGCGTGGGCGTCGAGGTCAACGTCGACTACACCGCGGTCTGCGTCGCCGACCTGACCGGCGCCCCCCGGGTCCGCCTCACCGAGCGCGCCGACAACCGCGGCCGGGACGTCGAGGAGACGCTGCACTCGGCCGGCCGGCTCGCGGCCAGGGCCTGCGCCGCCGCCCGCCGCGCCGGACTCACCCCGGTCCAGGTCACCCTGGGCGTCCCCGGCCTGGTCCACGACGACAGGGTGCTGCACGCGCCCAACCTCGACTGGCGCCACATCCCCGCCGCCGACCTGCTGGTACGCGGCCTGGGCCGGCAGCGGCTCGCGGTGTCGGTCGACAACGAGGCCAACCTCGCGGCGATCGGCGAATTCCAGGCCAGGCCGGCCGGCGCGGGGGCGAGCTTCCTGTACGTGTCGGGGGAGATCGGCATCGGCGCCGGGCTGATGGTCGACGGCGAGCTCTTCCGCGGCGGCGGTTTCGCCGGCGAGATCGGCCATGTCACGGTGATCCCCGACGGACCCGAGTGCGGCTGCGGCGCGCGGGGCTGCCTGGAGCGCTACGCGGGGCAGGACGCGCTGCTGCAGGCCGCCGCGCTCGACTCGGTGAGCGCGACCCGGCTGGGCTCGGCGACCGCGGCGACCGCCACCGCGACCCGTACCGGCGGCGGACCGGGGCGGCACGCCCTGCAAGAGGCGCCGGCCGAGGGCAACGCCCCGGTGGAGCAGCTCGCGGCGCTGGCCGCCGAGGGCGACGACGCCGCGGTCAGGGCGCTCGCGGTGGCCGGCCGGGCGCTGGGCGTCGCGCTGTCCGGGGCGGTGAACCTGCTCGACCCGCCCGAGGTGGTGATCGGCGGGATATACGCCACGCTGGCGCCCTGGCTGATCCCCAGCCTCCAGGTGCAGCTGCACGAGCGGGTCACCTCGGGCCGCTGGCGGTCCGACCGGCTCCAGGTCTCCGGGCTCGGCACCGAGGCGGCCGTCAGGGGCGCCGCGGGCGCCGGGGTGCAGGCGATCCTGCGCGACCCGTCGGCCTACATCGACCTGACCAGCCCGGTGCTCTGAAAGATCTTCAACTCCTGCCGGAATCAGCTTCGTTGCGCCCTGGCCCAGTCGTGAAGGCCGGGGCGAAAGCGCTTCTTGGCTTGTCTGTGACAACCCTTGACGCTCTGCGCCCTGCCAATTAGTTTTTTGAACCAACGAACCAATTCATCACTCCGCTCGCGGTTTGCGCTGATCAGCGCGCCACGTCGGAGCTGAGGCATCCCTTGCCACCACCAAGTCCCAAGGCGATGCCGCAATGCCGCAGGACGGGCCCGTCGCCGCCCGGCGCGAGCAGACATGCCTCGCCGCGCCCCGAAGCGGTCCGTCCGCTCCACCCTGCGGCAACATCCCCCCGCAGTGCGTCACACGAGGAGCCGCCATGCGCACGCCCCGCCCACGCACCCGTCTTGCCCTGCTCGCGGCCTTGAGCCTGTCCGCGGCAGCCGTCCTGACCGCCGCCGCCCCCGCGGTGAGCGCCGCCCCCGCCCCGTCGTCCGCCGACCGGGCCGCGGCGGCGTCCTTCAAGATCCTGGTCTTCTCCAAGACCACCGGCTACCGGCACGACTCCATCCCGGCCGGCATCGCCGCCATCCAGCGCCTGGGCCAGCAGAACAACTTCACCGTCGTCGCCACCGAGGACGACACCCAGTTCACCGACGCCAACCTGGCGCAGTACGCGGCCGTGGTCTTCCTGTCCGCGACCGGCGACCCGGTGACCACCCAGGCCGGGAAGGACGCCTTCCAGCGCTACATCGAGCACGGCGGCGGCTACGTCGGCGTCCACGCCGCCTCCGACAGCGGCTACAACTGGGCCTGGTACGGCAACCTGGTCGGCGCGTACTTCAAGCAGCACCCGGCCATCCAGCCGGCCACCGTGAACATCGAGGAGCACACCCACCCTTCGACCCAGGGCCTGCCCAACTCGTACACCCACACCGACGAGTGGTACGACTTCCAGACCAACCCGCGTTCGAAGGTGCACGTCCTGGCGTCGGTGGACGACAACTCGTACTCCGGCTCCACCATGGGCGCCGACCACCCCACCACCTGGTGCCACAACTTCGACGGCGGCCGCGCCTGGTACACCGGCATGGGCCACACCAACGAGAGCTACACCGAGGCGAACTTCCTGCACCTGCTGCTCGGCGGCATCCAGACCGCGGCCGGCGTCGTGCCCGCCGACTGCTCGATCAGCTCCACCCCGCCCGTGGTGCACGGCATCAGCCTGAAGGCGCACGCCAACGGCAAGTACGTGACCGCGCCGAGCACGACGCAGCCGCTGATCGCCAGCAGCACCACGGTCGGCACCAACCAGACCTTCGACGAGGTCGACCTCGGCGGCGGCAACATCGCGCTGCGGGCCCACACCAACAACCAGTTCGTGGCGGCGGAGAACGCCGGAGCGGCCTCGCTGATCGCCAACCGGGCGGCGCAGGGATCCTGGGAGACCTTCCAGCTGATCCACAACTCCGACGGCAGCATCAGCCTGAAGGCCACGGTCAACAGCAGGTACGTGACCGCCGACAACGCGGGCGCGGCCGCGCTGATCGCCAACCGCACGGCCATCGGCCCGTGGGAGGAGTTCGACCTCTCCACCTTCTGAGCCCGCACCGCCCGGCAGCACGGCCGCACCCGCCATCCGCGGCCGTGGTGACCTGTCATGCCCATGATTACCGCTATCGAGGAGACCCACGTGTTGCCCGTACGACCACGACCACGGCCACGGCCGCGCCTGCGCCCCCGAGCGCGCGCCCGGCTGCTCAGCTGGCTGACACTGCTGGTGGCAGTGCTCACCCTGCCCGTACTCGCGGTGCTCGCCACCGTGCCCGCGGACGCCTCACCGCGGCAGAGCACCGCTGCCGCGAAGCCGGCCGTCGCCGGCGTCCCCGACAGCAGCTTCCAGAAGGTGCTGCTCAACAACTCGGGCGGAAACCCACTGCAGTTGGACATCGCCAGTGACGGGCGGGTCTTCTTCATCGACATGCTCGGCGACGTGCGGATCGTCAACACCGGCGGCACCACCGTGACCGCCGGGCACCTCGGCGTCTTCACGGCGAACGAGAGCGGTCTGCTGGCGATGGCGCTCGACCCGGCCTTCGCCACCAACCACTGGATCTACGTCTACTACTCGCCCTCGTCGGCGAGCGTCGACCGGCTCAGCCGCTTCACCGTCAACGGCTCCACGTTGGACATGACGAGCGAGAAGGTCGTCATGGAGGTCCCGGTCCAGCGCGCCGAGTGCTGCCACCACGGCGCCGGCATGGCCATGGACCACAAGAACGGCAACCTGTGGCTCTCCACCGGTGACAACACCAACCCGTTCGCCTCCGACGGCTACGCGCCGATCGACGAGCAGTCCGGCCGCGCCACGTGGGACGCCCAGCGCACCGCGGGCAACACCAACAGCCTGTCGGGCAAGGTGCTGCGCATCCACCCGGAGACCAACGGCACGTACACCATCCCGTCCGGCAACCTCTTCGCGCCCGGCACGGCCAAGACCAGGCCGGAAATCTATGCGATGGGCTACCGCAACCCCTTCCGGCTGGCCCTCGACCCGAAGACCGGCTTCGCGGTGGTCGGCAACTACGGCCCGGACGCCGGCGCCGCCAACTCCGGCCGCGGCCCGCAGAACACCGTCGAGTGGGACCTGCTGAGCAAGCCGGTCAACGCCGGCTGGCCGTACTGCGTCGGCAACAACACCCCCTACATCGACTACAACTTCGCCACCAAGACCTCCGGCTCCGCCTTCGACTGCGCGGGCGGCCCGACGAACAACTCCCCGAACAACACCGGCCTGACCAAGCTGCCGCCGGCCACCCCGGCCAACGTCTGGTACCACTACGGCGCGGACCCGAACAACTTCCCGCTGCTCAGCGGCGGCGCCCCGATGGCGGGCCCGGTCTACCGCTACGACGCCAACCTGGTCTCGGACCGCAAGTGGCCGGCCGCGATGGACGGCCAGGCGATCTTCTCCGAATGGAACACCAGCAAGGTCTTCACCTTCCACATCAAGTCGGACAACACCGGTACCGACGACATCCAGTCCTTCCTGCCGTCGGTGTCGTTCAAGAAGCCGATGGACATGAAGTTCGGTCCTGACGGCGCCCTTTACATGGTCGAGTGGGGCACCGGCTACGGCGGCAACAACGCCGATGCCGGCATCTACCGCATCGACTACCTCAACAGCAGTGCGCTGCCGGTCGCCAAGGCGAGCGCCAACCGCACCAGCGGCCCCGCGCCACTGGCGGTGACCTTCTCCAGCAGCGGCTCCAACGACCCGGCGGGCGGCAGCCTCACCTACAAGTGGGCTTTCGGTGACGGGTCCACCTCGACCACCGCCAACCCCAGCCACACCTACAGCGCGGTCGGCAACTACACCGCCGTGCTGACCGTCACCAACAGCGCGGGCAAGAGCTCGACCGCGAGCATCGACATCACCGCGGGCAACACCATGCCGACGCTCACCATCACCGCGCCGCCCAACGGCGGGATGTTCGACTGGGGTGACAAGGTCAACTTCGCGGTCACCGCCACCGACCCCGAGGACGGCACGGTCAACTGCGCCCAGGTCAAGATCCAGGCCATCCTGGGCCACGACACCCACGGCCACCCGCTCGACCAGTACAGCGGGTGCTCCGCCACCGTCTCCACGACGCTGTCCAACGGCCACAGCGACGGGGACAACGTCTTCTACGTGATCGAGGCCAGCTACACCGACAAGGGCGGCAGCGGCGGGGCCGCACCGCTCACCGGCCGGGCCCAGATCACCCTGCAATCCAAGCACAAGCAGGCTGAGTTCTTCACCGACACCGGCCGCGCCGGCGACGGGCAGGGCACCGACACCCCGGGTGTCACCGTCGAGAACGGCGCCGACAGCGCCGGCGGCGGCCAGGACATCGGCTTCATCGAGGACGGCGACTACTGGAGCGTGTCGCCGATCGCCCTGAACAACATCACCTCGGTGGGCTTCCGTACGGCCTCGGCGAACGCCGGCGGCCGCATCGAGGTCCGCTGGAACTCCCCGACCGGCACCCTGCTCGGCACCGCCACCGTACCGACCACCGGTGCCTGGCAGACGTACACCGACGTCACCGCCACCCTGAGCAATGTGCCGAGCGGCAGCGGCAAGGTCTACTTCGTCGCCCGCAACGGCTCGGGCCACACCGGGCCGGGTGCGCTGATGAACGTCAACTGGATGCTGTTCGCCGGCGCCGGGGTCGGCACCCCGGGCACCCCCGGCGGCGGTACCGGCATCAGCCTGAAGGCGCACGCCAACGGCAAGTACGTGACCGCGCCGAGCACGACGGATCCGCTGATCGCCGGCAGCACCACGGTCGGCACCGCCCAGACCTTCGACGAGGTCGACCTGGGCAACGGCAATATCGCGCTGCGCGCCCACGTCAACAGCCAGTTCGTGGCGGCGGAGAACGCCGGAGCGGCCTCGCTGATCGCCAACCGGGCGACGCAGGGATCCTGGGAGACCTTCCAGCTGATCCACAACTCCGACGGCAGCATCAGCCTGAAGGCCACGGTCAACGGCAAGTACGTGACGGCGGAGAACGCCGGCGCGGGTGCCCTGATCGCGAACCGGGACGCCATCGGCCCCTGGGAGGAGTTCGACCTGGGCACCGTGTGAGCACGCGGCGCTGACACGGGACTGCCCCGGGCCGACGGCCCGGGGCAGTCCCGTGCGGGGGTTCGGGGGCGGCGGATCAGGTGAAGGACGTCGGCAGGTACAGGTCGACGTTCTCCTTGGTGACCGTCGCGGAGAACAGCGTGATGGAGCTGGGCACCTCCTGCTCGACCAGGTCGCCCATGCCCTTGTTCTGGCCGATCAGCCGGGCCAGGGTGATGGCGGAAGCCGACATGCTCGACGGGTAGACCACGGTGGCCTTGAGCACCCCGCTGTCCGCCTTGATCTCCTGCATCGCGTGCCGGGAGCCGGCGCCGCCGACCATGAAGAACTCGCTGCGGCCGGCCTGCTTGATGGCGGCCTCCACGCCGATACCCTGGTCGTCGTCGTGGTTCCAGACCGCGTCCAGCTTGGAGCGGGCCTGGAGCACGTTGCTCATCACCTGCTGGCCGCTGTCCGCGGTGAACTGCGCGGCCTGCCGGATGCTCACCGAGAAGCCGGCCTTGGCCAGCGCGTCCTTGAAGCCCTGGCTGCGCTGCTTGGTCAGGTCGAGGTTGTCGATACCGGCGATCTCGGCGATCACCGGCTTGCTGACCCCCTTGGCCTTGAGCGTCTTGACGATGTACTGCCCGGCGTTGACGCCCATGCCGTAGTTGTCGCCGCCGATCCAGGTGCGGTAGGCCAGCGAGTTGTCGAAGACCCGGTCCAGGTTGACCACCGGGATGCCGGCGTCCATCGCCTGGGCGCCGATCGAGGTCAGCGCCTTGCCGTCGAAGGGCAGGATCACCAGGACGTCGACCTTCTTGTCGATCAGCGTCTGGACCGCGCTGATCTGCGCGTTGACGTCGTTGGTGCCCTCGGCGGCCTGGAAGCTGACGTCGGTGTACTGCCCCGCCTGCGCCTTGGCGTTCTTGGTGATCGCCGCTATCCAGCCGTGGTCGGCGGCCGGCGCGGAGAAGCCGACGGTGACGTGCTTGCCGGGGGTGCTGCCCGACGCGCTGGACGCGGCCTTCACATTGGCCTTGTCCGCGTCGCCGTTGGAGTTGCTGGTGCACGCCGTCAGCAGCAGACCGCTGCCCAGGGCGCCTGCGCCGAGCAGCATGTTTCTGCGCCCCATGGCCGTGGGTCCGGTCTCTTTCATACGTGTTCCCTTCAGAGGGCGGTGGAGGCGGGAGGGTGGTGCGGGGTGGAGCCGCCGGTCAGGCCGGGGAGCGCGCACCTCGGGTGCGCTGCAGCAGGACGGCGACCAGGATGATCAGCCCCTTGGCGATCTCCTGGATGTCCGTGGTCAGGTTGTTGAGCACGAAGATGTTGGTGATCGTGGTGAAGACCAGGACGCCGAGGATCGAGCCGAACAGCGACCCGCGGCCGCCGGCCAGCAGGGTCCCCCCGATGATCACCGCGGCGATCGAGTCCAGCTCGTAGAGGTTGCCGAGGTTGCTGGCACCGCTGGTGGTGCGGGCGGTGAGCATGACCGCGGCGATGCCGCAGCACACCCCGGACAGCACGTACAGCAGCATGGTGTGCCGCCGTACCGCGATACCCGCCAGCCGGGCCGCCTCCGGATTGCCGCCGACCGCGAAGGTGTGCCGGCCGAAGGTCGTACGGTTCAGCAGCAGCCAGCCGATCACCACGATCCCGGCCATCAGGTAGACCAGCAGCGGGATGCCGAGGAATTTGTCGGTCGCGATCCGGTTGAAGGAATCCACCGTCACCACCTGCGACTGCCGGTCCGACAGCCGCTCGGCGACACCGCGGGCCGACGCCATCATGGCCAGCGTGGTGATGAAGGCGACGATCTTGCCGTAGGCGATCAGCACACCGTTGAGCAGTCCGACGACCGAGCCGACCACGACCGCGGTGAAGATCATCCCGCCGAGCCCGTACGACTGGGTGGCGACCGTGGTGCACCACACCGAGGCGACCGCGACGATCGCGCCGACCGACAGGTCGATGCCGCCGCCGATGATGACGAAGGTCTGGCCCACCGTGATGACGCCGATGACCGCCGCGCTGGTCAGGATGTTGACGATGTTGTCGGTCGTCAGGAAGTTGCCGGAGGTCGCGGTGCCCACCACGCCCAGCAGCACGAGCACCACGAGCAGTCCGAGGCTGTGCACCTGGTGCAGCGGGAAGAACCGCGGCAGCTGCTGCCGCCGCCCGGCCCCCGGCCGGGTCGCCCCGGGGTCGGGGCCCTCCTTCACCAGCGACGGCTTGGCGGTGACGTCTGCGCCGGACCGGCCCTGCGCAGGCAGCACGGAGGCGTCCTCCGCGGGTCTCGGCGTGGTCTGGTCACTCATGAACGGCTCTCTTCCATCACGAGGTCGAGTACGTGGGATTCCTTCAGCGAGGCGGCTTCGGCCTCGTGGACGATGCGGCCCTCGCGCAGCACCAGGGCGCGGTCGGCGAGGCCGAGGACTTCGGGGACCTCGCTGGACACGAACAGCACCGCGACCCCGGAGTCCGCCAACTCCCGCACCAGCGCGTACAGCTCGGAGCGCGCACCGACGTCCACCCCGCGGGTGGGCTCGTCGAGCAGCAGCACCCGGCAGCCGCGCAGCAGCCAGCGGGCCAGCACCGCCTTCTGCTGGTTGCCGCCGGACAGCGTGCGGACCGGGCGCTGCGGGTCGGCCGGGCGCAGGTCGAGGGCGGCGACCCGCTCGGTCGCGGCGGCCGCCTCCCGGCGGCGGTCCAGCCAGCCGAAGCGTGCGAAGCGGCCCAGCGAGGAGATGCTGACGTTGCGTACGACGCTGTCCTGGAGGAAGAGCGCCTGGCTCTTGCGCTCCTCGGGCGCCAGGCCGACGCCGGCCTTCACCGCGGCGGTCACCCGCCCCGGCGGCAGCGGCCTGCCGTCGACCAGGACAGCTCCGGACGCCGGGCGCGTCGCACCGTAGACGGCGTGCAGGATCTCCGACCGGCCGGACCCGACCAGGCCCACCAGGCCCACGATCTCCCCGGCCCTGACGGTGAAGCTGACGTCCTCGAAGCTGCCGGGCTGCGTCAGGTGCTCCACCCGCAGCACCTCGTCGCGGGCTGCCGCGGCCTGCTGCCCGCCGCGCTGCGGGAAGTCGTACGCGCTCTCCCGACCGGTCATCAGCGCCACGAGCTGGGCGGTCGGGGTACTGGCTGGCAGTCCGCCGGCGACCGTGCGGCCGTCCTTGAGCACGGTGACCCGGGTGCCGATGGCCCGAATCTCGCCCATGCGGTGGGAGATGTAGAGGACGGCCACGCCGGTCGCGGTCAGCTCGCCGATGACCCGGAAGAGGTTGCCGACCTCGTCCTGGGTGAGGACCGCGGACGGCTCGTCCATCACGATCAGCCGGGTGTCGTGCGACAGCGCCCTGGCCATGCTGACGATCTGCTGCTGGGCGGGGGACAGGCTGCCGACCTCGGTGCCCGGCGCGATCTCCGGGTGGCCCAGCGAGCGCAGCAGCTCGCGGGCTGCCGCGGCCGTCTCACCGCGCCGGGTCAGACCGTAGCGGGCGCGCTCGTGGCCGAGGAAGATGTTGTCCGCCACCGACAGCCCGTCCACCAGGTCGAGTTCCTGGTAGATGGTGGAGATCCCGTGCCGCATCGCCGCCGTGGGGCTGGGCAGCACCACCGGTTCGCCGTCCCAGGTCAGATCGCCGCTGTCCGGCTGGTGGGCACCGGCAAGGACCTTGATCAGGGTCGACTTGCCGGCGCCGTTCTGGCCGAGGAGGCAGTGCACCTCTCCTGCCTCGACCTCCAGATCAACGCCGTCCAGTGCCTTGGCACCGGGAAATTCCTTGGTAATTCCCCGCATTCGAAGCAGAGGAGAACTCACATTGCCGCCTAGGGAGGGGGGAACTGTGGGTGCCGATAGAGACACAAAGCGTTCGTTCGTCAGTTCAGCGAACAAACTAATAAGGACCGAGAAGGAGGGCAAGAGCGGGGACGGACTCAGTTTGGAAACCTGACGGCACTTCATCGGCCCCGCAGGTGCGCGGTGAACCGCGTACCCCGGTGCCGATCCGCGGCCGGCTCGCGGCTGATCCGCGTACAGGCAGGGTCTACGGCGTATAGTTTACGCTGTATACCGACGCTGGAGCCGACAGACGGGTCGGTGACGATGGGGGCGCACTCCCGCCCGATGCGCGAGGACGCGGCCTGGCGTCCAAGGGGCTCGCCCGGCTCGCCGGCGAGTTCCTGGAGCGCCTCGACCTGCGGGACGTCACGCTGGTGGGCAACGACACCGGTGGCGTCCTCGTGCAGCTGCTCATCGCTCAGGGCGCCGAACGGGTGGGCGCGGTCGTGCCGGCGTCCTGTGACGCCTACGACGACTTCCCGCCCGCGCTGACGGGCAGGGCCGTCGTCCTGGCCGGCGGGCTGCCGACCCGCGCTGTCCGGCCTGTTCATGCGGCAGATGCGGGTCATGCCCTGCGCCGGCTGCCGATCGCCTTCGGCCGGCTGACCAAGCGCGGTGACGCGGTCACCGCGCGCTGGATGCGGCCGATCCTGGCCGTCGTGGCCGACAGCTGCGCGCTGATCGCCCTGGACAGGCCCGGCGCACTTGCCGAGGCGATCCGCGGGACGGCGTCCCCTTCCTGACCGTCAGGTCGCGGCCTCGGCCGCGACCGGGCCGCCGCCCAGCGCGTCGCGGCGGGTCGGCATCCGCAGCGACGTCATCCGCCGCCAGCCGGCGGCGCGCTCGTAGGCGTAGACCGCATGGATCCCCGCGCGGAGGACCGCGGCCTTCGGCGCGGACCAGTGCAGCAGCCGGCCCATGTGGGCCATCACCGCGAGGCTGACCCCGCGGTAGACCCGGATCTCGGCCATCGCGCACTCGCGCAGCGTGCGGTGGATCAGCCGCCCGTGGCCGGCCGCGGCGAGCCGCAGCAGCTCCTCGTGGCAGTAGGCCAGGTGGTTGTCCTCGTCGCGGGCGATCTGGCGGACCGCCCGGCCGATCTCCGGGTGGTCGCCGAAGTGCTTGAGCAGCAGTGCCATCTGCTCGGAGGCCCGCTGCTCGGTGACCCGGCTGTGGGCGAGGTAGGTGACGATGTCCTGCTCGCTGAGCGGCTGGTCCGCCCGCAGCCGGGAGTGGGCGAGCCCGATTCCGGCGCGCTCCAGCAGCATCGTGTAGTCGGTGTCCGCGGGGACCGGCGCCGGCTCGAGGTCGCGGCCGTGCAGGAGGCCGTTGAAGATCCGCCCGTGCTTGTCCTCGTCCGCGCCGTGCCGGGCGATCTTGGGGGCCAGCTCCGCCAGGCCCTGCGGCACCAGTGCCGCGATTCTGCCGTTCTCCCAGCCGCCTTGCGTCTCACCGCTCGCGGCGATGGAGCAGAAGAGCCGGAAGGACTCGTCGTTGTCGAGGATCTCGGTGAACAGTCCGCGCGCCGACAGCACCACGCCTCTCCTCTCGCCGCCCAACGGATGTCACGACGAGTCAAGGTCGGTGCCGCGGTGCCCGCAACCGGGAGGGCACCGCGGCTGGGCCGTACGGAGTAGCCCCCCGCCAGGACCGGGTGTTCGGTCCTGGCGGGGGAGTCGGTCAGCGTCCGGCCAGGCGGAGGTCCTGGCTGATCGCGGTGTAGGCGGTCTTCGGCTGGTAGTTCTCGTCGTAGATGTTGGCCTGTCCCTCACCGGTGAAGGTGCCGGGGACCCACGAGTACTTGTCGGTGAAGCCCCACACCGTGAAGTCGGTGCAGTGCTTGGTCAGCAGGCAGCCTTCGAGCAGTGTCTGGTAGGCCTCGTTCTGCGCCTCGACCTCGGTGTTGTCCGCGGGCAGCGGGATGCGGACGTCGGCCTCGGTGATGGCGGTCTGCACGCCGAGCCTGTCGAAGCGGCCCAGGTTGTCGGCGATGTCGTGCGGCGCCGGGTACTGCACGTCCAGGTGGCCCTGGTCGCCGACGCCCTGGATCGGCACACCCTGCTTGCGCAGCGAGGAGACCAGGTTGTAGACGGCGGTGCTCTTCGGGTTGATGCCGTCGATGTTGTAGTCGTTGTAGAAGAGCACGGCCTTGGGGTCGGCCTGGTGGGCCCAGCGGAAGGCGTCGGCGATGTAGCCGGGGCCGAGCTTCTGCAGCCAGAGGGAGTCGCGCAGGGTGCCGTCCTCGTTGAAGGCCTCGTTGACGACGTCCCACTGCCAGATCTTGCCCTTGAAGTGCGAGACCTCGGCGGTGATGTGCTGGTGCAGGATGTCGCGCAGCTGGGCGGCGGTGAAGTCGCCGGAGGTCACCCAGGACGGCAGCTGATTGTGCCAGACCAGGGTGTGGCCGCGGACGAGCTGGCCGTGTGCGCGGGCGAAGGCCACCAGCTGGTCGGCCTGGGTGTAGTCGTACGTGCCGCGGGTGGGCTCGATCGCGTCCCACTTCATGGCGTTCTCGGGTGTGACCGCGTTGAACTGGGCCCCGACGATGTCGGCGTACTGGGCCTCGCTCGCCAGCGCGTCGGCGTTCACGGCGGTGCCGATGTGTATACCGGCCCGGTCGGCCAGCGCCCGGAGGGTCTGGGCGGGCGGTGCCGGCTTGGCGTGCGAGCCGCCGGCGGGGGCCGGCGGGGCGGGGGGCTGGTGGCCGGGGGAGCTGGCCATCACGTTCGGCACCAGGACGGCCATCAGCCCGGCGGCAGCGGCGCCCACGGTGGCGACGCGGGTCATTTTGATCATGCAGGGTCCTTCGAGCAGGCGGAACGACAGCGTTCCGGCAGAGCGAGCTTCCGAATGTTTCGGGCTCGATTACGCAACTTGCGGTCGCAACCTAAGGCCTGCATTCCGGGCGGTCAACACCTCGGACGGATCCGATGCTGGCGGTTTGTCCGGGACCTGGGTCAGTGCAGGCCGCGGGCCTGGCGGAAGCGGGCCAGGCCGTCGGGCAGCGCGACGAGAGGCGCCGGGTAACCCTTGCGATCGTTTTCCGGAATCTTCCACGGCTCGTGCACGGCGGGACCCTCCACCGCGGCCAACTCCGGGACCCAGCGCCGCACATAGCCGCCGTCCGGGTCGTTGCGGCGGCCCTGGAGCACCGGGTTGAGCACCCGGTTGGGGCGGGTGTCGGTGCCGGTGCCCGCCACCCACTGCCAGTTCAGCTGGTTGTTCGCGATGTCGCCGTCCACCAGCAGGTCCAGGAAGTGCCGGGCGCCCACCCGCCAGTCCACGTACAGCGTCTTGGTCAGGAAGCTCGCGGTGACCAGCCGGCCGCGGTTGTGCATCCAGCCCTCCGCGCGCAGCTGGCGCATCGCCGCGTCGACCAGCGGGTAGCCGGTGCGCCCCTCCCGCCACGCCTCGGCGTCCGCGTCGGCTGCCCTGCCGGTCCTCCAACGGTCCTGCCTGGTGCGGTAGTCCGCCGCCGAGACGCCCGTCCTGGCCGCCAGGAGCTGGCGGTTGAAGTCCCGCCAGCACAACTGCCGTACGAAGGCGTCCGCGCCGGGGCCGCCGGCGGCCCGCGCACGGTGCACCGTCTCGACGGGGGACAGCGTCCCGAAGTGCAGATGCGCCGACAGCCGGGAGGTCGCGTCGGCGGTCAGGTCGTCCTGGCCCGTGTCGTACGTCCCCAGCCCGCCGCGCAGCCAGCGCGACAGCCGGCGCCGCGCCTCGGCTTCACCACCCTCGGCGGGCCCGCCCCTCGGCAGGTCGGCCGACCGTACCGGCTCCGGCACCCGTACGGTCCGCGGCGCGGGCAGCACGTCGCGCAGCCGGTGCGCCGACCAGTGCCGGAAATAAGGGGTGAAGACCGCGAAGTGGTCCGAGCCCTGGGGGGTCAGCGCACCCGGCGGCACCGCCGTCACCACCGCGTCGTGGACGTGCAGCCGCCGCCCGGAAGCGGCGAGCGCCGCCCGCAGCCGGTCCTCGCGGCGCTGCCCGAAACCGCTGTCGGCGGCCGCCACATGCACCTCGGCCGCGTCGCACTCGGCGGCCACCGCGCACACCTCCGCGGCCGGCTCGCCGCGCCGCGCCACCAGCCGCCCGCCCCGCGCCCGCAGCCCGGCGTCGAGATCGGCCAGGCACCCGGCGAGGAAGTCCCGCCGTCCCGGCGCGTCGAAGCCGGCCCGCGCCACGGCCGGATCCAGCACGAACAGCGGCACCACCTCGTCCGCAGCGGCGAGCGCCGCCCGCAGCGGCGGATGGTCGTGCAGCCGCAGATCCCCGGTGAAGAGGACGACCGCCCGCCTCACGCGGGACCTCGGGGGTGTGCTCCCGCCGCGTGCGCCGGGCCGCGTGCGGCCCGGTTCGGTGCGCTCGCCGGGCGGCTCACGCGGTGTCCTCCGGCGTGTGCTCGTGCCGTGTGTGCCGAGTCGCGTGCCGGGCGGCTCACGTGGTGTCCTCCGTCCCCGTACGGGCAGCCGCCTGGGCGATGTTGCGGGCCATGCCGCCGAAGACGGAGGCGTGGAAGGGGGAGATCGCCCACCAGTAGGCGTGGCCCAGCAGGCCGCGCGGGTGGAAGAGGGCGCGCTGGCGGTAGCGGGTGCGGCCTGCGGGGTCGCGGTCGGCGGACATCTCCAGCCAGGCCAGGCCCGGCAGGCGCATCTCGGCGCGCAGGCGCAGCAGGCGGCCGCGGTCGATCTCCTCGACCCGCCAGAAGTCGAGCGAGTCGCCGACCCGCAGCCGGGCCGCGTCGCGGCGGCCCCTGCGCAGGCCCACCCCGCCGACCATCCGGTCGAGCAGGCCGCGCACCGCCCAGGCGAGCGGGAAGGAATACCAGCCGTGCTCGCCGCCGATGCCCTCGATCACCCGCCACAGGTCGGCGGGGCTGGCGTCGACCACGGTCTGCCGCCGGTCGGTGTAGAGGCTGCCGCCCGACCAGTCGGGGTCGGTGGGCAGCGGGTCGCTGGGGGCGCCGGGCACCGCGGCCGACGACCAGCGGGTGCTGACCTGGGCGTCCCGCACCCGGCGCAGCGCCAGCGTGAGCGCCGCGTCCACCCCGATGGGCGCGCCCGGCGGGTCGGGCACGAAACCGGCGATGTCGTGCTCGTCGCAGACGACCTCGTGCCGCAGCGACTCGGCCAGCGGCTTGGCGACGGAGGCGGGCACCGGGGTGACCAGCCCGATCCAGTGGCTGGACAGCCGCGGGGTCAGCACCGGCACGGACACGATGACCCGCCGCGGCAGCCCGGCCACCTCCGCGTAACGCCGCATCAGCTCCCGGTAGGTGACCACGTCGGGTCCGCCGATGTCGAAGGCCCGGCTGACGTCCGACGGCATGGTGGCGCTGCCGACGAGGTAGCGCAGCACGTCCCTCACCGCGATCGGCTGCATCCTCGTACGGACCCAGCTCGGGGTGACCATCACCGGCAGCCGCTCGGTGAGATACCGCAGCATCTCGAAGGACGCGGAGCCGGAACCGATGATGACCGCGGCCCGCAGCACGGTCGCGGGCACCCCCGACTCCAGCAGGATCCGCCCCACCTCGGCGCGGGAGCGCAGATGCGGCGACAGGTCGCTCGCGGGGACCCCGCGCGGGGTGAGGCCGCCGAGGTAGACGATCCGCCGCACACCGGCCGCCCGCGCCTGCTCGCCGAAGACCCGGGCCGCCGTCCGGTCGGTGCGCTCGAAGTCGGCGCCGGTACCGAGCGCGTGCACCAGGTAGTAGGCGACGTCGATGCCGCGCAGCGCGTCCCCGACCGACGCCTCGTCCGTCACGTCGCCCGCGACCACCTCGGTCCTGCCCACCCAGGGGTGGTCGCGCAGCTTGACCGGGGTGCGGGCCAGGCAGCGCACCTCGTGGCCGGCGTCCAGCAGTTCGGGGACCAGGCGCCCGCCGATGTAGCCGGTCGCCCCGGTGACCAGGCAGCGCAGCCCCGGCCGCGTCTGCGCCTCCGCCGCGCGGCTGTTCACATCGGCACCTCTGCTCGACCCGGTCTGTCACCGCCCAGCAGACCACGGGCCCGGCCCGCCCGGCGTCAGCCCCGGCGCACAGTCACCCGAAGTGCGCAATCCGCGGTGGTCCGGCAGGTCCGCGACGAAGGCCGCCGTACGCGGGGGCGGGCCGGTCCGGCCGGCCCGCCCCGGGCAGGTCACACCTCCAGATCGGCCTCTATGGACTTGAGCTGGTGTCTGGCCATCGCCAGGTTCGCCCGGCCGCGGTCGAGTGCCAGGTAGAGGAAGAGTCCGGACTTGCCGCGGCCGCGGAGCAGCCGGATCAGGTGGTACTGCCCGTTGAGGGTGATCAGGATGTCCTCGATCTCGTCCTTGAGGCCCAGCATCTCCATCGTTCGGGCCTTGGCCCGGACGACGTCGGTGTTGCCGGCGGCGGCCACCGACAGGTCGAGGTCCTTGCCGCCGCCGAGTGTGCCCAGCGCCATGCCGCTGGTGTAGTCGACGAGCGCGACGCCGATGACGCCCTCGATGGAGGTCATCGCGTCCTTGAGCGCGGTTTCGGAGTTGGCCATGATCTTCGTGCTTCCCTTCGACGGTGTGTGCTGTGTGGTCGGGTTCTTCGTGGGGTCCTGGGCACGGGTCCTGCCCCGGGTGCCGCGGGGCCTGGGCGGCGGCTGGTCGGTCATGGCGCACCGCCGCCTTCCGGCGCCGCCGGGAGGCCGTCGAGCAGGTCCGCCAGCCGGGCGCTGCTGCGGCGGGCCTCCAGGTGCAGCCGGCCGACGTTGGCGGTCGGCCCGGCGATGACCGCGATCACCGCGTCGCGGCCGGCCGCGTGCAGCGCGACGAAGCCGGTCTCGCTGCGGACCAGCAGCTCGCGCAGCGAGCGCTGCCCCGCGCTGTCGGTGAGCCGCAGGCTCACACCCAGGGCGGCGGCGGTCAGCGCCGCGAAGCCCTCGGCCTGCACTCCGGGCGCGTCGGCGGCCAGCAGCAGGCCGTCGGCGGTCGCCGCGAGCGCGCCTGTCGCCTCCGGCAAGCGCGCCCGCAGCCCTTCCAACTCGGTACGTATAGCGGCTTCGTGCACCATCGACCTCCTCCGCTCGGCACGCAGGGCGTGCCGCTGCAACGCCCGCTTCACAACCGCTCCAGCGCGACCCGCAGCCTGCGCAGCAGCGCCGCGTCCGGGTCGTCGCCGATGTTCTGGAACCAGGCAGGGGCCCGGACCGGCGCCCGCGTGCCGCCGCGCGGGGTCTCGACGAGCCCGAGCGCCGCCAGCCGGCGTACGTCGAGCAGCGCGTGGAAGGCCGGGCGGCCCAGCAGCGCCGCGATCGCCGACGGGGTCCGCACGCCGTCCGCGAGGTCCAGTAAGGCGGCCTGCCGGCGCGGCACGAACGGCGGGTGCGCGGTGGGCCGCAGCGCCGCCCCCGCCGCCGTCACCGGCGCGGTGTCCAGCCGCGGGTGCGGCCACAGCGATTCGAGCAGCAGCCGGCGCCGCCGGACCTCGTGTTCCACCCTGGCCACCGGGACGCCGCCCAGCGAGCCGAACCAGTGCCGCACCCCGTGCCGGAAACGCGTCGGGCCCGCGGCGGCCGACAGGACGAAGAAGGCCGCGTCGTACAGCGTGCCGAGCCGACTGATCTCCAACTCTCCCGCCGCCAGCCTGCGGTGCTCGATCAGCCAGCGGCCGGTCGCGCAGTCGGCGCCCGCCGCGGCCACCGCCTCCTGCCAGGTCTCCGGCGACAGCCGCCCGCCCGCGGTCAGCAGCACCTCGATCCCCGGCGCGGCCGGGCTCTCGGCGAGCACCACCTCGCCGTCGGCCAGGTAGAGCGCGCCGGTGTCCCGTAACAGCACACCGGTGGCGCGCTGTTCGGCGAGCCGGGAGAGCATGGGGGAATGGCCGTCCGCCGCCGCGCTCACACCAGCACCAGCCCTTCGGCGAGTTCGCGCAGGCCCCGCAGCGCCAGTGCGAGGTTGCCCTGGTCCCGGTCGAGCCACAGGTAGAGGAACACCCCTCCCTCGTAGGGTGCTTCGAGGAAGCGCAGCAGGTGGTAACCGGTGCCGGTGACCACCACCGCCTCCTCGGCCGCGATTCCCGCGCCCCGGTGGTCGGCGGTGAAGACCGGGTGCTCGGCGGTGGCCCTGGCATAGGCGGCGGTCTCGGCCGCGACCACCTCGTGGTCGCCGCCCGCCGCCTCGCCGATGACGCCGAGCGCCAGCCCGCTGACCCACTCGACCAGGGCGGCACCGCGCGCCCCGGGCAGCGCCATCGCCCGCAGCAGGCACTCGTCGATCCCGGACACACCGCTCCCCTCGGTCCGCGCGCCGCGCGGCCGCCCCCACTCGGGCGGTGACGAGCAAGTTACGCTCCGTGCAATCCCTTTCGGGGACTTCTGACATTTACCTGCGGTACATGCGGGCAGTTGGCATAAAATGCCCGCCGCGCCGCCCTCGGTGGCGGCGAGCGTGCGTGCCAGGCGCCGCCTGCCAGACGGTATTTGTCAGACGTGACTTAGTTGCGGGTCGACAGCGTGCTGACGCCGAGGTCGAACAGGCCGTCGAGCACGAGGTCGACGCCGACCGCCGCGAGCAGCAGCCCGATCAGCCGGGCGGTCAGCTCCACGACGGCGGTGTGGGTCTTCTGCAGCAGCCGGCCGAGCAGCAGGACGCAGACCAGGTCCACCGCGATGACCGAGATGAAGGCCGCGACGACGGTGCCGCGCCAGCCCCAGTCGTCGCGTTCCGCCGCCTCGATCAGCACCGCCGTCAGGGCCAGCGGGCTGACCACGTACGGCATCAGCAACTCCCGCAGCCCGCTGGTGACATCGGGCCCGTCCTCGCCCGGTGCCTCGGTCCCGATGTGCAGGCCGAGCACCAGGCCGACCGCGTAGAGGAAGAAGATGATGCCGCCGGCCAGCGCCAGTGCCGGGGTCGAGATGTGGAACAGTTCGAGCAGCCACGGCGAGAAGAAGCCGGCGGCCACCCCGATGGCCACCGCGCCGGCCGACGAGATCAGCGCGATGGTGCGCAGGTCCTTGCTCGGGTGGTGCTGTGCGAGCCCGGCGAAGGCCAGCAGCACTTTGGGCGGGCCGATCACGGAGAAGAACGTGATGAATGCGGCGGAGTACGTCAGGGTGATCATAACGGGCATGATGCGCAGTTCCGGGCCGCGGGGCGGGTATTGACGCCGATCAGCTCGGTGATCAGGTCTGTGCTTTCCGGCGTCCGGCAGTATCGTTGCCCAGGGCAAGCAAGGATCCGGAGAAAGAGTCCCCATGAGCGCCCAAGCAGACGCCGCGCAGACCGGCACCGCCGCACCCCCGACGGGGTACACGCACCGGCAGATCATGATCATCCTGTCCGGACTGCTGCTGGGGATGTTCCTCGCCGCACTGGACCAGACGGTGGTCTCCACCGCCATCTACAAGATCGGCGAGAGCCTCAACGGCCTGACGGCGCAGGCCTGGGTGACCACGTCCTTCCTGATCACCTCGACCATCGCCACGCCGCTCTACGGCAAGCTGTCCGACCAGTACGGCCGCAAGCCGTTCTTCCTCTTCGCGATCTCGGTCTTCGTCGTCGGGTCCGCGCTGTGCATGCTCTCCACCTCGATGTACATGCTGGCCGGCTTCCGCGCCTTCCAGGGCATAGGCGCCGGCGGCCTGTTCTCGCTGGCCTTCGCGATCATCGGCGACATCATCCCGCCCCGTGAACGCGCCAAGTACCAGGGCTACTTCATGGCCGTCTTCGGCACCTCCAGCGTGCTCGGCCCGGTCATCGGCGGCGCGCTCGCCGGCCAGGACTCGCTGCTCGGCATCGACGGCTGGCGCTGGATCTTCCTGGTCAACGTGCCGATCGGCGTCTTGGCGCTGATCGTGGTGGCCAAGGTGCTGCACGTCAAGCAGGACCGCCGCCCGCACAAGGTGGACTCGCTGGGCGCCGTCGCGCTGATCATCGCCCTCGTGCCGCTGCTGATCGTCGCCGAGCAGGGCCGCGAGTGGGGCTGGGGCAGCGGCACCGCGCTGCTGTGCTACGTCGTCGGCGCGGTCGGCATCGTCTGCTTCCTGCTCGCCGAGCGCAGGGCCGGCGACGAGGCGCTGCTGCCGCTGCGGCTGTTCCGCAACGGGGTCTTCGCACTGGGTTCCGCCCAGTCCGCGATCATCGGCATCGGGATGTTCGGCGGCATCACCCTCATCCCGCTCTACCTCCAGCTGGTCAAGGGCAACTCGCCCACCAAGGCGGGCCTGCTGACGCTGCCCCTGGTGCTCGGCATCATGGTGCTGTCGATGGTCTCCGGCCTGATCACCTCGCGCACCGGCCGCTACAAGATCTTCCCGATCATCGGCTGCGCGCTGCTGGTCGCCGGCATGCTGATGTTCTGGCAGATGGACGCCGACAGCAGCCTGCCGTACGTCGACGCCGCCATGTTCGTGGTCGGCGCCGGACTCGGTCTGAACTTCCAGACCATCGTGCTGGCCATGCAGAACGCCGTACCGCCGCGGGACATCGGCGTGGCCACCTCCTCGACCACCTTCTTCCGGCAGATGGGCGGCACGCTCGGCGTCGCCGTCTTCCTGTCCATCGTCTACTCGGTGGTCGGCGGCCGGATCAGCTCGGCCTACGCCGACGCGCGCGGCGGCGCCGCCTTCGACAAGGCCGCGGCCGCGCACCCCGACCAGCTCAAGCTGCTCACCTCGGGCGGCTCGGGCAGCCTCAACGACACGTCGTTCCTCAACCGCATCGACCCGGTGCTCGGCCACCCCTTCAAGGTCGGCTTCACCGGGGCCATCAATGTGGCCTTCCTGGTCGGCGCGGGTGTCCTGGTGGTCGCGCTGCTGCTGTCCTCGCTGCTCAAGGAGGTGCCGCTGCGTACGACGGCGGCCGCCTTCGCCGACCAGGACGAGCAGCCTGCAGTGGGGAAGGCCGCGGGCGGCGGGCCGGCCGACGGCCAGGTGGCGTAGCACCACCGGCACGGCAAGGCCGTGGGTTTCGATCGGGCCGCCGCCCCGCGGGGCGGCGGCCGTGTCGTCGTGGTCGGGCTTGACGACTCCGACTCCTCGTGGCGGGCCGCCGCCTACGCCGTCGGGCTCGCCCGCCGGCAGGACGCGCTGCTGGTGGTGGTCCACGTGCTGCCGGTGCACAGCACCGCGATGCTGGCCGGCCTGTCCTGGATGCTCGCCGCGGACGACCTGGCGGCCGCCGAGCGGCTGCGGCACCGCTTGGCGGCCGGGCTGTCCGGCACGGTCGGCCTGCCGGCCCTGTGCTGGGAATTCCAGATCCTGCGCGCCGCCGACGTGGTGACCGGGCTGGCCGAGACCGCCGACGAGCTGCGTGCCGACACCGTGGTCATCGGCGCGTCCAGGGGCCTGCGCCACCGGCTGTTCGGCTCGCCCGGGGTGCGGCTGGTCAAGACCGGGCGCTGGCCGGTGATCGTGGTGCCGTGAGCCCGGGGCGGGCGGTCGGCGGCGGTCAGCGGGCTCGGGTGACCTGGGGTCAGCGCCCGTGCCCCGTGCGGGGGTGACTCCTGTCGCTCCCGGTGACAGGTGGGGCCAGGGTTGCTTCAATGCGGGTGGCGCCGTCAGGTGGCGCCGCCCGCCGACCGCTTGGAGCGCCCGCCGTGCAGATATCCCGCCGTGCCCTGCTGTCGATCGCCCCGGCCGGGACCCTGCTGGCGCTGGCCGGGCAGATACGCGCCGGCGCCGCGGACGGGCCGTCGGCCGGCACCGACCGGGACACGCTGCTCGGCAATGTCACCGCGATATTCTGCGGCACCCCGGAGTCCAACGCCCGCCCCGAGGTCGCGGGCAAGCTCGCCGCCCTCCAGTCCACCGCCACCGCCAGGCTCGGCGCGATGGACGCGGCCGGCACCGGCGAGCTCTTCCACGGGCTCGGTCTGGGCACCAGCGACCCGCACCTGACCAGCTCCTTCCAGTACCTGTACGAGATCGCGCTCGCCACCCGCGCCCCCGGCTCCGCCCTGCTCGGCGACACCGCCGTGCAGCAGCGCGTCATCGACGGCCTGGCCTGGCTCTATGACGGCTACTACGGCGACCAGGCCGCCGGCTACTACGGCAACTGGTTCAACTGGGAGATCGGCATCTCCACCTACGCCAGCCGCACCCTGGTCCTGCTCGCCGAGGTCCTCGCCCAGGCCGCATCCGGCCTCACCGCCACCTACACCGCCGCGATGGACGCCTACCTGCGCAACGGCGAGGACGGCGACGTCGACCTCGACTCGCGCTTCCACACCGGCGCCAACCTCGCCGACATCACCACCAACCGCGTCCTGCAGGGCGCCGCGCTCGGCGACGCCGCCCGTGTCACCAAGGCCGTCGCCGACCAGCTGACCGTCTACGCGACCGTCGACCCGTACGCCCCGCAGCACGGCGTCACCGACGGCTTCTACGCCGACGGGTCCTTCCTCCAGCACACGTCGGTGGCCTACACCGGCTCGTACGGCACCGGGCTGCTCACCCGGGTGGTGCAGACCGTCAAGATCCTCGACGGCACCGGCTACGCGCGCGGTGACGGCGGCCTGGTCGGCGTCGTCACCGGCTGGGTCGCCGACAGCTTCGCGCCGCTGATCGTCGAGGGCTGGATGGCCGAGATCGTCAAGGGCCGGGCGGTCTCCAGGACCGGTACCGGATACGCCGACGCCGCCGCCGTGGTCGAGGCCGTCGTGGACCTGTCCGGCTACGCGGCCGGCGACGCCGCCACCGCGCTGGCCGGCTATGCCAAGCACCTGCGCGAGGTCACGAAGGCCGCGCCCGACCCGGCCGGCTTCGTCTCCCCGGTCAGCGTCGCCCGCTACGCCGACCTGCTCGCCGACCCCGCGATCCCGGCCCGCGACATCAACCCCGCAGCCCTGCACAGCGCCTACCCCGCCATGGACCGCAGCGTCCACCGCCGCCCCGGGTGGACCTTCGCTCTGGCCCGCAGCTCCACCCGGATCAGCGGCTACGAGTACATGAGCGGCGAGAACCTGGCGCCGTGGTTCCAGGGCGCGGGCGCCCACTACCTGTACCTGTCGGGGCAGGACCAGACGCAGGCCTTCGGCGTCGACTACTTCACCGCCGTGCCCCCCGACCGGCTGGCCGGCGTCACCGCCCCCGTCGAGACCCGGCTGACCGTCCCCGAGCTGTACGGCACCCAGTGGTACGACAACCCCGCCGCCGGCTTCACCTCCTCGTCGGAGTCGCAGAACACCTACGTCTACTTGCCGCGCGGCACCAACCCCCTGTCGGGCGGGGCCGTCCTGGGCACCTACGGCGCCGCCGCGATGGTGCTGGCACCCGACGCGGCCTGGGCCGCGAAGCAGGCTGGGCGGCTCCCCGCCGACTTCGTCGCCTACCGCGGCGCCGACGCCACCCGGTCGTGGTTCATGCTGGACGACGAGATCGTGGTGCTCGCCGCCGGTGTCGGCGACAGCGCCGGGCGCGCGGTCACCACCACCGCCGACGCCAGGATCGCCGGCGCCGCCGACCCGGTCGCCCTCACCGGCGAAGTCCGCGGCGGCGCCCCCTGGTCGGGCACCGGCACCGCGCCGCTGGCCTGGCTGCGCTATGCCGACCCCGCCCAGGGCGCCGCCGTCGGCTACGTCCTGCTCGACCCGCACCAGCCGCAGCCCACCGTGGCCCTCGACACCGTCACCCGCAGCCGCCGCGCGGTCCGGCTCACCAACCCCGACACGTCCGTCACCAAGCAGGTCTTCACCCTGGCCTTCCACCAGGAGCCGGGCGCCCGGCACACCGCGCTGGCCTACGCCATCGTCCCCGGCGCCACCGAGCGGGCCCTGCGGTCTTACGCCCGCGGCCCGCTCACCGTGCTCGCCAACACCACCGCCGTCCAGGCGGTCGGCCACCGCGGGCTCGGCCTGCTGGCCGTCAACACCTTCACCGCCGGCTCCCACCGGGCCGGCCGCCTCACCGTCGAAGGACCCGCTTCCGTCCTGCTGCGCGAGGCCCGCGACGGCACGGTGTCGCTCGCGGTGGCCGACCCGACCACCGGCCGAGCCACCGTGACGCTCCGGCTGCGCGGGCGGCGCCTGCGCCCGTTGGCCTCGGACCCGGGGCTGCGCTTCCGCACGACCGCCGGCGGCACGACCGTCGAGGCGGAAACCGGCGGGCTGTACGGCCGCAGCCTGGTCGCCACCCTGCGCTGACCCCGGGTCAGCGCCGCCGCAGCCGGGCGGGCAGGCGGGTGAGCCCGCCCGGCGGGGCGACGACCGTGGCGACGAAGAGGGCGCCGAGCAGGAACAGCGGCTGCGACAGCGGCACCCGCAGGAAGGACGGCAGGCCCGACACTGTCTCGGAGCCGGCCAGGTCGCCAAGGCGGTGGTCGGCCCAGGTGTAGAGGACACCGGAGTCCGTGGTGCCCGCGATGATCTTCGTGCCCTTGCCGGTCGGCGTCTTGGCCGCGGCCACCGCCTTGGCCGGGTCGCCCGCGTCGTCGTGCTCGGTGACGTGGATCTCGTGCCCGGCCGCCTTGCCGGTGCCGTGGGTGGCGAAGTCGAGACCGGCGTCGAAGCCTTCGAGGTACTGCTTGCCTTGCCGTACGCGGCGAGCGGCCCGGTGCGCGAGGAGACCGGGCCGACGTCGACGGCGGCGCTGCCGCCCTTGCCGCCGCCGTCCGGGGAGCTCCGGCGGTCCCCGCCCTGCTGCACCCGGTCGGCCCCGCCGGCAGGACGGCGGCGGCCAGCAGCGCAGGCGCGGGGACGGATCTGCTTCGGTTCGCGCTCGATGTACTGCTGCGACGCATGATGACCGGCTCCCGGAAAGGTGGATTGTTGCGCACACCGTAGGAGTGCTGGGTCCGGGCGGACATGTGGCCGAAGCATGTACCTCGCGGGGGCGGCATGCCGGCGGGCACCGTGGTGCTCCCGCGGGCGCTAGAGGGCGGCGCGGATGTGGTCGGCGACCACGGACGCCCCCCGTTCGCCGAGCAGGATCGAGTAGTGGTTCACCTCGGGGACGAAGTGGAGGGCCGCCGTGGTGAGGGCGGCCGACTCGATGACAGCCGGCGGGTAGAGGCCGGTGGGCTCGTCGCGCAGGCCGCGTTCGGCCCACAGGAGCCGGGCGGGGACCCGCAGTTCGTGGATCGCCGCGAAGACCGCGGGATTGCGCAGCTCGTCCTCGGCGTCCTCGCGGATCGCCGCCGCGCGGCACGCGGACCGCAGGTGGGGCTCCTCGCCGGCGAGGTCGCGGTCGAGGTAGGCCCGCACCGCCTCGCCGGTCAGCTCGCCGAAGGCCGGGTGCGCGGCCCAGAAGGCGTGGTAGGCGGCGCGGTCGGCGAATTCCATGTCGAGCTTGGCCATCGCGGGGCCGATCACCGCGTGCAGCAGCTGGTCGATGCCCATGTCGGGCGGGACGGGGAAGCCCAGGCCGCCGTCGACCAGCACCAGGTGCCGGTAGCGGTGCGGGTCGCGGTGGGCGGCGACGCAGCCGACGAAGCCGCCCATCGAGTGGCCGGCGAGGACCGCGCGGTCCGCCCCGAAGTGGTCGAGCACCGCGAGCAGGTCGTCGGCGTGCACCGCCATGCTGCTGCGCCCCTTGACGTCGCCGCTGTGCCCTCGCCCGCGCAGATCCGGGGCGATCACCTCGACGCCGTCGAGGGCCTCGGCGACGGTGGCCCACGACAGGCCGTTGCCCGTGATGCCGTGCACCGCCAGCACCGTGCCGCCGCCCGGCGCCCCGGGCCAGCGGCGTACCGCGAGCGTGCCGCCCTGCACCTGAACGCCGGTGTCCCGGTATTCCCTCATGTCCTGCCCCGCATCCGCACCCGTCCGCCCGCACGCCGTCCGTGCGGCTCCAGCAGACTAGATGTCACCGGGGCGCGTGTCGCATGTCGGTGGCCGACACAGCGGGTGGTGCCGCTGTGTCGGCCGGGACCACGGCCGCCCCACTCCGGCGGCCGTCGCGCGGGACCCGGCGGCTCACGGTCCGCCGGCGGGTCAGCGGCGGTGCCCGTCCGACCGCTTGCGGTGCGGCGTGAACCTTTCGAAGACCGACAGCTCGCCCCGACGGCTCCGGTGTGTCCAAGTGTGCGACCATCGTTGCTCCTTGGCGCATGGGCTGTGGACGTGTGAAGACTCGCGCCCCACGGCGACGGGGGGTTGAACGCCGTCTTGACCTACCGCGTCGGAAGCCGGCTCGGCCGGCGGCACCGCACGCCCCCCGGACAGCCGATTCCGCCTTCCGCGGACGGGAGTCGGCTGTTCGCGACCCGTACCGCGGGCGGTCACCCGGGCGACACGGGCAGGTCGCCCGGGGTCGCTGCTGTGGGGACCACCCTTCACGCCCCGCACCCACCCCATGCGAAGAGGTAGTCCGAGCCATGGCAGAACCCACCCGGCGGCGCTTCCTGCAGATCGCCGGCGCCACCGCGGGCTTCAGCGCCCTGTCCAGCAGCATCAACCGCGCCGCGGCCATCCCCGCGGGACGCCGCACCGGCACCATCAAGGACGTCGACCACATCGTCGTGCTGATGCAGGAGAACCGGTCCTTCGACCACTACTTTGGCTCCATGCGCGGAGTGCGCGGCTTCGGCGACCCCCGCCCCGTGCGGCTCGCGAACGGCAAGCCGGTCTGGTACCAGCCCGACGGCAGCGGCAGGGACGTACTGCCCTACCGCCCGGACGCCGAGGACCTGGGCCTGCAGTTCATCGAGGGCCTCAACCACGAGTGGACCGGCAGCCACGCGGCTTTCAACGACGGCCGCTACGACCGCTGGATCCCCGCCAAGTCCGCGGGCACGATGGCGTATCTGACCCGCGACGACATCCCCTTCCACTACGCGCTGGCCGACGCCTTCACCGTCTGCGACGCCTACCACTGCTCCTTCATCGGCGGCACCGACCCCAACCGCTACTACATGTGGTCGGGTTGGACCGGCAACGACGGCAAGGGCGCGGGCCCGGTGCTCGACAATGCGGAGCTGGGCTACGACTGGACCACCTACCCCGAGCGCCTGGAGGAGGCCGGGGTCTCGTGGAAGATCTACCAGGACGTCGGCGACGGCCTGGACGCCGCCAACTCCTGGGGCTGGATCCCGGACGCCTACCGCGGCAACTACGGCGACAACTCGCTGCTGTACTTCGACAACTACCGCAACGCGCAGCCCGGCGACCCGCTCTACGACAAGGCCCGCACCGGCACAGACGCCAAGGCCGGCGACGGCTTCTTCGACATTCTGCGCGCGGACGTCAAGGCCGGCCGGCTGCCGCAGGTCTCCTGGATCGCCGCCCCCGAGGCCTTCTCCGAGCACCCCAACTGGCCCGCCAACTACGGCGCCTGGTACATCTCGCAGGTCCTCGACGCGCTCACCTCCGACCCCGAGGTGTGGAGCAGGACCGCGCTGTTCGTCACCTACGACGAGAACGACGGCTACTTCGACCACGTCGTGCCGCCGTTCCCCCCGCCCGCCGAAGGCCGCGGCGGCTCCACCGTCAGCACCGGCCTGGAGATCTTCCCGGGCAACAGCACCTATGCGGCCGGTCCCTACGGGCTGGGCCAGCGGGTGCCGATGACGGTGGTCTCACCGTGGAGCACCGGTGGCTACGTCTGCTCCGAGGTCTTCGACCACACCTCGATCGTGCGCTTCATGGAGCGCCGCTTCGGGGTGCACGAGCCGCAGATATCGCCGTGGCGGCGGGCCGTGTGCGGCGACCTCACCTCGGCCTTCGACTTCGGCCTCACGCACGGCAGGCCCGCGCCGCTGCCCGACACCGACGCCTACCGGCCGCCGGACCGCGACCGGCACGACAGCTACGTCCCGGTGCCGCCCGCGCACCAGACGCCGCCGGTGCAGGAGCGGGGCAGCCGCCCCACCCGCCCGCTGCCTTACGTCCCGCAGGTCGACGCGGCCGTGACGCCCTCCGACAGGAGCGTCACCCTCACCTTCGGCGGCGGAGTCGCCGCCGGCGTGTGCTTCCACGTCACCGCCGCCGGCCGCACCGACGGCCCGTGGACCTACACCGCGGAGGCCGGCAAGAAGCTCTCCGGCACCTGGGACACCACCGCCCAGGGCGGCGGCTACGACCTGACGGCGTACGGCCCGGCCGGCTTCCTGCGCGCCTTCAAGGGCTCGGCGGCCCACGCGGGCCCCGAGGTGACCGCCCGCCACGAGGCCGCCGCCGGCCGGATCGAGCTGACCTTCACCAACGCCGGCCGCGACGACGTCCGCCTCACCGTCCGCAATTCCTACGACGGCCACCACGCGACCTGCACCGTCCGCGCCGGCCGCCGCGAGACCCACACCGTCGACCTCGACCGCGGCAAGCGCTGGTACGACCTCACCGTGACCGCCGACCACGACCCGGGCTACCTGCGCCGCTTCGCCGGGCACGTGGAGAACGGCAGGCCCGGGGTGAGCGACCCGGCCATCGCCACCCGCTGACCCGCAGCCCGTATCCGACACCCCGTATCCCGCAACCCCCGGCCCCGCGCCCGCTTCCGGCGGTGCGTGCGCGTGAGAGCTACGCGCCGCGCCGCCCGAAGCGGGCCGGCGGCACCCCCAGGTGCCGGGTGAAGTGCCGGCTCAGGTGCGCCTGGTCGTAGAAGCCGACGGCGCCCGCCACGTCGACCGGCCGCTCGCCGGCCAGCAGCAGCGCCCTGGCCCGGTCGATCCGGCGCCCCGTCAGATACGTGTGCGGCGGCAGCCCGTAGGCGCGGGTGAAGCAGCGGATCAGGTGTGTCGGGTGGGCGTGCAGCACCTCGGTCGCCTCGTCCAGCGACAGGCCGGTCAGCACCCGGGAGTCCAGGAGTTCGCGCAGCCGCACCGCCAGCCCGTGGTCCGCCCGGTCCTGCCGGGGCGGCCTGCGGGCGTCCAGGTGCGTCAGCAGCCGCTCGCGGACGAAGGCCAGCCGCGACTCGGCCTCCAGCGCGTCCCCTTCGTGCCGCAGTGCCTGGTGCAGCAGGTGCACCCGGGCGTGCAGCGCCGGGTCGAGCAGGATCGGCCCGTCCACCGCCGGCCCCGCCAGCCGCTCCGGCAGTACCGCGGTCGACAGGTACAGCACCCGCTTGCGGAAGCCGAGCCCGCCGACCGACCGCCCGTCGTGCGGCACTCCGGGCGGCAGCAGCACCACCCGCCCGGCGTCCGTCGCGTCGTGCCGCCTGCGGTCCAGCGCGAAGTCGACGGCGCCGTCGTCCAGCAGCATCAGGTCCCAGGTGTCATGGGTGTGCACCGGATACGCGTGCTCGTGGAAGCGCGCGTGCAGGACCTCGCTGATCCCCGCCACCGCGGGCCGCCAGGCGCGCACCTCGGCATCGGGACGCGATCGGGTCATACCGGAGAAGGTAACAAGCGGCCGGGCGGGCGGCCCTGGCAGGTCAGCGGCCCCTGCGGCGTCAGGGTCTGTCCGGAAATGCTGACTCGACAGTGGTCTGGGCGGGATCTTCGCGCACGAACAAAATCCACCGCCGACGGCGCCCTGGCCGAGCTGTGGACCTGCCACGGCGGTACGAACCAGCGCCGGTCGTAGCGCCCGCCCGCCGCGCCCCGGCCTGGGCTCCTTCGGGTAGCGTTCCCGAAGCCGCCCAGGTCGGGGCGCACGGACGAAGGGTGAGCGTGGACGACGTGAGCGCATTCCAGGACATCCCCCCGACGACCCTCGCCGACCTCCTGGGGCGCGGCCAGGTCATGGACGCCGGGCTGCGGCCGCTGTGGGGTCCCGGGCCGCGGATCGCCGGAGCGGCCTTCACCGTACGCTGCCCGCCCGGCGACAACCTGATGCTGCACGCGGCGATCCACCGGGCGCCGCCCGGCTCGGTGATCGTCATGGCGGCCGGCGACACGGACTACGCGGTGGCCGGCGGCAACGTCTGCGCCGTCGCCCGGCGCCGGGGGATCGCCGGCTTCGTCATCGACGGGGTGATCCGCGACCTCGGCGAGATCCGCGCGATGGGCTTCCCGGTCTTCGCCCGGGGCGTCGTCCCCTGCCCCGGCGGGAAGTCGGCGGTCGTGCCGCTCGGCGAGCCGGTGCGCTGCGGCGGCGTCGAGGTGCACGCGGGCGACATCGTGGTCGCCGACGAGGAGGGTGTCGCCGTCGTCCCGGCCGGCCGGGCGGACCAGGTGCTGGCCGACGCGCAGAAGAAGCTGGCGAAGGAGGCCGGCGAGAGCCTCGACGCGTGGGAGGCCGCGCACCGCGCCCGGATCGACCGGATCCTGGCCGACAGCGGCTACCAGGGCTGATCCGCCCGCACCCGCGCCGCCGGCCGGGCGCTTTCGCGACCAGGCCGCGCCGGGGGTTGCCCCGGCGCCGTAAGATCCGCACACTTGATACCGAACGAACGGTCGGTTGGGGTAGTGAGGAGAAGCGGCCATGCCACTCGAAGGCCCGCCGGGCGACAGCGGTGACGACCGGGGCGAGTCCGCGTTCCAGGAGCGCTTCGACGCGACCATCGGCAGGGACCAGCGGATCGAGCCGCGGGACTGGATGCCCGACGGCTACCGCAGGACGCTGATCCGGCAGATCGCGCAGCACGCGCACTCGGAGATCATCGGCATGCAGCCGGAGGGGGAGTGGATCACCCGGGCCCCTTCGCTGCGCCGCAAGGCGATCCTCTTCGCCAAGGTGCAGGACGAGGCCGGCCACGGCCTGTATCTGTACTCGGCCGCGGAGACCCTGGGCGCCGACCGCGCCGACCTGACCGAGCGGCTGATCGAGGGCCGGCAGAAGTATTCATCGATCTTCAACTACCCGACCGGGAGCTTCGCCGACGTCGGCGTGATCGGCTGGTTCGTGGACGGCGCGGCGATCTGCAACCAGGTGCCGCTGTGCCGCAGCTCGTACGGACCCTACGCGCGGGCGATGGTGCGGGTGTGCAAGGAGGAGTCCTTCCACCAGCGGCAGGGCTACGAGCTGCTGATGACGATGATGCGCGGCACGGACGCCCAGCGGGCCATGGTGCAGGACGCGGTGGACCGCTGGTGGTGGCCGTCGCTGATGATGTTCGGCCCGCCGGACGGCGACTCGCCGAATTCGGCGCGCTCCATGGCGTGGAAGATCAAGCGGCACAGCAACGACGAGCTGCGGCAGCGGTTCGTCGACATGACCGTGCCGCAGGCGGAGCGGCTCGGCGTCACCCTCCCCGACCCTGACCTGCGGTGGAACGAGGAGCGCGGCCGCAACGACTTCGGCACGCCCGACTGGTCCGAGCTGCAGCGGGTCATCAGCGGCGAAGGACCGTGCAATACCGAGCGGGTCGCGCGGCGGCAGGCCGCCCACGAGGACGGCGCCTGGGTCCGCGAGGCGGCCACCGCCCACGCCGCCAAGCAGTCGGCCAGGGCACGGCGCAGCGAAGGAGCGGCGGCATGAGCGGCGACGGGACCGGCAGCGGCCGGCAGGACTGGCCGCTCTACGAGGTGTTCGTCCGCGGCAAGCGCGGGCTGAACCATGTGCACGTCGGCTCGCTCCACGCCGCCGACGACACCATGGCGCTCACCCACGCCCGTGACCTCTACACCCGGCGGAACGAGGGCGTGTCCATCTGGGTGGTGCGCTCCACCCACATCGCCGCCTCGACCCGCGACGAGAAGGACCCCTTCTTCAAGCCCAGCGCCGACAAGGTCTACCGCCACCCGACCTTCTACGACATCCCCGACGATGTCCCGCACATCTAGGGCCTGTCGTTCCGGTCTCCGCGGAGGAAGGAGGAACTCGGAATGAGCGACGACACCGACGACCACGTCTACCTCTCCCTGGCCGAGCAGCACGGCGAGGAGGGCGACGCCCGCTGGGCCTTCGGCACCGGCTTCGAGGACCCGCTGCACGGCGTCGACACCGCCGTGCCCGACGGCGTGGACGCCGCGGAACTGGCCGCCGTCTGCCTGGCGCTCGGCGACGACGCCCTGGTCGGCGCGCAGCGCCTGGCGCAGTGGTGCACCCGCGCCCCCGAGCTGGAGGAGGAGGTCGCGCTCGCCAACATCGGCCTCGACCTGCTCGGCCAGGCACGGCTGCTGTACGCGCGCTGCGGCCAGGTCGACGGCACCGGCCGCGGCGAGGACGCCTACGCCTACACCCGCGACCCGGCCGACTTCCGCAACGTGCGGCTGGCCGAACTGCCCGACGGCGACTTCGCCTTCTGCGTCGTGCGGCTGCTGGTGCTGTCCGCCTGGCGGCTGGCCCTCTTCGGCCGGCTCGCCACGACCGCCGACCCGGTGCTCGCCGCGGTGGCGGCCAAGGGCGTGCCGGAATTGGCCTACCACCGGCAATATGCCGCCGACTGGGCGGTGCGGCTCGGCGACGGGACCGAGGAGTCGCACCGCCGGATGCGCGCAGCGCTGACCGGCGTCGCGCCGTATCTGGACGAAGTGCTCGACGCCCGGCCGCAGTTCGCCGCCCACGCCGACGCCGTACGGCAGGAGACGCTCGCCGTGCTCGACCAGGTGCTGCTCGCCGCCGGACTGTCCCTGCCCGCCGCGCCCGCCGTGCCGGGCTCCGGGCGGCAGGGCGACCACACCGCCCATCTGGCCCCGCTGCTGGCCGAACTGCAGAGCGTGGCCCGCGCCCACCCGGAGGCGACATGGTGACGCGGCAGTCCGCCCTGCGGGCCCGGGAGGTCGCCGCACAGGTGCCCGACCCCGAGCTGCCCATGCTCACCCTCGCCGACCTCGGCGTCCTCAGGGACGTCCGGGTGACCGACGACGGCACCGTGGTCGCCAGCCTCACGCCCACCTACTCCGGGTGCCCGGCGATGGCCGAGATGCGGGCCGACGTGGCCGCCCGGCTGCGCGGCGCCGGCTTCGACAAGGTGGAGATCCGCACGGTGCTCGACCCGCCCTGGTCCACCGACCTGATCACCCCGCACGGCCGCCGCACGCTCCGCGCGTACGGCATCTCGCCCCCCGGACCCGCACCCCGCCGCACGGCGGGGCCCGTGCCGCTGGTGCTCGGCGCGCCCCGGCTCGCGGTCGGCTGCCCGCGCTGCGGCTCGGCCGACACCGAGGAGACCTCCCGCTTCTCGGCCACCGCCTGCAAGTCCCTGTGGCGCTGCCGCACCTGCCGGGAACCCTTCGAGCACCTCAAGGAGCTGTGATGACACCGGCCGCCACCGCCGCCGCGGGAACCGTACGGCCGCGCCGCCGCCCGGCCTTCCACCCGTTGCGGGTGGCCGACGTCCGGCCGCTGTGCGAGGACGCCGTCACGGTCGGCTTCGAGATCCCCGACGAGCTGGCCGCCGACTTCGCCCACCGCCCCGGGCAGTCCCTCACCCTGCGGCGCACCGTCGACGGACGCGACGAGCGGCGCTCGTACTCCATCTGCTCACCGGCCGGCGAGCCGCCGCGGATCGGCGTGCGCGTGGTGCCCGGCGGGCTGTTCTCCGACTGGCTGGTGCACCAGGTGCGCCGCGGCGACACCGTCGAGGTGCTGCCGCCGACCGGGGCCTTCACGCCCGACCCGGCCACGCCCGGCCACCATGTGCTGATCGCCGCCGGGTCAGGGATCACCCCGATGATGTCCATCGCGGAATCCGTGCTGGCCGCCGACGCGCGCTCCCGGGTCACGCTCTTCTACGGCAACCGGCGCACCGGCACGGTGATGTTCGCCGACGAGCTGGCCGACCTCAAGGACGCCTTTCCTGCCCGCTTCCAGATCGGCCACGTGCTCTCCCGCGAGCCGCGCGAGGCCGAGCTGCTGTCCGGCCGGCTCGACGCGGACCGGCTCGCCGCGCTGATCGCCGGCCTGGTGCACGTCCCGGGCGCCGACCACTGGTGGCTGTGCGGGCCGCACGGCATGGTCACCGACGCCCAGCAGGTCCTCGCCGGCCTCGGGGTGCCCGGCGACCGCGTCCACCAGGAGCTGTTCTTCGCCGACGACGAGCCGATCACCCCGCTGCGGCACCCCGACGACGTCGCCCGCGGCCCGGTCAGCGAGGTCACCCTCACCCTCGACGGCCGCAGCTCCACCGCCGCGCTGCCGGCCGACGCGACGATCCTGGACGGCGCCCAACGCGTCCGCCCCGACCTGCCCTTCGCCTGCAAGGGCGGAGTCTGCGGCACCTGCCGCGCCAGGATCACCGACGGCCGCGCCGACATGCGCCGCAACTTCGCCCTGGAAGCGGCCGAGGTCGACGCCGGCTACGTGCTGACCTGCCAGTCCTTCCCGGCCTCCGAGAAACTGACGGTCGATTACGACGCCTAGGGACAGCCCTTAGGTCACGGCATCGGCTGGCCGCGGTCGTCGTAGTCGACCCGGGCCGCGGCCACCTGGCCCAGGTGCGCCTGCGACCACTCGGCGAGGGTGTGGAAGAGGGGCGCCAGGCTCAGACCCAGCTCGCTGATCTCGTACTCCACCCGCGGCGGCACCTCGGGGTGATACGTCCTGATGACCAGGCCGTCCCGCTCCATCTGCCGCAGCCGCTGCGTCAGCACCTTCGGTGTGATGGTCCCGATCCGCCGCTCCAGCTCCACGAAGCGCTGCCGGCCGAACTCGTTGAGCACCCACAGGATCGGCGTCGTCCACCGGCTGAACACCAGGTCCACCACGGGGGCGATCGGGCACGGGTCGGCATGGGCCTTCACGGCGGGCCGACCGCCGGGGCGTGCGGGAAGGGGAGCGGTTTCGGCCATGAAGGGCGCCTCCGGAGGCGGATAGTCACTTTCCTCTGGGTACCTACTATATCTGCGTTGCTAACTTCTTAGCATGACACTCGCCGCCGCTTCCCAGCGCCGCCGTTCCCCTCGCGCCCCGGTCACCACACGGCCGGGCCTGATCCTGGCCTTCCTCTGCGTGGTGCAGTCGATGGTCTACCTCGACGTCACGATCGTCAACGTGGCGCTGCCCTCGATCCAGGGCAGCCTCGACATGGCCGACGGCGACCTGCAGTACGTCGTCACCGCGTACGGCACGGTCCTCGGCGGCTTCCTGCTGCTCGGCGGCCGGCTCGCCGACATCCTCGGGCGGCGACGGCTGCTGCGTGTCGGCATGGCGCTCTTCGGGGTGGGCTCCCTGGTCGCCGGCATCGCCCACGACCCCGGCGTCCTGGTCACCGCACGGGCCGTGCAGGGACTCGGCGCCGCGCTGACCGCGCCCGCCGCGCTGTCCACCGTGACCACCGTCTTCAGCGAGGGCGCCGCCCGCAACAAGGCACTCGGCATCTGGGGCGCCCTGGCCGGGGTCGCCTCCGTCCTCGGCGTGCTCTTCGGCGGGCTGCTCACCCAAGGGCCCGGCTGGCGCTGGGTGTTCTTCATCAACGTGCCCATCGCGCTGCTCGCGGTCGTCGCCGCGCCCTACGTGGTGCCCGAGAGCCGGCTGCCGGAGACGAAGCGGCGCTTCGACACGGCGGGCGCGGTGAGCCTCACGGCCGGGCTGCTGCTGCTCATCTACACCTTCGACCAGGCCGTCAACGTCGGGTGGTCCGCGCCCAGGACCATCTCCGGGCTCACCGGAGCCGCGGTGCTGCTCGCGGCCTTCGTGACCGTCGAACTGCGCGCCGAGGCGCCGCTGCTGCCGCTGCGGATCTTCCGGCTGCCGACGCTGCGCGCCGCGAACATCGCCATGACGCTGATGCTCGGCGCGATGGTGACGCTCTTCTTCTTCGCCAGCCTCTTCATGCAGCAGGTGCTCGACTACGACGCGCTGCGGACCGGGCTCGCCTACGTCCCGCTGGCCGCCGCGGTGGTCGTCGGCGCCGGCCTCGCGTCCGGCCTGGTCACCAAACTCCCGGCCAAGCCGGTCCTGATGACCGGCCTCGCCCTCAGCACGGCGGGCCTGCTGCTCCTCGCCCGGCTGCCGGTCTCGGCGGCCTACGCGCCGGACGTCCTGCCGCCCTTCCTGCTGGTCGGCGTCGGCCTCGGCATGTCCCTCGTCCCGGTGCAGATATCCGCCGCCACCGGGGTGTCCGGGCAGGAGGCCGGCACGGCCGCGGGCCTGATCAACACCAGCCAGGAAGCGGGGGGCGCGGTGGGGGTGGCGATCGCCTCGACCGTGGCCTTCACCCACATCGGCCACCTGATGTCCGGCCCCGGCCACCCCGCGCTGCGGGCCGCGCGGGCGAGCGGCTTCCACGAGGCCTTCTTCATCGGGTCCTGCTTCGCGCTGGCCGCGCTCGTGGTGGCGGCGCTCCTGCTGCCGCGCATGCGACCGCCCGCGTGACCTCCCTGCTGCGGCTCCGACCCTGCCACCCGCCCGGCGGCAGGGTCAGGACCGCAGGCCGGTGGCAGCGGTGAGCAGCACGTCCTGCAGGACGCGGGCCGCCCGCGGCGGCGCCACGTCGCTGCGGTGCGCCAGCGCCACCGTCCGCCGCAGCCCGGGGCGCGCCAGCGGCGTCACGCGCAGGTCGTGGCCCGCGCGGGCGGCGACCATCCGCGGGACCACCCCGATCCCCAGCCCTGCCCGGACGAATCCGAGCACCGCGTCCATCTCGCCGCCCTCGACGGTGAAGTACGGCTCGAAGCCGGCCGCCCGGCAGGCCGAGAGCGTCAGGTCGCGCAGGTCGTAGCCGTGGCGGAACATCACCATCGGCCGCCCTTCGAGGTCGGCGATCCGCAGCGGCGAGGCCGGCGCCTCGTCGTCGGCGGACGAGACGACCACCAGGTCCTCCTGGAAGAGCTCCACCGTGGTCAGGGCCGGCGACGGGCTCGGCAGCGGCAGCACCACGAGCGCGAGGTCGAGCGCCCCGCGGGCCAGGTGGCGGACGAGGTCGTGGGAGCCGCCCTCCTCGATGATCAGCCGGATGCCCGGGTGCCGGTCGTGGAAGGCGCGCAGCACGTCGGGCAGCAGGCCGGTGGCCAGGCTCGGGGTGGCGCCGAGCCTGACCCGGCCGCGGCGCAGCTGCGCCAGTTCGAGCACCTCGTGCCTGGCGGTGTCCGCGTCGGCGAGGATCCGGCGGGCCAGCGGCAGCAGCGCCTCACCGGCGTCGGTGAGCGCGATGTTGCCGCGCGCCCGGCTGAACAGCGCGGCGCCCAGCTCCTTCTCCAGTGCCCTGATCTGCTGGGACAGCGAGGGCTGTGAGACGTGCACCGCCTCGGCGGCCCGGGTGAAGTGCCGGGCGTCGGCGACGGCCACGAAGTAGGCCAGCTGCTGCAACTGCATGTCACCACGATAACCCGTCGATAGACATCACCTATCGAGTCCAGCCCGATCATGTCTTGGACCACTGGTCACCCCCGGCCGTAGCGTCGTGTCCATGGCATTGGCAACACGGACGGACCGGCGGCCGTCGATGGCCCGTACGGTCTGGGGATCGACCGTCGGCAAGAAGGCGGTCATGGCGGTGAGCGGCCTGGTGATGCTGCTCTACCTGGTCGTCCACATGTTCGGCAACCTGAAGATCTTCTTCGGCCCCGGCACCTTCGACGGCTACGCCCACTGGCTGCGCACCCTCGGCGAGCCGTTCCTGCACTACGAGTGGGCGCTGTGGATCATCCGGGTCGCCCTGGTCGTCGCGGTGGTGGCGCACGGCGTGTGCGCCTACCAGCTCAGCCGGCGCGACCTGCGCTCCCGGCCGGTCGGCTACGTCCACACCAAGGCGCGCAGCAGCTACGCGACCCGCACCATGCGCTGGGGCGGGGTGATCCTCGCCCTCTTCATCGTCTGGCACCTGCTCGACCTGACCACCGGCACCGTCCAGCGCGGTTTCGTGCCCGGCCACCCTTACCACAACGTCGTCGCCGCCTTCCACGACTGGTGGAACAACGTCATCTACATCGTGGCGATGCTCGCCCTCGGCCTGCACATCAGGCACGGCTTCTGGTCCGCCGCCCAGACCCTCGGCGCCGGCAGCGCCACCCGCGACCGGGTGCTGAAAGGCACCGCCAACGCCCTCGCCCTGGTGCTGACGGCCGGCTTCGTCGCCGTCCCCGTCGGCGTCATGACCGGACTCGTGAGCTGAAGTGATGACGACATGACCGACTACGCCCGCTACACCACCGGCGAACCGCTCGCCGACACCAAGGCCCCCGACGGCCCGATCGAACAGCGCTGGGACACCCGCCGCTTCACCGCGAAGCTCGTCAACCCCGCCAACCGCCGCAAGCACACCGTGATCGTCGTCGGCACCGGCCTGGCCGGCGGCTCCGCCGGCGCCACCCTCGCCGAACAGGGCTACCACGTCGTGCAGTTCTGCTACCAGGACTCCCCGCGCCGGGCCCACTCCATCGCCGCCCAGGGCGGCATCAACGCCGCCAAGAACTACCGCAACGACGGCGACTCGATCCACCGGCTCTTCTACGACACCGTCAAGGGGGGCGACTTCCGCTCCCGCGAGTCCAACGTCCACCGCCTCGCACAGATCTCGGTGGAGATCATCGACCAGTGCGTCGCGCAGGGCGTGCCCTTCGCCCGGGAGTACGGCGGCCTGCTCGACACCCGCTCCTTCGGCGGCGTCCAGGTCTCCCGCACCTTCTACGCCCGCGGCCAGACCGGCCAGCAGCTGCTGCTCGGCGCCTACCAGGCGCTGTCCCGGCAGATCGCGGCAGGCAATGTCGAACTGCACGCCCGCACCGAGATGCTCGACCTGCTCGTCATCGACGGCCGCGCCCGCGGCATCGTCGCCCGCGACCTGGTCAGCGGCGAGATTTCGACGTACGTCGCGGACGCCGTCGTGCTCGCCTCCGGCGGCTACGGCAACGTCTTCCACCTGTCGACCAACGCGATGAATTCCAACGCGACCGCGATCTGGCGTGCCCACCGCCGCGGCGCGCACTTCGCCAACCCCTGCTTCACCCAGATCCACCCCACCTGCATCCCGCGCACCGGCGAGCACCAGTCCAAGCTGACCCTGATGAGCGAGTCGCTGCGCAACGACGGCCGGATCTGGGTCCCCAAGGCCCAGGGCGACACCCGCCCCGCCGCCGAGATCCCCGAGGACGAGCGCGACTACTACCTGGAGCGCGTCTACCCGGCCTTCGGCAACCTCGTGCCCCGCGACATCGCCTCCCGCGCCGCGAAGAACGTCTGCGACGAGGGCCGCGGCGTCGGACCCGGCGGCCAGGGCGTCTACCTCGACTTCGCCGACGCCATCGCCCGCCTCGGCCGCAAGGCCGTCGAGGCCAGGTACGGCAACCTCTTCGAGATGTACGAGCGCATCACCGCGGAGAACCCGTACGAGGTCCCGATGCGGATCTACCCGGCCGTGCACTACACGATGGGCGGCCTGTGGGTGGACTACGACCTGCAGACCACGATCCCGGGCCTGTTCGCGATCGGCGAGGCCAACTTCTCCGACCACGGCGCCAACCGGCTCGGCGCGTCCGCCCTCATGCAGGGCCTGGCCGACGGCTACTTCGTGCTGCCCGCCACTGTCAACGACTACCTGGCCAGGCACCCCGGCAACGACACCCCGGGGCCCGAACACCCCGCCGTGGCCGCGGTGCTGGCCGAGACTGAGGAGCGGCTGCACCGGCTGGTCGGAGTCGACGGCGACCGCAGTGCCGACTCCTTCCACCGCGAGATCGGCGAGCTGATGTGGGAGTTCTGCGGCATGGCCCGCAACGAGGAAGGCCTGCGCAAGGCACTCGACCGCATCCCGCAGATCCGCGAGGAATTCTGGCGCCGCATCAAAGTCCCCGGCACCGAGGCCGAGTTCAACCAGTCCCTGGAGCGCGCCAACCGCATCGTGGACTACCTCGAACTCGCCGAGCTGATGTGCCTGGACGCCCTGCACCGGACCGAGTCCTGCGGCGGCCACTTCCGCGAGGAGTCGCAGACCCCGGACGGCGAGGCCGCCCGCAGGGACGAGGACTTCAGCTACGCCGCCGCCTGGGAATTCACCGGCACCGGCAGCGCCCCCGTCCTGCACCGCGAAGACCTCGCCTTCGAGTACGTCCACCCCACCCAGCGGAGCTACGCATGAGGCTCACCCTGCGCATCTGGCGCCAGCACGACCCCGAGGCGCCCGGCGGCATGGCCACCTACGACGTCGACGGCATCTCGCCCGACATGTCCTTCCTGGAGATGCTCGACACCCTCAACGAGCGCCTCACCGTCGAGGGCGAGGACCCGGTCGCCTTCGACCACGACTGCCGCGAAGGCATCTGCGGGGCGTGCAGCCTGGTCATCAACGGCGAGGCGCACGGCCCGGAGCGCACCACCAGCTGCCAGCTGCACATGCGGTCCTTCCGCGACGGCGACACCATCGACGTGGAGCCCTGGCGGGCCGCCGCCTTCCCGGTGGTGCGCGACCTGGTCGTGGACCGGGCCGCCTTCGACCGGATCATCCAGTCCGGCGGCTACGTCAGCGTCCCCACCGGCTCCGCGCCCGAGGCGCACGCCACCCCGGTGCCCAAGGCCGCCGCGGACAGCGCCTTCGAGCACGCCGAGTGCATCGGCTGCGGCGCCTGCGTGGCCGCCTGCCCCAACGGCTCCGCGATGCTCTTCACCTCGGCGAAGGTCAACCACCTGGGCGCCCTGCCCCAGGGGGCGCCGGAACGCGAGACCCGGGTGCTCGACATGGTCGCGCAGATGGACGCCGAGGGCTTCGGCGGCTGCACCCTGGCCGGCGAGTGCGCCACCGCCTGCCCCAAGGGCATTCCGCTCACCTCGATCACCGCCATGAACAGGGAATGGCTGCGCGCGTCGCGCAAGGTGCCCAGGGGCTGAAGTGCCGTTCCGTGAAAATGCGGTTGCCGCCCGCGGGGGCGCTCTGCTGTAGTCGCAAGGCCAGTCGCAGTCGACCGAGGAGCAATGATCATGCGCGGTTCCGTCATGCCCGCCCAGACAGGAATGACTCCCTATCTTGAGGACATGACCGGCTGTGCCTTCGCTCAACCTCGGCATTCTCGCGCACATCGACGCGGGTAAGACCAGCCTCACCGAACGGCTGCTGTACTCCGCCGGAGTGATCGACACGATCGGCAGCGTCGACCGGGGCAGCACGCTGACCGACTCCCTCGCGCTGGAGAAGCAGCGCGGCATCACCATCAAGTCCGCCGTCGTCTCCTTCACGCTCGGCGGCACCACCGTCAACCTCATCGACACCCCCGGCCACCCCGACTTCATCGCCGAGGTCGAGCGGGTGCTCGGCGTGCTCGACGGGGCGGTGCTCGTGGTCTCAGCGGTGGAGGGCGTCCAGCCGCAGACCGCGGTCCTGATGCGGACGCTGCGCCGGCTGCGTATCCCGACGCTCGTCTTCGTCAACAAGCTGGACCGCCGCGGCGCCGACCTGGACCGTACGCTGGCCGGCGTCGCCGCCCGGCTGACCCCCGACAGCGTCCCGATGGCCACCGCCGTGGCGCAGGGCACCAAGGACGCGGCCGCGGTGCCCCTCGACGGCGCCGACCCCGGCTTCACCGCCCGCCTCACCGAGCTGCTGGCCGGCCACGACGACGACCTGCTCGCCGCCTGGGTGCACGACGGCGCCGCCGCCCTGCCCTACCCCCGGTTGCGCAGAGCGCTCGCCGCACAGACCGGCAGGGCGCTGGCGCACCCGGTCTACGCCGGCTCCGCCGTCACCGGCGCCGGTGTCGACGCGCTGACCGGCGGCATCGCGGAACTGCTGCCGTCCTCCGGCGGCGACCCCGGCGGGCCGCTGTCCGGCAGCGTGTTCAAGATGGAGCGCGGCCCCGCCGGCGAGCGGATCGCGTACGTCCGGCTGACCTCGGGCACCCTGCGTGTCAGGGACCGCCCGCCGGTGCGCAGGGACGGCGCGGGCGTGGGGGAGGGCCGGGTCACCGCGCTCAGCGTCTTCGACCGGGGCAGCGATGTGCCCGCCCCGTCGGCCGCGGCCGGCCGGATCGCCCGGGTGTGGGGCCTGGGCGAGGTGCGGATCGGCGACACCGTCGGCGAAGCGGCCGGCCCGCCCGGGGCGGTAAGGCACTTCGCACCGCCCAGCCTGGAGACCGTGGTCGCCGCCCGCAGGCCCGCCGACCGCACAGCCCTGCACACCGCGCTCGGCCAGCTCGCCGAGCAGGACCCGCTGATCAACCTGCGGCGGGACGAGGACCGCGGGGAGATCGCCGTATCCCTCTACGGCGAGGTGCAGAAGGAGGTCATCCAGGCGACGCTGGCCGACGACTACGGAGTGGACGTCGACTTCCGGGAGACGACCACGATCCACATCGAGCGGGTCACCGGCAGCGGCTCCGCCGTCGAGTACATCAAGAAGGACCCCAATCCCTTCCTGGCGACCGTCGGCCTGCGGATCGACCCGGCGCCGCCCGGCAGCGGCATCGCCTTCCGCCGCGAGGTCGAACTGGGCGCCCTGCCCTACGCCTTCTTCGTCGCCGTCGAGGAGACGGTGATGTCCACCCTGACCCAGGGCCTGTACGGGTGGCAGGTCACCGACTGCACGGTCACCATGACGCACTCGGGCTACTGGGCCCGGCAGAGCCACGCGCACGCCGTCTTCGACAAGAGCATGTCGAGCACCTCGGGCGACTTCCGCAACGTCACCCCTCTGGTGCTGATGGACGCGCTGCGGCAGGCCGGCACCCGGGTGCACGAGCCGATGCACCGCTTCACCGCCGAGCTGCCCGCCGAATCGCTCGGCGCGGTGCTGCCCGCCCTGTCCCGGCTGCGGGCGGTGCCGCGCGCCCCCGCCGCCACCGGACCGGGCGGCTGCGTGATCGAGGGCGACATCCCGGCCGCCCGGGTGCACGGCCTGGAGCAGCAGCTGCCCACCCTGACCAGCGGCGAGGGCGCACTGGAGACCGTTTTCGACCGCTGGGCGCCCGTCCACGGCGAGATTCCGGTACGCCCCCGCAGCGGCCCCGACCCGCGCGACCGCAAGGAGTATCTGCTCCAGGTGCAACGCCGGTTGGGAATCGCACCGACCCGTCCCACGGCGGGCCGTGCTTGACGCTGCCCGAACGATCTGCCTACCGTCGAGAACGTCGCCACCATGGACGGAACCGCCCACCCACATACGGAGATGTCATGGAACGCACCGTCAAGATCCCGGGCCCCGACCACCCCATCAGCGTCGACCCCCACCCGTCGCGGGTCGTCGTCCGGGCCGGCGGGCAGGTCGTCGCCGACACGACGCGGGCGCTGACCCTGCGCGAGAGCTCCTACCCGCCGGTGCACTACATCCCGCTGGCCGACGTGCAGCCCACCGCCCTGGAGCCCAGCGACACCGTCACGTACTGCTCATACAAGGGCGACGCGTCGTATTTCTCGCTGGTCACCGCGGACGGCACGGTCGCCGACGCCGTGTGGACCTATGACAAGCCCTACGACGCCGTAGCCGCCATCGCCGGGCACGTCGCCTTCTACCCGCAGCATGTGGAGGTGGCCGAGTCGTGACGGCCGGGCCCGCCGGCCCGCGATGAATTCCCCCGGGAGCCGTTGTCTCTATTGACGAGGCATTTTCGGCAACCGAGGAGAGACCATGTCCGTCAACGAGCCGGCGGGAACCACCGTCGTCGTCACCGGAGCGGGGCGCGGCTTCGGCCGGGGCATCGCGACCGCGTTCGTCCAGGCGGGGGCCCGGGTCGTCGGCCTCGGCCGGGACGGGGACGCCCTGGAGAAGCTGCGGGCCGAGCTGGGCGACGCCTTCGTCCCCGTGCGGGGCGACGCCACCGACCCGGCCCTCGCCGAGGAGCTGCTGGCCGCCCACACCCCGGGGACCGTGGTGCTCAACGCCGGGGCGGCGCCGGTCCTGCGACCGCTCCAGGACCACACCTGGGACACCTTCCGCACCAACTGGGACGTCGACGTCCAGCAGGCCTTCCACTGGGTGCGGGCCGCCCTGCGGCTGCCGCTGCCGCCCGGCAGCACGGTGGTGTCACTCTCCAGCGGGGCCGCCCTGCGCGGGTCCCCGCTCAGCGGCGGCTATGCAGGCGCCAAGGCCACCGTCCGCTTCGTGTCCGAATACGCCGCCGCCGAGTCGCGGCGGCAGGCGCTGGGCATCCGCTTCCGCGCGGTCCTGCCCGGCCTGTCCCCGACCACCGACCTCGGCAGCGAGGCGGCGGCGGCCTACGCCGCCCTCCAGGGGGTCGACGCGGACGCCTTCGTGCGGGCGATGGGCCCGCTGCTCACCCCGGAGAAGGCCGGCGCGGACATCGTGTCGCTGGCCGCCGGGGACGACGGGGACACCCTGTCGTACGCGCTGTCCGCCGAGGGGTTGAAGCCGGTGTGAGCGGTCGGCGCCGTCAGGTGCGATGACTTTCGGGCCCGGGGCGTGTCTCTATTCACGGAGGGCTTCCCCAACGACCCGGAGACACCACGTGAACACGCTGAGCGGCCAGGCCGCCGCCGAGGAGGCGTCGCGCGACGGCGACGCCTTCCTCCGGCAGGCAGCCGAATACCGTCCTGAGCTGCTGGCCCACTGCTACCGGATGCTCGGCTCCGTGCAGGACGCCGAGGACCTGGTCCAGGAGACCTATCTGCGGGCCTGGCGCGGCCACGGCGGCTTCGAGGGCCGGTCGTCGCTGCGCTTCTGGCTCTACCGGATCGCCACCAGCGCCTGCCTGACCGCGCTGCGGCACAGCAGCCGCCGCTTCGTGCCCGCGGGGCTCGGGACCGCGAGCGACGACGCCACCGCGCCGCTGAACCCGACGGGCGCCGAGGTCCCCTGGGTCCAGCCGATGCCCGACCCGGCGCCCGACCCCGCCGCGGTGGTCGCCGAGCGCGGCAGCGTACGGCTCGCGCTGGTCGTCGCGCTCCAGCAGCTGCCGCCCAAGCAGCGGGCGGTGCTGATCCTGCGCGACGTCCTGGCCTGGCACGCCGCCGAGGTGGCCGAGCTGCTCGACACCAGCCCCGCCGCCGTCAACAGCGCGCTGCAACGCGCCCGCGCCCAGCTGCGGCAGGCCGCCGCCACCGAGGACGACGTCACCGACTCCCTGGACGAGCGCGGCCGGGCACTGGTCGACCGCTTCGCGAAAGCCTTCGAGGACGCCGACGTCGACGCCCTCGCCCGGCTGCTGAGCGACGACGTACGGCTGGAGATGCCGCCCGACCCGCAGTGGTTCGCCGGCCGCGCGGTGGTGCTGCGCTTCCTGGCGGAGCGGGTCTTCCCGATCGCCGGCGACCAGCGGCTGCTGGGGCTCACCGTCAACGACGGCCAGCCGACCCTGGCGACTTACTGGCGCGCGGCCGACGGCCGCTTCCACCCGCACGCGCTCCAGGTCCTGACCTTGCGCGGGCACCGGGTGGCAGGCGTCCTCGCCTTCCGCGAAGCGCACTTCCCCGCGTACGGGCTGCCCGCGACGCTGGGACCCGACACGCCCCCGGCCCCGTCATGGCTGAGGTGACCGGGCCGGACACCGCGCTGCCGCTGCTGCGGCAGGCCGTCGGCTACGCGCTGGGCTGCGTCGACCAGGTGCCGCCCGACGGGCTGCGGCGGCCGACGCCCTGCCGGGCCTGGGACCTGGACGCGCTGCTGTGCCACCTGTACGAATCGGTGTGCGCGCTGCGGGAGGCGGCGCAGGACGGCGAGGTGGCCCTGCTGCCCGCCGCGCCGCCGCCCGCCGACCCGGTCGCCGCGGTGCGCCGCGGCGCGCGGGTGCTGCTGGACGGCTGGCGCGAGCGGCCCCCCGGGGAATGCGCGCAGGTGCGCGTCGGCGGCATGCCCTTGCCGAGCGGGACGGTGGCCTTCATCGGCGCGGTCGAACTCGCCGTGCACGGCTGGGACATCGCCCAGGCCTGCGGCACCCCGCGGCCCATACCGGTGCCCCTGGCGCTGGCGATCCTGCGCAGGTCCCCGCTGCTCACCGGCGGCCCGGCCCTCTTCGCGGCTCCCGTCGCCGTGTCGCCGCGGGCCTGCCCCGGCGACCGGCTGGTCGCCCTGCTCGGCCGCGCGCCCGGCGGGTAGGGCCGGCCCGGGGCCGCGGGCGTCCAGGACGGCCAGGGCACGGGAAGCAGAGGGCCGCGGCACCCTTTCGGGGTGCCGCGGCCCTCTCCCGCGGTGCCGTCAGACCTTCTCGGCCTGCGGGAGCGCACCGGCCACCGGTGCGGCGTTCGGGTTCGCGGCGCCCGCCTGCCGCCTGCCCGGCGCCAGCACCGCGACCAGACCGCCGATGGCCGAGGCCACCGCCGCGACGATCTCGGCGGCCTTGAAGCCGTCCATGAAGGACGCCTGCGACCCGTAGCCGCCGTGCGCGGCGAAGACCGCCACCAGCACCGCGACGCCGAAGACACCGCCCGCCTCGCGCACGGTGTTGTTCGTGCCCGCCGCCACACCGGAGTCCTCGACGGGCACCGCGCCGACGACCGCGTTCGCGACCGTCGGGAAGGTCATCGAGATGCCGATACCGGCCACGACGAGCGGCAGCACCAGCGTGCCGTAACCGGCGTGGGGCGACGCGACCAGGGCGAGCCACAGCAGCCCCGCGCCCTGGAGCAGCAGGCCGAGCACCATGAAGGGCCGGTTGCCGAACCGGTCGGACAGCACGCCCGCGAGCGGCGCCACCGCCATCGGCATCGCCGTCCACGCCAGCAGCCGCAGGCCCGTCTGCAACGGGTCGTAGCCGAGGCCCAGTTGGAACATCTGGGCGACCATGAAGAGCGAGCCGATCAGCGAGAACGTCATGAAGAAGACGACCGCGTTGGCGGTGGAGAAGCCGCGGTCGCGGAAGTAGCGCAGCGGCAGCATCGGATAGGGCGCCCTGCGCTGCCACGCGAGGAAGGCCGCCATCAGGGCCGCCCCCGCGATCAGCGCGCCGGCCACCTGCGGGTCGCCCCAGCCGACGGACGGCGCCCGCACCGGCGCCCACACCAGGGCGAAGAGCGCGGCGCTCACCAACGCCACACCGACCAGGTCGAGTTGCGGGCGCGTGCCGCGGCTGTCCTTCAGCTTCAGCATGCTCAGCACCATGACGGCGGCGCCGACCGGCACATTGATCCAGAAGATCCACTGCCAGGCGATGTCCTGGATGATCAGCCCGCCGAGCACCGGTCCCGCCGCCACCCCGAGGCCCGTGATGGCCCCCCAGATGCCGATCGCCGCGCCCCGCTTCTCCAGCGGGAAGGCGTTGCTGATCAGGGTGAGCGTCAGCGGCAGCACCACCGCCGCGCCCGCGCCCTGGACGACGCGGGCGGTGATCAGCGCGGACGACGAGCCCGCGGTCGCGCAGGCGATGGACGACAGGGTGAAGACTCCCACCCCGAGGACGTACATGTTGCGCCGCCCGAAGCGGTCGCCGAGCGCCGCGCCGGTCAGCATCAGGCACGCGAAGGCCAGGTTGTAGCCGTTGATCGTCCATTCCAGGTCGGCCAGGCTCGCGTGCAGATGGCTGCGCAGCGTCGGCAGCGCGGTCGAGACGACCACCACGTCGAGCGAGGTGAGGAAGGCCCCGAGCGATGCCAGGACCAGCGTCCACACCGTCCGCGGCGACCCGGGCGGTTCCGTGCGTGTTGTCACCTGAAAAACCTCCAGTCCGGCCCCGGCCGACAGCCGGCGGCACCCGTGGGGCGGCCCTTCTCCGCCGTCCCCACCGTGCGCTGTCGAGCCGGTTTCGCGGGGACGGGGGCGGGCGCGGCCCTCAGGAATAAAGACCAGGGCGTTCGTGGAAAGTCATCGCGGCGGGGAGCCGGCCGGGGCTCGGCCAGGGCCGGTCAGGAGGCGGGTTCGCGTGCGGGGACGGGGCCGGTGGAGCCGCGCAGCACCAGCTGGGTGGCCAGCTCGACGTGCAGCGCGTCCACCGTGTGCCGGTCGAGCAGCCGCATCAGCAGCGACACCGCCATCCGCCCCATCTCTTCGAGGGGTTGCCGGACCGTCGTCAGCCGGGGCACGGTGCTGCGGCTCAGGTCGATGTCGTCGAAGCCGGTGATCGACAGGTCCTCGGGCACCCGCAGGCCCCGCTCGTACGCGGCCCGCAGCGCGCCGACCGCGGCCTTGTCGTTGAAGGCCACCAGCGCGGTGGGCCGGTCCGGCAGGTCGAGGAGCTCGCAGGCGGCGTCGTAGCCCCAGTCGGCGGTGGGCTCGATGCTGCGCAGCAGTTCGGGGGAGGGCAGCACACCGGCGTCGGCCAGCGCGGAGGTGTGGCCGGCCAGCCGGGACTGGCTGGCGAGCCAGTCGCCGGGCCCGCCGATCACGCCGATCCGCCGGTGGCCGAGGTCCACCAGGTGGGCGCTGACGGTCCGCGCGGCGGTGAGGTTGGCGGCCGAGACCGACGCGATGTCCTGCGGCAGCGGGGTGCGCGGGTCGACCACCACGAAAGGGAAGTCGGCGGCGCGCAGCGCCTCCAGATCCCGCTCCGGCTCGGGCGGCACCACCAGGATCGCGCCGGCGATCGCCGGGTCGTCCGGCAGGTCGGCGAGCACCTGCAACTCCCGGGCCGCGTCGCCGGCGCTCAGCACCAGCCGCCTGCCGTACAGGTCGAGGGTCTCGGCGATCGAGGAGACGATCACCCCGAAGTAGTCGGTGAGGACGTACGGGCAGCGTACGTAGATCGCGCCGCTCGCCGTGCCGCGCCTGGCCGGGGCCGGCGCGCCGAGCCTGGCCACCGCGCGGCGCACCAGCTCGCGGGTGTCGGGGGCGACGTTCGCCTGGCCGTTCATCACCCGCGAGACGGTCGCGATCGACACGCCCGCCTCCGCCGCGATGGCCCGGACCGTGGCCCTGGAACCCGGCTGCCTAGCCATGCGTTACACCGCACTGTTTCATGCGCATAGCCTAGCGCCGCGCATGCGGGTGTTGACATGATCGGGTCGTAAGCGGTGTGCTGGATATCCGCCGCATGCCGCCGAAAAACGTTACATCGTGTTTCAGGTGTGCAGTTCGGTGGCCGGACGCCCCGCGTCCCGGACCGGGCGGACCGCAGCTGCCGAGGGATCAGCTGCGGTCCGGCTCCGGAAGCGACGGATCCGCCACGGGTCCCGGTGCCGCAGCTCCCGGTCCCGCGCCGCCGCCGCTTCCGTCGCCCGCGGCCCGCCGCGACTGCCAGTGGCGCACCCCGTAGAGGGCGCCGCCGGCCAGCAGGCCCCAGAAGGCGCCGCTGACGCCGAAGAAGGTCACGCCGGAGACCGTCACCACCACGGTGACCACCGCGGCCTCGCGCTGCCCGGGGTCGGCCATCGCCGCGGTGAGGGAGTTCGCGAGGGCGCCGAGCAGCGCCAGGCCCGCGACCGCCTCGATGATGTGCGGCGGCGCCGCGTTGACCAGCGCGACGGCCGCGCTCGCGACCAGCCCGAGCAGGATGTAGACGCCGCCCGCCGTGGCCGCGGCGCGATAGCGCCTGGCCCGGTCGGGGCCCGCCTCGTCGCCCGCGCACAGGGCCGCGGTGATCGCCGCCAGGTTGACCGCGTGCCCGCCGAAGGGCGCGGAGAGCAGCGAGAAGACCCCGGTCCAGCCGAACAGCGGGCCGGGCTGCGGGTGGTAGCCGTTGGCGCCGAGCACCGCGATGCCCGGGATGTTCTGCGAGGCCATGGTCACCACGTACAGCGGCAGCGCGATGCCGATCGCGGCGGCGAAGGTGAAGTGCGGTGCGACCAGCACCGGGTGCGGCCACATCGGGCCGAGCGTGTCGGTCCTGATGTGGGTGGTCGTGGCGATCAGCACCACGGCCACCACGACGGCGGCGGGCACCGCGTAGAGCTTGCGCACGCTGCCGACGACCGCCCAGGTCAGCACCACGGCGAGACCGATGGCCGGGTCGGAGTGCACGGCCTCGGCCGGTGCCAGGCACAGCGGCAGCAGGATGCCGGCCAGCATGGCGTTGGCCAGCGGCGCCGGGATCGCCGACACCCAGCGGCCCAGCGGCCGCCACAGCCCGGAGACCACGATCAGCGCGCCGGTGATCAGGAACGCCCCCACCGCGACCGGGAATCCGCCGTGCGGCACCGTCGAGCCCGCGAGCAGCGCGGCGCCGGGCGTCGACCAGGCGATGCTGATCGGCAGCCGCGAGCGCAGGCTCAGGAAGATCGCGCAGACGCCCATCGCGACCGACAGTGCCAGCAGCGCGGACGCCGCCTGGGCGTGGGAGGCGCCGACCTCGGTCAGGCCTTCGAGGACGACGGCGAAGGAACTGGCGAAGCCGACGAAGGCGGCGATGACGCCGGCCGTCGCCGGCCGCCATATCCCGCCCGGCCCCGGGTCCCCGCCCTGGCCCTCGTCCGCGCTCTCGGCCGTCTTCCCCGGTGCGGCAGTTGCCACCGGAATCCCTCCGATCCGCCCCCGGGCGACGTTCCCCGGGGCAACCGCCGCATCCTAGTGGGCGGTCGCTCCCCGGGGCGCGCGGATTACCGGGCGCCGGGCGCGAGGGCCCGGCACCCGGCGGGTCACGGCCGGCCGAAGGTCAGGGCCAGTTGCGGGTGGCCCGAGGTGCCCGGCGCCTCCCGGGACAAGAACCAGGCGGAGTCGGTGCCCGCCGCGGTCAGCGCGAGGTCGAACGGGCCGCCGAGCGCCGAGGTGAGCGCGGGCACGGACAGCGACGCGGAATAGTCGCCCTGCAGGGCGGCGGGCGCCGGCAGGGTGCCGATGACGGCCGGGTCCAGCTCGGGCTGGGTCGACCAGGTCACGTCGCCCTCGGTCCAACTGCCCGTGACGTGCTGCACGCTGACCGGGTCGACGGAGTTCGCGGCGTCGTCCGCGCTGGTGCGCAGGGTCAGTTGGGCGCTCTTGAGGACCATCCCCGCGGGTGCGGCGGGCAGGTCGAAGCGCAGATACGCGGTGTAGGGGGAGCTGCCCCGGACCGCGAACTGCTGGTCGGAGCCGTAAGCGGTGCTGGGAGCACCGGCGTTGGCGTAGGTGTCGGCGCTGTCATCGACGGTGAGGGTGGTCGACGTCGCGGTGCCGTAGGTCGTGACGGTCGCCGCGGCCGATCGGGCACTGGTGTTGCCGGCCGCGTCGCTCGCCGCGACCTGGTAGGCGTAGGTCGTGCCCTCATCGGTCTTGTTGTCGGCCAGGCCGAGCGTCGGGCGGATCCAGAAGGTGGAACTGCCGCTGACGGTGGCGATCTTGGCGCCGTTGCGGTAGATCGTGTACGTCAGCGCGGAGTCGTCGAGGTCGAGCGAGGCCTGCCAGTTGAGCCGTACGCTGCCCAGGGCCAGCCGTGCGGTCACCGCCTCCGGCACGGACGGGGTGCGGGTGTCCGGGGTGTTCGCGAACCTGGTCAGGCCCTGCTGCGGCCGGTTGCCGTTGCTGGCGATCCGGGTGAATTCGCCGCCCACCCACAGGTAGTCGGTGCCGCCCTTGGAGGCGGTGGTCAGCGCGCGCGGGCCGATCTGCTCGGTGCCGGCCGGGCCGTCGTCGGTGTCGGGGAACCAGCCGAGCAGCGGGCGCGGGTTGTTGACCGACTCGGCGAGCAGGTGCTGCCGGTCGTCCATCTGCGGGAACTGCCCCATGGTGGAGCAGTTGTGGGCGTGCGAGGCGCTGTAGAGCACGCCCTTGTAGACCTGCACGGCCTGCGTGGCGCCCAGGCAGGTGTCGCGCCAGCGCTGGTCGAGCGTGCTGTAGTCGACGGCGATCCGGCCGTCGAAGACCCCGCCGCCGGTGCCCTCGTTGCCGGTGTAGAAGCCGGTGGCGTCGGAGGACAGGGTCTGCACGGTCGAGGTCGGCGGGATGAATCCCGGATAGGTCCGCACGTTCGCGCCGGTCGTGGCATTCACCACGGCCAGCGCGTGCGAGTCGGCGCCGTTGACGGTGTTGAAGTCGCCGCCGATCACCACCTTGGAACCGTCCGGGGTGACCAGCAGCGCCTTGCCGTTGTCGTCGGCCTCGGGTGCGAAGGGCTTGAGCGCGCCGGTGGTGCCGACCGCGGCGAAGTGCTGCCGGGTCTGGCCGCCCACGGAGGTGAAATTCCCCCCGAAGTAGACGGTGTCGGCGGTCGCCGTGATGCCGCGCACCTGGGCGGACACCGACACCTTGAAGTCGCTCTTGACCGTGCAGGTGGCGATGTCGACGGCCGCCAGGTTGCTGGCCGCGGTGCCGTTGACCGACCCGAACGTGCCGCCCGCGTAGAGCGTCGACTTGTCGGGCGACACCGCCAGCGCCCGTACGGTCGCGATGCCGCTGCCGACGGTGAACGACAGCCGGCAGGAGGTCGGGGCGCCGGAAGCGGCGTCGAAGGCCTGGAAGTTGAGCGCCTGCTGCTCGCCGGTCCCCGCGGCGGCACCCGGCGGCCTGACCGAGGAGAAGGTGCCCCCGGCGAAGACCACGCCGTTCGCCTGCGCCAGTGCCCACACGACGCCGTTGGTCTGCCAGGTCGACAGGTCGTCCGCGGTCATCCCCAACGGAGCCGTCAGCGCCCCGGCCGGCTCCGCCGACGAGAACCCGACCATCGAGGCCGCCGCCATGCCCGCCGCGACGACTCCCGCACTGCTTCTTCTCATACGCCCCCCTGCTCCCCCCACCAGGCACGCGCCGGTCCAACGCGTGCAACACGTGGCAAGGCTAGCGTTTGCACCACTATCGGGTGGTGAACTCGCCGCTTCCGGCCCGCAGTCGGACGACTGCGGGCCGGAAGCGGCGGTCAGCCCTTGCCGCCGTGTCCGGCGGCCACCGGCGCGTCCTGCGCGCCCTGGACGGCCGGTGCGTCCGCCGGGGCGGGGCGGCGGCCCGGGATGCCGAGGGCGATGAGCGCCCCGAGGACGGCGTAACCGGTCACCGCGGTCATCGCCGCCGTGAAGCCCCGGGTGAACTGCTCCGGGGACCCGTAGCCGCCGCGGGCGGAGAAGACCGCGACCGTGACCGCGACCCCGAGGACGCCGCCGAAGATCCGCAGCATCATGAACACCCCGGAGGCCTGGCCGATCTCCTGCGGCCGCACCGCGCCGACGACCGCGCGCTGCGCCGCCGGCATCACCATGGTCAGGCCGATGCCGCTGGTGACCAGCGCGGGCAGCAGCGTCAGGTAGTCCGTACCGGTGCCGGCGACCAGCGCGATCCACCCCATGCTCGCGGCCTGCAGCAGCAGGCCGCCGATGACGAAGGCCCGCTCGCCGAGGGTGTCGGCGAGCCGTCCCACGAGCGGCGCGCACACCATCAGCGTCGCCGACCACGGCATCAGCCGCAGCCCCGCGCCCAGCGGACCGGTGCCCAGCACCGTCTGGAAATACTGCGCCAGGAAGAACAGCGTGCCGTACAGCGACGCGAAGAGCATGAAATTCGCCGGGTTGGCCGTGGCGAAGGCCCGCGCGCGGAAGAAGCGCATCGGCAGCATCGGCGCCTCCGTCCGCTGCTCCCAGCGCACGAAGGCGGTCAGCAGCGCGGCGCCGAGCACCCACGACCCCAGCACCTCCGCGCTGCTCCAGCCCGCGGTGTTGCCGCGGACCAGGCCCCACACCAGGCCGAAGGCGGACAGCGTCACCAGCACCACCCCGACCAGGTCGAACCGGCTGTTCTGGCCGAAGCTCTCGACGACGCGCCGGGTGGTGAACGCGATCGTGACCAGCCCGACCGGCAGGTTCAGCCAGAAGATCCACTGCCAGGCCAGGCCCTCGGCGACCACGCCGCCGATGAAGGGGCCGCTGAAGGTCGCGAGCCCGGTGAAGCCCAGGTAGAGCCCCATAGCCCTGCCCCGCTGCTGCGGCGGGAAGATCGCGCCGATCATGGTGAGCGACAGCGGCAGCACCATCGCGGCGCCCGCGCCCTGCACGGCGCGGAAGGCGATCAGCGCACCGATGTTCGGCGACAGCGCGCACGCCGCCGACGCGGCGGTGAAGGTCGCGAGCCCGCCGGTGAACATCCGCCGGCGGCCGAAACGGTCGCCCAGCGCCGCTCCGGTCAGCAGCAGCACCGCGAACGCCAGGTTGTACGCGTTGACGACCCACTCGAGTGACTCGGTCGAGGCCGTCAGGTCCTGCCGGATCGTCGTCAGCGCCGTCGAGACGACGACGCTGTCCATTGCCATCATGAAGGACGCCAGTGACGCGAGTCCCAGCACCCATGCCTGTTCGGACGTCATCCGTCCCTTGTCGCCGGCCACCGTTCTCCCTCTGCTCCCGTCGCCCGGGGCGCGCGGTCCGCGCCCCGGTCCTGGGCTGCTCTTCCGGGTAGACACCGGTGCCGCGGAAAACTGGTCAGGAAGGGGAGCGGGCAGAGCGGAGCCGGGAGGGCTGCGCCCGCGGCAGCCCTCCCGGGTCCTGTGTCCCGGCGCCGTCCACCTCCCGCCGCCCCACCAGGGCTCGGTGCGGGCGACGACCGCGCCGTCCACCGACAGCTCCGCCTCCGCTCGCCGACCCGGTGCCCACCGTCGGCGGCGCGCTGCTGCGCACGCCCGCCGCCGGCGAGCGCGAGGTGCGGGTGGGCCTCTGGTCGAGGCACACGTCTTCGGCAGGGGCCACCGGCTGCGGCTGCACGTCGCGGCGAGCAGCCACCCGCGCCGGGAGGTCACCGGCGGCCCGCGGTGGTCAACCGCACCGCTGTCGTAATGCCGGAACTTGCTACCCTTGCGGGAACCCGACGAGAGCGTCGTACCGGGACCCTGCAAAGACGACGCACCCCCGTAAGTCCACATCCCACGGAGGTGCCTCCCATGGCATGGGTCCTGATCATCGCCGCCGGCCTGCTCGAAGTGGCCTGGTCGATCGGCATGAAGTACACCGACGGCTTCACCCGCCTGTGGCCGAGCGTCTTCACCGGCGCCGGCATCGTCGCCAGCATGCTGCTGCTCTCGCGGGGCGCCAAGTCGCTCCCGATCGGTACGGCCTACGGAGTGTGGGTCGGAATCGGCGCGGCAGGTGCCGCCGTCGTCGGCATGCTGGCCCTCGGTGAGCCCGCCACCGCCGCCCGGATCCTCTTCGTCGCGCTGCTGCTCGTCGCGGTGGTCGGCCTCAAGGCGACCTCGGGCCACTGAGACGGCCCCGGGGCGGCCCGGGACCTGCCGGGCCGCCCCGGGCTGCCGGGCGGGGCGTCTCCTTCACCTCGCCCACCCGGCTTAACGTGTCCTTCCCCGGTTGTACGCCTACCGCTGGTTACCTGGGGTGATGGACCACATCACTTTCCTTGTGGCAATGGTCATCGTCACGGCCCTGGCCTTCGACTTCACGAACGGTTTCCATGACACCGCCAACGCGATGGCGACCTCCATCGCGACCGGCGCCCTGCGCCCCAAGGTCGCCGTCGCGATCAGCGGTGTCCTCAACCTGGTGGGCGCCTTCCTGTCCACCGAGGTGGCCAAGACGATCTCCGGCGGCATCGTGGACGACGCCCTCGTCACCCCCGGCATGATCTTCGCCGGCCTGATCGGCGCCATCCTGTGGAATCTCATGACCTGGCTGCTCGGCCTGCCGTCCAGCTCCTCGCACGCGCTCTTCGGCGGCCTGATCGGCGCGGTGTGGGTCGGCGCGGGGCGCGACGGGGTCGATTTCACCAAGGTCGTGGAGAAGATCCTCATCCCCGCGGTCGCCTCGCCGGTCGTGGCGGGCCTGGCCGCGCTGGCGGCCACCTACCTGGCGTACCGGATCACCGCCCGCGCCTCGCGGGACCGGGTCTCCAAGGGCTTCAGGGCCGGGCAGGTCGCGTCCGCCTCGCTGGTCTCGCTCGCGCACGGCACCAACGACGCCCAGAAGACCATGGGCGTGATCACCCTCGCGCTGATCTCCTGCGGCGCGCTCGGCCACGACGCGGGGCCGCCGGTGTGGGTGATCCTCACCTCGGGGCTGGCCATCGCGCTCGGCACGTACATCGGCGGCTGGCGGATCATCCGCACCATGGGCAAGGGCCTCGTGGACATCCAGTCCCCGCAGGGCTTCGCCGCCGAGTCGGCGGCGACCGCCGTCATCCTCAGCTCGGCCAACCTCGGCTTCGCCCTGTCCACCACCCAGGTCTGCTCGGGCGGCATCCTGGGCGCCGGCGTCGGCCGCCGCCTCGCCGAGGTCCGGTGGAGCACCGCCGGGCGGATGGCACTGGCCTGGCTGGTGACGCTGCCGGCCGCCGCGGGGGTCGGGGCGCTGGCCGCCGGTGCCGTCGTGCACGGCGGCACCCTCGGCATCGTGCTGATCGCCCTGGCGGCGGTGGCCGTCTCCGGGGTCATCGTGGTGCTGTCGCGCCGCAACCCGGTCCACGCGGACAATGTGAACAACGCCACGACCGCGTCCGTCCGCCCCGGTGAACCCGCCGGCGCCGGCGCGTGAGCACATGACATGACCTGCAGCGGGCACAACGGGAAGCAACGGACCGGGAGCGGCGTATGGACGTGAAATGGGGATCCCTGGGCCAGGTCGCGGTGGTGGGCTTCGGCGCCACCGTGGGCGTGGTGCTGATCTTCGCGCTGGGCGTACGGGCGCTGGCCGGCCGCGACACCGCCCGCACCGCGGGCCGGGACGGTACGGCCGAGGCGACCGCCGCGGGCGCGTGCTTCGCGGTGTGCGCGGCCGCCGTGCTGTACGGGCTGTATCTGATCATTCCGCAGTTCCACTGACGGACCGGCGGCGAAAGGCGGGACATAGTGGCTACGGACACCGGAGCGGCGCTCCTCGCGGGGATGCGTGTCGACTACACCGACCAGGACGACCCGGTCCTGGTGCGCCCCGACGGCAGCGTCGTGGACACCTGGCGGGAGAACTACCCGTACGACGCCAGGATGGAGCGCCCCGAATACGAGGTGCACAAGCGGCTGCAGCAGATCGAGCTGCTCAAGCTGCAGAGCTGGGTCAAGGAGACCGGGCAGCGCATCGTCATACTCTTCGAGGGCCGGGACGCCGCGGGCAAGGGCGGCACCATCAAGCGCTTCATCGAGCACCTCAACCCGCGCGGCGCCCGGGTGGTCGCGCTGGAGAAGCCCACCGAGCGGGAGAGCGGGCAGTGGTATTTCCAGCGCTACGTCGCCCATCTGCCGACCGCCGGTGAGATCGTGCTCTTCGACCGGTCCTGGTACAACCGGGCGGGCGTCGAGCGGGTCATGGGCTTCTGCAGCGACGACGAATACCACCGCTTCATGCGGCAGGCGCCCGGCTTCGAGCGGATGCTCGTCGACGACGGCATCGCCCTGGTCAAGTTCTGGTTCTCCGTCTCGCGCGACGAGCAGCGCACCCGCTTCACCATCCGGCAGGTCGACCCGGTGCGGCAGTGGAAGCTCAGCCCGATGGACCTCGCCTCGCTCGACCGGTGGGAGGACTACACCAAGGCGAAGGTCGCGATGTTCCAGGACACCGACACCGAATACGCGCCCTGGACGGTGGTCAAGAGCAACGACAAGAAGCGCGCCAGGGTCGAGGCGATGCGCAGCGTCCTGGCCCGCTTCGACTACACCGACCGCGACGACGAGGTGGTCGGCACCCCCGACCCGCTGATCATCGGAGCGGCCGCCAACCTGCTGGAGGCCGGTGAGGACGCGGCGGCGCACTCCCGGCTGCCGGGCACCGACGGGGAAGCGGCGGATGGGTGACGAGGTGCCCGGCGCGGCCGACGCGCTGACCGACGTGGCCGGGCTGCGCGTCGGCCACGCCGGGCGGGCCGGCGGCGGCTGGCTCACCGGGGTGACCGTGGTGCTGGCCCCCGCGGGCGGCGTGGTGACCGCGGTCGACGTGCGCGGCGGCGGCCCCGGCACCCGGGAGACCGACGCGCTCGACCCGCGTAATCTCGTTCCCGCCGTGGAAGCGGTGGTGCTGGCCGGCGGCAGCGCCTTCGGCCTGGACGCGGCCTCCGGCGTGATGGCCTGGCTGGAGGAGCGGGGCCGCGGCTTCCGGGTCGGCGGTCCCGGGCAGGTGGTGCCGGTGGTGCCGGCCGCCGCGCTGTTCGACCTCGGCCGCGGCGGCGACTGGGGCGCCCGCCCCGGACCGGCGCTCGGCCGCGCGGCGGCCGAGGCAGCGGCGGCGACGGCGGAGGGCGCACCGGTCCCGCAGGGCAATGTCGGGGCCGGTACGGGCGCGGTCGCCGGCGGCCTCAAGGGCGGCGTCGGCACCGCCAGCCTCGTGCTGCCCTCGGGCACGACGGTGGCCGCGCTCGCGGTGGTCAACGCGGCGGGTTCGGTCGTGGACCCGGACACCGGCGCGCTGTGGGCGGGGCCGGGAACCGTACCGGACGCGGCCGGCGGCCCCGTGCCGCCCGAGGTCAGGGAAAGGGCGCGGCAGCGGCTCGCCGAGGCCGCCGCGGCGACCGGGGACCGGCAGGCGCGTCCGCTCAACACCACGCTGGCCGTGGTCGCCACCGACGCCGCACTGACCCGCGCCCAGGCGCACAAGCTCGCGGGCAGCGCGCACGACGGGCTGGCGCGCGCGGTCCGCCCGGTGCATCTGCTGTCCGACGGCGACACCGTCTTCGCCATGGCCACCGGCCGCCGCCCGCTCGTACCACCGGACGAGAGTGCCGCCGCCGACCCGGCCTTCGGGGTGCACGTCGAGGCGGGCGCGCTGAATTCGGTGCTGGCCGCGGGCGCCGACGCGCTCACCCGCGCGGTGCGGCACGCCGTCCTCGCCGCCGAGACCGTCGAAGGCCCAGGCGGGGTCTTCCCCGGCTACCGGGACCTCTACCGGGCCGCCTGAGGGCTGTCCCGCATTTCCCGGCGCGTCATGCGGGGGTTGCCGTGCGGGACGCGGCCGAGCGGGAAGGCTCGGTTCATGAAATCCATCACCGACTGGCTCGCGAACTCCTCCGGCATCGCGGTCTACGCGGTCGTGGGCGCCCTGGTCTTCTGCGAGGACGCGCTCTTCTTCGGCTTCGTGCTGCCGGGGGAGACCGCGGTGGTGCTCGGCGGGGTGGTCGCGGGGCAGGGGCGGGTGTCGGTCTACTGGCTGAGCGCCGTGGTCGTGCTGGCCGCGATCGCCGGGGACTCGGTCGGTTACGAGGTCGGCCGGCGCTTCGGCCCGCGCATCCTGGAGACCAAGGCGCTGCGCGGGCACGAGGCGCGGATCGACCAGGCCAGGAACTTCATCCGCCGCCGCGGGCCCGTCGCGGTCTTCCTCGGCCGCTTCATCGCCTTCTTCCGCGCCCTGATGCCGGCGCTCGCCGGCATGTCGCGGATGCCGTACCGGACGTTCCTGCTCTTCAACGCGCTCGGCGGGCTGGTCTGGGGCGTCGGCTTCACGCTGGTGGGCTACTTCGCGGGTACGGCGTACAAGCGGGTCGAGAAGACGGCGGGCACGGCGGTGGCCATCGTGGTGGCGGTGATCGTGGTGTCCGCCGCGGTGGTCTGGGAGGTCCGCCGCCACCGGGCGGGGCGGGGCGGCGGCAGCGGTGATGACGGCGATGACGGGGGCAAGGACGACGGCAGCGACAGCGCCGACGACAGCGACAACACCGGCGGCAGGGACACGGACCGCGACTGACGGGGCGTACTGATGTTCGTGCGACGGAGGTGTGTGCTGTTTCTGTTGTTTCCCTGTGGTGACAATGTGCCGAGACAGCAACAATCCGGGCTCCACAGGTTCAAAACGGGCCCGCGGAGAGTAAATCGAGCAGTATGCCTACTTCGTCACCCCGTCCCGCGGCCGCCGACCCGAAGCGGTCGCGCCGCCGCGGCACCCTCCTCGTCGCGGCGACCGTGACCCTGCTGGCCGCGGCCGCCGCGGGCTGCGGCGACGAGAACGCGTCCGGCTCGTCCGCGCCCGCCACCGGCGCACCCTCGTCCCCGTCCTCCTCCGCGGCGGCGCCCGGCACACCGGGCGACACGGCCGGCGACACCGCGACGGCCACCGCGCCGGCCGGCACGCAGCCGCCCGCGCGGCCCACCGCCGCCGCACCTCCCGCCGACACGTCCAAGGACGCCAAACCGCAGGCCGCCACCGCCCGCTGCACCGTCACCGGGCTGAAGATGACCCTGGGCCGCGGCGACCCGGGCGCGGGCAACATCTACTTCCCGCTGGACTTCACCAACACCACCTCGCACACCTGCACCCTCGACGGCTTCCCCGGCGTGTCGCTGCTGCGCGGCGACGGCAGCGTCATCGGCAGGCCGGCGGCCCGCCGAGGCGTCAGGCCCGCCGCCGTGCGCATCGCGCCGGGACAGACCGTCGAGGCCGATCTGCACACGCTCAACCAGGGTGTGAAGGGCGACAGCTGCTGGCGCAAGCCGACCCTGATCATGGTCTACCCGCCGGGATCGACCGACTCCATGACCCTCGCCACGTCGAACCCGGTCGTCTGCGGCGACACCTTCGACGTCGGCCCCGTGCACTGAGAGGACCGCCGTGACGGTCGACGGAATCGATATCGCCTCCTACCAGAGCAGCGACTACAGCACCACCGGCCTGGACTTCGTGATGGTCAAGGCCACCGAGGGCACCTCCTACGTCAACCCCAAGCACCCCGCCCAGATCGCCACGGGGCGCGCGCACGGCCTGGTCGTCGGCCACTACCACTTCGCCCGGTCCGGCTCGATGACCGCGCAGGCCGACTACTTCCTCGCGCACTGCGGTGCCAGGGCCGGCGACGTGCTGGCCTTCGACTGGGAGGACACCGGGGTGCCGGGCGCCGACAAGGACGCCTGGCTGCGGCACGTGCAGGCCAAGGCGCCCGAGCACCGGGTCGTCCTCTACTGCAACCGGGACTTCTGGCTGCACCGCGACAGCACGTCGTTCTGCGCCGACGGACTGTGGATCGCCGACCCCTCGGCGCCCGAGGGCCATCCGAGGGTCGAGCACCCGTGGCTCTTCCACCAGTACAGCTCGGCCGGCGGCCTGGACCGCAACGTCGGGAATTTCGCCAGCCCGGGCGCCCTGCGCAGCTGGGCGGGCAAGGGCCCCGCACCGCGCTACGAGCCCTTCCCGGGCGCCGGCTGGTTCACCGCCGGGCGCCGCTCGCCGATCGTGGCCGCCATGCACGACCGGCTGGTCGCCGCCAGCTGCAACCACTACACCAGCACCGCGAACAAGGACGTCATCGGCTCCGGCGACGTGGCCTCCTACGAGGCCTGGCAGCGCAAGTACAACACCGCGCACCACAAAGGCTGGACCGGCTCCGCCCTGAAGTGGCCGCCCGGTGCGGAGACCTGGGACGCTCTGCACGTCCCGAACGTGTGACCGCCGCGAACGTGTGACCCGGGCGGCGCCGGCGTTACGCGGCATCCCCGAGCGGGAAACGGGTCTGCATGGAGCCGATCGAGGCACTGGAGCGGATCGCCTTCCTGCTGGAACGCGCCGACGCGCCCGTCTACCGTGTCCGGGCCTTCCGCAACGCCGCCGCGGCGCTGTCCGCGCTGCCGCCCGCCGACCTCGAAAGGCGGGCGGCGAGCGGCCGCTTCAGCGACCTCAAGGGCATCGGATCCACCACGGGCAAGGTCCTCACCGAGGTCGCCGCCGGCCGCACCCCCGGCTATCTGGCGGACCTGGAGAGGGACAGCGGCGGCCCGCTCACCGAGGGTGGCGCCACCCTGCGCGCGGCCCTGCGCGGCGACTGCCACCTGCACTCCGACTGGTCCGACGGCGGCAGCCCGATCGAGGCGATGGCGCTCGCCGCCCGGGACGCGGGACACCGGTGGGCGGTGCTCACCGACCACTCGCCGCGGCTGCGGATCGCCCACGGCCTGACGGCCGAGCGGCTGCGCCGCCAACTGGACGCGGTCGCGGAGCTGAACACCCGCCTCGCGCCCTTCCGGCTGCTCACCGGCATCGAGTGCGACATCCTCTCGGACGGGTCGCTCGACCAGGAGGACGAGCTGCTCGACCGGCTGGATCTCGTCGTCGCCTCGGCCCACTCCGAACTGCGGATGCCCGCCCCCGCCTTCACCCGGCGGCTGCTCGCCGCGGTCGGCAACCCGCTGGTCGACGTGCTCGGCCACTGCACCGGGCGGCTCATCGGCGACCGCGAGCGGCCCGAGTCGACCTACGACGCCGGGGCCGTCTTCGCCGCGTGCGCCGCGGCGGGCACCGCCGTGGAGATCAACAGCAGTCCCAAGCGCCTCGACCCGCCGCGCCGCCTGCTGGCCATGGCCAGGGACGCAGGCACCCTCTTCGCGATCGACAGCGACGCCCACGCGCCAGGCCAGCTGGACTGGCAGGTCTACGGCTGCGCCCGCGCCGAGGAGGCCGGCATCCCGGCCGGGCGGATCGTCAACACCTGGAGCGCGGAGGACCTGCTGGGCTGGACCGCGACCCGGCAGGTCCCGCCCGGCGCCGCGGAGGGCTGAGCGGGCCTGCCGCGCCCGGTGCCCCTGACAGGCACCGGGTGCGGCAGGCGGTTCGAGGGGGCGCGGTCACACGGTGGTGCAGACCGCCCCGTTGAGGGTGAAGACCGTCGGGTCCTGGTAGGCGCCGTTGTTGGCGCCGGTGAAGCCGAAGGTCGCCGAGTTCCCGCCGTTCGCGGCCAGCGTGCCGTTCCAGTCCACCGGGGTCGCCACCACGTGGGTGCCATCGAGGTGCAGGTTGGCGTTCCAGAAACCGCTGACCGACTCGCCGCTGCTGGGGAAGGAGAAGGCCAGCGTCCAGCCGGTGATCGGGTTGGGGCTGGTGTTGGTGACCGTCACATTGGCGTTGAAACCGTTGCCCCAGCCGGCGGTCAGGTCGTAGGAGACCTTGCAGGGCGCGTTCTGCGGGGTCCCGGTGCGTACGGTGACCGGGTCCGAGGGGCGGGAGAGCCTGCCGGCGGAGTCCCTGGCCAGGATGTTCCAGGTGAAGGTGCTGCCCGGGGTGAGGTTGGGGACGGTCGCCGAGGTGCCGGTGCTGCTGGCCAGCAGCTCGCTGACGCCGCCGAGCTGCCGGTAGACCTCGTAGCGGTCGACCTTGCCGCCGCTCGACGGCGTCCAGCTGACGGTGGCGCTGGTGGCGCCCGCGGCGGTGACCTTGGGGGCGCCGGGCGCGGTCAGCGCGGAGGCCGTGCCGGTCCTCGGGTGCACGGTCACGGTGGTGATCGAGTACGGCGGCAGGGTCCAGGTCCCGGTGTTGGCCGCGGTCGTGCTGTCGATCGAGGCGGCCTGGTCGCGGAAGGTGTCCACGGTCGCGGCCGAGCCGTCCGGGGTGAAGCCGGCGTAGTGCAGCGCGACGGTCTGGGCGGCGGCCGGGTCCTTGTTGATCAGCATCACGCTCAGGTCGCCGTTCGCCCGGTGCACCGCGTGCGCGGCCACCAGCCGGCTGCCGCTGGCCGCCGCGATCAACTGGTCGCCGGGTGTGCCGAGATGGCTGAGCATCGAGATCGCGTGGTAGGGCGCGAAGGGGGTGTTCATCGGCGGCTCGCACACCGTGCCGACGCAGGTGCCGCTGGACAGGATGCCGTAGTCGTTGTAGTCGGTGGCGCCGTCCGGGGCGGTGCTGATGCTGGTGGGGCCGTTGTGGGTGTCCCACCAGTCGACGGTGAAGACGCCGTTCTGCAGCGCGGTGAGATACGCGTCGGCGCCGAAGAGCGCGTTGGGCTGGGTGTCCTCGAAGACGTTGGAATTCAGCTCGGTCAGCGCGATCGGCATGGCGCCCACCCCGGCCGCGTCCAACTGGTCGTGCAGCTGCGCGAGTTCACCCGCCAGCTGGTCGGGGGTGCCCAGCATGCCCGCCGCGTCGGAGCCGCCCGGGTACCAGTGCACGATGACGAAGTCGGCCTTGCCGGCGATCAGCGGGATGACCGTGTGGTTCCAGTCGGCGGTCTCCCCGGCGCCCATCACCCCGTCAGGCCAGTTGCCGGGCAGCGTCAGGACCGCGCCGACCTTCACCGAGGGGTCGACCGCCTTCATCGCGGCGGCGTAGTCGGCGACGTTGTGCGCGTAGGCGGTGGGGGAGGTGTCGGCGTGGTTGTCGGTCTCCCAGCCGCTGCCGTAATGGCCGTTGCCGTACAGCTCGTTGCCGACCTCCCAGTATCGGGCGCCGTAGTGCTTGGTGACGTTGGAGTAGCGCACCCAGTCGGCGGCCTCCTGCGGAGTGCCCGAGCCGTAGTTGGCGATCAGGATCGGCTGGGCGCCGATCTTCTTGACGGTGCCCATGAAGGCGTCGAAGTCGGTGCCGGGCGCCACGTAGCCGCCCGGCGCGGTGTTGTCCTGCCAGTGGTAGATGTCGCCGTAGGAGCCGCCGGGATAGCGCAACATGCCGATGTTCGCCGCCGAGAGCAGGTTCTGCACCTCCGGCACGTTCATCTGCGCATCCCACACCGCGCTGTTGAGGCCGTAGGCGGTGCCGGGGATGGTGCCCTGCCCCTCGTTGGCGTTCACCGTGACGTCCACCGCGGAGGGCGCCGGCGCGCCCGGGTCGTCGGCCAGGGCGGTCCCGCCGCCGGCCAGCAGCGCGGCGCCGAGTGCCACGACGGAGGCGCAGGCGGCGAGCCGTCTGCGCAGAGGGGCCGAGCTGATCGAAGTGCCTGGGCGCACGGGAGTTCTCACCTTCGCGAGGCGGGACGTGGGGGGTGTGCGAGTGCGTGGGAGCGCTCCCATATTTGGCACGGCGATGCCGCTTGTCAATGCCCCGGTCAGGAACGGGAGTTCGGTCGCCCCCGCGGCGCCGCGGGTCAGTCGCCGAGCCGGTCGATCTGCCGGATCCGGTTCGTGACGTCCAGCGCCGCGATCTTGTACGACTCGGCCAGCGTCGGGTAGTTGAAGACCGCGTCCACCAGGTAGTCCACGGTGCCGCCGCACCCCATCACCGCGTGCCCGATGTGGATCAGCTCGGTCGCCCCGGTGCCGAAGCAGTGCACGCCGAGCAGCTTGCGGTCCTCGGGCGAGACCAGCAGCTTGAGCATGCCGTGCGCGTCGCCGATGATCTGGCCGCGGGCCAGCTCCCGGTAGCGGGAGACGCCCACCTCGAAGGGCACGGAGGCCTCGGTGAGCTGGTCCTCGGTGCGCCCGATGAAGCTGATCTCCGGAATGGTGTAGATGCCGATCGGCTGCAGGTCCTGCAAGCCGCGCGCCGGCTCGCCGAAGGCGTGGTAGGCCGCACACCGGCCCTGCTCCATCGAGGTCGCCGCCAGCGCCGGGAAGCCTATGACGTCGCCGACCGCGTAGATGTGCGGTACGGCCGTGCGGTAGTTGCCGTCCACCGTGATGCGGCCGCGCTTGTCCGCGCTCAGACCCGCCTTGTCCAGGCCGAGCCCGTCGGTGAGGCCCTGCCGGCCCGCCGAGTACATCACCGCGTCGGCCGCGATCTTCTTGCCGCTGGCCAGCACGGTGAGGGTGCCGCGCTCGTGCCGCTCGACGGCCGCCACCGTCTCACCGAAGCGGAAGGTCACCGCCAGGTCCCGCAGGTGGTATTTCAGCGCCTCGACGATCTCCGCGTCGCAGAAGTCCAGCATCGCGTCGCGCTGTTCGACCACCGTGATCCTGCTGCCCAGGGCGGCGAACATCGAGGCGTACTCCATGCCGATCACCCCGGCCCCGACGATCACCATCGAGCGCGGCACCCGCTCCATGTTGAGCACGCTGTCGGAGTCCATCACCGTACGGTCGTCGAACTCGACGGTCGCCGGGCGGGCCGGCCTGGTGCCGGTGGCTATCACGATGTGGTCGGCGGTCAGCACCCGCTCCTGGCCGCCGGGGCCGGTGACGGCCACGGTGTGCTCGTCGAGGAAGCGCCCGGTGCCGTCGAGCACCGTGATCCGGTTGCGGGACAGCTGGTTGCGGACCACGTCCACCTCGCGGCCGACCACGTGCTGGGTCCTGGCCGTCAGGTCGGCGACGGTGATGTCCTCCTTCAACCGGTAGCTCTGCCCGTACAGATCGCGCTGGTTGAGCCCGGTGAGGTAGAGCACCGCCTCACGCAGCGTCTTGGACGGGATGGTGCCGGTGTGCAGCGACACCCCGCCGAGCCGGTCGCCGCGGTCCACCAGGGCCGCGCGCCGTCCGAGTTTGGCCGCGGCGATGGCGGCCTTCTGCCCGCCGGGGCCGGAACCGATCACCAGAATGTCGAAGTCGCGCACCACATCAGTCTGTCAGCCCGGCCCGTCCCGCGTCACTGCTTCGCCGGGCCGGAGGTGCCCGGCTACTTCAGGTGCTGCGAGCGGCGCAGCGGGGACCGGCTCGGCGGCTGGTCCGGCGAGGGCCGGTGCGTGACGCAGGGCAGTTCGCGTTCCACGGGCCGCTCGGTGGTCAGGGTGAACGGCTCCTCGTAGTGCAGGACTTCGAGCGGCTCACCGTCGGCCAGGGTGTAGGTCGCGGTCTTCCTGCGGACCTCCACCCGCAGCCGCCGGCCGCGGAAGAGCAGCCGGAAGGCGATCCGGCTGAGCGCGTCGGGCAGCCGGGGCGCGAAGCGGATCGCGTCGCCGTCGAAGAGCCGCATCCCGCCGAACCCGGCCACCAGCGCGGTCCAGGTGCCGGCCAGCGCGGCGATGTGCAGCCCGTCGCGGGCGTTGTTCTCCAGGTCCTCCAGGTCGATCATCGCGGTCTCGCCGAGGTAGTCGTAGGCCAGTTGAAGATGCCCGACCTCGGCGGCGATCACCGACTGGCAGTAGGCGGAGAGCGACGAGTCGCGCACCGTCAGCGGCTCGTAGTAGGCGAAGTTGCGGGCCTTCTGCTCGGCTGTGAAGGCGTCGCCGCGCAGATACATCGCCAGCACCAGGTCGGCCTGCTTGACCACCTGCTTGCGGTAGAGGTCGAAGTAGGGGTAATGCAGCATCAGCGGGTAGTGGTCGGCGTCGGTGTTCTCGAAGTCCCAGGTCTGGCGCCGGCAGTAGCCCTTGGACTGCTCGTGCACCCCGAGGTCCTCGTCGAAGGGCAGCGCCATCGCGGCCGCCGCGTCCCGCCACGCGGCCGTCTCCTCGTCGGTGACGCCGAGCGTCGCCGCGTGCCGCGGGTGCCTTTCCGCCGCGTCCGCCGCCGAGGTCAGGTTCGCCTGCGCCATCAGGTTGGTGAAGGCGTTGTCGTCGCCGATCGCACTGTATTCGTCGGGACCGGTGACGCCGTCGATGTGGAAGGTGCCCGCGTGGTCGTGGTGTCCCAGCGAGCGCCACAACCTGGCGGTCTCCACCAGCAGTTCAAGACCGGTGTCGCGCTCGAAGGCCTGGTCGCCGGTGATGGCGACGTAGCGGACCGCGGCGTCGGCGATGTCGGCGTTGATGTGGAAGGCGGCGGTGCCGGCCGGCCAGTAGCTCGACGCCTCGTCGCCGTTGATGGTCCGCCACGGGAAGGTGGCGCCGGCCAGGCCCAGCTGGCGGGCCCGCTCCTGCGCGACCGGCAGCATGTTGTACCGCCAGCGCAGCACCTCGGCGGCGGCCCGCGGCGAGGTGAAGCTCAGCAGCGGCAGCACGAAGGTCTCGGCGTCCCAGAAGGAGTGGCCGTCGTAGCCGGACCCTGTCAGGCCCTTGGCGGGGATGGCCCGCTCCTCGGCCCTGGCGCCGACCTGGAGGACGTGGAAGAGCGCGAAGCGCACCGCCTGCTGGATCTCGGTGTCGCCGTCGACCTCGACGTCGGCCCGCTCCCAGAAGTCGTCCAGATACGCCTGCTGCTGGTCGAGCAGGCCCTGCCAGCCGGTGTCCCTGGCGCCCACCAGCGCCGCGTCCGCCTGGTCGCGCAGCGCGGGCAGCGAGCGGGTGGCCGACCAGCCGTAGGCGACGAACTTCTCCAGCCGCAACCGCTGGCCCGCCTTGACCACCGACGTCACGGTCAGCCGGCTCACGTCGTCGTCGGACTCCGCCGATACCTGGGTGCTGTCCGGACCGTCGATCCGGTGGTCGGCGGCCACCGCCACCCGCAGCCGGCTGCGGGTGGTGGAGTGCACTAGTCGCAGCCTGGTGCCCGCCGCGTAGTGCTCCTCGGCCCGCAGCGGCGAGTCCAGCGCGGCCGACACCCGCGGGTCGCCCGCGGAGTGCGGCACGTCCTCGTTGGCGGCCAGCTCCGACTGCACCACCACCCGCACCTCGCCGTCCAGTGGCTCGACCTCGTAGGCGATGGCGGCGACCGCCCGCTGCTGGAAGGACACCATCCGGGTGGAGGTCACCCGTACCGCCCGCCCGGCCGGCGACACCCACTCGCAGACCCGGCGCAGCACCCCGGCCCGCAGGTCCAGCTCCCGCTCGTGGCGGCGGACCGTGCCGTAGCGCAGGTCGAACGGCTCGTCGTCCACCAGCAGCCTGATGAGCTTGCCGTTGGTGACGTTGATGACGGTCTGACCGGACTCCGGGTAGCCGAAGCCGGCCTCCGCGTACGGCAGCGGGTGCAGCTCGTACAGCCCGTTGAGGTAGGTGCCCGGCAGGCCGTTGGGCTCGCCCTCGTCGAGGTTGCCGCGCCAGCCGATGTGACCGTTGGACAGCGCGAAGACCGACTCGCTCTGCGGCAGCAGGTCCAGGTTCAGCACCGACTCGCGCAGCGACCAGGGCGAGACCTCGAAGGCCGGGTCGGTGATCACGCGGTGGCCCCCAGCAGGTCGGCCAGGTCGGACACCACCGTGTCGGCGCCGTGCCGCCGCAGTTCGTCGGCCTGCCCGGTGCGGTCCACGCCCACCACGTAGCCGAACCGCCCGGCCCGCCCGGCGTCCATGCCGACCAGCGCGTCCTCGAAGACCGCGGCCTCACCGGGGCCGAAGCCCAGGTCGCTCGCCGCCTCCAGATACGTGTCGGGCTTCGGTTTGCCGCGCAGGCCCCGCTCCCGCGCGACCAGCCCGTCGATCCGCACGTCGATCAGCTGCTCGATCCCCGCGGCCACCAGCACGTCGCGGCAGTTGGCGCTGGAGGACACCACGGCGGTGCGCAGCCCCGCGGCCCGCACCGCCTCCACGAAGCGCACCGAGCCGGGGTAGGGCTTGACCCCGTCCTGGTGGATCTTCTCCAGCACGACGACGTTCTTGCGGTTGCCCAGGCCGTGCACCGTGTCGTGGTCGGGCGGGTCGTCCTCGTCGCCCTCGGGCAGCTCGATGCCGCGCGAGGCCAGGAAGGTGCGCACCCCGTCGGCGCGCGGCCGGCCGTCCACGTACTCGTCGTAGTCGGCGGTCGCGTCGAAGGGCTGGAATTCCGGGCCTTCGAGGTGGCGCAGGAAGTCGTCGAAGGTCTGCTTCCACGCGGCGGCGTGCACCAGCGCTGTCGGAGTCAGGACCCCGTCGAGGTCGAAGAGGCAGGCGCGGATACCGCTGGGCAGGCCGATCTCACTCATGACGCTGCTTGTGCCCCCATCACCCCCCGGGTATGTCCGCCCGCCCGGAAGTCCGCCCGACTCGCCGAACGGGTCAGGCCGCGCCGGGGGCGCCGAGCCGGTTGATGTCCGCCGTCGACAGGATGTGCGGCCCGCCGCCCTCCAGGCGTACGACGCCGAGCATGGAGCGGCCGAGCACCTCGGTGGTGGTGACCTGGTCCGGCGCGACCCGGTGCGCCAGCGGGTAGAGCCAGGACGTCAGCCGGTAGATGACCCGGTAGGTCCGGGTGCGGGAGACCGCGCCGTGCATCGGCCGGATCCAGCCCGGGCGGAACATGTACGCCCGCATGTCCATCGCCAGCAGCGCGTTCTCGGTGCCGCCCTTGACCCTGGCCCAGGCCACCCGGCCCTGCTCGGTGCTGTCGGTGCCGGCGCCCGAGACGTAGGTGAAGGTCAGCTCGGGATTGCCGGCCGCCATCAGGCGGGCGGCGGCCAGTGGGAAGTCGTGACTGACCCGCTGGTAGACCTCGGCGGTGTGCCCGGCGGTGGAGACCCCCAGGCAGTAGAAGCAGGCGTCGGCGCCGGTCAGCTCGCCGGCGATCGCGGACAGGTCGGTGAAGTCCGCGTGGGCGACCTCGCGCAGCTTGGGGTGCGCGATGCCCAGCGGGCCGCGCCCGACCGTGACCACCTCGGCCACCTCGTCGTCCAGCAGGCACGCGCGCAGCACACCGTGCCCGACCATGCCCGAGGCACCGAAGACCACCACCTTCATCGCGGGTCGCCGCCGCCTTCCTGCTGTTCTGCGGGCGCGGACCGCACCCACGGGCGGGGACGATAGTAACGCCCGCCGCGGGCGGCTCAGTCGGCGATCACCGCGATCTTGCGCAGGTAGTCGCCAGAGGTGACCCGGCCGAGGATGAACTCGGCGACGTCGGCCCGGGAGACCGTCGGCATACCGCGCAGCTCCAGGCGCTCGCCGTGCCGGTAGCGGCCGGTCCGGGCGCGGTTGGTGAGCAGCACCGGGTAGACCAGCGTCCAGTCCAGCGGGCTGCGGCGCAGCACCTGCTCACCGGCCGCCTTGTCGGCGTAGACGCGGCGCAGCGCGCGGTAGGTCAGCCGCGGCAGCGCGGGCACCTGCTCCATGGTGTCGCCGACGCCGAGGGCCGACAGCCACACCAGCCTGCCGACCTCCGCCTCCTCCATGGCGCGGACGATCCGCGGGGTCGCCTCGGCCATCAGGGTGGGCGAGCGCAGGCCCCGTCCGCTGCGCTCGGTGCCCAGCGCGCTGACCACGGCGTCGGCGCCGGCCACCGCCGCGGTCACCGCGGCCTGGTCCGACGTCACCTGCCCGACCTCGATCCGCAATCCCTCCCTGGCGGGCGGCGCCTTGGCCGGGTCGCGCAGAAAGGCCGTCACCTCGTGGCCCGCGGCCAGTGCCTGCGCGACGACCTGGCGCCCGGTGGCGCCGGTGCTGCCGAAGACCGCGATCCGCATGGTGTCCCTCCTGGTGCCTGCCGGTCGCCGCGGCGCGGTGGCCGCCGCGCAGTACGGCAGTCGGGTCCACCCCCGGGCGACCGACCGGCCAGCCGGATGGGGAAGGCGGCGCCCGGCGGCGAGGATGAAGCGGTCGTCACCATCGCACGGACCGCGGGAGCCGCCTCGCAGACACGCCGCGGCGGCCGACACCCAGCGGGCGTCGCGGGCCCCGGACGCTTGCGGCCCGCGCACCGGCACCCGGGTTCGGGCCGGTCGACCACCACACCCGCACGACAGGACAGGACATTCCATGCACGTATTCCTCACCGGCGCCTCCGGCTATGTGGGCTCGGCGACCGTCAAGGCACTGGCCGAGCACGGCCACGAGGTGTCGGGGCTGGCCCGCAGCGACCGGTCCGCCGCGCGGCTGCGCGATCTCGGCGCCACCCCTGTGCGCGGCGAGCTGGCCGACACCGGTGTGCTGCGCGACGCGGCCGCCGGCGCCGACGCGGCGATCCACCTCGGCGCGGTCGTCGGCCCCGACGCCGCCGAGGTCGACCTGGCCGCGGCGCGGGCGATGCAGGAAGGCCTCGGCGGCCGGGGCACGTACGTCCACACCGGCGGCTGCTGGGTCTACGGCGACACCGACGGCGTGGTCGACGAGGACGCGCCGCAGCGCCCGCCGGCGATCACCGCGTGGCGCGCGGACAACGAGCGGCAGGTGCTGGCCGCAGCCGACCGCGGCGGGCGCCCCGTGCTGGTGATGCCGGGGCTGGTCTACGGCCACGGCAAGGGGCTGACCCGGGCCTTCTTCGTCGACCCCGGGCGGGAGACCGGCGCGGTCCCGCAGATCGGCGACGGCTCCAACCACTGGTCGCTGGTCCAGGTGGACGACCTCGCCAGGCTGTACGTCCTCGCGCTCGGCGCCGCACCCGGCTCGGTCTACTTCGGTGTCGCCGACCAGAACCCGCCCTTCGCGAGGATCGCCGAGGCGCTGTCGCAGGCGGCCGGCTGCCCCGGCAGCATCGAGTCGCTGACGCTCCGGCAGGCCGAGCGGCGGATGGGCCCGATCGCCGAGGCCTTCGCACTCGACCAGCAGCTCACGGGTGCCCGCGCCCGCAGGGAACTGGGCTGGACCCCGACCGCCGGCGACCCGCTGGCGGAACTGGCCGAGCCCGCCGAGGACTGACCGGACGTACGCCTTCGCCTCCGCTACCGCCCGCGCCCCTCAGGGATCCGCGGGCGGTACCTCAGCCTGCGCGGCTCAGGCCGGGACCGGGCCGCGGATCTGCTCGACGGCGGTGACCAGCGGCGCCAGGTGCGGGTCGCCGGCGGCCTGGTCGAGGGCCTCGCGCAGGGCGGAGTTGTTGGTCGGGCGGGCCGCGGCGAGCAGGTCGGCGCCCGCGGCGGTGACGTCGGTGTAGATGCCGCGGCGGTCGGTCGGGCAGAGATAGCGGGCCAGCAGGCCGCGCTCCTCCAGGCGGGTGACCAGGCGGGTGGTCGCGGACTGGCTGAGCACCACCGCGTCGGCGACCTGCTTCATCTGCAGGCGCCCGCCGGGGCCGTCGTGCTGCCTGCTGAGCACGTCGAGCAGCGAGAACTCGCGGACGCTCAGCCCGTGCCCGGCCTGCAGCGCCCGCTCGGTGTGCGCCTCGATCCGGCCGTGCAGCAGGGACAGCGCGCACCAGCCGTCGGCGAGTGCGGTCAGTGCCGGATCGGTGGCGGTCATCGGTCCTCCAGGCCCTCGACGGGCGGTCCGCGCCCGGCCCCGGTGCCGTGTTGGGCGCATGCACCACTCTAACGCGCTTGCAAATAACCCGCGTGTGCAATTATTGTCCACGCTTGTTAGACGCTCCTGCACTCACCTCGGAAGGTGTCCCTCATGCCTCTCGCGCTGCTGGCCCTGGCCATCGGGGCCTTCGGGATCGGCACCACGGAGTTCGTCATCATCGGGCTGCTGCCCCAGGTCGCCGGCGACTTCGGCGTGTCCGTGCCGACCGCGGGCCTGCTGGTCACCGGCTACGCGCTCGGCGTGGTGGCCGGCGCCCCGCTGATGACCGCGCTGGGCACCAAGGTGACCCGCAAGCGGATGCTGATGCTGCTGATGGGCCTGTTCGTGGTCGGCAACCTGATCTCGGCGGCCGCCCCGGTCTTCGCCGTCATGCTCATCGGCCGGGTGGTCACCTCGCTCGCGCACGGCGCCTTCTTCGGTATCGGCTCGGTCGTGGCCGCCGAGGTGGTGCCGCCGGCCAAGCGGGCCGGCGCCATCGCGACGATGTTCACCGGACTGACCGTCGCCAACGTCGTCGGTGTGCCGCTGGGCACCTTCGTCGGGCAGAGCGCCGGCTGGCGGATCACCTTCGTCATCGTCGCCGCCCTCGGCGTGCTCGGGCTGCTCGGCGTCGCCCGCCTGGTGCCCGACCTGCCCCGGCCCGCGGGCGTCAGCCTGCGCCACGAGGTCGCGGTCCTCCGCAATGTCCAGGTGCTGCTCGCGATGGGCATGACCGTGCTCGGCTTCGGCGGGGTCTTCGCGGCCGTCACCTACCTGGTGCCGATGATGACCGACGTCACCGGATACGCCGACGGCTCGGTGACCTGGCTGCTGGTGCTGCTGGGGCTGGGCATGGTGGTGGGCAACCTGGTCGGCGGCCGGCTCGCCGACCGCAGGCTGATGCCGATGCTGATGACCGCGCTCGGCGGGCTCGCCGTGGTGCTCGCGCTCTTCACGGTGACCGCGCACGACAAGGCCGCTGCCGCGGCCACCGTCTTCGCGATCGGCGCCCTCGGCTTCGCCACCACACCGCCGCTGCAGAAGCGGGTGCTCGACCAGGCCGCGGGCGCCCCGACCCTCGCCTCGGCCGTCAACATCGGCGCCTTCAACCTCGGCAACGCGCTCGCGGCCTGGATCGGCGGCCTGGTCATCTCGGCAGGCCACTCCTACACCGCGGCGAACTGGGTCGGCGTGGCCCTGGCCGGCGGGGCACTGCTGCTCGCCGTGCTGTCGATGTCGCTGGAGCGCGGCGGCGCCCGCCGCCCCGGCCGCCTCGTCGCCCGCTCCGCCGACGGCGGACCCGGCGACGAGGAGGACGGTTGCAGCACGGCCGGCGCCGCCGGCGCCGGGCTCAGCTCGCGGGGTTGACGCCGATGCTGACGTAGGTGACGGCGACGGTCGCGGTCTGCGCGGTGGGGCTGGTCGGCGCGGGGACGAAGCCGACGGTGCCGGTGCCGTAGCAGGGCAGGTTCAGCGACGTCGGGATCGGCACGCCGAGCCCGTACGCCTTGATGTCGGTGGCGGCCGTGACCGAGGACGCGGGGCCGAAGCCGGCCAGGTCGTGCGTGGCGGAGGTGCCGGTGTAGCCGACGGTGGCCTGGTCCGGCGCATTGCCCGCGATCAGTTGCACGGACACGGTCTGGCCGGAGAGCGGGTGTCCGGTCGAGGAGGGGGTGACCGGGCCGAAGCAGCCGACCTTGATGACCGCGCCGATCGTCACACCGTTGACCTGGCCGACGAATGTCTGGCCGGGGCCGATCGGCAGCGGCGAAGCCGTGGCGGCGCCGGCCGACGTCATACCGGCCGTACCGCCCAGCAGGGCCAGGGCCGCGACGGTGCCCAGGGAACGTAACCGAGAGTGCCGCTTGCTCATGTCTACCTCCGGATGGGGGGGACCGGGGCCGTTCGCGGCCCCGGGGAAGCGAGGGCGAACTGTGCGGGAGCACCAGCATGTTAGCGAGCCGCCGGGCAAACCGACCCCGGCCGTACCACCCCGCTGGCGGGGCCCGTGAGGGCACGGTAGGACAGGAGGTGCGAAGCCGTGGCCGGCGGGCAGACGCCACCCCGGCCGACGGCAGCCCCCAGAAGGGACAGACATCGTGGGACGACCGAAGATCCTCGTGGTGGGCGCGGGATTCGCCGGGGTGGGGTGCGTGCGCCGACTCGAGCGCAGCCTCGCCCGCGACGAGGCGGACATCTGCCTGGTGACCCCGTTCTCCTACCAGCTCTACCTGCCGCTGCTGCCGCAGGTCGCCTCCGGCATCCTGACCCCGCAGTCGATCGCGGTGTCGCTGCGCCGCAGCAGGAAATACCGCACCCGGATCGTCCCCGGCGGCGCGATCGGCGTGGACACCAAGGCGAAGGTCTGCGTGGTGCGGACGATAACGGGCGAGATCGTCAACGAGTCCTACGACTACATCGTGCTCGCCCCCGGCAGCATCACCCGGACCTTCGACATCCCCGGCCTGGTCGACAACGCGCGCGGGATGAAGACCCTCGCCGAGGCCGCCTACGTCCGCGACCACGTGATCGCCCAGCTCGACCTCGCCGACGCCTCGCACGACGAGGCCGAGCGGACCTCCCGGCTGCAGTTCGTGGTCGTCGGCGGCGGCTACGCGGGCACCGAGACCGCGGCCTGCCTGCAACGGCTGACCGCCCAGGCGCTGCACCGCTACCCGCGGCTCGACCCGAAGCTCATCAGGTGGCACCTCATCGACATCGCGCCCAAGCTGATGCCGGAACTGGGCGAGAAGCTCGGGCTGAGCGCGCAGAAGATCCTCCGCGACCGCGGTCTCGAAATCTCGCTCGGTGTCTCGATCGCCAAGGCCGGCCCCGAGGAGGTCACCTTCACCGACGGCCGGGTGGTGCCCTGCCGCACCCTGATCTGGACCGCGGGCGTCGCCGCGAGCCCGCTGATCGCGACCCTCGGCGCCGAGACCGTACGCGGCCGGCTCGCCGTCGCCGCGGACATGACGCTGCCCGGCGCCGACGGGGTCTACGCGCTCGGCGACGCCGCGGCCGTACCGGACCTGGCCAAGGGCGAGGAGGGCGCGATCTGCCCGCCCACCGCGCAGCACGCGATGCGGCAGGGCGTCGCGGCCGCCCACAATGTCATCGCCGCGATCAGGAACCAGCCGCTGCGGCCCTACCGGCACAAGGACCTCGGCCTGGTGGTCGACCTCGGCGGCCGGGACGCGGTCTCCAAGCCGCTCGGCATCGAGCTGCGCGGCCTGCCCGCGCAGGCCGTCGCCCGCGGCTACCACTGGTCGGCACTGCGCACCAACGTCGCCAAGACCCGGGTGATGACCAACTGGCTGCTCAACGCGGTGGCCGGCAGCGACTACGTCCGTACCGGCTTCCAGTCCCGCCTGCCCGCCACTCTGCGGGACTTCGAGTACACCGACTCGTACCTGTCGCCCGAGGAGCTGCGCGAGCAGGTCGCCGACGCGATGCCGCGCGCCTGACGGCGTGCGGGCGGCCTACGGCCGCGGAGTCCGAGGGCGCCCCCGGCGGGGCGCCCTCACTCCGGGAAGTCGGACAGCGGGTCGGAGCCGGCCGGCTCGTCGTCGGCCGGCTCCTCGTCCTCCCACAGCGAGAACCACACCGTCTTGCCCTCCGACTCCGGCCGCACGCTCCACTGGCCCGACAGGATGTCGAGCAGCATCAGACCGCGCCCCGAGGACGCCATCTCGCCCGGTGTCCGCTGGTGCGGCAGCTCGTCGCCGCTGTCGGAGACCTCCACCCGCAGTACGCGCCGACCCGGCTCGCCGGTCAGCGAGGCGTTGAGCGCCGCCGACTGGTCGGTGTGCACCAGGACGTTGCCGACCAGCTCCGAGGTCAGCAGCACCGCGGTGTCCACCTGGTCGGGCTGTGCCCAGTCGTGCAGCAGCGCCTGCAGCTCGGCCCGCGCCTCGGCCAGTCCCTGGGCCTGGTCCTGGTCGATGGTCAGTACCAGCCTGCGCTCGGGCACCGCCCGCTGGTGCACCCCGGCGTCGCGGCGCAGCAGCAGCAGCGCGATGTCGTCCTCGTTGCGCGGCGCCAGATCCGCGCGTACGCCCGCCGCGTCCACCTCGCGCCGCCCGACCTCCTCGTCCGCCGCCTGGCCGGCCTGCTGCAACGGGTTGTGGACCGCGCGGATCAGGCTGTCGGCGATGCCTTCCAGGTCCTCGGTCGGGCCGGGGGACATCGCGTCCCTGACCCGGATCCAGCCGCTGTACATGTCGTGCCCGCCGGTCTCGATCAGCCCGTCCGTGCACAGCATCAGGATCTCGTCGGGCCGCAGCTCCAGATCGGTGACCGGGTAGTCCTCGGTGCCCGGCATCAGGCCGAGCGGCAGACCGCCCCCGACGTGCTTGAGCATGCAGGTGCCGTCCGGCAGCCGCAGCACCGGGTGCGGATGGCCGGCCCTGGCGATGTGCAGCATCCCGGTGGAGGGCTCCGCCTCGATGTAGATGCAGGTGGCGAAGCGGTCCTCGTCGACCGCGGCCAGGAAGCGGGACGACCTGGCGAGCACCGCGTCCGGGCCGTGGCCCTCGGCCGCGTAGGCGTGCACGGCGGTCCGCAGCTGGGCCATCAGCCCGGCCGCGTGCACGTCGTGGCCCTGCACGTCGCCGATCACCACGGCCAGTCGGCCCTCCGGCAGGTTGATCACGTCGTACCAGTCGCCGCCGACCACCAGGCCGCCGCCGGTCGGCACGTAGCGGGTGGCCACCGTCAGTCCGGGCACCGCGGGAGCCGTCGCGCCCATGCTGCGCCGCAGTCCGCGGGACAGCGCCAGCTCCGCGCTGCTGGTCCTGGTCCGCTCCAGCGCCTGGGCGACCAGCCGGGCGGTCAGCACCAGCAGGGCCCGCTCGTCGGCGCCGAAGGCCATCGGCCGGTCGAAGGCCAGCAGGCACACCGCGGTGATCCGCCCGGAGGTCACCATCGGCAGGAAGGCCCACGACTGCCGGCCGAACTCGGCGGCCACCGGCCAGGTGGCGGGGAAGCGCGCGCTGTACTCCTCGGGGGAGGACAGGTAGACCGGCCGTCCCGAGTTGACCACCTCGGTGGCCGGGAAGTCGGTCGTCACCGGCATCCGGAAGACCCGCTGGGCGTCGCTGCCGCGGTATCCGGTCTGGCCGAGCACCTTGATGAACTTGTCGGTGACACCGAAGACCACCACGCCGTCGAGGGCGAAATCCGGGGCGGAGAGCCTGGTCACCGTCCTGAGGGCGGCGGACAGCGTCTCGGCCTCCGCCAGGTCGTGGCCGGTTTCGAGCAGCAGCGCGTCGCGCAGCCGCGGCTTCGCGGCGCCGGTGCCGGCCGCGGAATCCGCCGCGGGGACCGTCCCGGCCTCGGCGCCGTCTCCGCCGGGCCGCGACGTGAACCGGTTCATGGCGTCGATCTGCCGCTGTTCCGCTTCTTCGGCCTCCGACTGCTCACGTCGCGCCGGACCGTCGGCTCCCTTGCCCATCCGGCGCCCTCTCGCCACAGGGGTGGTCCTGTCGGTAACCATGCTCGGCGACGTCCGCGCTCTCCGCATGCGGAGCGACCGGGCGCGGCGGCGGGGGGCGATGTGCTTTCACCGGTGGTCGCCTGGCATGCTCGGGGTCGTGGGTGAACGCATCATCGCCGCGTGTGACGGGGCATCGAAGGGCAATCCGGGGCCTGCGGCATGGGCCTGGGTCATCGCCGACGACCGGGGAGAACCGGTCCGCTGGGAGGCGGGGCCGCTGGGCACCGCGACCAACAACGTCGCGGAGCTGACCGCGCTGGAGCGGCTGCTGGCCGCCGTGGACCCGGACGTCGCGCTGGAGGTCCGGATGGACTCGCAGTACGCGATGAAGGCCGTCACGACCTGGCTGCCGGGCTGGAAGCGCAAGGGCTGGAAGACCTCGGCGGGCAAGCCGGTCGCCAACCAGGAGCTGGTCGTACGCATCGACACGCTGCTGACCGGCCGCTCGGTGGACTTCCGCTACGTGCCCGCCCACCAGGTGGACGGCGACCGGCTCAACGACTTCGCGGACCGCGCCGCCAGCCACGCCGCCATCGTCCAGGAGCCCGCGGGCAGCGACCTCGGCTCGCCGCAGCCGCCGAGGACGCCCGACACCGTACGCAAAGCGCCCCGCGCGGGGGGCTCCGCGCCCGCCGGGGGACCCGCCACCGGGGGCGGGGGCGCCGCGCGCACGCTCAAGGCCAAATACCCCGGCCGCTGCCGCTGCGGACGCTCCTACGCCGCGGGCGAGCCGATCACCAAGAACGCCGACGGCTGGGGCCACCCCGACTGCCGCTGACCTGCCGCGCCACCCCGGCACCCGACCGCCGCCCCCGTCACCCGCGCACGGGCGGGTCAGGGGCGGTCGGGCTCCCAGACCGGCAGCCAGACGTCGTTGTCGACGCCCGCGGCGGTGCAGGTGTACTGGATCAGCGGGTTGCCCACCCCGACGCCGCCCCGGACGTTGAGGCACTTTCCGCTGGACTTCGCCACGATCTGGTAGCCGATGCCCTTGGGTACGAACCTCCACAGCTCGTTGTCGGCGGTGCCGCAGTCGTACTGGATGACCGGGGCGTCGTTCTCGGTGGACGCTCCCCGCACGTTCGCGACCTGGCCGGGATGGCCGGCCAGCCGCAGTGAGAACTGCTGGGCGACGACCGCCGGCGGGCTCGGGCCCGAGGCGTCGTGGGCCACCGCCGGGGTGGACGAGCCCGACATCAGCCCGGCGCCGACCGCGAGCGCGCCGAGGACCGCGGCCCAGCGCTTGTGCGTCTTCATGCTTCCTGCCTCCGAATCCGGCTGCCGCACGGGGGGACGGGCGTCACCGCGCGCGACCAGCGCCACGCAGCGTAGCCACTGCGAAGTGTCGATCCCTAGTGACATTCCGTAGTGGCTCTTTCGGCAGGGCCGAGCCGCGGGAGGCCGCCGGGACCGCTCCCGTACGGTCCGCCGCACCGGGCCCCGGCCGTCGACGTCGCAGCCACCCTGCTCGGCCGCGACATCGAGGCGGCTCGCACATCCCCACCCGCAGGACCGGCAATGTCACCGTCGCCGCCGAAGTGCTCGACGGCGACGAGTGCGACCGCACCTCGCAGCTCGACGACGGCAACCACATCCAGATCATGGCCCGGTTGACCGGCGCCGGCGGGCCCGACCTGTGCGCGATGGCCGACGCGGCGACCGACCACGCGTGGCCGTCGTGCGGGTGGGCACCGTCCCGCGCCGCCCCTCGGCCCGCCGCCCACCCGGCCCGGCTGCAACCCGCCGCGAACTGGGGCCCCAAGAAGGCCGAGCACGGGGTCAGTGCGGTGAGGACCCGGCTGTCCCGGGACGGCGTCCCCTTCCTGACCCGCGAGCAGATCGGCGAACCCGTCGGCAGCACCCTCGGCGAACTCCTGCTGTCTCCCACCCTCGTACCGCCCGACCTGGCACTGCTCGACCTGCCGGGCGCCCCGGACGGCTCCTCATGACGGGGGATTGCCGGTGCTGCCCGCGGTGAACGGGGTGACGGTGAAGAGGTCGTCGCAGTTGGTCACGCTGCCCGCGAAGTCCAGCCACGCGGTGTTGCCCGGCGGGTAGATCCGCAGCTTCACCGACGCGGGCAGGCAGGTGCCCTGCTGGTTGACGGTGTGGATGGTGTCGCTCACCGACCCGCCCGGCCGCAGCACCACAGGGCGGTAGTCCATCGGCTGCCGGTCGGCCGGCGCACCGATCTGCGCGCCCTTCGCGTCCAGCATCGACAGGCCCGGGTAACCGGTGAGATGGCAGGCCGTGGAGCTGCGGTTGGTGAGCACCAGGTAGCGGAAGAGGCTGCCCGCGCCCGCGTCGCCGCCGCCCAGCGCCGCGGACAGCTGCGAGGTCGCGCACATCGGGGTCGCCCCCGCCGTCTGCGGGGGGGCGTCCCTGGTCGGTGTGGCACTCGGGGGCCTGGTGGCGGTGCCCGTGGCACCCCGCGTACCGGTGCTGCGGGCAGCCGCCGTCGTGGTCGGGGTCGGCGCCGGCGCCATGTCCGGGCTGGGCCCCGGGGTCGAAGGGGCGGCGCTGGTCAGCGAGTTGCTGGCCGGCGGGCTCACCACCTCGTCCGAGCCGTGCGAGGTCAGCGCGCCCACCAGGTAGACGGAACCGGACAGCACCACGGCCGCCGCGAGACCGCCGCCGGCCGCCCGCAGCCGGCGGCGGCGCGCCGCACGCCGCCGGATCCGCCCGAAGGAGCCGGGCGGCGCGTCCAGATACCCGGGCGGCTGCCGCAGCAGCGGCTCCACCGGGTCGGCCCCGGTGCCCTCGCCGTCCGGGCCGCCCTCCGGGCGGTCAGGAAATCCGGTCATGGTGCCCCTCAAGTCGTGCGCGGAGCAGTTCGCGTGCCGCGTGCAGGTCGGCCTTCACGGTTCCCTCGTTCCGGCCAAGCAGCGCGGCCACCTCACGGACCGGCAAGTCGGCGTAGTAATACAGCAGGACGGGATTGCGCAGCCGCTCGGGCAGCGACTGCACCAGCAGGCGTACGGACGGGTCGGCCGCCTCCGCCTGCGGGCGTACGGACTGCTCGGTCTTCACCCGGCGCAGCGCGCGGCGCTCGCGCTCCATCTTGCGCCAGTGGTCGCGGACCAGGTTGGCGGCGGTCACATAGAGGAAGCCGTTGGGCTCCTCGACCCCGGTCCAGCGGGCCCACAGCCGGGTGAAGGCCTCCGCGGCGATCTCGTGCGCCGTGCCGTCGTCGTCGACCAGCCGGCGGCACCAGCCCGCGAGCCGCGGGTAGACGGCCTCGAACAGCTCGGAGGCAGCGCGCTCTTCTCGCCGGATGACCGCTCCCCTCGCTCCTGTCGCCGAAGTGCCGGCCGCCGCAGGCCAGTTGTTCACGAGCCGCCGACCAGCGAGGCGTAGACGATCACGTTGTCCGGATAGCCGCCGCCGTCCGAGATCCTCGTGCCGCCGCAGGTGATGAGACGCAGCGCGGGGTGGTCGACGTTCCCGTACACCGCGTCCGTCGGGAAGCGCGACTTCGCGACGGTCTGCACCTTGTCGACGGCGAAGACCGCGTCGGTGCCGTCCGCCCGGGTGACCGTCACCCTGTCGCCCGGCCGCATCCGGTCCAGGTGCCGGAAGACGCCGTCGCCGTACGCCCCGACCGTCACATGCCCCAGCAGCACGGAGGGCCCGACCTGGCCGGGCGCCGGCGACCCGTCGTACCAGCCGGCCGGCGCGTGCGCCGCGATCGGCGGTACCCTCACCGTGCCGTCGGCCGCCAGGCCGAGGGCCATGACGGGGGTGTCCACGCCGATGCCGGGGATGCGCAGCCGTTCCGGTTCCGACCTCGGCATTGCTTTTACCGTCGCGGACGGTGTGGCGGCGGTCGTGGCCGGCGCCACCGGTGCCGACGGCGCGGCGCTCGTGCGCGGCGGGGCCGGTGGCGGCCCCGCGTCCCCGCCGCCGGTCGCGCCATCGCACCCGGCGAGCAGCGCCACCGCGGCCGCGGCCACCACCACCCACCGTGTCGCGTTCACAGCTGCGGCCCGCTGCGGCTTGTCGCGCAGCTCCCCGCGGGAACTGCGCGACAAGCCACCCGCACAGCGCGACCGCGGAGTCCGCGACAGCGCCCCGCAGGGAGTGGCCGAGGGTCGGGAAGCGGAGGCCAAGGCTCAGTCCCTGGCCCCGCGCCGGCGACGCGCGGCAGCCGCGACGGCCAGGCCGCCCAGCAGGGCGGCACCCCCGGCCGCGCCGGCGGCCAGGGCGTGGGAGTGGCCGCCGGAGGCCGCGGCGAGGCCGGTGTCGGGCGCGCCCGAGGGGACCCGGGGCACCTGGCGCCCCGGGACGGATGTGGACGTCGGCGTCGGGGCCGGTGCCGTCACCGGGTCACTGCCGCTACGCCCCGCGGCCAGCGGCGTCACCGTGAAGGTGTGGTCGCAGTTCGTCACGGTCCCGGCGATGACCATCGCCGCCGTGTTCCCCGGCGGGTATATCCGCACCTTCGCCGAGGCCGGCAGACACGTCCCCTGGTGGTTGATCGTGTGGATCGTGTCGCTCGCCGACCCGCCGGGCCTCAGCTCCACCGCCGTGTAGCTGCTGCGCTGCCGGTCGGCCGGCGCCCCGATCTGCCTGCCGGCCGAGTCGAGCAGCGAGACCCCGGGGTAGCCGGTGAGGTGGCAGGTCGTGGAGCTGTGGTTGGTGAGGACCAGATAGCGGTAGAGGTTGCCCGCGCCCGCGTCCCCGCCGCCCAGCGCGCCGGTCAGCTGCGAGGTCGTGCACATCGGGGTCATGGGGGCCTGGCCGACGGGGGCCGAGGCGGCGGCGGGGACGGCTCCCGCGACCGCGACCGCCAGGACCACCGCCGCACCGGCGGCGAGTGAGGTGCTGCGCATGTCCCGTTCCTCGTTTCTCCCGCGGCCCGCCGCGCCCGGGAGCGGGCGCGGGCCCCGGCCGTACCGGGATCGCGAGCAGAGACGACACGGCGCCCGCCCGGGTTGTAAAGACTTCGTCAAGTCCGCCCGAGTGAAGCGGAATCCGACATTCCGTGCGTCGGGTCGCGACGCTGACCTGCCGACTTCATGAATGGGCCGGACCTTCACTACGATCCTCCGATGATCATGAGAAGACTCGTGGCCACGGGAATGGCCGGTGGCCTGCTGGCCACCCTCGCCTGCGGGCTGCTGCCCGCGAGCGCCGCCGCGGACGAACCCGCGGCGCAACCCCCACCGAAAGTCGAACTCGTCCTCGACGTCAGCGGCTCCATGCGGGCCAAGGACATCGACGGGCAGAGCCGGATGTCCGCCGCCAAGCAGGCCTTCGACGACGTCCTCGACTCGACGCCGCAAGAGGTCAACCTCGGCATACGCACCCTCGGCGCGGACTACCCGGGCAACGACCGCAAGACCGGCTGCAAGGACACCAAGCAGCTCTACCCGGTCGGCCCGCTGAACCGCACCGAGGCCAAGGCCGCGGTGGCCACCCTCGCCCCCACCGGGTGGACCCCGATCGGCCCCGCCCTGCTCGCGGCGGCCGCCGACCTCAAGGCGGGCGGTGAGGGCACCGCCAGGATGGTGCTGATCACCGACGGCGAGGACACCTGCAATGCCAACCCCTGCGACGTCGCCCGCGACCTCGCCGCCCAGGGCATCCACCTGGTCATCGACACGCTCGGCCTGAGCCCCGACTCCAAGACCCGCAACCAGCTCAGCTGCATCGCCGAGGCCACCGGCGGCACCTACACCACCGTGCAGCACCGCGCGCAGCTCACCACCAAGGTGAAGCAGCTGGTCAACCGCAGCACCGACCCGGTGGTCACCCCCGTGGCCACCAACGGCGCCGCGAACTGCGCGGACGCGCCCGTGCTCAAGGCGGGGCTGTACTCCGACCGTGAGACCTTCTCCGAGAACCGCTGGTATCGCATCGACGTACGCCCCGGCCAGGAGCTGCGCGCCTCGGTGAGCATCAGCGACGACCGGGCCGTCAACGCCGGCTACGGCGTCCTGCTGCGCGGTGTCACCCTGCACGGCCGGGAGATCGTCCGCGACGACGAGGGCGGCACCGGCCGTACCGACGCCGTCTCGGCCGGCATCCGCTATCCCAAGCCGAAAGCCGACTCCGACACGCCCGCCGAGACCGTATGCCTCCAGGTCGGCAACTCCTTCTCCGCGCCGGCCTCTGTCAAGACCACCCCCGGCCTGCCCGTCGAGCTGTCCATCGACCTGGTGGACAGCCCCGACCAGCCGTCCGACGTGGCCTTCTACGGCCTCGGGCGCGGCTGGTGGCTGCTGGGACTGCTGGCTGTCACCGGCGCGGTGGCCGGTCTGCTGACCGGCTGGGCCGCCCGCTGGCAGATGAACTCGGGGAGGGCCTCCTGATGCGCACCGCACGACGACTGGCCGCGGTGGGACTGCTCGCCGCGACCGCGCTGACCGCACTCACCGGCCGGGCCGCGGCCGACGACACCCCGAGCGCCACGCCCAGCGCGAGCGCGACCGCGGGCGACGAGGGGCCGCCCACCGAGGCGGGCACCAACTTCCGTACCGCCACGGTGATCAAGCAGGGCGAGCAGGCCACCGCCGGCGCGTCGGCGGGCGACTACCTCTACTGGGTGGTGGCCGCGGACACCGGGCAGAACGTCACGGTCAAGGCGACCGTGACCTTCGGCTCGGGCTCGGGGGCCGCCGCCACGCACGGCGCCTCGACCTGGCAGCTCGACGTCTACGACGGGCTGCGCCGCCGCCAGCCCTGCCGCTACGGCGCCCAGACCCGTACGGCCGCCGCCGGCGCGGCGACCGTGGAGCTGGCCTGCACCCTGCGGCCGGTGCGCGCCTACGCCGACACCTGGTCCAACGACCCGCTGCGCGGCGCCTACTACCTGCGGCTGACCGCGCTGGACGTGCCGGAGGCCGACCTCGGCCAGCCGGTGCGCGCGGCGATCACGGCCACCTCGCACGGCACCGCCGGCCGCGACGCGGTCGACGGCTCGGTGGTCCCGCTGGTCTCCGCCAACGCGCCCGACGTCGCACCCGCCGACGGCTGGGCCGGCACCTGGTGGTCGCCGCGCTGGCTGTGGACCGGTGGCGGCGGCCTGCTGGCCGTCTTCGTCGCGCTCGGCGCCCACCGGCTGGCCCGCGGCCCGCTGCGGCCGCAGAGCCGCCCGCGTCCGCACGACCACGACCGGCCCCCCTACCCGCGCGAAGGCGCGGGCTACTCCGGCTGACGCCGTAGGGCCGGGCGCGGCAGCCTGCCGCGCCCGGCCCTACGTCCGCGCCTACTCGTCACGGATGAAGTTCGCCTCCCACAGCTCCTTGTCCACCGCGCGCTGCGCGGCGAAGTAGAGCTCGTAGACGAAGACCCGGGCCTGCTCGGGCGCCATACCCGGTGCCTCGCGCAGCAGCCGCTCGGTCCAGGTGGTGATGTTGTCGTCGTTGGTGGTCGTCACCGTCGTGCACCTCCAGCCGGGCGGTCGCCTACGGGGATTCCGGGTCCGTGCCGTCGCGCGGGTCCGCCGGGTCCGGGGGCAGGCCCACCTCCTCGCGGTCCTCCTCCGTGCGCTCCCGCAGCTCCTCGTCGTCCGGGCGCCCCGGCATGCCGCGGCTGTGCCCGGAGTCGGGATCGCCCTCGACGGCCTTGTTGGACTTGTGGTGGTGGTGTGCCATGGCTACTTCTCCTCGTCGTGGGAGTCGGCGCCGTGAACCGTGCAGTGCAGCGAGTCGTCCTGCACATCGGCGACGATGGTGTCCCCGGGCTCCGCGCCGCGGCCGAGCAGCAGGGACGCGATCCGGTAGTCCGGTTCCGCCTGGATCGTGCGGCGCAGCGGACGGGGTCCGAAGGACATCGACATGGCAGCTCCGTACGTTGTGAGACGAGTGCTCACGTCCGGTGCGCGGATGAGGGGCACGAGCACCCCCGGGGGCCGCGAACGGCCAGGGCCGCCGACCCGCCGCATGATGCGGGTGACTCCTGGGGAAGGAGGGACACTCCTCACTCAAACGCCTCAGCTCCCGGCCCGCAAGCGGGGCGCCGCCCACGCCGCACACCGCGGGCGCCGCCCCGCCGGCTCAGGCAGCGTCGCCGATGGAGACCACCTGCGCGGACGCCGGCCCCTGCGGCGTCTCGTAGTCCACGGCGTCGCCCGCGCGGTGGCCGAGCAGCCCCTGGCCGAGCGGGCTGTCGGCCGTCACCAGGGCCTGGTCCTGGTCGTCGGCGATCTCGCCGATGTGCATCGTGTCCGTGGTGCCGTCCGCGAACCGGAGGGTGACAGTGCTGCCGACGCCCACCACGTCGGTGCTGGGCGGGCCGCTCACGACGGCGTCGTGCAGCCGCTCGGCCACCTCCTCGATCCGGTTGTCCAGGCGCGTGACGTCCGAGGCGCGCTGCAGCTCGTCGGCCTGGTCGGCACTGTCGCCCGCCGCGTCGGAGTCACCGCCCCGCAAGGTGACGGCGACCGCCCGGCGCTCCTCGCGCAGATCGGACAGCTCCTTTTCCAGCGCCTTGCGCGCGGCGGGGCTGAGGGGCTCGGGATCACCGGTCATTCCTGCTCCCGTGGTGGTGGAGGGACGAACCGAATAAGCGGCCGACCGGCCGTCTTGGAAAGCCGGACACCGCCGTAATTCGCGGAGACTCGCCAGCAATTCTAGTCGACCGGCCCTCTCGCGGCGCGGTCGCAGCCGTCGCTCGTACGGCGTAGCGTGAATCCTACGAACGGGCAGCCGCGAAAAGGGCTTTCCGTACGCGGGGGAAGCTGACGAGGGGAGCTGAAAGGCATGAGCAACAAGAACTCCCCGGCCAAGGGCCACCACGGTCTGGGCGCGCGGGGACAGGGAAAGCTGCTGTATTTCCACACGCAGATTCCCCACGCGGAGCGGCAGCCGAGCGACCCGGTGCTCGCCAAGCGGCACCAGCCGCACGACCACCGCAGGCAGAACGGCCACTGGGTTCCCTGAGCAGGGGATTCCGTGATTGCCGGGGTCCCGCGACCACCGCGTCCGGTGACCGTCTTCCGTGTGAACGTCTTCCGTTGTGACCCGCACGTCTTTGACCTGCCCGTCGCCGCAACCACAGTGAGGGTGGCATGGCCGACACGTACGATCTGACGCCCGAAGTCCTGGCCGACCTGCGCGCACCGCGGCCCTATCCCGCGATCACACTCGCCATGCCGACCGATCCCGACCTGCCGTTCGGCGACAAGGACCGCATCCTGCTGCGCGACCTCGTGACCCAGGCCAAACGCCAACTGGCCGAAGACACCGAAGTCCCCCGGGACGCGAAGCTGGAACTGCGGGACCGCCTGCTGGATCCCGAGGCCATCGAGGACGCGGGCTTCCCCTTCCACCCCGCCGGCGCGCTGGTGGTCCATATCGCCGCCGGCGAGCCCATCCAGGTCTGGCAGTTGACGTCGCCGGCCGTCGAGCCGCGAGTGGAATTCTCCACGGTTCTCCTGACCCGCTACGCGGTGGCCGCCGAGCAGCGCTCGCACCCGTATCTGGTCCTCGTGCTCGACCAGGAGATGTGCCGCCTCTACAACGGTTCCGTGAGTGAACTGGTCGAGGTGACACGGTACGGATTCCCCGACGCGCCGCGGATTCCCTCGCCCGAGGACTCGATTCCCGGGCCGATACCGCACTCGGCGCCCTACGAGTCGCACGACGAGCGGGTCAGGCAGTACCTGCGGACCGTCGACACCCACCTGGGCAGGGCGCTGAAGGAGCACAACGGGGAACCGCTGTTCGTCATCGGCAGCGAGAAGACGCTCTCGATCTTCAACGGCCTCACCCTCCACGGGGACCGCGTCGCCGGCACACTGCCGCTGACCGGTATGGACAAGGACCCGAAGCCCGACCTGGCGAATCGGCTCGCACCCCTGCTGGCCGACTTCCGCGCCCGGCAGGTCGCCGAGGCCGTCGAGGAGCTGGACGCGGCACGTGCGCAGCAGAAGTACGCCGGCGGCGCACCCGAGGTGTGGACGGCGGTCGCCGACAAGCGGGTGCACCGGCTGCTGGTGGAGGAGAGCCTGATGGTGGCGGGCCGGATCACCGGGGACGCACGGACCCTGGACGTGGTCCCCTACCCTGAGTTGGTGACGCTGCCCGACCCGCGGCCGGACGTCGAAGCGCCCGCCCACGACGCCGGTGTGGCCACCGACGTCGTCGAGCAACTGGTGGAGAAGGCCGTGCAGGCCGACTCCCGGGTGCTGTTCGTGCCCGACGGCACGCTTGACGCCGCCGGCGGCGTGGCAGCCGTACTGCGGTACTGACCGCGGCACCCGCGGGACGCGCCCGGCCCTGCACGCAGGGCCGGGCGCGTCCCACCGCGTCGCCCGGCGCACCCCGTGCCACGATGGTGCGCATGCCCCCGCCGCAGCCTGTGCTCAGCCCGCTGACCACCGCTTCCTTCTTCCTGGTCCTCACCGTCGATCAGGGCGGCGAGTCCGTCGTCCGCGGGCTGCTCGGGGACCTCTCGGGCATGCAACGGGCGGTCGGCTTCGGGCATCCCGCCGCGGAGCTGAGCGTCGTCGCCGGCATCGGGTCCGACGCCTGGGACCGGCTGCTGGGCGGACCGCGCCCCGCGGACCTGCACCCCTTCCGCGAACTGCGGGGAAAGCGGCACACCGCCCCCGCCACCCCCGGCGACCTGCTCTTCCACATCCGCGCCACCCGGCAGGACCTGTGCTTCTCGCTCGCCACCGAGATCATGGCCCGGCTGCGCGGCTCGGTCGGCGTCGCCGACGAGGTGCAGGGCTTCTCCTACCTCGACCAGCGCGACCTGCTCGGCTTCGTCGACGGAACCGAGAACCCGGTCGGGCAGCAGGCCGCCGACGCCGTCCTGACCGGCACCGAGGACGCGTCCTTCGCCGGCGGCTCCTACGTGGTCGTGCAGAAGTACCTGCACGACCTCGAAGCGTGGAACCGGCTCTCCACCGAGCAGCAGGAGCAGATCATCGGCCGCCGCAAGCTCACCAACATCGAGACGGACGCGCCCGGCTCCCACGTCGTGCTGAACACCATCACCGACCCGGACGGCACCGAGCGGAAGATCCTGCGCGACAACATGCCCTTCGGCAGCCCCGGCAGCGGCGAGTTCGGCACCTACTTCATCGGCTACGCGCGCACCCCCGCGGTGACCGAGGAGATGCTGCGGCACATGTTCCTCGGTGACGGGCCGACCACCCACGACCGCATCCTCGACTTCTCCACCGCCGTCACCGGGACGCTCTTCTTCACACCCGCCGCCGACTTCCTCGACGCCCTGGGCGACTGATGCGGCGCTAGCCGATCGATCCGGCCCGCGTGAGCGCCGACGCCAGCTCCGCCGCGTCGGGCGGGTTCGCCCCCGCCCTGGACACCGTCAGCGCCGCGGCCGTACCCGCCCGGCGCAGCATCCGGTCGAGCGCGGGACCGTCGAGCCCGGCCGCCATGCCGCGCCGGGCCGCGGCGCCGACCAGGCCGAGGGCGGCCAGCGTGTCCAGTGCGGCGGCCATGAAGGCGTCGCCCGCCCCCACCGTGTCGGCGACCTCGACCCGCACCGGCGCCGCCGTCACCCGCCCGGCCCGGGTGAAGGCCAGCGCGCCCTCCGCACCCAGCGTCACGAAGACGGCGGCCGGGCCGAGCCCGAGCCAGCGCAGCGCCACCGCGCCCGGCTGCTCGCCCGGATAGAGCCACGCCAGGTCCTCGTCACTGGCCTTGACCACGTCGCTCAGCGCCACGCACCGCTCCACCCGGCCCGCCGCCTCCTCCTGTGCGCCCAGCAGCGCCGGGCGCACGTTCGGGTCGTAGCTGACCGTCGCCGACCCCCGCAGCCGCGCCACCACCTCCAGCGCGGCGGCGGCGCCCGGCGGCTGCACCGCACCGATCGACCCGAGGTGCACATGCCGTACGCCCGCCGGCGGCTCCACCGGCCGCAGCGTCCAGCCGATCTCGAAGTCGTACGAGGCCGCGCCACGCCCGTCCAGCGTCACCACCGCGGTCGGGGTGGCCACGCCCGGCTGCCCGTCGGTCAGCAACTCCACCCCGGCGGACGCCAGATGCCCGCCGATCAACCGCCCCGCGTCGTCCTGCCCGAGCTGGGTGAGCAGCGTGACCCGGCGCCCCAGCCTGGCCAGCCCGTAGGCGACGTTCGCGGAACTGCCCCCGGGGTGCGTGACGTCGGGCCTGCCGGGGGTGCGGACGATGTCGGCGACGGATTCGCCGATCGTGAGGAAGTCGGTCATCCACTCATCCTCCCGCGCCCGGCCGCGCGGGTCCGCTACGGGGCCGCACCGGCAGCGCGGTCGTCCGGGCCGGTGCCGCGGTGCCGCCGCCGTACGCCTGCGAGGCGCCGACCGGGCGCTCAGAGCGTCTGGCGGCGGACGAGCCCGTGGAAGGGGCCCGCGGTGTCGGCGAGCAGGTCCGCGGGCCTGCCCTGCTGGACGATGCGGCCCGCCTCCATCACCACCACCCGGTCGGCGTCCAGCACCGTCGACAGCCGGTGCGCGACCACGATCCTGGTGGCCCGCAGGGCGCGGGTGCTGTCGATCACGGTGCGCTGGGTGGCGTTGTCCAGTGCGCTGGTGGCCTCGTCGAGGAAGACGATCCGGGGGCGGCGGATCAACGCCTGGGCGATCATCAGCCGCTGCCGCTGCCCGCCGGATATCGCCGCGCCGCCGTCCGGCAGCACGGTGTGCATGCCCATCGGCATCGCCTTGATGTCCTCGGCGAGCCCCGCCATCGCCGCGGCCTGCCACGCCTCCTCCGGCGTGTATGTGCCCGCGCCGCGGATGCAGTCCAGGATCGAGCCGCTGAAGGGCTGCGCGTGCTGGAGGACCACCCCGCACTGCCGGCGCACCGCCGCCAGGTCGAGCGCCGCCAGGTCCTGGCCGTCGTAGCGGACCGTGCCCGACACGGGGGAGTCGAAGCCGATCAGCAGCCGCAGCAGGGTCGACTTGCCGCAGCCGCTCGGCCCGACGACGGCCACGAATTCGCCGGGCGCCACCCGCAGCGACACCTCGTCGAGGACCAACGGCCCCTCGCCCGGATAGCGGTAGGACACCGAGACGGCCTCCACCGCCCCCGACAGCTCACCGGGCTGGGCGCTGCCCGCCGGCACCTCGGGCGCCGCGTCGAGCACCGGCCGCAGCTGCTCCACCATCGGCAGCACGGAAACAGCGGACAGCAGCGCCCCGGTGAGCTGCCCCGCCGAGGAAAGCATCATCGTGGCCGCCGAGTTGAAGGTCAGGAAGGCCGCCGCCGACAGGCTGCCGCGGGCCGGTCCCGCGAGCAGCGCGAAGACCGCGAGGGTGCACAGCGGCAGATAGACCGCGTTGACGACGGTCGCCACATTCCCCACCCGGCCCGCCCTGCGCTGCAGTTCGCGGCTGCGGGCGAAATCCGCGGCCCAGGCGGCGTAGGCGAAGCTCTCCGCCGCGGCGACCCGCAGCTTCGGCAGGCCCCTGAGGCTCTGGAAGGCCTGGTTGTTGAGCCGGTTGCCCAGCTCCACCAGCTGCCGCTGCCACCGCAGTTGGGCCAGCCCCGAGGCCAGCAGCACCGCTGCGACGACCGCCAGCATGCCGAGCGCGGCCAGCGTGAGCGGCACGCTGTAGCAGAGCAGCAGCACCAGGTTGACCGCGGCGACCGTGCCCGACTGGACGGCCACCGACGTGGTCCCCGACAGCACCCGCCGGATCGCGCTGACCCCCATCGCGGCACTCGCCAGCTCACCGGTGGAGCGCTGCGCGAAGAAGCCGGTGGGCAGCCGCAACAGCCGGTCCCACACGGCCGGTTGCAGCGTCGCCTCGATCCGGCCCTCAAGGCGCAGCACCGCGATGTTCTGCACCAGCATGAAGGCCGCGGACACGATCGTGGTCGCCACCACCGCGAGGGCCGCCTGCACGATCAGCGCGTTCTCGCCGCGCGGCACGTAGCCGCCCAGGACGCGCCCGGTGGCGACCGGCACGAGCGCGCCGAGGCCGACCGCGACCAGGCTGCCCGCCAGCAGCCGCCCCAGATCCGCGCGGGTGCCGCGCACCCCGAAACGCAGCAGCGCCCGGGTGGACACCGCCCGCGCCGGCAGCGGCCGGTAGAACATCACCGCCTGCGAGTCGAGACCGGTCGCGTTCGCCGCCCCGACCCGCATCGTCCGCCCACTCGCCGGATCCACCGCCTGGTACCCGCCGCGATGCCACAGCAGGGCGACCGGAGCTCCGGAGGCCGCCCTGCGCCCGACCAGCGGCCCCACGTCCGTACGCCACCAGCGCTCGCCGAGCGCCACCTCCCTGGTCCGAAAGCCGGACGCGACCGCGACGCGCTCCACCGCCCCCAACCGGCCCGCGGCACCGATCGGTTCACTGACCTCGATCCCGCCGGCCGCCGCCACCAGCCGGCACACGGCGAGGGTGGCGTCCTCCGCGCCTGCCCTGCCGGCCGCGGTCCGCGTCCCGCTCGCCTTCCCGTCCGCCCCGACGCCGGCGGCCGCGGCGGCTCCGGCCCCACCGCGGGCCGCGCCCGCTCGGCCCGCGGTGCGGGCGCCGCTCGTATCGCCCGGGAACCTTGTGCTGCCGGGGGCGGTCACCGCGCCGCTCGCGTCCCGCGCCGCTGCCGCGCCTTCGCCGCCGGGGGTCCCCTTCAACCCCGCCGCATCGCGGCCGGGCCGCGACCGAGCGCCCCGCGGAGTGCGACCCGGCCGGTCCAGCGCGGCAAGCAGCAGCCGGTCGGCGTGGGCGCCGGCGGCCTCGCCCGCCCGCGTTCCGGCGACCGCCCGCTGCTCGTGGGCGCGCTCCACCTGCTCGATCCAGCGACCGAGGGCCAGCAGCAGCCGCGACTGCTGCCTGACCATGCGCTGCCACATCCCCCCGTCGACCAGCAGCTGACCGGCCGACTCCCAGTCGAAGTCGGCGCCGTCCCGCACATCGCCCGGCTCGACCGGCACCCACTCGATGTCGTCCTGCGCCGACGCAGCGCCGATCGCGGGCCGCCCGTCGACCCGGGCTTCGAACATCAGCCGCAGCCCGCGCCCTACGCCGAGCGCGAAGGCCTGCTCCAGCGGGCCCAGTTGCGGCCCGCCGTAGGCGTGGGGGCCTGCGTACGGGTCGGCGAACAGCTCGCGCAGTCCGATCCGGCGCAGACCGCACCCCGGCAACGGCCGCCCGACCAGCGTGTGATGCGGCCCCTGCGGCGGCCCGAGCAGGGCGGTCCCCGCCTCCAGCCGCCCCAGGAAGTGCCATCGCCCCTGCCCGTCCCCGGCGACCGCGAAGAGATCCACGGCCCCCGCCGTCACGAGCCACAGCCCTTCCGGCCCGCCCAACGCCAGGCTGCGCACCCCGCGGCAGTCGACCTCCACCCCGAACCGCCCCAGCACCTCGGCCACCGGATCGAGGGTGCCGTACGAGGGCGCGCCGCCGCCCGGCGGCGGGCCCGGCTGAACGTGGGGGGACGGATCGCCGGGACCGTACGCGGGCATGCCGTCCGGCGGCGGGCTCGGGTGTTCCTCGACGGCCGGACCGCCACCGCCGGACGCGTGCACATCCGGACCCTGCTCAACGGAGGCCTGCCCGCCCCCGTAAGCCGTCGGCACCCCCGAGGCGCCGCCTGGCGCGTACGGGTCAGGGCCGGGTCCGGGCTGTGGCGACCAGCCGTCCGGCCGCGGGTCCTGGCCGAGGTCGCCCGGCGGGGAATCGGTGCCGTCGGCCGAGGGCGGGAAGGGTGGATACGCCGCCGGGTCCGGGCGGGGAGCGCCGGCCGGTGGGGGGAGGGGTTCCAGCGGATACGCCATCAGTGGTCCCGTACCAGGTCGGCGTAAGCCCCGCCGGCCGCCACCAGGGCCTCGTGGCGGCCGCGTTCGACGATCGTGCCGCGGTCGAGGACCACGATCTCGTCGCTGTCGCGCACCGTGCTCAGGCGGTGGGCGACGACCACGCGGGCGCAGCCGCGCCGGCGCAGATTGTCGATGATCAGCCGCTCCGTCTCGGCGTCGAGTGCGCTGGTGACCTCGTCGAGGACCAGGACGACCGGATCGCGGACCAGGGCGCGGGCGATTTCGAGGCGCTGGCGCTGGCCGCCGGAGAAGTTCCGGCCGTCCTGCTCCACCCGGCAGTGGATGCCGCCGGGGCGCCGGGTGACCACGTCGAGGACCGCCGCGTCGGCGAGCGCCGCGGTGACCGCGGTGTCGGGGATCGAGGGGTCCCACAGCGCCACGTTGTCGCGGACGGTGCCCTCGAAGAGGAAGACATCCTGGTCCACGAAGGCCACCGACGCGGACAGCACGCTGCGCGGCAGGTCGGCGAGCCGCCGGCCGTCGATGCGTACGGTGCCCCGCGACGGTTCGTAGAGGCCCGACACCAGCCGGGCCACCGTCGACTTGCCGCTGCCCGAGCCGCCGACCAGCGCCACCTGGCGGCCGGGGCCGACCGAGAGCGAGAAGCCGGTGAGCAGCGGCGGGTCGAGCGGGCTGTAGCCGAAGTCGACGTCGTCCAGGGTCACCTGGCCGGCCGGCCGGCGGGCTCCCGGGGGATGGGAGGCGGCGCGGCCGGGGGAGTGGACCGGGTCGACCGGGAAGTTCTCGACGTCCCTGAGCCGGGCGACGTCCGCCGCGAAGTCCTGCGCCCGCCCGGCGACCGCGCTGAGCCGGGTGACCGGTGCGGTGAAGCCGGTCACCAGTGCCTGGAAGGCGACCAGCAGGCCCACCGAGATCCCGCCCGCGACCGCCCGCCTGCCGCCGATCAGCAGGATCAGCGCGCTGTTGAGCGCGGCGAGCGTCGGGGCGACGACGGCGAGCGCGGCGCCGGGCACGCCGAGCCGCTGCCTGCCGTCGAGAGTCGCCGCGTGCTGCCCCGCCCAGCGGCGGAAGTAGCCGTCCTCGCCGCCGGTGGCCTTCATCGTCTCGATCAACTGCAGCCCGTTGTAGGCGGTGTTGGTCAACCTCGCGGTGTCGGCCCGCAGTTTGCGGGTGCCGGTGGCGCGCAGGCGGACCACGATCCGCATCGCGGCCACATTGAGCAGCGCGATCAGCACGCCCAGCACGGTCAGTTGCCGGTCGTAGGTCCACAGCAGCGCCGCGTAGAGCAGCACCACCACCGCGTCCACGCCGGCCGACGACAGGTCCCTGGCCAGCGTCTCGGCGACCGAGTCGTGGGACTGCAGGCGCTGCACCAGGTCGGCGGGGCTGCGCTGCGCGAAGAAGCGCACGGGCAGCCGCAGCAGGTGCCGTATGAAGCGCGCGCTGCCCAGCGTCGCGGTCACCACCCGCCCGTGCAGGAGGTTGGACTGCTGCACCCAGGTCAGCGCCGCGGTGAGCCCCAGCACGACCGCCATCGCCGTGAAGAGGGTGCCCAGCAGCGCGGACCGGCCGCCGATCAGGAAGCTGTCGATGTACGTACGGCTCAGCGCGGGCCCGGCCGCGCCCACCGCGACCAGCAGCAGGCTGGCGAGCACCGCGACCGCCATGGTGGCCGAGGTGCCGCGCAGCCGGGCCGGCAGCCCCCGTACGATGCCCGGCCTGCGGCCCGCGCGTACGAAGCCGTCACCCGGTTCGAAGGTGAGGACCACACCGGTGAAGCCGGTGTCGAACTCGGCGGGCGACACGAAACGGCGGCCGCGCGCCGGGTCGTTGAGGTGCACGCCGCGCCGCCCGAGGTGCCGGCCGGCGCCCTCGTAGACGACGTAGTGGTTGAACTCCCAGAACAGCACCGCCGGCGGCCGCAGTTCGGCCAGGGCGGCCGGTTCCATCTGCATGCCCTTGGCGCGCAGCCCGTAGGTGCGGGCGGCCTTGAGGAGATTGCCGGCCCGCGAGCCGTCGCGCGACACCCCGCAGGCCACCCGCAGTTCCTCCAGCGGCACATGCCGCCCGTGGTGGCCAAGCACCATCGCGAGCGCCGCCGCGCCGCATTCGACCGCCTCCATCTGGAGGACGCTCGGCGTACGCACCCGGCGCGGCCTGCGGCCGGTCCGCGCGGCCCGTCCGGGGCGGTGCCGGCCCGCGGCGGCCGCGGGCGGGCGGCCGGTGTGGCGGGCGGTCACGGCAGCAGCCAGTCGATCGGGCGCTGCGCGGGCATCAGCACCGAGCCGCTGACCGGAGTCGCGGCCGGGGGATGGGGCGGCCCGCCGCGCCACGACCAGCCGTAGCCGGTGGCCGTGGCGGGGTCGCGCCGCAGCCGGACGGTGACCGCCAGCGGCGCCCCGTGCGCGGCGAAGGCCGCGCCCAGGCGGGCGTCGCCGAGGAAGTCGGCGATCTGCTGCGCGCTCTGCGGCTCGCGGCCCACCGCGGTGACCGTGCCGCGCAGCACTCCGTAGCGCGCGGCCGGCACCGACCGCACGGTCAGCTCGACCGCCGCGCCGACCGGCGGCGCCGTGCCGTCCGCCGGGTAGAGCACCGCCTCCAGCGGCTCCGACGCCGTCGTGACCCGCTCCAGGCCCGCCACCTCGCTGCCCGCGGCGACGACCGAGCCGATCCGGGCCGGCAAGGCGGTCACCCGGCCGGGCGCGACCAGGCGCACCTGCCGCACCCCGCTCGCGGTCCGTACGTCCAGCAGCGGCGCCCCGGCCGCCAGCAGGTCGCCGACCCGGGCCCTGACGCCGACCACCTGGCCGGCCAGCGGGCTCTCCAGCACGTAGCCGCCGTGCCCGTGCGTCAACACCCCGGGCACGGTCGCCCGCCACGCCACGGAACCGCCCACCGCCCACACCCCCGCTCCGGCCAGGACGACCACCGCGACGGTCAGCGCCAGCAGCCCCTGCGGCCGGGCGAAGCGCACCGGCAGATCGAGCTCCTCGGGCGATCGGAGCCTGGACAGCGCCTTGTGGCGGAATTCCACGGAGTCCTCCCGGACAGACCCGTGGACCCCGGGCTGTCAGGCCCCGGGGTCCACGGTCGGTGGCGAAATGCGCTCAGAGACCGGCGAGACCGGTCAGCGGCGCCACGTTCAGGCCGGTCGCCGAGGTGGCCAGACCCGCCACGTCGGAGACCTCCGGCAGCATGGAGTCGACCGTGAAGACGGTGTCGAGCACCGGGCCGAGAATGCCGCCCGAGATGCCGTCGAGGTCGCTGTCGGAAATCTCGCGGGTCTCGATCCGGGGGGTGGAGTCCTTGCGCATGACTGCGTAATCCCTTCGTCGTGCGGAATATTTCGAAAATTCTGTCGACCAGGCAGGAGGAGGTGTCGAAGCAGGTCGAATCAACCGCCCGCCCGGCACCGTGAATTCCATCGGGCTTTTGCCCAACTCCCGCCTGGCGGTCGATGTAAGCACGTCACACCGTGTCAGGCCACCCGGTGGACCGGCGGGTCCGCGCAGGTCGGCGGGCTGCGGCGGCCCTCGGCACGGGACGGCGACGAATTCTTCACACTTCTTGCCCCCGTGAATTCGCACACCGCGGAAAACACCCCGCCGCCCGCCCTCCGGTTCGAACACCTCTGCGTTCGAACCGGACGGAACGCGGATCACACGGAGATGCGGCGGACATGTGTGCAGAGTCTGCGCCCGTGCTGTGCGGTCCCGCAGAAAACCCCATTCCTGCGCCCACGTCGGCCGACGGGTGGGACATCGGCTCATCCCCCGCGATGTCCGACATCCGCCGACGAAGGGCCGCGTCCCGTCCGCCGCGGGTGCCGCACGGGTGTGGCGGTCGCCTCGGGGGAGCGGTGACCGGCGGTCCGCCGGGGTGACGCGGCCGGGAAGCGGCCCCGACGCGCGGTCCGCGACCCCGGGGATGCAAGGATGGGGCCCATGAACAATGTGTACTTCGACATCTCCGTCGACGACGCCCCGGCCGGACGCATCGTCTTCCGGCTGTTCGACGACGTGGTGCCCGAGACCGCCAGGAACTTCCGCGAGCTGGCCACCGGCGAGCACGGCTTCGGCTACGCGGGCTCCGCCTTCCACCGGATCATCCCGGAATTCATGCTCCAGGGCGGCGACTTCACCTCCGGTGACGGGCGCGGCGGCAAGAGCATCTTCGGGGAGAAGTTCAAGGACGAGAACTTCCAGCTCAAGCACGACCGCCCGTTCCTGCTGTCGATGGCGAACGCCGGGCCGAACTCCAACGGTTCGCAGTTCTTCATCACCACCGTCGTCACCGGCTGGCTGGACGGCAAGCACGTCGTCTTCGGCGAGGTCGTCGAGGGCGAGGAGCTGGTCAAGCTGATCGAGGGCAAGGGCTCGCGCAGCGGCAAGCCGTCCTCCAAGGTCGTCATCACCGCCTCCGGCACCGTCGACTGACCTTCACGGTCCTGCCGCCGGGTTCCCGCCCGGCGGTCCCGAGCAGGGAAGGGTCCCTGCGGGCTGCCCGCCCGCGGGGACCCTTCACGTGTGCCCGCGACCGTTATGTTCGGTTTGTGGCGTTCGGTATCGGGCAGGAGTGTTGACACGAAGGGGCCGGGTGCGGCAGCGTACGCCGTGGTCCGGTCGGCACCGACGCGCGTACGGGAACGGACGGCTCGTGATGCAGCAGGACACAGCGGCGCAGTCGCGCACCAAGACCTGGACGCTGAATCTGGAGATCGCCGAGGAGAGCCAGGACGCCACCACGGTGAAGGCGGCCCTCGACACCGGCGACCACACCCTGCGCACCCGCACCACCGCGGTGCGCAACCCGGAGGACCCGCCAGTACCCGCCATCGGCGACGAGTACGCCGCGGGGCGCGCTCTGCTGGACCTGGGCAGGCAGCTCCTCCAGGAGGCCACGACGGACGCGGCGGACAACGCCAAGTCGGCCCACCCGGGCTGACGGCTCCGCCTCGCCGACCGGCAGGACGGCCGAGGCCGCCGGCGCTACGCCGACTCCTGGCCGTCCAGCCGCACCCGGCCGCCCACCTCGATCAGACCGTCGGGGCGGGGCGCCGTCATGATCTGTGAGCCGACGCCCTGGGCGATGTTGAGCGCCCGGCCGAGCCGGTCGGTGAGCAGCAGCGCGGCCGCCCCCGTGGCCTCGTCCTCGTCGATCCCGTCACCGCGGCCGGGGAAGGCCCTGGCCCTGATCCGCCCCGCCGCCTTGTCCTGCCAGGCCCAGGCGTAGACCCACTCACCCGGCGGCGGCACCTCCAACGCCTCGACCTCCTCGGCAGAGGCGTATTCGCGCAGCGTGCGCGGCGGCGCCCAGGCCGCCATCGCCTCGATCCAGGTGAATTCGCCGTCGAGCCGCACGCCCACCACCCCGGCGGGCGTGACCAGCTCCGGCAGGTCGAGCAGCCAACCCGTGCCCACGCAAGGGTGCCCGGCGAAGGGCAGCCGCAGGGTGGGCGTGTAGATGTCGATGACGCCCCGCTCGGGGTCGTCGACGAAGACGGTCTCGCTGAACCCCAGTTTCCCGGCCAGCACCTGCCGCTCGCCGGGGTCGGCGACGGCCGATCCCTCCCGCACGACGGCCAGTTCGTTGCCGTGACGGCCGTCGGCTCCGCAGAAGACACGCAGTACGTCGTAGTCGGTCACCGGGGCAGTCAACCACGCCCGCAGGCACCGGCGGACGACTCCTGCCGCCGGCGTGCGGAGCCGGGCCTCCCCTTGCCGCCCGGGGGACCGACTCCCCACCGTGCGCGGCGTCGTGACCTCCTGCACGGTCAACCCGAGCACGGTGCTGAAGGCCTCCCGCGAGCTGGACCTGTCCGGACTGGTGGAGGCGCGGCAAGGGCGGGCACCTTCGTCAGCGGGTCGCTGGGCGAGGCCGACCCGCACGTCATGGCCCGGCTGCGCGGCGGGCCGGCCCGCGAGGCAGCTGAAGGCCTCCCGCGAGCTGGACCTGTCCGGACTGGTGGAGGCGCGGCAAGGGCGGGCACCTTCGTCAGCGGGTCGCTGGGCGAGGCCGACCCGCACGTCATGGCCCCGCTGCGCGGCGGGCCGGCCCGCGAGGCGGGATCGAGGACGAGGACGTAGAGGCCCTCATCGCCTCGGTCATCGCCGGGGACACCGTGCGCCTGACGCAGGCCGGCGAATCCGCGCCGCGGGAGCGGGCCGGCGCCGGGAGCCGGGACAGGGGAAGGGGGTGGGGCGGCGTGACCAGGGGCGGCGGCCCCCCGTGGACCCCGCCGCACCGGGTCGCGATCCTGGCCCAGGACAAGCCGGCTCTGGCGCGACTTCAGCGTCGCCGACATGCCGCGCCTCGGCCGCGCCACCAACCGCGTACGAGACCGACCTCTACGACTCCGCCGGGCGCCACCTCGACTGCACCGGCCTGCGGAAGCTCTGCGCGATCCCCGACCCGGCGCGGATCGACCCGGGCAAGCTGCCGTCCCGCATGGGACGCAGCCACCCGCGGACGTCGGACACCTTCCAGCCCGCCGACCGGATCGGGCACTTCCACCTCGTCCTCGCCGCCTGCTACGGCGGCATCGGCGTCGCCGCGCTGGCGGCCGTCTGGCTGATCGTCCGCCGCACCAGCCTCAGCGCGGGCTGACCACCGCGACCGCCCGCGCCACCCGGGCGGCGTGCCCCGCGGTACGGACGCCGGTCCACCGTCCGCACCCCCGGGACCTGCGGCGCGGAAACGCCGTGGATCACGGTCGGCACCACGGGCTACGATCCCGGGCGCAAGCAGACCGCAGACTTCGCCGGCGCCCGCCGACCGGCCCGGAGGTGCCGTGCCCGTGCGGATGAGACTGACCGCGATCACGCTCGACTGCCCCGACCCACCGGCCCTGGCGGCCTTCTACCAGCAGGCCACCGGCCTCGTACCGCACCCGGCGTCCGACGCGGACTTCGCTGGGCTCACCTGCGAGGACGGCCTCTTCATCGGCTTCCAGCGCGTCGACGGCTACCGCGCACCGCGCTGGCCGGAGCAGGAGGTGCCCCAGCAGTTCCACTTCGACTTCACGGTCGAGGGGGACCTGGACGAGGCCGAGGCCCGCCTGCTGGCGCTGGGCGCGGCCAAGCCGCCCGAGCAGCCGGGCGGCGGCAGGTGGCGGGTCCTCACCGACCCGGCCGGCCACCCCTTCTGCGTGGTCAGGAGCCGGCGGAGCGAACCGGCTGACAGCTCCTCACCCGACGAGGCCACCTCCCCCACCCCGTGACGGACGACGACCGCGGGGCGTGACGGCTTCGAGCCGGCCCGCTCGACCCGGTCACCCCCCGGAGGAGTGGAAGCACTCACCGGATCGAGTGACCTGCGGTGCGGCGGATCAGCCCGTCCCCGGGGTGCGGCTACGCTCCGTCAGCGTGGGACAGACCCCGGCGGGCGGCCGGGCGGGGCGGCACACCTCGCACGGGCGGGGCCGGTTCGAATCCATCACCGAGGAGACCTGACGATGAGCACCACGCCCGCAGCCGCCGACGGACCAGGCCGCATTCTCGTGGTCGGCCGCAGCCCCGGCGTCCTGGTCGCCGCAGTCGACATCCTGCGCGCCAAGGGCTTCAAGGCGAACGCGACCAACCAGTTCGACCAGGTCCTCGACGACTACGACGTCACCGACATCGACGTCGTGGTCTTCGGCGGCATGGTCCCCGCCGACACCAAGCAGCACCTGCGCGAGGAGGTCGGCAAGCGCAACCCGCAGGTGGGCTTCATCCAGGGCCTGGCCGGCATCCCCGGCGTGATCGCCGCCCAGGTCGAGGCCGACGCCTCCGAGGGACGCGGCGGCCAGGACGGCACCCGCATCGACTACGACGCCGACCGCAGGCGCGTGCAGGTGACGCTCAAGGAACCCGCGCATGTGACCGCCGAGGCCTTCTGGCACACCTCCTTCACGCCGCCCGAGCCCAAGAGCACCTCGAAGCGGGTCCTCGACGACAGCCTCGGCGCCGGGTCCCACGCGATCGAGCTGCCCGACGAGGTGCCGTCGGAGGCCTCCTTCCTCTCCGTCGCCGCCGGCGACCAGGTCCGCGTCTTCACCGTCGGTGAGATGCCCAAGGCGGTCAAGCGGTCGGCCCCGACCTCGACCAGCGACAAGCTGATCACCGACGCCGACCCGGTCACGACGCGCAGCGATGACCACTGACACGGGCGCAGCCGGCTCCCGCCCCGAGCCCCGGGCGCGGACGCTTCCGGGCCAGCGCCTGGTGAACGTGCTGGTCCGGGGTCTGCTGCGGGCACCGGGCCTGTCCCGGGTCGTCGGCACCCGGCTGGTGACCCTCTACGTGGTGGGCCGCAAGTCGCAACGCCGCTATTCGGTCCCGGTCGCCTACCTGGCCGAGGGCGACGACCTGCTGATCGGCACCTCCTTCGGGTGGGGACGCAACCTGCGCACCGGCGAGCCGGTGGAGATCCGGCTCGCGGGCAAGCGCCGCTGGGCCGATGTGCAGATCTACACCAGGGAATCCGAAGTCGTCTCGGCCTACGCCCACATGGCACAGGTCAACCCGACCTTCGCCAAGTTCAACGGCATCCGCGTCGGCGACGACGGGGTGCCGGACCGGGACGACATCCGGTCGGTCTGGATGAGCGGCGCTCGGGTGCTCAGGCTGACCCCGCGCTGAGAGCGGTTCCGCGCCCGCCGGGCCCCGTCCGGACCGGCGGGCGCCGACGCGCGTCGCGGGGCGGCGCCGCCGGGGCGAACGGCGTCCATCCGTGGCCCGACTCCGTCCCCGACGGCTCGGGCGAGGACCACCGGGTCGGTCCCGGCGGCAGCGGGCAGGGCGGCGGACCGAAGGCCCAGCCGGGAGCCGAACCGCCCGTCGGGCACGAGGAACTGGTGCCCGGCCAGACCATTGCCGGGACCTCCGGCGGCTGCGGCGGCTGGGGCGGAGCCGGCAGCGACGGCGGCGCGACGGCAGCGTCGCGGTCCAGCTGCCGCAGCCGCAGGTCAGCGCCCGGTCCGCCAGGACGACCCGGCTCGCGGCCGGCGAGGGCCTCGGCGGCGACCCGCCGCTGACGGCCCCGCGGCCGCCGGCCTGCCGGGGCCTCGGTGGGGGCGGCGACTGGCAGGTGACGATCCCGCAGGACCAGTTCGACTCGGGCCTCGACCTGAGCGGGCTGACCGAGATCCAGGTCTGGATCGGCCACCAGTTCGTCCGCTGACGGCGGGCACGGGGAAGGCCGCGTGCCCGCCGTCAGCGTAGGGGGCGGCTTCGGGGGTAACCGCAGGGCGGTAGTTCGCGCGGGGCCTCGGGGGTGCGGCGGAGGAGGCGGGCATGGGCAGGACGGCGGCCCGGGTGGGCAAGGCGTGGCGGGGCTCGGTCGTGGGGCGGATCTGGCGGCAGGGCGCCGAAGTGGAGCTGATGCACCGGTCGATGGGGTTCGCGGCGCTCGGACTGGTGACGCTGATGCCGCTGCTGATCGTGGTGGCCGCGGCCGTCCCCTACCAGCCGGCGGGCTTCGCGCAGTGGATCGTGGACGGCATGGGGCTGTCGGCCGGACCGGCGGCGACCGTACGGCGGCTGTTCTCCACGCCCGGCGCGGTGCTGAGCACCACCAGCGCGCTCAGCCTGGCGGCGCTCGCGGTCTTCGGGCTGTCGTTCGCGGCCAGCGTCGCGACCGGCTACGAGCGGATCTGGCAGCTCCCTGCGGTCCCCTGGCACGCCGTGTGGCGGCGGGTGGTGTGGCTGGCGGTGCTGACGGCGTATCTGTTCGTGGAGGCGCAGAGCGGCACGCTGCTGGACGGCGGGGCGCCGGCGACCGCGCTGCGCATCGCCTTCACCCTCGCCTGCGGGGTGCTCTTCTTCTGGTGGGGCCAGCGCTTCCTGCTCGGCAACCGCGTCCCGGGCCTGCCGGCCCTCACCGGCGCGGTGTGCACCATGGCCGGACTGGTGGGCCTGCGGGTCTTCTCGATCATGGTCCTCTCGCCGCTGACCTTGACCAGCGCGGTGACCTACGGCCCGGTCGGCACCGTGCTGACCGTGCAGAGCTGGCTGATCGGAGTGGGCTTCGTCATCTTCGGCGGCGCCCTCGTCGGCCGCCAACTGCACGGCGAGGCGCCGGTGGAGGCGGAAGCCGAGCCGGCCGAGCCCGCCGGGGGAATGGGCAGAGCCGCCTGACCTCCCGGCGCCCCTTCCCCGAAGCCGGTCCTTGACCCTGACCCGCGGGGCAGGGCTTAGCGTCCCGGCCGTGAACGCGACACACCGTCTCGTACGCCTGGCCCGCCGCCCCGCCGGACTGCCGACCCCTGACGACTTCACGCCGGCTTCCCACCCCCCTTTTCGTGGAATGGAGCGCGCCCCTGACGTGTTGCCCCAGCTGATCGCGGGCCGCTCCTTCGGGGCGGCCATCGTGGAGCTGCGGACGGGGTGGGGCGCGCATGCGGATCGGCGAGGCGGCAGCGGCGGCCGGGACCACACCGCGCGCCCTGCGCCTGTACGAGGCCCGCGGCCTGCTCAGCCCCCCGCCGCGCACCTCCTCCGGCCAACGGGAGTACGGCCCCGCCGAGGTGGCCCGGGTCCGCGTCATCCGCGACCTGCTGGCGCTCGGCCTCACCCTGGAGGACGTCCGCCGCCGCGCTGACCGCCTGGACCTCCTCGTCCAGGCCGCGCCGGCAACCTGCAACAGCCGGCCCGGTGAGGTCAGCGACGTCGTGGCCGGCCGCCTGGCGACCTTGGACGCGGAGATCGCCCGCCTCACCCGCCTGCGCCGGAGCCTCGCGGCTGCCGCGGGCGGTCCGCGGCCCGACCCGGACTCGGCGGCCACCCCGTGAGGTGAGCCCCGGTCTGCGACCTGCCGGGCTGCGCGAGCGGCCGGGCCGCGGTCGGCCTCCAGGTGCGGCGCCTCGGGTCAGCGGGCCAGCGCTCGGGCCGCGCGGCGTCCTGCCCACGCGAAGACGTCCGGGTCGTCGAGCCGCTTGACCCACAGGTCGACGCGGGCCGCGGCCTCCTCGCCCGGCCAGGGGCCGACGCCCAGGACCCGCAGCCCGGCGCGCAGCGCGGCCTCCACCCCGCACGCCGAGTCCTCCACGGCGAGGCTCTGCGCCGGGTCCGCGCCGCACAGCCGGACCGCGGTGAGGTAGACGTCGGGTGCGGGCTTGGGACGCACCGCGTCGTCCGGGACCACGATGTGGTCGAAGTAGGGCAGCAGCCCGGCGGTGGACAGGCACGTCTCGACCACGTCGGCCGGGCAGTTGCTGGCGACCGCGAGCGGCGCGAACTTCGCGGCGTGGGCGACCAGTTCCGGCGCCCCCGGCATGGTGGTGGGCCGGGCGGCGACCAGCGTGCGGAAGCCGGCGAGCAGTTCGTCCGTCAGCTCGCCGCCCAGTTCCGGCCGGCCGGCCTCGTCGGCCATGAGCTGCCCGCACTCGGTGTAGTGCAGGCCTTTCGCGCGCTCGGCGAAGCCCGGCGCCGCGTGCAGGCCGAAAGCGCGCAGGGTCATGTCGCGCGCGTCCTGCCAGTGCCGCTCGGTGTCCATGAGCGTGCCGTCGCAGTCGAAGACGACCGCGGCCGGCGTCCAGGACAGCGGGGGCGCCGACTCACGCGACGGCGCGGGCCGAGCGGAGGGCGGCGCGTCCGCGGACGGCGAGGAGAGGGAAGGTTTGGACGGGGTCACGGATTGGGTCACTGGCGGGATTCCGTTCGGGAGTGCCGGAGCACACGGAGCTGAACCGTTCCGTCGGCTACGGCGACGAGGGGCCCGCGCACTGTCGCGATGCCGTGAGAGGCCGGCAAAGGGCGTGGCGGATGTTTCTCCGCGGCCACCGGCACCGCCGAGAACATAACGTTCATTACGCTATGGACGACGACGTTAAGTAGTCAAGCAACTGCGCCGTGTCATGTTCCGTGTCGCCCGAAGCCGAGGACGCCGTAGCTGGTCGCGCGGCCGCCCTGCCGTATGCGGAAGACGCACGTACGGTCGTGCGTGACGGTGTCCACCACGGCCGGCGGGTCGTACTCGGTGAAGGAGACCGCGGCCATGCGGCCGCTGACCGGCCGCAGCAGGGAACCGGCGGAGACCTCCGCGGCCGCCTGGCGTGCCGCTTCGAGCAGCACCATGCCCGGCACATGGTCGCTGGCGTGGTCGAAGTAGAACGGGTGTCCGGGGTCGGCGGGTTCGACGGCCAGCCCCGCGGCGCGGCGCGCGACGACCACGTCGGCGGCGCGTGCGACACCGAGCAGCGCCGGGTCCGGCCGGCCGCCGGGCATGGGCGGCGGCTGGAGGGAGCCGAGCCGGCCGGCGCGCACCGCCGCGTAACGCGCCTCGGACAGGAAGCGCGCGCCGCCCCCCGCGCGGGCGAAGAGCCGGCCGCCGGCCCGGTAGGCGACGGCCAGCCGCAGCGAGGCGAGGCGGCCGTCCGAACGCCGCCGCGGATCCGTCACCTCGACGTCGCAGGTGACCTCGGTGCAGCCGAGGCCCACCCGCGGCTCGCGGCCGGGGTGCAGCGCGAAGCGCAGGTCGTCGATGAGCATCCGGGCGCTCGGCGGCACGCCGAACCACCGCAGGGGCAGGTAGATGCCGAGCTGGCGCAGCGTCTCCACGACGAGCAGCGGGCTGTGCCGGTCGCCGCCGTCACCCGGGAAAGTGATGTGCGAACGGGGCCAGCAGGCCGCGGCACGAAAGCCCCCGGCCCGGTCGGCCCGCACGTCCGTCAGCAGGACCTCGGCCACCGACGTGCGGTGCACCAGCTCGCGCGGAACCGTACAGGACCAGCTCAGATCCTGGGTCCGGTCCGAGGCGAGGGGCAGGCCGAGCAAATTCCTCATATGACAAGAGAAACGCGCGTTCGGTGAATTCGCACCCGCTTGCTTCCGGAATGTAACGGAGAGAAGTCGCGCAGGCACTACATTGCTGCCCATTGATGGCAGGCCTTGGCCGCGTTTCGCTGCTCCACGGGCGGGATCCGCGGCCGGGCGGCTCGACGGCGAGCGGAATTGTGGAGTGGATGTGCAGGAACGTGCCGAGGCGACGCGCGGGTATCTGGTGGAGGCCGCGGCGCAGCTTTTCGAGGAACGGGGATATGCCGGGACCAGTATCAGCGACATCAGCGCGCGGTCCGGCCGGACCAGCGGGGCGATCTACTTCCATTTCACCAGCAAGGAGAAGCTCGCGCTCGCGGTGATCGAGGCGACCCTCGCCACCTGGCCCGCGGTGATCGCGCAGGTACGGGCGTCGTCCGCGCCGGCGTTGGACAAACTTGTGTCGCTGAGCTTCACCGTGGCGCGGGCCTTCCGCGACGACGTGGTGGTGCGCGCCGGGTCGCGGCTGTGGACGGAGCGCAAGGCCATCGACGCGACCGTGCCAGGACCCTTCGCCGGGTGGATCGCGACGGTGACCGAACTGCTGCGCGAGGCGCGGGCCGAGGGCGCGCTGGCCGCCTCGGTGGCGCCGGAGACCGCCGGACTCGCGGTGGTCTACGCATTCTTCGGCCTGCACACGGTGTCCGACGCGATGGACGGCCGGGCCGCCATCGAGGATCGGCTGCGGGAGCTGTGGGAGGTGCTGCTGCTCGCCCTCCAGGCCGAACCCGACCCCGCCGCACTGCTCGCCCGCACCCACGGCCCCGCCTCCGCACCGATGCCGGCGTGAGCCGACCCCGCCTGCGGACGTCCCGCCGCCTTCAGCCCGCGCTCAGCACGAAGGACGCTTCCGCCTCCTCGAATCTCGGTGCCGTCACCACCGCCAGATACGTCCCCGGCTCCGCGGAACCCGCCGGAGGCACCGCGCACTGGGGAGCGCTCGGTTTGCGGTCCCACCGCACGGTGTTCGTCACGGTGCTGTGGGAAGGCACGCGGAAGAACCGGCTTCCCGAGGTCGTGGGACAGTCGGCCGAGGACCAGTAGCGGGCGGCGGTGCTGGCCTTCGTGACGGTCAGCACCGCTGTCAGCGGCCCGAGATCGATGGTGCAGTCACTGTCCGAGGAGTTGTTCGCCGCCACCAGGAGGGTGGGAGGTTCGCCGGGTGAGTAGCTGCTACTGAGGCTGTTTATGGTCAACTCCACGGCATCCGGGGTGCAGGCGGACAGGGCGCCGGCGCCGGACGTGGTGGCCGACGCGCTCGGTCCTGACGTGGCCGAGGTGCTCGGCTCCGACGTGCCCGACGCCTTGCCCGGGTCGTCGGTGCCGCCGCCGTAGGTGGCGATCGCCCAGGCCGCGCCGCCGATCACGCAGACGGTGGCCAGCGCGGCGAGCGCCGTGCGCGCGGGCCTGCGCGCACGGGTCGCGATGTCCGTCGCGGGGTCGGCGCGTGCCGTCTCCGCGGCCTCCGGGGGCAGAGGCGCGGCGGCGTCCGGAGACGGCGGCGCAGGGGTGTCCGCGGGCAGAGGCGCGGCGGGTGGCCGTGGGGCTCTGCCCGCCCGCGCACCCGGCATCCTCGCCGGCGGCAGCAAGGAGAAGTCCTCGGCCGGGATGTCGGTGAGGATCCGCAGCGTCTGCGGCTGCCCGGCCTTGCGGTACGCCCGGTGCAGCTCCCTGATCCGTTCCTGGACGCGGTCCTGGAAGTCCTGGAGGCCGAGTGCCGTCGCACCCGGATGGCCGGTGATGACGTCCGCCACCGAGCGCGAGAAGATGCTGAACGACTCGCCGGGGCGCACACCCTCCACCGGGTCCACGGGGGTGTCCCGCGAACGGACGAACAGCGCGAACTGCCCCGCGGAGCACGCGTAGACGTAAGCCACCTTGCGGCGCAGCGCGGCGCTGACCTTCTGCCGGCTCCACAGCCGGGCGCTCGCGACGCCGCCCATCGTCTCCTGCTCGATGCCCTCGCGGCAGGCGTCGATCAGGAAGACGACGCGGCCCGCGGGGGACTCGTCGAGGTGCGCGCGCCAGTCGATCGGCACGCAGCCGGACTCGAAGGGGCGCGTGTCCTCGTGGATGTCCTCGGGGACGAGGAAGTCCCGCCCCGCGGCGTGCACGCCGTGCCCGCTCAGCAGAACGAGCAGCGTGTCGTCCCGTCCGGCCCGCCGGAGGAAGCCGGCCACCTGGCCGTCCACGAAATTCCGCGAGACCTGCCTGCCGCCTTCGCGCGCGGCCACGACCGCGACGTCGAAACCGCGGTCCTCGAGTACGGAACCGAGGCGGGCGAGGTCACCGGGTATGAAGGGAAGCGGCGGGACACCGCGCATGTCGTAGTCGCTCGCCCCGATGAGCAGGGCTCTGTGGCGTGCCATCACACAGGGCCCCTCGGTCGGTGACAGTAGATCAACTGTACGTAGCCGGAGGGCTTGTTCGCGGCGGAATCGGCGGACTGGAGCGGCGCCACGGCGGATATCGGAGCGGCGCCGCCGGGTGGCTCAGAGGGACGGCGCGCAGTCCGCCAGGAGTGCGGCCACCAGGCCGCGCGCCCACTGGCTCGACGCCGGCCGGCTGCTGAAGATCGCCCGGTAGTACAGCGGTCCGAGCAGCAGGTCGACGGCCCGCTCCACCTCGGGCGCCGTGCCGCCGCGCGCCCGCTCCCGCTCGATGATCGCGCCGAGCTGCTCGTGGCGGTCGACCGTGCAGGCGCAGCCGCCTTCCGGGCCCGAGCCGATGGTCGCGCGCATCAGCGCCAGGACGTCGGGGTCCGCGAGGTCGGTGGCGACGTCGGCCATCCAGCGCTCCAGGTCGCCGGCCAGGGAGCCGGTGTCGGGCACCACGACGTCGCCGCTGAATCGGCTGGTGGCGACGTCGGCCAGCAGTTGCGGAACCGATCCCCAGCGCCGGTAGACCGTGGTCGGGTGCACACCGGCGCGGGCGGCGACGGCGGGAATCGTGAGGGTCTCGGCGGACTCCGCGCTCACCAGTTCCTCGACGGCGCGGTGCACCGACGCGCGCACCCGCGCGGAGCGGCCACCGGGGCGTACCTGGATGTCTTCAGCCATGGGGAAATTATCGCACTGATCATTGCGTTAGCCTAGGCACCACTAACGCAACGATCACTGCATTCGGAGATCCTTATGACTGTCGCGCCGACGCGCCACGACAAGAGTCCCGTGTCCCCGGCCGCAGCGGAGAAGGCGTCCGGACGGCGCGGGCTGAGCCGCGGGGCCGCCTTCGCCGCCATCGCGGCGATCTTCGTCCTCTTCATGGCCGCCTCCAGCGCGCCGTCCCCGCTCTACGTCGTCTACCAGCACCAATGGAGCTTCTCCGCGTCCATGCTGACGACCGTCTTCGCGGTCTACGTCGTCGGCATGATCGGTTCGCTCCTGGTGGTCGGGGCGCTGTCCGACCACATAGGCCGCCGTCCCGTCCTGGTCTCGGCGATCGCCCTCGAAGCGGTGGCGATGCTGCTGTTCATCCTCGCCGGCGACGTCTCGCTGCTGCTGGTGGCCCGTTTCGTGCAGGGCATCGCCACGGGCGCGGCCATGACGACGCTCGGCGCCACCCTGGTCGACCTCAACCCCCCGCACGCACCGCACCGCGCGGGCGTCATCACCGGCGCGGCGCCCACCTTCGGCCTGGGCCTCGGCGCGCTCGGCTGCGGATTCCTGGTGCAGTACGGGCCGCACCCGACCCGGCTGGTGTACGTGCTGCTGCTCGCCGGCCTGGTGCTGGCCGGCCTGGCCATCACCGCGCTGCCTGAGACCTCCGCGCTGCGGCCGGGCGCCGCGCGCTCGCTGCAGCCCCGCCTCGGCGTCGCCCCCCGGCTGCGCGGCGACCTGATCGCGCTGGTGCCGATCCTCGTGGCGAGCTGGGCTCTGGGCGGGCTCTACCTCGCGCTCGGCCCGTCGGTGGCCGCCGGCCTGTTCGGCCTGTCCAGCCACGTCATCGGCGGCCTGGTCGTCACCCTGCTCTGCCTGCCCGCCTCGATCACGGCCTTCGCGCTGCGCGGCTGGCCGACGGAGCGCACCCTGGCCCTCGGCGCGGCCCTGCTGGTGGTCGGCACGGCCGTGGGCCTGACCGGCGTCGAGCAGAACTCGGTCACCGCCGCCGCCCTGGGCACGGCACTCGCGGGCGTCGGCTTCGGCGCGGCGGGCCTGGCCAGCTTCGGCACCCTGGCCCGTATCGCCGAACCCGCCGAGCGGGGCGAGCTGTTCGCGGTCGCCTTCGTGATCTCCTACGTCGCCTTCAGCATCCCGGCCGTCGTCGCCGGCTTCGCCACCACGAACGTGGGCCTGCACAAGACCGCGGTCGTCTACAGCGCCGCCGTCATCGCCTTCGGCGCCCTGGCCCTGGTCGCGCAACGCGTCCGTACGTCCCGGCTCCGGCCCGCGAACTAGGACCGCGTCAGCGGCGGTGCCGCCCCGGACGAGGGGTGGGCCAACCGGGACCGGTGCGGCCTTGTCGCTCAGCCAGGGACGTGCTGCCGTCGCCGACCCGGTGGACCACGACGTCGCCCGCGGCGAAGGCGGTGTTCGTGGACGCGCTCGCGACCACCGGGATGACGCCGGCGCCGAGCACCACGGCGCCGGCGATGGCAGCGCCGAGCACGGTCCTGCGGCCGGCGCGGTCAGGGGTGCGGTGCTCGGGCGCGGGGACTCTGCCAGTCATAGGGCGGGCTGCCTTTCGACAGTGGCCGCGTGCCGGAGCCAGGAGGCCCGTGCAGCGCGGGAGTCGACCGGTACGGGGCGCAAGCGGCGCCACCTTGCCGCCACTGGATGGCGTACGCGTGAACCTTGCACGTCACCGCCCTGTCCCTCCGGCGTCCACCACGACCCGGCCGCCGGAACCGGTCAGGGGCGGAAGTGGACCACCGCGTATGCGCCGCTCGTACGCCACGCCTCGCCGCTGTCCTCCAGGGCGGCGAGCGCCGACGCTTCGAGCCCGACGGCGACGTCGGACTTCAGGGTGCGCAGCGCCAGCAGCGGGCCGGGGAAGCGGGCGGTGCGCTCCGCGAAGCCGGTCGTGCCCGGCCACAGCCTGTCGCCCACCAGGCGCCGGTAGTTCAGGTCGCCCTTGGAGATGGTGACGGCGGCTCGGGAGAGGTCGGCGCGCAGATCCGCGGGCATGTCGGCGTAAGGGAGCGGCGCGCAGGAGAAGGGGTGGGCGCGCACGCTCAACCGGCCGCCGGTGAGGGCCTCCCACAGCCTGGCGCCGATCCGGCCGGCCCGGCCCGGGGCGTCGGTGACGCGGCGCAGGCAGTCCACGACGTCGGACGTCGTGGCGTCGGACACGAAGGAGGGATACGGCTTGACGTGCAGGACGGCGCTCTCCGCGCGACCGGTGCGGAGGAGGTGGTCGAGGAGGATCAGGTCGGGGATGAGCTCGCGGCCCGCGTTGTCGGCGAGCAGGTACGCGGTGCCGGCGGCGGACCGCGCCAGGTGCCGCCAGAAGGGGGCGCTGTCGTCCGCGACGACGCGGAGGCCGCCCGGTGCGCCCCGCTCACCCCGCTCACTGGCGGAGATGCGGAAGCCGAGGTCGGCCCGGTTGCCCGACAGCGCGCCGCCGAGCACCGCCTCGTCCCGCGCCTCCGGCGGCAGCGCCGCCACATCGTCGAGCGCCGCCAGCTCCTCCGCCACGGCCGCGCCGTCCAGCTCGGCGCGCTTGAAGGGCGCGAAGGGGTCGACGCCCTGCCACGGACCCGGCCCGAAGTAGCCGACGGCTTCCAGGAGCCTGCGGTAGAAGTAGCTCTCCGCCCACAGGAAGGGCACGTCGAACCACGACCGGCCGAAGTGGTGCGCACCCCACGCGGCCCACCGCCCGCCGTCCTGGGCGCCGGCCGGCAGCGCTTCGACCACCCCGTGCTGCGTCTCCTCCAGCAGCGCCTCCAGGGCCCGCCGCTGCTCCGGCGGGTAGGGGAAGGCGTCCCGGACCTTCCGGATGAGGGCGGGGTGCCGCTCCGCGAGGACAGTCCGGGCGAAGGAACCGGGCTCCTCGCCCGTGACCACCCGCGCGCTTGCCGCTTCCGGCATCTCCACCGGATTCCTCCGTCCTGCCGCACCTGGCCGGTGGCCGATGGGGCCGAGGGCCCGTCAGGCGCGGCCTGCTTCACGAAGAACCTATGCGGTCACAGCGCCGGAGCGCGCACGCCTCCCGGGCGAGCGATGAGTTTCGGGCGGGAATCGGGTCTGCCCTTCATGACTCGCATCATCGCTGACATCTCGGTCTCCCTCGACGGCTTCGTCACCGGTCCCGGGGCCGGCCCGGACAGCGGGCTGGGCACCGGCGGCGGGGCCCTGCACACCTGGGCCTTCTCCGAGGACCCCGACGACCGCCGGGTGCTGCGCGAGGCGACCGCCCGCTCGGGCGCCGTCGTCCTCGGCCGCCGGCTCTTCGACGTGGTCGACGGGCCGAACGGCTGGGACGACGAGACCGGTTACGGCGCCCGCGAGGTCGGCAAGCCCGCCTTCGTCGTCGTGACGAGCGATCGGCCGGAGTCGGTGCGGCTCACCGACCTCGACTGGGCCTTCGTCACCACCGGTCTGCCCGACGCCGTCGCCGCCGCCCGCGAACGCGCGGAAGCGGCCTCGTCCAGCAGTGGCAAGGACCTCGACGTCGTCCTCATGGGCGGCGGCGCCACGGTCGGCTCGGCGCTCCACGCCGGGCTGGTCGACGTACTGACACTGCACCTCGCGCCCGTCGTGCTGGGCGCGGGGACACCGCTCTTCACCGGCGGGAGCCCGCGCACGCTGGTGCGGCGACGCGTGGTCCCGACGTCGACCGCGACCCATCTGACCTACGACGTCCTCTGACGCCGCCCGCCGCCCTGACCCCTGACCGGCGTCAGCGTTCGAAGACGCCGGTCAGCCGCCCGCGGTCGAGGACGGCGGCGGTGACGGCGGGCAGCAGGGCGCGCGGCCGTGCCCGGTCCGCCGCCGGCGCGGCGGGGGAGCTGTCGACGGGGGCCGAGAGGGCGAAGAGCTGGAAGGCGTAGCGGTGCGGCCCGTGGCCCTTGATGGGCGCGGGACCGTGGTAGCCGCGTCCGATCGTGGAACGGAGCACGCGTACACCTGCGGCGGGCTGCCGCGCGTTCAGCGCGCCGGGGTCGAGGTGGCCGGACGCCGGGTCGACCAGGGCGAGGCAGTGCACGGCGGGCCTGGCCATGGGGACATCGATGTCCTCGACGACCAGGAGGAGTTGCGCGGTGCCGGGCGGCGGCGCCGTCCAGGCCAGGTGGGGTGAAAGGTCGGCGCCGCCGACGGCCCTCGCGCAGTGCTCGCGCGGTATGGCACCGCCGTCGCCGAAGCTGCGGCTGGTCAGGGCCAGCATCTCGGGGCCCTGGAGGTTGGGCAGCCGCCACGCGGTGTGGGTCTCGCCTGCCCTGCGGTTGTTCAGGAGTCGGCCGAGCAGTGTCATGGCGGGTGTTCCTCCGGTGGGTCTCTGCGGATGTCTGCGGATGTACGCCGCACCGCCGGGCCGGGCGGTGCGGCGGCCTCAGCCGCCGGTCGGCGTGTCCGGCCGTACGAGGGAGGCACCGGTGGCGGCCTCCCGCGGTGCCGGGGCCTTGGCCGGCCCCCAGCGGTGTGTCGCCGTAGGCGTAGCCGTGCAGCGGCAGCCAGATGATCAGCACGAACTGCGTCCCGCCGCGGCCGATCGAGATGGCCAGGCCCGCCAGGTTGGCGAAGGTGAAGGCCCGCAGGCGGAATCGGCAGCCCGTCGGCGTCAGATGCTCTGTGCCAGGCGCTCAAGCAGCGGTGCGGCCGCCGCGAGCTGCTCCAGCTCGGCCGGGGTGAAGGCGCCGCCGGTCAGGGCGCGTGCGACGAGTTCGGCCCGCGCGTTGCGCTTGTCCCTCAGCGCCTGCCGCCCTGCGTCGGTCACGGTCAGGACCACGCGCCTGCCGTCGTCCGGGTCCCTGCGGCGCTCGACCAGGCCGCTGTCCCGCAGGGTGCCGAGCGTCGCCCCCATGGCCTGCGCGGTGATCTGCGCCTGGCGGGCCAGAGCGGAGGAGGTGGTGGGTCCCGAGCGGTCAAGGAGGGACAGCGCGGCCCGCTCGGGCATCGTCAGACCGCCGCCGGGGGGCACTTGGCGCACCCGCCGCACCAGCACGCTGATGCCTGTCAGCAGGGCCGCGGCGACGGCGTCGGGGCTCGGGTCACCGTTCATATACTAAGGCTACTTTATCAACCTGCCTTAGTGAATCCGGGGTCCGGCCGGTCCCGGCCGCTTCCTGCTCCGAACGGGGGAAGTACCCGTCGGCCAGGTGTGGCCACCCGCCGGAGCGGCGACGGTCCGCCCATGGCCGCGCTTCCCGAGATCCCTCCCATGCTCGCCACCGCCGGGTCCCTGCCCGCTCCCGGAGTCGAGGACCGCTGGGCGGTGGAGGCCAAGCACGACGGCCAGCGCGCCACCGTCTACCTGCCCGGTGACGGCTCGGTCCTGCTGCGGTCCCGCGCCGGCCTGGACATCACCGCGGCCTACCCGGACCTGCGCGGCCTGGGAGAGGCGCTCGGCGGCGTCCCTGCCGTACTGGACGGCGAGATCGTCGCGTACGACGAGAACGGGCGCCCGGACTTCGAACGCCTGCAGTCCCGCATGGGGCTCGCAGGATCACCGGCCAGAGCGGCCCAGCTCGCACCGGCCGTGCCGGCCCACCTCGTGCTCTTCGACGCCACCTTCCTGGCCGCCGAGGACCTGACCGGGCGCCCGTGGACCGAGCGGCGCGAGGCACTCGTCTCGCTCGGGCTGGACGGACCCGCCTGGTCGGTGCCCGGCGCCCTGGTCGGGCACGGCGCGCAGGCGCTCGAACGCACCCGCGCCGCCGGTCTGGAGGGCATCGTGTGCAAGCTGACCGGATCCCGGTACGAGGCCGGAGTGCGGTCCCGGTCCTGGATCAAGATCCGCAACGTGCGGACGTTGGACGCGATCGTCGGCGGCTGGCTCCCGGGCCAGGGCCGGCTCGCCGGGCTGCCCGGGGCCCTCCTGCTCGGCCGGTACGAGGACGGGGACCTGCGGTACATCGGCAACGTCGGCACAGGGTGGAGCGACCGGGAGAGAACCGACCTCGCCGCCCTCCTGGCCGTCGCGGAGGTCAGCCGCAGCCCGTTCCGTCCGGCACCCCGGGTCGCGCACGCCAGGTGGGCGCTGCCGCGCCTCGTCGGCGAGGTCAGCTATACGACCTGGACCCGCGCAGGCCTCCTCCGCCACCCGTCCTGGCACCGCCTCCGCCCGGACCTCGCGCCCGACGACATCGCGTGACGGCGCGCCCGCGGCGGCCGCAAGCGCCCGAGCGGCAGGGCCTGTCGGGAAAGCGGATGCGGTCCGTGCGAGTCCCTGGGACTGTGGGCCGCATGCCTCGACGGATCATGTTCGTGCAGCTGAAGACGGGTTACGACACCGACCGCGGGCCGTCCTGGATCGGGTGGGTGGACTTCTCGAAGACCTGGAGCACCGCCTACTTCCACGGCCGGACCCTGCGCCGGGCCGCGGGGCTCTCCGACGCGAACTTCCACGACGTCGGGACCCGGGAGGAATTCTGGGTCTCCGGCCCGAAGCGGGACCGGACCGACACCCGCTACGGCCCCTGCCCGCCCGAGGTCGAGCCGGACGCCGCCCGCGCCTATCGCGCCTTCCTGGACGGCGCGCCCCTGCCGGGCAGGGAGCACGGCTGAGCAGGCCCCGGCGGCAGCCGGTCGACGGGACGCGTCGCCACGGCGCGAAGCCCGGCCCTCAGCGGCCCGCGTCCTGCGGACGGATCAGGCGGCTGTCGTGGGCGTACCAGCTGATGTGGCCGCCGAGTTCGACCTGGCAGCGCCACCGCACGGGGCGGCCGTTGTCATTCCATGTCCAGGCCCACACCACGGCCTCCTCCCAGCCGCCGTCGCGGGTGGCCACGACCACGTCGCGCCTTCTGGTCGAACACAGGTCGCCGTCCACCGGCGGGTCGGCCCGCGCCAGGAGGAAGGGCCAGTCGGTGGGGACCTCCTCGTGGCGCGAGCGGGCGGGAGGAGGAAAGGAATCGAACATGCGTTCATCATAGTGACCCGGGTCGCCGCCGGACGGGCGGGTGCATCGGCCACGTTGTTTCGGCACCGCCTGCTCAGGCGGCATCGTCGGCCACCTGTCAGCCGGAGGCCGCCGCGTACATCCGGTCGAGCACCGCGGTCGTGACCAGCGCATAGGCCAGGTGGGGGATGATGTCGGAGACCCAGTCGGACGCCGACCAGGTGCGCGGGTCGGTCACGCCCAGGACGGTCATCGGCCCGTTCGTGCCGATCAGCGCCCCGATCGCCGCCACGGCGTATTCGGGGGCCTTGGACGGGCGCCAGCCGGCGCTCCTTGCCAGGCCAAGCACCGCTCCCATCGCGAGGCCCGACGCGAAGCCGGTCAACGGGGCGAGGCCCGCGACCCGGTTCTCCAGGGTCTGGCCCTCGCCGGGGATCCTCACGTGCAGTTTCGCCGCGAGTTTGCGCAGGGTCACCTCGGGCGTGCTGCTCGCGGGCCTGCCCCGCAGCGCTATGTCGGCGTAGCTGACGATGTTCAGCGCGGTCGTCCCTGCGGCTCCGGCCGCGGCTCCGCAAAGGAGCGGGTGTGTCACGTAGCTCATGGCCCTCCCGGCTGCCGTAAGCGCGGATCCTGCCGAGCCGGGCGGCGTGCTGGGCCGGCCCGGGTACACCGCAAGCGTCCCACCGGGGCGGGCACTTCGCACGACAGGCGGTCCCGGTGGCGGCGGGGCGGGCGGCCGCCCCGCATGCGCCCTGCCCGGGGCCTGCCTAGGGTGGGAAAGGACCGCGGGAGGTGTGAACCATGGACATGAAACTCGAAGTCGTCGTGGTGCCGGTGTCCGACGTGGACCGCGCCAAGAACTTCTACACAGCCCTGGGCTGGCGCCTCGACGCCGACATCGCCCCGGACGAGAACTTCCGGGTCGTGCAGCTGACCCCGCCGGGCTCACCGGCGTCGGTCATCTTCGGCACGTCGGTCACGACCCAGGAGCCGGGCTCGGCGGAGGGCCTGCAACTCGTCGTGGACGACATCGAAGCCGCCCACGGCGAGCTGAAGCGGCTGGGCGCCGACCCGAGCGACGTCTTCCACGACGCCACCGGCGTCTTCCACCACGGTGGGACGGACGCCCGAGTGCCCGGGGCTGACCCGGGGCGGAACAGCTACGGCTCGTTCCTTTCGTTCAGCGACCCCGACGGCAACGGCTGGATCCTGCAGGAGATCACCACCCGGCTCCCCGGCCGGTTGGACGCCACCACCACCGAGTTCGCCTCGGCCGACGACCTGGCGAGCGCGATGCGCCGGGCCGCGGCGGCGCACGGCGAGCACGAGGCCCGCACCGGCGCGGAGGACCCGGACTGGCCGGACTGGTACGCGCGCTACATGGCGAGCGAGCAGGCCGGCACGGAACTGCCCACCTGACGGGACGCCTGAGCGGCTGCCCGAACGGACGCCGAGCCGCCGGAGGCGGACATGCCCGCACGTAGCAAGTCCGCGGGGCGGGGCGCGGGCCGGTCCGGTGCGGGTCCGGACCTGGAAGCGGTCTGCGAGGACCTCTACACCGGCGCCCCCGGCGAATTCACCGCACGCCGTGACGAGCGGGCCGCCGCCGCGAAGGCCGCCGGGGACCGGGACACCGCCCGCGCGATCCGCGGCCTGCGCAAACCGAGCCTGTCGGCCTGGGCCTGCAATCTGCTGGTCCGCCGGCGGCCCGAGGAAGCACGGCAGTTCCTCCAGCTGGGTGAGGCGCTGCGCCGCGCCCACCACGAGATGGACAGCTCGCAGATGCGCGAGCTCAACGCCCGGCAGTGGCGGATCATCTCCGAGCTGGCCGGGCAGGCGGCAGGACTGGCCCAGGAGGCCGGCCACCGGCTGAGCGACGCCGTCCAGCGGGAGGTCGAGGCCACGCTGCGTGCCGCCACCGCCGACCCCGAATCGGCCCGGCAGTGGGCGCGCGGCCGCCTGAGCGGCGCCCTCACCCCGCCCACCGGCCTGACTCCTGCCACCGCGCCGAGCGCGCCCCCTGGGGCCGCGCCACCCGAGCGGGAGCGGCCCCGCGCGGACCGCCGCGACGAACTCGCCGAGCGGCGCCGCGAACGGCAGCGCCGGCTTGCCGAGGCCCGCAAAGCGGCGGAGGCCGCCGAAACCGCCCTGCGGGAGGCCCGCAGGGACGCCGCTTCCGCCGACGCGGCATCGGCCGAGGCGAAAGAACGCGGGCAGCAGGCGCGCCAGGCCGTCGCCGAAGCCGAGGACCGGTTGCGGCAGGCCCGCGAGGCCCACGCCGAGGCCGAGACGCGTACTCAGGACGCCGAGGCCGCCCGGCGGACGGCCGAGGGCGCGGTGGACCGGGCCGAGCAGGCGCGAAGCGCCGCCGCCGCTGCCGTCGAGCGCCTCAGCCGCTGACGGCAGCGGCGGCGTAACGCCCGGCGGCGGCCGGCCCCAAGCCGGGCGGCGCCGTCCTGGGCGCGGACCCGAAGCCGGGACACCGGCCAGGGCTCGCGACGCGCGCGTGCCCGGGGGCCGTTCAGCGCGGTTCCAGCCGGAGCGTGGACGTACGGGCGGGGCCGGTCAGGACGTTCTCGACGATGTCGGTGAAGCGCCCGTACTTCTCGCGGTAGGCGGCGTCGACGTCGGCGTACTCGCCGGGCTCGGCCTCGCGGAAGGCGACGTCCTGGCGTACGCCGCCCGCTTCGACGCGGCCCTGGTGGTGCGACTGCGTGCCGCGGTACCACGGGCCTTCGGTCCCTTTGACCGAGCGGACGTAGAGGTCGTCGCCGGTGCGGACCACCCACATCGTCACCGGATCGCGCAGGGTGCCGTCCGTCCGTTCCGACCGCAGGGTCAGCTCCTGCGCCGTGCCGATCTTCTCCAGATCCCCGCCGTGCCAGTTCGCCATGACCGTTCCTTCCAGGAAGCCGGTGCGGCCGATGAGCGCGTGCCGCCCTGGGCGGCACGCCGGCCGCGAATCAGTCCCCCTGCCCACCGTCACCCGAGAGGGCGGGCTCTGCCAGCCGGGAGCTCACCGCGCCGCGACCCCGACCCGCCCGCGACCTGGCGCCACGCGCGCCCCGCAGGAGCGGTCCGCCCGTCGAAACCCCACGAGAGACCCGATCTCTAAGTCGAGCAAAGATCGGAGCACGCCCCGCGGGCACCCGGAATACCTCGCATCCTTGCCGCGGCTATGGACACCGTTCGCGCCCTCCTCTATAAATTCATCCGATGTACGCGCTTGACTGTCGAGTCCGGGCCCCAGCGCGTCCACGGCGCTCACGGGCCGGGCCCCCCACCGTCCCGCCCACCCCCCACACCGCAGGAGTCGCCCCGTGTCCGCTGCCCCCTTGAGCCGACGGTCCCTCATCAAAGCCGCCGCACTGGCCGGCGGCACCGTGGCCTTCGGGCTGCCGCAGTTCCTGGGGGCCGCCCCCGCCGAGGCCTACACCGTCCCCGCGAAGATGGACTGGTGGTACCAGGCCCGGTTCGGCATGTTCATCCACTTCGGGTCCTACTCCTACCTCGGCCACGGCGAGTGGGCCTTCACCAACGAGAACTGGACCAAGGCGAACTACCAGAGCCAGGTGTCCGCGGACTTCAACCCGACGTCCTTCAACGCCGCCACCATCGCCTCACTGGCCGCGAACGCCGGCATGAAATACCTCGTGATCACCGCCAAGCACCACGAGGGCTTCGCCATGTGGGACTCCAACGTCTCCGGCTTCACCGACACCACCGGCGCCAAGTCGTACAACCTGCACGACTACACCGCCTACCAGGGCGACCTGCTGGCCTCGCTCAAGACCGAATGCGAGGCGCGGGGCGTCAAGTTCGGGCTCTACTACTCGATCCTGGACTGGAACCACCCCTCGCAGACCGACCGAGGCGGGCTCACCGCCATGTCCTCGCTGAGCGCCCGCAGCAGCTACATCGCCGACATGAAGGCCCAACTCCAGGAATTGCTCGACCGCTACGACCCGGCGGTCCTGTGGTTCGACGGCGACTGGTTCGGCGAACCCGCCGGCCCCACCCTGAACGACTGGTGGCTGCGCGCCGACGGCCTCGACCTCTACAACTGGCTGATCGCCCGCAAGCCCGGCCTCGTCGTCAACGAGCGGGTCAAGCGCAACCTCGGCCTGGGCGACTTCATGTGCCCGGAGCAGACCGTGCCCTCGGCGCCGCTGTCCAGGCCCTGGGAGACCTGCGCCACCATGAACGGCGCCTGGGGCTACAACTCGGGGTCGGAGAACTCCTACCGGTCCGTCACGGACATCGTCCGCGAACTGGTCACCGTCGTCTCGCGGGACGGCAACTACCTGCTCAACATCGGCCCCAAGGGCGACGGCAGCGTCACCCCCGGCTCGGTGACCATCCTCCAGGGACTCGCCTCCTGGATGGCGACGTACGGGGACAGCGTCCACGGGACCACCGCCAGCCCCTACGCCACCGATCCCTCCTGGGGCAGGGTCACGAAGAAGGACGGCACGCTCTTCGCGCACGTCTTCAGCTGGCCGGCCGACGGCAGGCTGCAGATCCCGGCGCTCACCAACACCGTCAGCCGCGTCTACCTGATGAACAACCCGTCGGCGTCGCTGCCGTACACGGTCAGCGGCGGGCAGATCACCGTCACCGTGCCGACGACGGCGCCCAACGCCGGTGACTCCGTGGTGTGCGTCGCGGTCACCGGAGTGCCCGCCACCACATCGAGCACGACGGTCTTCCAGGACACCGGTTACGCGGGCGGCCACGCCGTCCTTGCGCTGGGCGGCTACACCGCCGCCCAGCTGACCGCCGCGGGCACCGGGCCGGCCCTCATCTCCTCGCTACGGGTGCCCAGCGGTTACCAGGTCACGGGCTATTCCGGCGACAACTTCACCGGCACGGCGTGGACTTTCACCGCGGACGCCCCCGACCTGCGGCAGACCGGCAACAACGACGCGATCGTCTCGCTGAAGGTGGCCTTCAACCCGGCCGCGTACTTCCGGCTGGTCAACGTCACGGACGGGCTGGCCCTGGACAGCGGCGGCAATGTCGCCGCCGGCGCGAACATCAAGCAGTGGACGCCCGTCGACAGCCCCAACCTCCAGTGGCAGGTGATCGACCTGGGCACCGGCTACCACCGGCTGGTCAACCGCGCCAACGGGATGGCGGCGGACGGCGGCGGCACCACCACCCCCGGCGACCCGGCCCGCCAGTCCGCCTGGACCGGCGGCCCCAACCAGCAGTGGCAGATCACCGACCGGGGCACGGGCCGCTACTCGATCGCCAACCGCGCCACCGGCCTCGTACTCGACGGCGGCGGATCGGTCCCCTCCGGTTCGGTGTGCAAGCAGTGGGCGTGGCAGGACAGCCCCAACCTGCTCTGGACCTTCCAGCCGGCCGGCTGACCGCGCGCCCGCAGCGGTCCGGGTCGGCGGCCACGGCGCAACCGCGGCCGCCGACCCGGGACTCACCTGGCGCGGCGCGCGACCGTGAAGTGGTCGATGCGCTTGCCGGTCTCGGCGATCGCGGAGACCGTCAGGGTCGACTCGCGTCCCGGGCGGCCGGGCTGGACGTCGACGGAGACGAACGAGTAGCCGGTGTAGCGGACCCGCGACCAGTGGACCGTGTCCACCACGTGGGCGCCGCCCTTGGCGGAGTGCCAGGTCGTCACCGCGTCCACCGGGTGCTCGCTGCCCTCGAACGTGTCGGGGGCCGGGAAGTCGTACAGGCTGCGCCCGGCGCCGCCCGCGGTGATGTAGACCGTGCCGTCGGTGGCCGGACGGGTGGTCTCCCCGATCGGCACCGCGTGCGACACCGCGCCCTTGCGGATCGCGTCGGTCCGCTCGTAGACGTGGTTGTGGCCGTTGATCACCAGGTCGACCTGGTGCTTGTCGAAGATCGGCACCCACTCCGCCTGCACACCGCCGTCGGAGGCGTGCGAGTTGGTGGTGGAGTAGGCGCAGTGGTGGAAGAAGACCACCAGGAAGTCGATGTCGTGGCGGCCGCGGTAGCCGGCCAGGGTGCGGTCCAGCCACGCGGTCTGCTTGCCGCCGGTGATCCCGTAGTTGGCGGGGATCTCGTACGAGACGTCGTTCGCGTCGAGCGCGACCACCGCGGTGTTGCCGTAGACGAAGGAGTACGCGCCCGGCTGGTTCTTCGGGTCGTGGCCGTTGCCCGGCAGCGTCCAGCGGGCCTCCTGGCCGCCGTAGCCGTTGGGCGAGTACCAGGCCTCCATGTCGTGGTTGCCGGTGGTGACCATCCACGGCACGCGGGCGGAGACCGACTCGGTCTGCGCCAGGAAGGAGTCCCAGGTGCGCGCGTCGTAGTCCGCCGCGTCGCTCTGCCCGCCGGACCCGTCGGGGTCGGCGTAGCAGATGTCGCCCGCGTGCAGGTGGAAGGCCGGGTTCCGGGCCAGGATCAGGGAGTCGTTGGCCAGGGCGTGGTAGCTGACGCCCTGGTCGCCGAAAGCGGTGAAGGTGAAGGGCTCGCTGTGCGCCGGCGCGGTGGTGAAGGAGCCGATCGTCCCGAAGGCCGCGGTGGTCGCCGGGTCGAAGCCCTCGTGGCCGACGCCGTAGTAGTAAGTGGTGCCCGCGCGCAGGCCGTCGAGGCGCACGTGCAGGTAATACTGGTCGACCGCGGGCAGCTTGCTGTTCAGCAGCTGCGGGGTGTGCAGGTCCCGGACCTCGGCGTCGATCTTGTGGCTGAGCGACCAGGGCGCCAGGCCGATCCGCACGAAGGGCCGGCGGACCGCGAGCGGCACCTGCCAGGAGACGGTGAACTGCGACTTCGGGTCGGCTCCGAACTGGAGGTGCCGCCCGAACGGCGCGACCAGCGCGCCGTCCACGTGGTGGCCGGTGGCCGGCCGGGTGAGCAGCGCAGGCGAGGGGCTCTGCGCCTGCGCGACCCCGCCCAGCAGCCCGGAGGCGGCGACCGTGCCCGCGGTGGCCATCCCGCCGAGCACCACCCGTCGGCGGGTCACCTTGGAGCGCAGGTACTCGTGCTGCTCCGCCATGCTCATCCCCGCCGCGAGCTTGGCGTCTATACCCATGTGAGGTGTGTCCATGGGGTGAAATCTCGCAGCGCCCGGCAACTGCGGCGCGATCGCCGGATGAAATCTCGAAGGTGGCTTGTGCGGTACGTGTGAAGGCCCCGTCCTGACGCCCCGCGGTGGGACGCGGGGGAGTCGCGGGGCGGGTGGGGAGCGCGGCCCGCTTGACCAGGTAACCCTTACTTAGGCTAGCCTTACCTAAGTTGGAGAGACTGGTTCGGGAAGGGGCCGCCGGGTGGGGAGCAGCGGGGCACGCGGCGTGCTGGCACAGGCGGCGCACCGGCTGCGGATGGACGTCGTCTGGCGCGTGCTCGACCCCCGGGGCGGGGCGGAGGCCGGCCGGCTGCCCGGTGAACTGGCGAACATCGCCACCGAGGACGCCAAGCGGGTCGGCGCCGTCAATCTGGCCCTGACCATCGGGATCGCCTCCTGCGCCGGCATCGCGGTGAGCGCGGTGGTCCTGCTGGCGGTCTCCGTGCCCCTCGGCCTGACGGTGCTGCTCGGCACACCGGTCCTGCTGTACGCGGGGCACCTGCTCGCTCCACGACTGCCACCGTTACGCCACCGGCTACCGCCCGCGCGACATCGGGAAGCTGCTCGGCGAGTCGGACAAGCTCTGCCTGCGCGACGACGGCGACGCCCTGCGGGTCGGCCGCGACCACCGCGTGGCGCTCACCCCCGACGTGAGCGCCGGCATCTACCTCCAGGGCGGCACCGAGCACACCCATGGGCTGACCTCGACGCTGCTGTCCACCACCGCCATCCGCGCCGGCGAGATCCGCGACTCCCTGCTCACCTCCCGCGCCAGGCACTGACCGCCGTCCGCCGTGAGGGCACCGCCGGGACACCGGCGGTGCCCTCACGGCGTTCCCGGCCGCCCGCGGGCGCCGCGGTCAGGACTGCTGCCGGGGGCTCCTGCGCAGGCCGTCGATCAGGACGCCCACCATGCGCCGGCTGTGGCCGGCGTCCTCGCCGGGGACGGGCAGGCACAGATGGGCGATGGCGAAGAGCAGGTCGCGGGCGCCGACGTCGTCGCGGACCGCGCCGCTCGCCGCCGCGGCGTCGAGCAGCGCGGTGAGGGCGGGGGTGAGCCTGTCCAGGAAGTAGCCGGGCAGGGCCTCGTAGGCCGGATCGCCCGAGTGCAGCGCCGAGGCGAGTCCGCGCTTGGTGCCCAGGAGTTCGGTGTACTGCCGGAGCCAAGCCGCCAGCGCCTCGGCAGGCTCGTGCGCGGCGCCGAGCCGGGGTCCGGCGGCGGCGCAGGCGTCGATGTTGCTCTGCACCACGGCCTTGACGAGGTCGGAGCGCTGGGGGAAGTGGCGGTAGAGCGTCCCCACCCCCACGCCGGCCAGGTCGGTGATCTCCTTGGCGGGCGCGTCTACCCCCGAGGTGTCGAAGACCTGCTTCGCGGCGTCGAGCAGCGCCGTGATATTGCGCCGGGCGTCGGCGCGCAGCGGGCGCGGCGCGCCGCCCGCGGGTGGTGCCGCCTTCTCGGACACGGGTCCCCTCCTCCGGTTGCATAACCGGAAAGGCTTTCCGTATAGTCGAATCAAGCGGAAAGCTTTTCCGTTTCGCTCCCGAGCGTAGGGCATCCGCCGGGGTGCGGCCCACTCCGCAGGAGGCAGACATGCAGTACCGCACGCTCGGCCGCACCGGCATCAAGGTCAGTCCTTATGCGCTGGGCACGCTGATGTTCGCCACGTCCATCGGCAATCCCCGCCAGGAGGACTCGATCCGCATCATCCACAAGGCGCTCGACGCGGGCATCAACCTCGTCGACACCGCCGACGCCTACGGCGACTCCGAGGAGATCGTCGGCAAGGCGCTCCAGGGGCGCCGCGACAATGTCGTGCTGGCCACCAAGGTGGGCCGCCCGACGGGCGACGACCCCAACCGGCAGGGCGCCTCCCGCCGCTGGATCACCAGGGCCGTCGAGGACTCCCTGCGCCGCCTGCGGACCGACCACATCGACCTTTACCAGATCCACCGGCCCGACCCGACCACCGACGTCGAGGAGACCCTCTCCGCCCTGACGGACCTGGTCCGCAGCGGGAAGGTCCGCGCCATCGGTACCTCGACGGCCCCGGCGTCCGACATCGTCGAAGCGCAGTGGGCGGCCGAGCGGCGCGGCCTGGAGCGCTTCCGCACCGAGCAGCCGCCCTACTCCCTCCTCAACCGCCGCATCGAGCGCGAAGTCCTGCCCGTCACGCAGCGCTACGGCATGGGCACCCTCGTCTGGGGCCCGTTCGCCCAGGGACTCCTGACCGGCCGGGTCCGCAGGAACCAGCAGAACGACCTGCGCCGGGCCCGCTTCCTGACGCACGTCAGCGACGAGCGCCGCATCGACGCCGTCGAACAGCTCATCCCCGTCGCCGCCGAGGCGGGCATGCCGATGACCCACCTCGCCATGGCGTTCACCATCGCGCACCCCGGCGTGACCAGCGCGCTCATCGGACCCCGCACGATGAGCCACCTCGACGACCTCCTCGACGGCCTCGACGTCGTCCTCGGCGACGACGTCCTCGACCGGATCGACGAGATCGTCCCGCCCGGCACCGAGGTCGGCTCCCTCGACCAGGACTACGCGCCCCCTGCCCTGCTCGACGCGGCCCTGCGCCGCCGCCCCCTCCGCGAACGCGCCGCCTGACGGCCGGGGCTCAGACGGTGCGGGCGACGAGGCCGACGGCGTGGGGGCCGCCTACTGGCATGGCTCGACGGCCTGTTGACGCCCCGTCGACACCGCGCACGGGATCACCGGGAAGCGGCCCCGCCGGGTGCGCGGCGCGGGTCGGGGAAGCGATCGGCGTCAAGATGACGTCAATAGGCCGTTCGGCGGCGTCAGGGGTGCGCTAACGCGGCTGAGCGGGGTCGATGCGGCAGGTTGGATGACGGCGCGTGCCGGGAAGTGCCGGTGCCGCCTCGCCGCTTCCTTCCCCACGACCTCCGGGGTGACCCGCGCATGCCAGATATCGCATTCCTCGCGATCATCGTCGCCGTCTTCGCCGTCATCACCCTGGTCGTCAAGGGGGTGGAGCGGCTGTGACCGGGGAGAACATCGCGGGCCTCGTGGTGGCCTGCCTGCTGCTCGTCTACCTCGTGCTGGCCCTGATCTTCCCGGAGAAGTTCTAGATGGACGACACTCTCGCGGGCTGGCTCCAGATCCTCGTCCTGGTCGCGGCGCTGGCGCTGACCTACCGTCCGCTGGGCGACTACATCGCCCGTATCCTCACCACCGGCAGGCACCTGGCGGTGGAGAAGGTCCTCTACCGGCTCGGCGGGGTGGACGCGAACGCCGACCAGCGCTGGCCCGTCTACCTGCGCAGCGTGCTGGCCTTCTCGGCCGTCTCCGTCCTCTTCCTCTACGGCTTCCAGCGGTTGCAGAACCACTTCCTGCTCGCCATCGGGATGAAGGCGGTGCCGCCGGGCACGGCCTTCAACACCGCCGCTTCGTTCGTGACGAACACCAACTGGCAGTCGTACAGCGGTGAGGTCACGATGGGCCATCTGGTCCAGATGGCCGGGCTCGCGGTGCAGAACTTCGTGTCGGCCGCGGTGGGTATCGCGGTGGTCGCCGCGCTGATCCGCGGGTTCACGCGCAAGCGCACCGACCGGGTGGGCAACTTCTGGGTCGACCTGACCCGGATCGTGGTGCGGCTGCTGCTGCCGGTGGCTTTCGTCTTCGCGATCGTGCTCGTCGCGGCCGGTGCGATCCAGAACTTCCACGGCATCCACGAGATCGGCACCCTGATCGGCGACAAGCAGTCGCTGACCGGCGGCCCGGTGGCCTCGCAGGAGGCCATCAAGGAGCTGGGCACCAACGGCGGCGGCTTCTACAACGCCAACTCCGCCCACCCCTTCGAGAACCCCAACGGCTTCACCAGCATCCTGGAGATCTACCTCCTGCTGGCGATCTCGTTCTCCCTGCCGCGGACCTTCGGCAAGATGGTCGGCGACCACCGGCAGGGCTACGCGATCCTGGCCGTGATGGGCCTGATCTGGGCGGCCTCGGTCACGCTGATCACCGTCAACGAGCTGCACAGCGTGAGCAGCACCGCGGGCCACGCGGCGGGCGGGATGCTGGAGGGCAAGGAGCAGCGGTTCGGCATCTGGGCCTCGGCCCTCTTCGCCGCCTCCACGACACTGACCTCCACCGGTGCGGTGAACTCCTTCCACGACTCGTTCTCGCCCGGCGGCGGCGGGATGACGATCTTCAACATGATGCTCGGCGAGATCGCCCCCGGTGGTACGGGCTCGGGTCTCTACGGCATCTTGATCCTGGCGATCATCGCGGTCTTCGTGGCCGGTCTGATGGTCGGCCGCACCCCGGAATACCTGGGCAAGAAGCTGGGCGCGCGGGAGATGAAGTTCGCCTCCCTCTACATCCTGGCCACCCCCGCGGTCGTCCTCATCGGCACGGGCACCGCGATGTCGTTCAAAGGCGAGCGGGCCTCGATGCTCAACTCCGGGCCGCACGGCTTCTCCGAGGTCCTCTACGCCTTCACCTCCGCGGCCAACAACAACGGCTCCGCCTTCGCCGGTCTGACAGTGACCTCGGACTGGTGGAACACGGCCCTCGGCCTGGCGATGCTCTTCGGCCGCTTCCTGCCGATGATCTTCGTGCTGGCACTGGCGGGTTCGCTGGCCGGACAGCAGCCGGTCCCGGTCACCGCGGGGACGCTGCCCACCCACCGGCCGCAGTTCGTCGGCCTGTTGGCCGGCGTGGTCGTGATCGTCGTCGGCCTCACCTATTTCCCCGCGCTCGCGCTGGGTCCGCTCGCGGAAGGCCTGCACTGATGTCCCTCCCCACCGAGCCGTCCCCGTCGTCCCCCGGGGGCGGGCCGACCGCGCAACCGCAGGCGCACCGGGTGTCGGGCGGGCTGCTGGACCCGAAGCAGCTGCTCACCTCCCTGCCGGACGCCGTCCGGAAGATCGACCCGCGGGTCATGGTCAAGAACCCGGTGATGTTCGTGGTCGAGGTCGGCGCCGCGCTGACCACGGCCTCGGCCATCAAGGACCCCAGCGTCTTCTCCTGGGTGATCACGGTGTGGCTGTGGCTGACGGTGGTCTTCGCCAACTTGGCCGAGGCCGTCGCCGAGGGGCGTGGCAAGGCGCAGGCCGAGACGCTGCGCAAGACGAAGACGGAGACGTCCGCGCGCCGCCTGACCGGATGGCGGCCGGGCGCCGAGGACGTGCAGGAGGAGGAAGCAGCCGCCGCCACCCTGAAACTGGGCGACCACGTGGTGGTCGAGGCCGGCCAGACCATCCCCGGCGACGGTGACGTGGTCGAAGGTGTGGCGTCGGTGGACGAGTCGGCGATCACCGGCGAGTCCGCGCCCGTCATCCGCGAGTCCGGCGGCGACCGCTCCGCGGTCACCGGCGGCACGAAGGTCCTCTCGGACCGGATCGTCGTCAAGATCACGTCCAAGCCGGGCGAAACCTTCATCGACCGCATGATCGCCCTGGTCGAAGGGGCGGCCCGGCAGAAGACGCCCAACGAGATCGCGCTGAACATCCTGCTCGCCTCGCTGACCGTGGTCTTCCTGCTCGCGGTGGTCACCCTCCAGCCGTTCGCGATCTTCGCCGGGGCCGAGCAGTCGCTCGTCGTCCTGGTCGCCCTGGTGGTCGCGCTGATCCCCACCACGATCGGCGCGCTGCTGTCCGCCATCGGCATCGCGGGCATGGACCGGCTGGTGCAGCGCAACGTCCTGGCGATGAGCGGGCGCGCGGTCGAGGCCGCGGGCGACGTCAACACATTGCTGCTGGACAAGACCGGCACCATCACCCTGGGCAACCGCCAGGCGGCGGAATTCCTGCCGGTGAGCGGGATCAGGATCGAGGAGCTCGCCGACGCCGCACAGCTCTCGTCGCTGTCCGACGAGACCCCCGAGGGCCGCTCCATCGTGGTGCTGGCCAAGGAGAAACACGGCCTGCGGGGTCGGGAGCTGGGCGGGCACGCCGAATTCGTGCCCTTCACCGCGCAGACCCGGATGAGCGGTGTCGACCTGGTCGAGGACGGCGACCACCGCAGCCTCCGCAAGGGCGCCGCGACCGCCGTCATGCAGTGGATCCGCGACAACGGCGGCCACCCCACCCTGGACGCCGGCCCCATGGTCGACTCCATCGCGGCCAGCGGCGGCACCCCGCTGGTGGTGGGCGAGGTCGTCCGGCGCGACGGCGAGGTGACGGCCACCGTCCTCGGCGTGATCAATCTGAAGGACGTCGTCAAGGCCGGGATGCGCGAGCGCTTCGACGAGCTGCGCCGGATGGGCATCCGCACGGTGATGATCACCGGCGACAACCCCATGACCGCCAGGGCCATCGCGGAGGAGGCGGGCGTGGACGACTTCCTCGCCGAGGCCACCCCCGAGGACAAGATGGCGCTGATCAAGCGGGAGCAGGCCGGCGGCAAGCTGGTCGCGATGACCGGCGACGGTACGAACGACGCGCCCGCGCTGGCCCAGGCGGACGTCGGCGTGGCCATGAACACCGGCACCTCGGCCGCGAAAGAGGCCGGGAACATGGTGGACCTGGACTCCAACCCCACCAAGCTGATCGAGATCGTCGAGATCGGCAAGCAGCTGCTCATCACCCGGGGCGCGCTGACGACCTTCTCGATCGCCAACGACGTCGCGAAATACTTCGCGATCATCCCCGCCATGTTCGCCGTCGTCCATCCGGGCCTGGACAAGCTCAACATCATGAAGCTGCACAGCCCGACGTCGGCGATCTCCTCCGCGATCATCTTCAACGCGCTGATCATCATCGCGCTGATCCCGCTGGCGCTGCGCGGGGTGCGCTACCGGCCCTCGTCGGCGGCCGCACTGCTGAACCGCAACATCTGGGTGTACGGCCTCGGGGGACTGGTGCTGCCCTTCGCCGGCATCAAAGTCATCGACCTGGTCATCCAGTTCATCCCCGGCCTGCGCTGACCGACGACAGAAGGCGACCTCCATGTCCCGTTCCCTTCCCGCCGTGGTCCGCCGCCACCTGTCGGCGCTGCGGATGCTGCTGGTGCTCAGTGTGATCACCGGCGTGCTCTACCCGCTGGCCGTCACCGGCATCGCGCAGGCCGCGTTCGGCCACCAGGCCAACGGCTCCCTCGTCCACCACGACGGAAGGGTCGTCGGCTCCAGCCTGCTCGGCCAGAACTTCGACCTGCCGAAGAAGGACCCCGACGACCCGGACGAAGCCGCCAGGCCCGACCCGAGGTATTTCCAGCCGCGCCCCTCGGCGGGCTCCTACGACCCGCTGGCCTCGGGCGCGTCCAACCTCGGGCCGAACAACCCCGACCTGATCAAGGCGATCGCGCAGCGCCGCCACGACGTCGCCGCCTTCGACGGCGTCAGCCCCGAGGACGTACCCCCGGACGCCCTGACGGCCTCCGGCTCCGGCCTCGACCCCGACATCTCCACCGCTTACGCCTACGAGCAGGTCAACCGGGTCGCCAAGGCCCGCGGCCTGCCGGCCGACGCCGTACGCAAGCTGGTCGCCGGCAATACGCACGGCCGGGTGCTGGGCTTCCTCGGCCAGAAGTACGTCAACGTGCTCGACCTCAACGTGGCCCTCGACAGGACCGCATGACCACCGGAAACCCGAACGCCGGCAAGGAGGGCGCCGTATGACGCCTGACGCACTTCCCCCCGCCCCCCGCCGCTCCGACGGCCCGCCGCGCGACGGCAGGCCCGGCCGGCTGAAGGTCTTCCTCGGCGCCGCCCCCGGCGTGGGCAAGACCTACCGCATGCTCGACGAGGGGCGGCGCAGGGCGGAGCGCGGCACCGACGTCGTCGTCGCCTTCGTGGAGTGCCACAAGCGCCCGCACACCGAGGACATGCTGTCCGGCCTGGAGGTCCTGCCCCGAGCCGTACGCGACTACCGCGGCACGTCCTTCACCGAGATGGACACCGACGCGGTCCTGGAACGCGCCCCGCAACTCGCCCTCGTCGACGAACTGCCGCACAGCAACGTGCCCGGCGGCCGGCACGCCAAGCGCTGGGAGGACATCGACGAGCTGCTCGCGGCGGGCATCGACGTCATCACCACCGTCAACATCCAGCACCTGGAATCGCTCAACGACGTCGTCCAGAAGATCACCGGCGTGCCGCAGCGCGAGACCGTGCCCGACGAGGTCGTCCGCCGCGCCCACCAGATCGAGCTGGTCGACATGCCCGCCGAGGCGCTGCGCCGCCGGATGGCCCACGGCAACGTCTACGCCGCGGAGAAGGTCGACGCCGCGCTCTCGAACTACTTCCGGGTCGGCAATCTCACCGCGCTGCGCGAGCTGGCGCTGCTGTGGGTGGCCGGGCGGGTGGACGAGGCCCTGCAGAAATACCGCTCTGAGCACGGCATAGGGGGAGTGTGGGAGACCCGCGAGCGGGTCGTGGTGGCCCTGACCGGCGGGCCCGAGGGCGAGACGCTGATCCGCAGGGCCGCCCGTATCGCCGACCGATCCGCGGGCGGGGACGTCCTCGCGGTGCACATCGCCCGCAGCGACGGGCTGGCGGACGCCTCACCGGCGGCGCTGGCCAGGCAGCGGGCGCTGGTCGAGTCGCTCGGCGGCACCTTCCACTCGGTCGTCGGCGACCACATCCCCACCGCGCTGCTGGACTTCGCCCGCGCCGAGAGCGCCACCCAGCTGGTCATGGGCACCAGCCGCCGCGGCAGGCTCGCGCACTTCCTGACCGGCCGGGGCGTCGGCGAGACCACCGTGGAGCTGTCGGGTGACATCGACGTCCACATGGTCACCCACGAGCGGGCCCGCCGCGGCCGGCTGCTGCCCACCCCCAGCAGCGGCCTGCCGAGGGTGCGGAAGGTCGCGGGCCCGCCGGCCGGCCTGGTCCTCCCGGTCCTGCTCACCGTCCTGCTCAGCCACACCCGCGGCAGCCTCAACCTCACCACCGACGCCCTGCTGTTCCTGCTCGCGGTGGTCGGCGTGGCCTGCATAGGAGGCGTCGTCTCCGCCCTGCTCGCCTCGATCACCGCCTCGCTGCTGCTCAACTGGTTCTTCATCCCGCCGATCCACCGCTTCACCATCGGCGAGACCAACAACGTCCTCGCGCTCGCCGTCTTCGCCGTCGTGGCCGTCACCGTCGCCACCGTCGTGGACCAGTCGCTGCGGCTGTCCCGGCGGGCGGCGAACGCCACCGCGGAGGCCGAGACGCTGTCCTCCGTCGCGGGCAGCATCCTGCGCGGCGACCAGACGGTCGAGGTGCTGCTGCACCGTACGCGGGAGGCGTTCGGCATGGACTCGGCCGAGCTGGCCCGCCGCGCCGACCACGACCACGGCGCGGCGGACGCCGACGCGGACGCGGTGGTGGCGCCGGTCGGCCCCGACGACGTCCTCGTGCTGCGCGGCCGCCGCCTCGCCGCCTCCGAGCGCCGGGTCCTCGTCGCCTTCGCCGGCCATGTCGCCGCCGCCCTGGAACGCGCCCGGCTGGCCGAGGCCGCCGCCGAGGTCGAGCCGGTCAAGGCCGCCGACCGGATGCGTACCGCGCTGCTCGCCGCCGTCAGCCACGACCTGCGCACCCCCATCGCGAGCGGCTGGGCGGCCGTCAGCAGCCTGCGCAGCCGGGACGTCGCCTTCAGCGACGAGGACCGCGACGAGCTGCTCGCCACCGCAGAGGAGTCGCTCGCCCGGCTCAACCGCCTGGTCGACAACCTGCTCGACATGAGCCGCCTCCAGGCCGGCGCCCTCACCTTGAACCTCCAGCCGACCGCGCTCGCCGAAGTCCTCCCGCTGGCCCTGGACAGCCTCCCCGAGAGCGCCGTCCCCGTCGTCACCCAGGGCGTCACCGGCGCCGCCGACATCCTCGCGGACCCGCCGCTGCTGGAGCGGGTCGTCGCCAACCTGGTGACCAACGCCGTACGGCACACTCCGTCCGGCAGGAAAGTGCTGGTCAGCGCCAGTGCGCTGGACGACAGGGTGGAGCTGCGGGTCATCGACCAGGGCCCCGGGCTGCGGGCCGAGGACCGCGACCGGGTCTTCGAGGCCTTCCAGCGGATGGGCGACACCGACAACTCCACCGGCCTGGGCCTCGGCCTCGCCCTGTCCCGGGGCCTGACCGAGGCCATGGGCGGCACGCTCACCCCCGAGGACACCCCGGGCGGCGGCCTGACGATGGTGGTGTCGCTGCCGGCGGCCGCACCCGCCGCCTTCGAGGGCGCCCTGGTCTGAGGGCGCCGCGAGCGCCGGGTGTGGACGATGATGGAAGGGGGGCCGGCTCGCCGGGAAGGAGTGGCCGTGCGCGGCATGCTGCGGGTCTACCTCGGGGCGGCACCCGGCGTGGGCAAGACATACGACATGCTCTGCGAGGGCCACCGCCGCGCCGACCGCGACACCGACGTGGTCATCGCCTTCGTCGAGGACTACGGAAGGGCCCTGACCCGCGCCATGGCCGAGGGCCTGGAGGCGGTGCCGCGCCGGACGATGACCTACCGCGACTGCACCTTCACCGAGATGGACCTCGACGCCGTCCTCGCCCGCCACCCGCAGGTGGCCCTGGTCGACGAGCTGGCCCACACCAACATCCCCGGCAGCCGCCACGCCAAGCGCTGGCAGGACGTGGCGGAGCTGCTGGCCGCCGGGATCGACGTGATCTCCACCGTCAACATCCAGCACCTGGAGTCGCTCAACGACGTCGTACGCAACATCACCGGCGTCACCCAGCACGAGACCGTCCCCGACGACGTGGTCCGCGGCGCCGACCAGATCGAGCTGGTCGACATGTCCGCGGAGGCGCTGCGCCGCCGGATGTCCCACGGCAACATCTACGCGCCCGACAAGGTCCAGGCCGCCCTGTCGAACTACTTCCGGGCCGGAAACCTCAGCGCCCTGCGCGAGATCGCCCTGCTGTGGGCGGCCGACCGCGTCGAGGAGGCGGTGCTGCGCTACCGCGGCGACCACGGCATCCGGCAGACCTGGTCGACCCGTGAGCGCGTCCTGGTCGCGCTGTCCGGCGGCCCCGAGGGCGACACGCTCATCCGGCGCGGCAAACGCGCCGCGTCACGCGGCGCGGGCGGCGAGCTGCTCGCCGTGCACGCCGAACGCGACGACGGGTCTGGACCGGCCACGTCGCCCTTCCTGGCCCGCCAGCGCGAGCTGGTCGAGGAGCTGGGCGGCGTCTACCACATCGTCACCGGCGACGACCCCGCCCGCACCGTCCTCGACTTCGCCCGCGACGCCAACGCCAGCCACATCCTGATCGGCGCCACCCGGCGCGGCCGGCTCAAGAGGCTGTTCTCCCGCGGCTTCGGCGAGACCCTCATCGAGGGCTCCGGCGAGGACATCGACGTCTACGTCGTCACCCACGCGGAGGCCGCCCACGGCCGCCTGCTGCACCGCCGCAAGGAGCCGGCCGAGGAGGAGCCGCCCAGCCCCTGCTGACGGCTGTGCCGGACCGGCCCGGCCCCCGTCAGCGCTGGTGGCGGATCTTCAGCCGGCCGAAGCCCATGCGGCCGGTGAGGCGGACCTGGAGCCCGCCCGCGGAGCCGCCGCGGCGGGGAACCTTGTGCACCGGCTGCTTCCACTCGCAGGCCAGGCCGTCGATGTCGACCGTGGCGTCACGCGGCAGCAGGAGCTTGGCCGAGCCGTAGTCCAGCTGCAGTTCGATGTCGATCACCGGGTGCCCGACGGCGGCCCGAGCAAGGTCGAGCTCGACGCTGCCGTATTCGCTGGTGATCCGCAGCGTGCGCGGCGCCCGCCACCCGGCACCCCGGCTGATACGGCCGTTCCTGGCCGTGATCTCCAGGCTCGTGTCGGCGGGCCCGGCGGGCAGCCGCTCAAGCACCGGCGCCAACTCGCCCCGGGTCCGCGCCGCCAGGGCGGTCGTCAGCCCCTGGTCCATCTCCTCGTGCGTGAGATGCCCCTCGGCGAAGGCGTCCTGGAGCCGCCGTACCGCGGTGTCCCGCTCCTCCTGGGTCAGCTGCGGCGGAAGTTCCCTCGGTGTCGACGTCACCAGGTCAATGTACCGCCGGGCAGCGGGAATCGGCCGGCCGGTCGCCCACCGCAGCCCCTCCGCGTCGCGGGGCGTCGCGGCAGTCGCGGCAACGGCCGGACGGACCTGCCGCACCCCGGCAGGGTGCGGCAGAGCGGGCCGGCCCCGGCGACACTGGACGGTATGAACGCACACGGGCAGCTCGCCGACTTCCTCCAGGCCCGCAGGGGCCGGCTGAGTCCCGCCGACGTCGGCCTGCCGACCTACGGCGACCGGCGGCGCGTGCCCGGCCTGCGCAGGGAGGAACTGGCCCTGCTCGCCGGCGTCAGCGCGCCCTACTACGCGCGTCTCGAACAGGGCCAGTCGCACAATGCCTCGCCCGAGATCCTGGACGCCCTCGCGACCGCGCTGCGGCTCGACGACTCGGAGCGGGCCCATCTGCACCTGCTGGCCGAGCTTCCCCGCAGGCGCCGGACGCCGCGGCCCAGGCCCGAGCGGATGTCCGCCGCGACCCGGGCACTGCTCACCGCGCTCGGCGACACCCCGGCCCTGGTGCTGGGCCGCCGCACCGATGTGCTCGCCTGGAACCGCACCGGGCACGCCCTCCTCGCCGGCCACCTCGACTCCGCCGCCCCCGAGACGCCCGCGACGCGCCCGAACATGGCACGGCTGGTCTTCCTCGACGCGCACACCCGGGACCTCTACACCCGCTGGGAGGACAAGGCGAAGGCCGTGGTCGGCGGGCTCCGGCAGACCGCGGCCGGATACCCGGACGACCCGGAGACGGCCGCGCTGATCGGCGAGCTGGCCATGCGCAGCCCCGACTTCGCCCGCTGGTGGGCCGACCACCGCGTCGTACCGTGCGACACGGCCGACTACGAGCTGCGCCACCCTCTGGTGGGCCCGCTGACGCTGACCCAGCAGACCTTGCAGAGCCCGGCGGGCCAGGGGCCGCGACTGGTCGTCGCGACGGCGGAGGCGGGCAGCGCCGCCGAGGCCGCGCTGGCGCTGCTCACCCATACGCTCGGCACCGTCACCACGCCCGCCCCGCCGCCCCGAGCGACGGCCCGCTGACCGCCCGCGACGCGGCCCGCTCAGCACCGCGCCGGGCCGGTCCTCGCGGACCGGCCCGGCGCGAAGGGGGCGGGAATCAGCTCAGGCCGACCGACTTCAGCCAGGCCTGGGCGACGTCCAGCGGGTCCTTCTTCTGGTTCTGCACCTGGTCGTCCAGGTCGAGCAGTGCCTTGGTGTCGAGCTTCGCCGACACCGCGTTCAGCGCGGCCACGCCCGCGGGCGACAGGCCGGTCTTGGAGACCATGGGCTGGACGTTCGCGAAGCCGAACAGCTTCTTCGGGTCCAGCAGGACCACGAACTTCTCCCGCGCCACCGACGCGTCGGTGCTGAAGACGTCAGCGGCCTGGACGTCGTTGTTCTTCAGCGCCGCGACCGTCAGCGGGCCGCCCGCGTCGAGCGGCTTGAACGACTTGGGGACCAGGCCGTACTGGGACTTCAGGCCGAGCAGGCCCTGCTGCCGGGTCTGGAACTCCGGGGAGCCGCCGACGGTGATCTGGGAACCGACCTTCGCCAGGTCGGCGATGGTGGACTCGGCCGTCAGGTGGTATTTCGCGGCGGTCGCCGCGTTGACCGTCACGGAGTCCTTGTCCTCGGCCGCCGCGGGGTCGAGCATCGTCAGCTTCGGGTCCAGCTTCGCCTCGATCGCCGCCGTGGCGGCCTCCACCGTGGTCGGCGCCGCGGACTTGTCGAGGTAGGCCAGGAGCGAGCCGTTGTACTCCGGCAGCACCGTCACCGAGCCGTTCTTGACCAGTCCGTAGGTGACCTCCCGGGTGCCGATGTTCGGCTTGTAGTCGACCTTGACGCCCTTGGCCTTGAGCGCCTCGCCGTAGACGTCCATGAGCAGGACGCTCTCGGCGAAGTTGTTGGAGCCGACGACGACGGTGTCGCCTGCTGCCGGCGGTGCCGCCAGTGGGTCCTTGGGTTTGCCGCCGCCGTCCGAGGACGAGTCCGACGAGGAGTCGGAGGATGACGAACAGCCCGCGAGCAGCGCCGCGGCCGTGGCGGCGGCGATCATTATCGCCGTCACGCTGAGGTGTCGAGGGCCGGTGGTGCTCTTCGTGTGTGAAATCACGATTCCCGCTTCCGGGGCTGAGGGTTCGGATGGCGTTCAGTTGACATCGAAACGTCGGTTCCGTACTTCAACTGATCCAAGCCAGCGGGCTCAAACCGAGTCAAGGCCAGCATGGTCACTGATAGGTATCGATACACGGTGTTCACAAACCAGGGGTTCGCCGATCAACGGCCGCCCCGCACCCCGGGGGAGACGGCCAGCCGCCCGACCAGCCAGAAGAGTGCGATCATGGCGAGCGCCAGACCCGCGATCAGCGTCGCGCCGCCCACCACGATCTCGTAGTTGCGCTGGTAGAGCCCGTCGACGACGAACCGTCCGAGACCGCCGAGCGAGACGGTCGCGGCGATGGCGGTGGTGGAGACGACCTGGATCGCCGCGGACCGCAGCCCGCTGAGGATCAGCGGCAGCGCGACCGGCAGTTCGACCTGGAAGAGCACCGCGACCGGCCCCATGCCCATCCCGCGGGCCGCGTCGACCGGCGAGGGCTCGACGGTGCGCATCGCCTCGTAGGAATTCACCAGGATCGGCGGTACGGCCAGGGCGACCAGCGGGATCATCACCGGCGTGAGCCCGATGCCCAGCCAGAAGAACATCAGCACCAGCAGCCCGTAACTCGGCAGTGCGCGGGCCGCGGTGGCGATCAGCGCCAGCGCGTTGCCGCCGCGGCCGGTGTGGCCGGTGATCAGGCCCACCGGCAGGGCGATGCCCGCCGCGATGCCCAGCGCCATGAAGGAATACTGCAGGTGTTCCAGCAGCCGGTGCGGGATGCCGGTCTGGCCGTGCCAGTGCGCGCTGTCCCGGAAGAAGTCGCTGATGAACTGCAAGATGCTCATACGGTGGTGTCCTCCAGGGCGGGCCGGGCCGTGGGCTCGACCGCCGCGGTGCGTGCCGCGCGGCGGGCCGCCCGGTCGCTGCGCGGCATCCACGGGGTCAGCGCCATCCGCAGCAGCACCAGCGCGATGTCCAGCAGGATCGCGAGCGCGGCGGTGGTGACCACCGAGTTCACCGCGAGGTTGGAGCGGTGGTAGAGGATGGCGTCCTGGAGCAGGTTGCCCAGCGCCCCCTGGTTGCCGATCAGCGCCCCGATGCTGACCAGCGAGATGCTGGACGCCACGGCGACCCGCAGCCCGGCGATGATCGCCGGGACCGCGATGGGCAGCTGGATCTTCAGATAGCGCTGTACGGGTCCGAAGCCCATGGCGGTGGCCGCCGACAGGGTCTCCTGCGGCACCGATCTGACGCCGTCGACGATGGCCGGGACCAGCAGCACCAGGCTGTAGACGGTCAGCGGGATCATCACCGTGGTGCGGGTCGCCCCGGTGTAGTCGATGAGGAAGATGAAGAAGGCCAGCGACGGGATCGCGTACAGCACGGTGGTGACCCACAGCACCGGTGCGTACAGCCAGGAGAAGCGCACGCACAACTGGCCGAGCGGCAGCGCGATCGCCAGCCCGATCGCGACCGGGATCAGCGCCTCCTCGATGTGCACGCCGATCAGGCCGAGGTAGGAGCTCTGCAGGTCGCTGGGTATGTCGAAGAAGCCGGCGCCGCTCATGTGGCCGCCCCGGCCTTGGTGAAGGCGTCCCGGTCGGTGTCGCCGCCCTGGTGCCCCGCGTGTGCGCTGCGGATGGCGGCGCCGATCGTCTCCTGGGAGACCACCCCGACCGCCTTCCCCTCGCCGTCCACCGCGACGGCCCACCCGGTGGGGGAGAGCACCGCGCAGTCCAGCGCGTCCCGCAGCGACTCGCGCCCGGCCGCGAACGGCCGCCCGAAGGGCAGCAGCCGGCCCACCGCGACCTTGTCGGCGCCGCCCGCCGCGTCCTGCGGCGCCACCCAGCCGAGCGGCTTGCCCTCGGCGTCGGTGAGCAGCAGATACGGCGCCCCGGCCGCGGCGCCGCGCGCCACCTGCTCGGCGTCGGCGTCCACCGCGACGATGGGGCCCTTGTCCAGTTCCAGGCCGTCGGAGGAGAAGAACGACAGCCGCCTGATGCCGCGGTCCGTGCCGAGGAAGTCCTCGACGAAGGCGTCGGCGGGGGAGCTGAGCAGCTCGGCGGGCGGTGCGAACTGGGCCAGCCGGCCGCCGGTCCGCATCACCGCGATCATGTCGCCGATCCTGATGGCCTCGTCGATGTCATGCGTGACGAAGACGATCGTCTTGCCCAGTTCCTGCTGGATACGCAGGAGCTCGGCCTGCAGGCTCTTGCGGACGATGGGGTCGACCGCCGAGAAGGGCTCGTCCATCAGCAGCACCGGCGGGTCGGCCGCCAGCGCCCTGGCCACCCCGACGCGCTGTTGCTGCCCGCCGGAGAGCTGGTAGGGGTAGCGCCTGGCCAGTGTCTCGTCCAGGCCGACGCGCGCCATCAGCTCCCTGGCGCGCTCGCGGGCCTTGCGGCGGTCCCAGCCGAGCATCCGCGGCACCGTCGCGATGTTGTCCACGATGGTGCGGTGCTGGAAGAGGCCGGCGTTCTGGATGACGTAGCCCATCGACCGGCGCAGCGCGTTGACCGGCTGCCCGGTGATGTCGGAGCCGTCCAGCAGGATGCGGCCCGACGTCGGCTCGACCATCCGGTTGACCATGCGCAAAGTGGTGGTCTTCCCGCATCCCGACGGTCCTACCAGCACGGTGATCGAGCCGTCCGGTATCTCCAGCGACAGGTCGTCGACCGCTGTCGTGCCGTCCGGGTATCGCTTCGTAACTGACTCTATCTGTATCAAAGTGCCGAATACCCCTCGGGATCGGGCATGGACGGCCTGTCTCCGGTCACCTCGAACAGGCCGGTGCCAGGAGAGTTTAGACCGCGGGCTCGGCGCGCGGTCGGCGCGTCACCTCGGCGGCGGCTCCGACCGCCCGCCGGCGGCGCCCTTCGCGGCGGCGCCGTCGCCCCCGTCCGCGGCCTCGGACAGCTCGGGCTGCAGCCCTGCCTGAAGGCCCAGGAAGGCCACCACCGCGGCGGCCGCCATGATCCCGGCCATGCAGTAGAGCACCGTCCGGGTGGACTCGGCGAAGTCCGTCCGGACGAAGGACGGGACCGAACCGCCGCCGCCCTGCGCGGTGGAGTGCGCCTGCGAGATCGACCTGGCCTGGTCGGCGGCCTGGGAGGCGGGCACGCCGCGGGCGGTCAGCGACTGCCGCAGGTGGTTGCGGAATTCGGTGACCGAGACGGTGCCGAGCACCGCGAGCCCCAGCGAGGCCGCGTAGTTGCGTACGGTCTGCGTGATGCCGGTGGCCTCGCCGTACGACAGCCGGGAGGCGCGGTTGACCGCGTCGGTGCTGGCCGGGCTGAGCATCATGCCCATCCCGGCGCCGGCCAGGACCACCGCCCAGGTCTGGTCGGAGAAGTCCAGGCCGGTCACCTTGCCCGCCCACAGGTAGAAGCCCACCGCGGAGGCCGCGCAGCCGAGCACCACCGGGCGCTTGGCGCCGCCCCTGTCCAGCATCCGGCCGCCGAGCTGCGAGGCGATGATGAAGCCGAGGAAGAAGTAGAGCAGGTACTGGCCCGCCTGCGAAGCGGACTTGCCGAGCGCGATCTGCGCGTATTCGCTGACGAAGAAGAAGACCGGGATGAAGGTCAGCATGGCGATGCCGAGCACGGCGTTCTCGAAGCGGAAGGCCCTGACGCGGAAGATCCGCACCTGCATCAGCGGATCCGGTGTGCGCAGTTCGACCAGCACGAAGGCGACGAGCAGCAGCACACCGGCGCCGATCGTCAGGCCGATGACCGGGTTGCCCCAGCCCCACAGCTCGGCCTGCTGGAAGCCGAACACGCTGAGCGTCACACCGGCCGCGATCAGCGCCAGGCCGCGGTAGTCCATCGGCGCCGGACGGTGCTCGGTGACCGGCTCGGACTTCGCGATCAGCACCAGGGCGATCGCGGCGACGGGGAGGTTCACCCAGAAGATCGCCCGCCAGGTCCACTCGGTGAGATAGCCGCCCAGGATCGGCCCGATCGCGGTGAGCCCGCCCGCGATGCCGAAGAAGAGGGCCAGCGCCCTGCCGCGCTCCCGCAGCGCGAAGGTCTGCACGACGATGCCGAGCGCGGCGGGGAACATGATGGCGCCGCCCGCGCCCTGCACCGCCCGGAAGACCACGATCCAGGCCTGCGCCGCACCGCCCTTCGGGGTCAGCCCGCACAGCAGCGAGGAGCCCGCGAAGATCAGCACCCCGAGCACCACCACCTTGCGGTGCCCCACGGTGTCGGCCAGCCGCCCGCCGTAGGCGAACAGCGCGGCCAGCGTCAGCAGATAGGCGTTGACCGCCCACTGCACACCGGTGTTGGACAGCCCCAGCTCGCTCTGGATGTCTGGCACCGCGATCGACACGATGGTCTGGTCGATGAAGGTCATCGCGACCGCGAAGATCATTGCCGCGAGTACGAGATTCCGCGACCCCGCAGCCGGCTTCGCAGTGGCGGTCATGGCTCTCCTCGGCCGGCGGCGGCATGCTCCCGCCACCGGGCGCGCGGGCATGATTGCCACCACGTTCGGCCAGCGGCGGGCCCTGCGCCACACGACGTGCGGGCGGGTCACCCGGATGGCGCGTCCAGGTGTCCCGCCCGCCTGCCTTGCCACCCGTGGGGGGTTTGTCAGCCGGTGATGAGGTCGAAGTGTTCCCAGCCGCCGATGGTGGGGCGGTTGGCGATGAGTGCGGCTGCTCCGGCGTTTTCTGCGGTGACGTACCGGTTGTTGGCGCGGGCGCGCAGGCTCACCACGCTGGTGGTGGGTCCCGCCGGGTGATCCGGTGGTGGGTTTGGTGGGGCGGGTGGCGGTGAGGGCGATCTGGCCTTTGAGCAGGCGGCCGCCGTCGCCGGTGAGGCGGAGGTAGTAGTCGGCGGAGCAGGCGGTGCCGTCCTCGTCGAGGGCGAGGAGGCCGGAGTCGGTGGGCGTCCAGGCCTGGGTCTCGGCGGTCTTGGCGATCTGGTTGCCCTCGTTGTACTCGTCGAACATGGAGATGTAGATGCCCTGCACGCCGGCCCTGGCCATGTTGTAGAACTGCCGCCACATGAAGTCGCCGTGGGAGCGCTGGCGCAGGTTGAGGGTGCCGGGCAGGACGCAGGGCTGGTAGTCGATGCCGTGGGCGGCGCACTCGGCCATGTCGGGCACGGTGGCCACGTTGTGGAAGTTGTCGGCGTCGGCGGCGCTGCCGATCCGGCCGACCATCCACGGGCTGATCATGTGGAAGGCGTGGTAGACGTCGGAGAACCCGGCGCGCGAGTCCCGGTCGCCGGTACGCCACCAGGTCGGCACCCCGCCGATCACGTAACACCCCTGGTCCTTGAACCAGTTGACGACGTCCAGGCACGCGGCGGCGCTGAAGGGCCGCTGGTTGTCGGCGAAGCCGAAGCCCCAGATGCACACGACCGGCCTGCCGTTCTGCACCGCGTACGCCGACGACGCGGTGTACGCCTTCATCTTGTTCGTCCAGTCGGCCTTGATGTCCGACTGCATGGTCGTCCAGTCCGACACGTCGTACATGATGTAGAACTTCCGCCCGTGCGACTCCGCGGCACTGCGCACCTTCACCGCCATCGCGTCCCGGGTCGGACCCTCCCCGCCGGTGGGGTTGAAGCGCTGGAGCGCCGCGGTGTCGATGTTGTTCTGCTGCAGCCACAGGAAGTGCGTGTCGACCGTCTGCTGGTCGTACGACGAGAACAGCTTCGCCGGCTGCCCGTTCCCCAGCGCCGCATACCCCGTCCGATACGTCTTCGCGTAATCCCGCACATCCGGCCACGCCACGATCGTGGTGTTCGACGGCGACGGCGCCTGCCCGGCGTTGGCACTCCAGTGCCACCACGCGTCAATGGGCGCACCATCACCAATACACGCAAACCCACCCCTGATACCCGACGGTGACCTTGTCGACCACGTCTCCCGGTCCGCTGGCCGGCGACGCGGAATGCGCGGCGCCCAGCGTGCCCAGGGCCGCGGCGGCGGCCCCGCCTGCTGGAACGTACGACGCGAAACTGGCATGGCTGTCTCCGCACGGCGGCGCACGGCGCGGTCGGCCGGGCGCGCCGGTGGACTGAGCGCACGGAGACCTGCTGCTTCAAGCTTCAACTTCAACAGGTGAACCCAGTGCCCCGCGCGCGGCCGTGGCGGGGTATGGCCACGGCCGCGGTGGAATCCGCTTGTTTCGGGCTGACTTGCGGTGGGGGAAGGTGCGCGCAGTCCCATGACACGCACCACGCTGAGCACTTCCGAAAGCGCGGTTTCAGGTACGCAGGGATTCAACTGCTGAAACAAACATCCCGTCAAGAGTCCAGACCAGATCGGCGAATTGTCCGCAAAGCGCAGCATTCACGGGACGTCCGAGGTCATTGCACCGGGCGCAACAACGGCGAGAGATCGGATGAGTCCATTCACGACTTGTCGGACCGGGCGGGTCAAGCAGCGTTCAGGAGCGCCATCTCCTCCTCGGTGAGCCGCAGCGCGCCCGCAGCCACGTTCTCGGCGAGGTGGCCGGGGTCGCCGGTGCCCGGAATGGCCAGCACGTGCGGGCCCTGCCCGAGCGTCCAGGCCAGCCTCACCTGCGCCTGCGACACCCCGTGCGCGCGGGCGACCGCCGTGAGCTGCTCGCTGCTGTCGCCGGTCGCGCCGACCTCCCGGCCCTTGCCCGCGATGGAGTAGAACGGCACGAAGGCGATGCCCAGTTCGCCGCACTCCCGCAGCAGGTCCGCGCTGCGCTGCCGGTCGTCGAGGCCGAACAGGTTCTGCACGCACACCACCGGCGCCACCGCCCGCGCGTCGGCGAGCTGCTCGCTGGTGACGTTCGAGACGCCCAGATGGCGTATCAGCCCCGCCGCCTGCAGCTCCGCCAGTGCGCCGAAGTGCTCGGCGAGCGCCACCGAGGGCAGGACCCGCAGGTTGACCAGGTCCAGATGGTCGCGGCCGAGCTGCCGCAGATTCTCCTCGACCTGGCCGCGCAGCTGGTCGGGCCTGGCCAGCGGCAGCCACTGGCCCGACGGGTCGCGGCCGGGGCCGACCTTGGTGGCGATCACCAGGTCGTCGGGATAGGGCGCCAGCGCCCGGCCGATCAGCTCGTTCGCCGAGCGGAGCGAGGAGAAGTAGAAGGCGGCGGTGTCGATGTGGTTGACGCCCAGCTCGACCGCCCGCCGCAGCACCCCGAGCGCCTGCTCGCGGTCACTGGGCACGCCGAGGTCGAAGGCGGCACTTCCTGTCAGGCGCATGGCGCCGAAGCCGATACGGTGCACCGTCAGATCGCCGAGCTGCCGGGTGCCGGCAGCCGCGGCGGTGATGGTCCGTGAGGCCATGGATGATCGATTCCTCTCGTTGCGGAGACCGGAGTATCACCCGCCGGCCGCCACGCCGGGAATGCCCTGCTGGACGGGCAATTGTCACAGCGGAAACGGGAACGATGCGGCGCCGCCGGGAGTTGGATCATCACCGGACAGCGCGGCGGGGCCCCGCGTCGGCGGCAGCGCCGAATTTCCGGTTCGCCCCGATACGCTCGGCGATGTGATGACGATCGAGCAGCGCAGGCGCCGCCGCCCGGCCCCCGGCCGGACGGGCCGGGCCAGTGCGGCGCCGATCCTGCTGACGGTGGTGATCGGCGTGGCGTCCATGGCCACGCCCAGGGACGTCGCCGTCAGCCGGCTGCTGCCCGCCGCACCCGCGCTCGCCGCCTCGATGTGGTCGGTCGGCGCGACCGTGGGCCTCGGGACACTGACCCTCGTCGCGGTCGTCGCCCTCGAACTCGTCTACCACGGGTCGGCCGGCTACTTCACCGGCGCCGCCATCGCCGCCGTCACCGCGGCGGCCGGCTACGCCAGCCACATCAGGCTGCAGCGCGAACGCGCGCTGCTCCAGGTCCGCTCGGTCGCCGACGCCGCCCAGTCGGTGGTCCTGCGGCCGATCCCGCGGCGGATCGGCGGGATGTCCATCGAGACGCTCTACGTGGCCGCCGCCGCGCAGGCCAGGATCGGCGGCGACCTCTACGAGGCGGTCGACACCCCGTACGGCGTCCGGCTGCTGATCGGCGACGTCCGCGGCAAGGGCCTGTCCGCGGTCGGGGTGGCCGGCGCGGTCGTCAACTCCTTCCGCGAGGCCGCCTACGACGAGCCCGACCTCGCCGCGCTCGCCTGCCGGCTGGACACCAGCATGGTCCGCTACAGCGCCTCCTTCCCGACCGACGAGTCCGCCGAGCGGTTCGCCACCGCGCTGCTCGCCCAGATCCCGCACGGCGGCGGCGAGGCGGGCCTGGTCAACTGCGGCCACCCCGCGCCGCTGCTGATGCGCGGCGCGGACGTCAGCGCGCTGGAGCCGACCGCCGCCTCGCCGCCGCTGAACATGGCGGGACTGCTCGGCGGCGGCTACACCGTCGACACGGTGCCGCTGGTCCCCGGCGACCAACTGCTGCTCTACACCGACGGCGTCACCGAGACCCGCGACCGCGCCGGCGTCTTCTTCCCGCTGCAGACCTGGCTGCGCGGGCAGGAAGCGGTCACACCGCGCCGCCTGCTCGACCTGCTGCACGACCAGCTGCTGCGTTACAGCGGCGGCGGACTCGACGACGACATCGCGGCACTGGTCGTCCGGGTGGAGGCCGCAGGCGGCGACCAGGACGAGGCCGGGCCCTACGGCTGCTCCGCGTCGCCGGCGTGACCGTACGGCCGGCCCGTCCCGGTTGCGCAGCGTGAGGGTCGGCGACACCGCGCCGCGGCTGCGACCAGCGCCGCGGCCCCCCGGCCGGCAGCGCGGACCGCCGTGCGCGCGGTCCGGGCGATCGCGAGGGATGCTGGAGGGGAGCCGACATCGGGAGGCGCAGGCCATGCCGAATCTGGGAGTCGCCGTCGTCCGGCAGTACGAGCGCGGGGTCGTGTTCCGTCTCGGGCGGCTGCGCGGGGTACGAAAGCCGGGCATCCACTTCATGATCCCGTTCTCCGACCGGATGTGGAAGGTGAGCCTGCGCACGGTCACCATGCCCGTCCCGTCACAGCAGGTGATCACCCAGGACAACGTGTCGATCGGCGTGGCCGCGGTGGCGTACTTCCGCCGGGTGGACTCGGTGAAGGCCATCGTGGAGATCGAGAACGTCGACCAGGCGGTCGGCCAGATCGCCCAGACCACGGTCCGCAACATCGTCGGCCGCTCGATGCTCGACCAGGTGCTCACCGACACCCAGACGCTCAACCTGGCGATCCGCGAGATCCTGGACAACATCACCGAGCAGTGGGGCGTGCAGGTCTTCCTGGTCGAGCTGAAGGACATCCAGCTGCCCACCAGCATGCAGCGGGCGATGGCCCGCCAGGCGGAAGCCGAGCGGGAGAAGCGCGCCAAGATCATCGCGGCGGAGGGCGAGGCCCTGAGCGCCGGGCGCCTCGCGGAGGCCGCCGACGTCATCGCCGACCACCCGATCGCCCTCCAGCTGCGCAATCTGCAGATCCTGGCCGAGATCGCCGCCGAGAAGAACAGCACCATCGTCTTCCCGGCCCAGCTGCTCGACAGCGCGAAAGCCGTCACCCAGTTCGTCGAAGACCAGCACCACCCCGGCCCCGCCGACCGCGGCAACCCCCTGCCGCCCCTCGAACCGCCCACCGGCCCGCACGCGGTCGACAGCGCCCCCGACCCGGACTCCCCACCGGAGATCGACGCGGGGGAGTGACGCTCCGGCGGTATCTTCGCCGCCATGACCGAGGAGCTGTACGGCCACCCGCGACTGGCCGCGATCTACGACGCGCTCGACCCCGACCGCGGCGACCTGGACCCCTACCTGGCGCTGGCCGCGGAGGTCGGCGCCGAGCAGGTACTGGACATCGGCTGCGGCACCGGTGTCCTCGCGCTGCTGCTCGCCGACCGCGGGATCGGCGTCGTCGGCGTCGACCCCGCCCGCGCCTCGATCGAGGTGGCACGGGCCAAACCGGGCGCCGACCGCGTGCGCTGGATCCACGGCGACGCCGCCGCGCTGCCGCCGGTCCGGGCCGACCTCGCCACCATGACCGGCAATGTCGCCCAGGCCGTCGCCGCCCCCGGCACCTGGCAGCGGACCCTCGCCGGCGCCCACCGGGCGCTGCGCCCCGGCGGGCACCTGGTCCTCGAATCCCGCGATCCGGCCCGGCGCGCGTGGGAGACCTGGAATCGCGCCGCCTCCTACCGCGTCACGCACATCCCCGGCGTCGGCGAGGTGCGCACCTGGCACGACCTGATCGAGGTCGACCTGCCGCTGGTGACCTTCCGCGGGACGTACGTCTTCGGCGCCGACGGGCAGACGCTGACCTCCGAGTCGACCCTGCGCTTCCGCGAGCGCGCGGAGATCGAGGCGGACCTCGCCGCGCAGGGTTTCGCCGTACGGGAGGTGCGCGACGCGCCGGACCGGCCGGGCAAGGAATTCGTCTTCGTGGCGCAGCGGCCGTAGCCCCCGGCGGTGACGGCGGGATAGCGGCGGCGGGGCGGTGCCGGGCGGCCGGTGGCCGGCGCCGGGTGTTCGGCGGAGCGGTGCCGGTCCGCCGGCGGCTCGGTGATAATCGAGCCCGCCGTGCCCGCTGTGTACGCCCACCCGCTGGAGGCCGTCCGTGTCCTCGCTCCACGACTTCACCACCTGGGAGCCGCTGCTGCGGGTGCTGCGGGCGGACAACGCGGACGCGCTCGCCGCGCCCGGCGGCCAGGTGGCGGGGCAGATCGGGCGGGGCGGCTGGAGCCTGCCGACCCGGCCGCGGCGGCCGCGCCCCGGGCAGGCGCTCCAGGTCGGCGACATGCCCGAGTTCGACGCGGTGGAGCCGATCCGCGCCGCCCTCGCGGAGGACGGCACCGACCACGTCTCCTTCACCGTCGGCATCTCCCCGGACGGGTCGGCCGTGCTCGACGTGTTCTGGCCCAGCCCCGCCGTGGAGCCCGGCATCGGCAACGCGTATCCGGGGTCGATGACCCTGGTCGAGGGCGCGCTCCCCGAGCCCTGGCGCCGCCTGCCCGTGCCGGTGCCCGGCGCGACGCCCGCCGCCTCGGCCGATCCCGCGCTGCTGGAGCGGACGCTGCGCGCACGTATCCCCGAAGCGGTCGGCGCCACCGACGCGGAGATGGCCGACGCGGAGAAACGCCTCGGCGTCGCACTGCCGGCCGAACTGGCGGCGCTCTACCGGGTGACCCGGGCGCGGTGGCAGGACCGGGCCGGCCACGAGGCGGCGGAAGCCTTCGCCGACGCGGTCGGCTGCGAGCTGTTCCCGCTGGACGGGCTGTACGTCGCCGACGCGTCGTCCCGCCCGTCCCGGTGGGAGTTCGCGGCGATGGAGGCCGCGGTCACCGCGCCCGACGCCGCGGTGCAGGCACTGGCCGGCTCACCCGGCTGGATCGCCTTCGGCGACAACGGCGGCGGCGACCGGCTCGCGGTCGACCTGACACCCGGTCCGGGTGGCCACATCGGGCAGGTCGTCGTCATCCCGCACGAGGACAACCTCGGCGCCTGCCTGCTGGCCGACTCGCTCACCGACCTGGTCGTGAACCTGCCCACCGCATGGGGGTCCGGCACCGACGCGCACGGCGCCCCCGCCGTCGCCCGGGTCAATGCCGGTTCGCTGCGCAGCGTCGAGGCGGCCGTCCACCCGGACCTGGAGGTGCTGAGCGTCGGCGTGTGGGACGACGCTCCGGTCAGCCTCGCCCCCGTCGTCGGACTGCCCCGGCTCAGGACGCTGGCCGCCTACCCCGGCACGCTCGCCGACCCGCTGGAGATCGCCGCGCTGACCGGCCTGGAGTTCCTGGAACTCGGCCCGGAGGACTGGCGCGTGCTGCTCGACGCCGGGGCGGTCCCGCGCTCCCTGTCCGCCGCGTCCGTCGAGGTCCACGGCGGGCGGCCGCTCCTGCCCGTCGTGGACCTCGTCAACGAGATCCTCGCCCTGTGGGACCGCCCGCCGATCCCCCGCACCACCCTCACCGGCGGCCTCGGCCCGCTCGCGTAGCCGGCGGGCGGCGGCAGCGCCCGCCGCCCGCCGGGTCCCGGCTCACAGCGCCCGCAGGATGTCCTCCACCCGGTCCTTGGCGTCACCGAACAGCATCTGGCTGTTCTCCCGGAAGAACAGCGGGTTCTGCACCCCGGCGTAACCGGGGTTCATCGACCGCTTGAAGACGATGACGCTCTCCGCCTCCCACACCCGCAGCACCGGCATGCCCGCGATCGGGCTGCCCGGGTCGTCGATCGCGGCCGGGTTGACCGTGTCGTTGGCCCCGATGACCAGCACCACCGTGGTCGCGGCGAGGTCGTCGTTGATCTCATCCATCTCCAGGACGATGTCGTACGGCACCTTCGCCTCGGCCAGCAGCACGTTCATGTGGCCGGGCAGCCGCCCCGCCACCGGGTGGATGCCGAACCGCACGTCCACCCCGCGCTCGCGCAGCTTGCGGGTCAGGTCGGCCACCGGATACTGCGCCTGCGCCACCGCCATGCCGTAGCCGGGGGTGATGACCACCGAGGTGGCGTCCCGCAGCAGCTTCGCGGTGTCCTCGGCGTTGATCTCCCGGTGGTCGCCGTATTCCGTGGTGTCGGCCGGGCCGGTCTCCACGCCGAAGCCGCCGGCGATCACCGAGAGGAACGACCGGTTCATCGCGGTGCACATGATGTACGACAGATAGGCACCCGAGGAGCCGACCAGCGCGCCGGTCACGATCAGCAGGTTGTTGTCGAGCAGGAAGCCCGACGCGGCCGCCGCCCACCCCGAGTAGCTGTTCAGCATCGAGACGACCACCGGCATGTCGCCACCGCCGATGGACGCCACCAGATGCAGGCCGAGCGCGAGCGCCACCGCGGTCACCGCGATCAGCAGCCACAGGTGCGGCGACACGACGAAGGCCACGGTCAGCCCCACGAAGGCGGCCAGGCCGCCCAGGTTGATCGCGTTGCGGCCCGGCAGCATCAGCGGGCTCGACTTGATCCGCGCCGACAACTTGAGGAAGGCGATGATCGAACCGGTGAAGGTCACCGCCCCGATGAAGACGCCGATGAAGACCTCGGCGTGGTGGATGCGCAGCAGGTCGGCGGCGATCTCGTGCTGCGCGGCGCCCTTGGCCTCGACGTCGAGGTAGCCGTCCCAGCCGACGAGCACCGCGGCCAGGCCGACGAAGCTGTGGAGTATCGCGATGAGTTCCGGCATGCCGGTCATCTCGACCCGGCGGGCCCGCCACAGGCCGATGCCGGCGCCGAGGACCATGGCCAGCGCCAGCAGCCCGATCCCGGTCGCCGCGATGCTGCGGGACGCCAGGCCGATGGTGGCCACCAGCGCGATGGCCATACCGCCGATGCCGTACGCCACCCCGGAGCGCGACGTCTCGTGCCGGGACAGCCCGGCGAGGCTGAGGATGAACAGCAGGGCGGCGACAACGTAGGCCGCCTGTGCGGCAGTCGATGCAGTCATGGCCGTCAGTCCTTCGCGAACATGCTGAGCATGCGCCGGGTCACGGCGAAGCCGCCGAAGATGTTGATGGACGCCAGCAGCACCGCCACGAAGGACAGCACCGTCACCGCGGTGTGCGCGTGCCCGATCTGCAGCAGCGCGCCGACCACGATGATGCCGGAGATCGCGTTGGTCACCGACATCAGCGGGGTGTGCAGGGCGTGGTGCACGTGGCCGATCACGTAGTAGCCGATGACGATCGCCAGCACGAAGACCGTCAGGTTGCCGATCAACTGCTCGGGCGCGAAGGCCGTCACCAGGAACAGCACCGCCGCGCCCAGCCCCACCAGCGCGTACGTACGGCCCGGCGACGCCGCCTTGCGGGGCGCCACCGCGGCCGCGGCCGGGGCGGCAGCGGCGACGGCCGGCGCCGCGGACACCTGGACCTGGGGCGGCGGCCAGGTCTTCGCACCGTCCCGCACCACCGTCACCGAGCGCTGCACCACGTCGTCGAAGTCCAGCACCAACTGCCCGTCCTTGCCCGGGGTCAGCAGCTTCAGCAGATTCACCAGGTTGGTGCCGTACAGCTGGGAGGCCTGCGCGGGCAGCCGGGACGCCAGGTCGGTGTAGCCGATGATCGTCACCTGGTTGGCGGTGACCACGACCTCGCCGGCGACCGTGCCCGCCACGTTGCCGCCCTGCGCCGCGGCCATGTCCACGATCACGCTGCCCGGCCGCATGCTCGCCACCATCTCCTCGGTGATCAGCAGCGGGGCGGGCCTGCCGGGGATCAGGGCGGTGGTGATGACGATGTCCACCTCGGGGGCCTGGCGCGCGTACAGCGCGGCCGCGAGGGTGTTGTAGTCGTCCGACATCTCCTTGGCATAGCCGGTCGCGCTCACCTCCGCCTCGGCCGACTCCACCGACAGGAACTCCCCGCCGAGCGACCGGACCTGGTCGGCGACCTCGGGGCGCGGGTCGGTCGCCCGTACGATCGCCCCGAGGCTGCCTGCCGCGCCGATCGCCGCGAGGCCGGCCACCCCGGCGCCCGCGACCAGCACCTTCGCCGGCGGCACCTTGCCCGCCGCGGTGACCTGGCCGGTGAAGAACCGCCCGAAGGCGTGCGCGGCCTCCACCACCGCCCGGTAGCCGGCGATGTTGGCCATCGAGCTGAGCACGTCGAGCGACTGGGCGCGGGAGATCCGCGGCACCGCGTCCATCGCGAGCGCGGTGACCGGCCGCCGCGCGAGCGCGTCGAGCAGGTCGGGATTCTGCGCGGGGCCGAGCAGGGAGATCAGCGTCGAGCCGTCCGCCAGCAGCGCGATCTCCTCCGCGGAAGGCGCGTCGACCGCGAGGACGACGTCGGCGCCCCACGCTTCCGTACGGCTCCCGATGTCCGCACCAGCTGCCCGGTAGGCCTCGTCGTCCAGGCTCGCCCCGAGCCCCGCACCGGACTCGACCACCACCTGGTAGCCCAGGTCGCGCAGTTGGGCCACCGTGACCGCGGTGGCCGCCACCCGCGTCTCACCGGCCCGTGACTCGGCCACGACGCCCACTCGTTGCCCTGGCTGACTCATATGGGTCCTCTCTGGTCGGCGAACCACCTCGGATGAGGCGATGACTACCGGGAAGGTAGCCGCAGTTCGTCCAGGCGTGCGCCTCCCAAAGCGGCCCAGTGCGTGCGCCGCCCCGGGCCTGCCGTCCGAAAACCACCCGCGCGTCCCGCTGCACGCCGCTGACGAGGGCGTGAGGCGGTGCGGAGCGGGGACGTGGGCTTCGTCATAATCGCGGGGTCGGACATGGGGGAGGGGCCCGGATGGAGCGGATCGGCGGCTACGGAGTCGAGCGCAAGCTCGGCGAGGGCGGCATGGGCACGGTGTGGCTGGCCCGTTCGCGGGGCGGGCGGCTCGTCGCGGTGAAGGTCGTCAGGCCCGAACTGGCCGCGGACCCGGGATTCCGGGCCCGCTTCAGGGGCGAGGTCGCGGCGGCCCGCAGCGTCGGCGGCTTCCACACCGCGCAGGTGGTCGACGCCGACCCCGAGGCCGCGGCGCCCTGGCTCGCGACCGCCTACGTACCGGGCCCGACGCTGGCCCAACTGCTGGCCGCCGAAGGGCCGATGGACGAGCCGCGGCTGAGCGCCCTGGGGGCGGCGCTCGCCGAGGCCCTGCAGGCGATCCACGGCTGCGGCCTGGTGCACAGGGACCTCAAGCCGGGCAACATCGTGATGGCCGCTGACGGCCCCCGGGTGCTGGACTTCGGCATCGCTCGGGCCATGGAGGACGCCAGGCTCACCGTCACCGGTACGGCCTTCGGCACACCGGGCTTCCTGGCGCCCGAGCAGGCCGAGGGGCTGGACGTCGGTCCCGCCGCCGACGTCTTCGCGCTCGGCGCGGTGCTGGTCGCGGCGGCGGGCGGCCGCGCCTTCGGCGGCGGCACTCCGGTGGCACTGGTCTACCGCTCCGTCCACCACGAGGCCGACGTGTCGGCCGTGCCCGAGCGGATGCGCCCGCTGGCCGCCGCCTGCCTGGAGAAGTCACCCGCGCACCGGCCCAGCGCCGAGCAACTCCTCGACCGGCTCAGCCCGTTGGCGTACGGCCCGCCGCGGGCCGAACCGGGCCGCACGTCCTACGACCTCGCACCGCCGAACGACCCGCGAGCCGCACCCGACACCCACGAGCCGTCCGCGCCCGTCTCCTACCCGCCCGGTACGCCGTCGCCGGGCCCGGAGCCGTACGCCCCTGGTGCACGGCCGCCCGCCCCCGTGCCGTACGACACGCCGCCGGCCCCTGCCGTGCCGGCGATGCCCGCCTACCCGCCGGCGGCCGCCGGCGCGGCGCCGGCGCCGGCGCTGCCGCCGTCACCGTACGGGCCCGGCGCCCCCATCCCGCCCATGGGCGCGGCAGGCGCAGGGCAGGGCGCCGCGCCCGAATTCCTCGCGATGGACCGCAAGAACGCCGTCGTCCTCGACGCGGCCGGCATGCTGCTCGGCACCGACGGCCGCGTCCTGGCCTTCCCCTGGCCCGCCGTCGACGTCGCCTGGTGCGAGCGGGGGCAGCGCCGCGGGCACGTCCTGGTCGTCGCCCTCGCCCTCCACGACGGCACCCTGCACTCCTGCGAGGTCACCACCCGCAGACCGGCCGAACTCGACGCCTGGATCGCCGCCTTCGACGCGACCCTGGCGTATTACAGCCCCGAGGTGTGAGCCGTAGCGGGCAGTCCCGCCGCCCGGCCGAAGGGTTGTGAACAGCCGCAGGTCCCTGAAGGCGCTGATCCGGGCCACGCCCACCGGGGTGCAGCTGAGCACCTGGATCACGTAGGCGCGGTGGCGGCCGTCGTGGCCGCGCCGATACGCCGCGAGCGCCGGCCGGCCGTTGGCGGACATCGCGACCGTCCGGAGATCGCCGGGCCGGCGCGGGAGGTGGTCCGCCGCCGCCCGGCATCGGCCGGGCGCTGGTCGACGAGGCGCTCAGGCGCGGCGCGAAGCGGGTGTACGCCGCCGCGCGGGAGCCGCTGGACGCTGCCGACGACCGCGTCACCCCGCTGACCACGGACGTCACCAGCGCGGAGCAGATCCGTGCGGCCGTCGGAAAGGTCGAGCCGCTCGACGTGCAGGTCGACAACGCCGGATCGCCCGCTACGACGACCTCGGCGACCGCGAGGCGCTCGAAGAGCACCAGGCGCTGCGCGGCATCCTGGGCGATCGGGGGCGCGCGTCCACGCCGTGCTGACCGGCCCGGTCGACACCGACGTGTCGCGCGGACTCGGACATACCGAAGGCGTCCCCCGAGGCCGTGGCGGCGGCCGTCTACGACGGGGTGGAGAAGGACCAGGAGGACATCTTCCCCGACCCGATGTCGGCGGCCATGGCGGAGGGCTGGCGCAACGGCGCGGCGAAGGCCTTCGGGCGCGAGGCGGGCGGGGCTCGTCCGGGCGGCGCGTGCCGCCGGGTGACGGGGCGCCCGGGGGCCGCGCCGCCGTACGGCTGCACCTGCCGCGCGACCCTGCTACCCTTCGCGGCATGAAGCGCTACGGACAGACGACGACGCCGGAGTACGTCCCGGCGCGCTGATCGATGTCCGTGAGCGAAGCCCCGGGGCGAGTGCCCCGGGGCTTCGCCGTGTGGTCACCCGCCCTGCCTGTCCGCGAGGAGACCACCGTGAACGACCACCGCAAGCTCGGCCGCGAACTGTCGCTGTTCGACACCGACCCGCTGATCGGCGCCGGGCTGCCCTACTGGCTCCCCGACGGCGCGGCCGTGCGGCACACCCTGGAGGAGTACATCCGGGAGGAGGAGCGCAGAGCCGGCTACCGGCACGTCTACTCACCCGTGCTGGGCAAGCGGGAGCTGTACGAGGTGTCGGGGCACTGGTCGCACTACAGCGACGACATGTTCCCGCCGATGGACGTCGGCGGCGAGCAGCTCGTGCTGCGGCCCAGCCTGTGCCCGCACCACGCCCTGATCTACCGCCGCCGCGCCCACAGCTACCGCGAGCTGCCGCTGCGGATCGCCGAACTCGGCGGGATGCACCGCTCCGAGCTGTCGGGGGTGCTCGGCGGCCTGACCCGGGTGCGGGCGATCCAGCTGAACGACGCGCACATCTTCTGCACCCTCGACCAGGTCGCCGACGAGGCGCGTTCGGCGCTGGCCATGATCGGGCGGGCGTACGCGGCGCTCGGCATCGAGCCGGTCCGCCACCGCCTGTCGCTGGCGGGACCGGGCGGGAAGTACGTCGGCGGCGAGGACGTGTGGCGGCGGGCCGCCGCGCTGCTGACCGAAGCACTCGAAGCGGCGGGGCTGGACTACGAGGCGGTGGAGGGCGAGGCCGCCTTCTACGGCCCCAAGATCGACATCCAGGTCGCCGACGCCGCCGGGCGGGAGAGCACTCTGTCCACCGTGCAGGTCGACTTCCACCAGCCCGAGCAGTTCGGCCTGGAGTACATCGGCGCCGACGGCGCCAAGCACCGCCCGGTGATGGTGCACCGCAGCATCGTCGGCAGCGTCGAGCGGGCCGTCGCCCACCTCATCGAGCAGCACGGCGGCGCCTTCCCCGGCTGGCTCGCCCCGGTCCAGCTGGTGCTGCTGCCGCTCACCGACGCCGAGGTGCCCTACGCCGCCGAGCTGCTGGAGAAGTGCCTCGACGAGGGCCTGCGGGCCGAGATCGCCCACCCGGCGGACGGCACCCTGGGCGCCAGGGTCAGGGCCGGCCGCCTCGCGCCCTACCAGGCGGTGCTCGGTCCCCGCGAGGCCGCCGCGGACGGTATGGCGCTGCGGCTGCGCGACGGCCGCAGGCCGGCACCGCTGCCGGCCGCCGAGGCCGTGCGGCGCATCGCGGCCCTGGTCCGTGCCCGCAGTGCCGACCTGTGGGACGACCAGGGCCGCGAGAACTAGGGGACGCGGACCAGCGGGTCCAGATCACCGCCCGCTGCCGTACGCGGAAGGCCGGGGGGCCGGGCGTGCGCGCCTGGGCCGGGCGCCGCGTCCCGGCGGCCTGACGCGCCGCGCCCGTCAGCCGGAGGCGTCCTCGTGCAGGGCCACGGCCTGGAGGGCGGCGCGGAATCGGGCCGCGTCGGGAGCGCTGAGCGGGGCCAGGAAGCGCCGCTCCGCCGCGTCGCTCGCCTCGGTCGCCTGCCGCAGCGTGTCCGCGCCCTTCACCGTCAGCACCACGACATTGCGGCGGCGGTCGTCCGGGTCGGGACGGCGGGCCACCAGGCCCCGGCCCTCCAGGGCGTCGAGGAAGGCGACCATCGTCGTCCTGTCCACGCCGAGCCGGCCCGCGGCCTGCTGCTGGGAGGCCGCCTCCTGCCCGGCGAGCACGAGCAGCACCGCCAGTTCGCGCCCGGTGACGCCGAACGGCGCGAGCGCTTCGGCGCTCAGCTCGGTGAGCCGCAGCTGCGCGTGCTTCATGAGATGGCCGAGCCGGCCGTTCAGCTCGGGTGCTGTGTTGGACATCGGGAAATTCTACCGCTAGCGTGAACGTCAGTGGAGCTGACGTTCCTTACATCTGACGATCAGGTCGATCGACGCGATGACGCATGCCGTTCGACCTGGCACAACCGACCCCGCAACGGAGCACTTCGGATGATCCTCATCACCGGCGGCCTGGGCTTCATCGGTACGCACACCGCCCGCGCGCTGCTCGACCTCGGCGAGTCCTGCGTGCTGGTCCAGCGGCGCAGTGTCACCGCCCTGCCCGCCGCCCTCGCCGCCGAGCACGGCACGCGGCTCTTCGTCGAGCAGGCCGACCTCGCCGACCGCGACCGGCTCCGCGAGATCGGCGACCGGCACCAGGTGACCGGCATCGTCCACCTCGCCGGGTCCGTGCCCTGGCCGCCCGGCCCCGGCGACCCGGTCGAGGCCGCCCGCGCGGCGCTCGACAGCCTGCTGAACGTGGTGCGGGCGGCGGCGGAACGGAAGGTCGCACGGGTCGTCACCGCCAGCACCATCGGCGTCTACTCGGGGGCGGAGACAGGCGCGGGCCCGCTGGAGGAGGACCTGCCGCTGCCGATGACGACCGGTCACGTCATCCCGGCCTTCAAGAAGATCGGCGAGCTGCTCACCGACCACCTCACCGCCGCCACCGGCGTCGACCTGGTCAACGCCCGCATATCCGCCGCCTGGGGCCCGCTCGGCCGCCCGGCGTCGGTCTTCTTCGCCGCCCCCCAGCTCGTCCACGCCGCCGCCCGAGGCACCGTTCCCGACCTGTCCGCGCTGTATGTCCCCGCGCACGCCGACCACGGCACCGACCTGATCTACGCCAAGGACTGCGGCCGGGCCCTGGCCCTGCTCCAGCAGGCACCGCGGCTGAACCACCGCACCTACAACGTCGCCTCCGGCCGGATCACCACCAACGCCGACATCACCGCCGCCCTCGCCCCCGCGATGCGGATCGACCTCCCCGCGGGCCGTGCCCCGCAGGCCCCCGCCGACATCTGCCTGGACATCACCCGCCTGCACCAGGACACCGGTTACACCCCCGCGTACGACACCGCCCGCGCCGTCGCCGACTACCTCGCCTGGCTCGGCGCGGGCAACGCCCGCTGAGGCGGGCCTCAGCCGCCGAGCCTGCCCAGGGCCGCGACGGTGAGGGCCTCCACCCCGGTGGTCAGGGTGGGCTGGACGACGGGTGCGAACTCGGGGGAGTGGCTGCTCGGCAGCTGGTCGTGGCCACTCTCCTGGAAGGCGGCGATCACCGTCGCGGTGTCCGGGACGGTGTTCTCCTTCGTCCCGGCCTGCAGCCGGCCCACCGTCACCACCGCGGTCTCCGTCGCCGGCACCTCGCGCGCCACGACGCCCCGCGGGCGCGCCACGACCGACGCGGCGAGCAGCACCGGGTCGACGGTCGCCTCGGGCCGCGAACCGTGGCCGCCGCGCCCGAAGAGCCCGTCCTCGACCATCCCGCGCGCACCGGCGACCAGCTCCTCGGCCGGCTGGAAGACCGCGAGCACGGTGCCCGACCAGTGGGTTCGCAGCCGCGGGAGCAGCGCCGCCGCCCCGGCCAGGGCCGCCACGTGCATGTCGTGCCCGCAGGCGTGGGCGACCGGCACGCTGTCCCCGTCGGGACCTGGCGCGTAGACCTCGGACGCGTACGGCGGCCCGGTCGCCTCGCGGACCGGACCGGACCGGCAGCGCGTCCATGCCGGCCCGCAGCATCACCACAGGACCCCCGCCGTTGCGCAGCACCCCGACCATGCCGGTGCCGCCGACGCCCTCGGCCACCTCGTACCCGGCGTCGGCCGGCGCCTGCGCGGCCTTCGCGGGCGGTACGGTGCTCGTGGCCCGACAGCTCGGGATGCCGGTGCAGGTCCTCGTAGAGCGATTCGAGCCCCGGCAAGGAGCTCGGCCTGCCACGCGTCGTCGGGAGGCGCCATCGGGTCGCCTTCCACTGGCCGTGCGGTGCGGTGTGGGCCGCGGACCGGCGAGGGCCGCGCGATGCGGCCATTCGATCACGCCGGCGCCGCGGGGCCACCCGGTGCGACGGTCAGTGCTTGCCGGCGATCTCGAAGAGGAAGTAGAGGTAGGCGGCGAGCAGGTGCGCGACCACCACGTAGACCAGCACCCGGGTGATGACCCCGCGCTGCTTGCGCTTCTCGCTGCCGTTGGTGGTGGGGACGACGACGGGGACGGGCTTCGGGGCGGCCTCGCGCGGGGTGGCTTCTGTGGTCATGACCGGTCTCCTCGTGGGGTGGCGGTGCGGTGCGCCGCGGGGAGCGCGGCGGTGGTGCGGGCGGACGGGGCGCCGACACACAGCGCGGACGTCTCGCTCTGCATGAGCGTGTGCATGAACAGCACGTCGGCCCCCGAGCCGCCGGCGGCGGCCAGCTGGTGCGGCACCAGCGAGTCGAAGTGCGCGGAGTCGCCGGGGGCGAGCGTGTGGGTGCGCTCGCCGAGCGTCAGGTCGAGCGTGCCGCCGGTGACGTACAGCCACTCCTCGCCCGGGTGCACCCGCACCAGCGCGCGCTGCGCCCCGGCCGGGATGTGCAGCCGGAGCGCCTGCATGGCCCGCCCGTTGCCGCCGGCCCGCCAGTACGTCCAGCCGCCGGCAGGCACCGCGGCCGCGTCGGCCCCGCGTACGATGGGATCGGGCTCGCCCGCGGTCTCACCCAGCAGGTCCGAGACCGTGGTCCCGTACATCCGGGCGAGCCCGAGCAGCACCGGGAGCGAGGGCTGGCGCAGCCCGGACTCCAGCCGCGACAGATGCGCCGCGGACAGTCCGGCCCGGCTCGCCGCGCTCTCCAGCGTCAGCCCGGCCGCCTGCCGCAGGTCCCGGAGCCGCGGGGCGAGGACGAGGTCGTCGTCGTGGGCCGCGGGGGGCTGGTGATCGGTGGCTGCCATGACTCCATGGAACAGCAGGACATGCCTGTGAGGCAAAAGTTTTGCCTCACAGGCAAATGCCCCCTGTGCGGCTACATGAGGGGGGAGGGGCCGCCCGGCGCCGTCAGCAGCGCCAGGTGGGCGAGGTCGTCGGGCGCGGGCGTGGTCAGCGACCACAGGGGTGCCGGGGTCCCGTCGGCGACCGCGGCCGGCGCGTCGGTCAGGTTCATCCGCTCCCGCAGCCGCCCGTAGAAGTCCATCGGCTCCAGCCGTACGGCCCGCAGCCGGCGCGGCGACCGGTAGACGCCGATCCAGTCCCCCGGGTCGAGCACGCCCCTGACCTGGCCGTCGATGCTGACCGCGGCCGGGCCGGAACGCTCCAGGATGCGCATGCCGACCGGCTCGTCAGGAGCCGCGACCACCGACCGGTCGAAGGCCATGTGCGGGGCGACCGGCGTGAAGACGAGGGCCTCGGCGCGCGGCGAGACCACCGGGCCGCCCGCGGCGAAGCTGTAGGCGGTCGAACCGGTCGGCGTGGCCACCAGCAGCGCGTCGGCCGAGTAGGACGCCAGGAGCCTGCCGCTGACGTAGACCCCGACGGACACCTGGCGGTCCCGGGAGAGCTTCTCCAGGACGACGTCGTTGAGCGCGGTGACGTCCAGCGGGATGCCCCACTCCTTGTCGACCAGGCAGTCCGGGCGCACCTGCGGCGGCGGTGGCAGCGGCCCCCGGCCGCGTCCCACCCATTCCTCCATCTCCGCCGGCACTTCGAGACGGCGGGAGGCGCGCAGGGCGAGCAGCATGCGGGTGTCGAGCCTGACCCGGTCCTCGCGCACCGAGTCCAGCGCGGCGCGGACGTCGCAGACCGACACCTCGGTCAGGAACCCCACCCGCCCCAGATCGACCCCCAGGACCGGGACGTCGGCGTCGACGGCCAGCCGCGCGCCCCGCAGGAAGGTCCCGTCGCCGCCCAGGGTGACGATGAGGTCGGGACTCCCCGCCGCCGCCACCTCCTCGCCAGGGCTGCGGCGGTCGCCTTCCCGCCACATGTCGATGTCGGCGCAGTGAACCCCGTGCTCCGCGCACCAGGCCCGCACCACGCGCGCCGCTTCCCCGGCCTCCGGGCGCCCGCCGTGCACGACCATGCCGAGTCGGCTCATCTCCATCGCCGCCTCCAGGACAGCTCGGTCACCAGATCACACCGGGCGAGCCGCCGGGTGCCCCGGCGGTACCGTCGTCCCCGTCGTCCCAGGATGGCCTCATCGGCCCGGCTCCGCATTCTCCGCACGCGACCCGGAAGCGGCGCGAGCCCGAGTACGGCCGGCCCGCCGCTACCGCCAGGGGCCGAGGGCGTGCCTGCCTCGGGTCCGGCCGCCTCGAAGCCCGCCGCGTAAGGTGTCTGCGGTCCGCCTCCGTACGTTCCCCGCGCCTGCATGACGTCCGCGAAGTCGACCCCGGCGGCGCCCACCCGGATCAGGTCGTCACCCGGCCCGGCGGCGGGGCGGCGCCGGTCGGTCGTCAGGACAACGTCCTCCGGCCCGCGGTGCGACCGCTGGACCAGGGCCCGTATCGTCCGCGTCTGCTCGGCTGTGTGCCGCTCGTCGATCTCCATGCACGGAACGTAGGAGTCTCACACTTGCGTCGAGGTCAAGGACCGGGCGAATCCCCTCCGCGACGAGGTCCGCAACGAGGGGCACTCCTCAGCGACTCCGACGCGCCACCGACCCGCCGACCCTGGAGAAGACGCGTGACCGACATATCCGTGCGCCTCGCCGATCCGGCCGACCGGCCGGCGATGGAGCGCCTCTGGCTGCTGTTCCGACATGACATGTCGGAATTCACCGAAGCGGTGCCCGATCCCGACGGGACCTTCCGGAGCGACCGGCTCGACGCCGCCTTCACGCAGGCCGACTGGGCGCCCTATCTGCTGACCAGCGGCGATTCCCCTGTCGGCCTGGCCTTCGTCCGCGCCCTGGCCGGCCCGACGCGCGTGCTGAACAGCTTCTTCGTGGTGCGTGGCATACGCAGGACGGGGATCGGGCTGCGTGCCGTTCAGGAGGTACTGATCAAGCACCCGGGGCCGTGGGAAGTCGCCTTCCAGGAGGACAACGCCGCCGCGGTCGGCTTCTGGCGCCGGGTCGCCGCCGAGGTCGCGGGCGACGCGTGGACCGAGGAGCGCAGGCCCGTACCCGATCGCCCGGATCTGCCGCCCGACAGCTGGATCTCGTTCACCGTCCGAGCCGGGGCCCGCGGCGGCGGGCCCCGCGTAGGCAGGCGTCAAGTGCCGCCCGCCGGCCGCTGAGGACGGCGATCCGTGCGGCGAGCCGCTCACGGTGGGCCTGCACCTGGCGCCTGTGGCGCCGCCGAGCACGGCGACCCGGCGGCGCCAGGTTCACCCGGTCGCACCGCCCCGGTGGCCGCGGGCCGGGGACCGGGCTCGGATGGGGGTGTCCGTCGCAGTGTCCTTCTGGCGAGAGGCCCGCTGCCGTGCCCGACAGGCCTTCAAAGCCGGCGTCAGACCGGGGGGAGCTGAACGACGCGGTCACCGACGCCGTCTTCTCCCAGTCGCCCGTGGGGCTCCACCTCTTCGACGCCGATCTCCGGCTGGTGCGGGTCAACACCGCGGCACGGCGGATCCGTGACTTCCCCGTGGACCAGTACGTCGGCTGCACCCTCGGCCAGATGATCCGGGCGTTCGACATCAGCGAGCCGGGGGAGATGGAGCGGGCCGTCACAGGCGTGCTGGAGAGCGGGCGGCCGGTCCTGGACCTGTGGATCCGGGCGCGGACCCGGTCGGATCCCCCGGTCGAGGCGATCGGGTCGCTCGCCGCCTTCCGCCTCCAGGACGACGCTTCCGGCGCGGTGCTCGGAGTCGCGCTCGCGCTCACGGACATCACCCGGCGGGTCCGCGCCGAAACCGGGCTGCGGCTGCTGAACGAGGCGGCCGCGCGGGTGGGGACGACCCTCGACACCTTCCGCACCGCGGCGGAATTCTGCGACCTGGTGGCGGAGGGGCTCGCCGACACCGTGGCCGTCGACGTCTTCGACTCCGTCTTCCGCGGGCAGGCCCCCACGCCGGCGTCGATCGACGAGGTCGCCGAGCTGCGCAGGGCAGGTTTCCGGTCCGCCGTCGAAGACCGCGGGCAAGGTGTGCCGGAGGTCGGCGAGATCGCCCTCTACCGCTCGGGCACGCCCCACCGCGAGGTGCTCGCCACCCTCGCCCCGGTCCTCTTCCGCGAGGTGGGGACGGACGAGTCGTGGTTCGCGGCGCCCAGCGACCGCAGATACGCCCGCCTCCGCGACTCGGGCGTCCATTCCATGATCATCACCCCGGTCCGGGCGCGCGGCGTCGTCCTCGGACTCGCGTCGTTCTACCGGTCGCGCAATCCGAGGGCCTTCGACGACGAGGATCTGGCGCTCGTCGAGCAGCTGACCGGGTGCGCCGCCCTGTGCCTGGACAATGCCCGCCTCTACGGGCGTGAGCGCTCGGTCGCGAGGATCGTGCAACGTGATCTGCGCGAGCCGAAGACGGCCGAGGTGCCCGCGCTGGACCTGGCCCACAGCTATCTGCCCGCCGGCGCCGGCGGCGGCTGGTTCGACGTCATCCCGCTGGCAGGCGCCCGCGTCGCACTCGTCGGAGGGAACGCCGTCCTGCGTACCGGCGACGCCCTGGCCTTCACCAGCGAGCTGCGTGCCGCCAGCGAGGCACTTTCCGGCCTCGACCTGACGCCCGACGAGATCCTGGAACGCCTGCACGACCTGTCCAGCCGCCCGCGCCCCGCCATGGCGCAGGCGCTCGCCGGCGCCCCGCAAGCCTGGGCGGCGGCAACCTGCCTGTACGTCGTCTACGACCCGGTGACCCGCGTCTGCACGGCGGCCAGTGCGGGGCATCCGGCTCCTGTCCTGCTGCGCGCCGACGGCGGGCAGGAGACGCTCGACGTCCCCATGGGGCCGCCCCTGGGACACGACATCGCGCGCTACGAGGTCACCGAGCGGGAACTGCCCGAGGGCAGCATCCTGCTGCTCCACAACGCGGCACTCCCGCTGGACCAGGACAGCACCGCACGCCTGCACCGGGCGCTGGCGAACCCGCACTCGACCCTCCAGAGCGCCTGCGACGCCGCCGTCGAGGCGCTGGCCCCCGAGCAGCCGGACCGCGACGTCTACCTGCTGGCCGCCCGCACGCGCACGCTCGGCGCCGGGCAGACGCACGCGTGGACCCTTCCCAACACCCCCGAGGCGGTCTCCCGGGCCCGCGGGCTGGTCTCCCGGCAACTCGCCGAGTGGGGCATCGAGGAGCTGGCCGACAGCACCGTTCTCGTCGTCAGCGAGCTGGTGACCAACGCCGTGCGCTATGCCACCGGTCCGATCGACCTCAGGCTCCTCCGCGCCGCCGTGCTCACCTGCGAGGTGACCGACAACAGCAGTACCGCGCCGCAGCTGCGCCGCGCGGTGGACACCGACGAGAACGGCCGCGGCCTGTTCATCACCGCGCAGCTCACCCAGCGCTGGGGGGTCCGGCGGGCCGGCCGGGGCAAGACCATCTGGGCCGAACTGACCGAAGCCTGATCGGGCGGCCGGACGGCCTGGTCTCCGCCGCCGCCGTCACCAGGTCACGCGCTGTCGCGGAGAGTGCCGGTCCGCTTATCCGATGTATATCCGGACGTATCAGGATGGCGATCGAAGCAGACGCCGCGGGACCGCGGGGGCGGGGGCAGGCGGCGATGTCCGATGCCTCGCGGCGGCTCGGCGGGCCTGAACGGCACAGGCGAAGGAGCCATGCATGATCGGGTACGAGATCGAGATCAGCCTTCCCGTCACCGACGCGGCGGGGAAGAAGATCGACGGGGACACCAAACTGGCGGAGAGCACCGCCCGGCACCCGGCGGGGCCCACGGGGAAGCCCCTCTTCCGGGTGGTCTCGGACTCCCGGTCCCTGCCGGGCGGCACGACATACTCCAACCTGGAGTTCGTCACCAAGCCCTGGTCCGTCGTCGGCGACGGCTTCACGAGCGGTCCCGTGGCGCTGCTGGACACCCTCCAGCGGATCCGGGTAGTCCGTGACGCCTTCTACGGCGCCGGCGCGGGCACGCTGAGCGGCTCGACCGGCGGCCTCCTGCAGACGCTGCCCGCGGGCAACGGCGCCCGGTTCGCGCCGAGGAACGGCTACCACGAGCACGCGGGGCAGCCCGGTGAAGGCGACGGCCTCTTCGTCCACTACTCGGTGGGCGTGCCGCTCGCCGGCATGGCGACCTTCTTCGACCGGCTGCGACCGGCCGCCCCGCTGCGCGAGGGCGTCTACCTGCCCGACGCCCGGCACCGGCTGCACCAGGCGCACCGCTTCGCCGAGACCGCCGCCGACAAGTTCGTGCCCCGGGGCCCCGCGACCCAGGCGGACGCGCTCCTCAGCGGGCAGGCGAGGCGCCGCCGGGAGGTGCTGGGCTATCTCCAGTTGCTGTTCATGCAGGTCACCGCGTTCGCCGACCATGCCGACGATGTCGAGAACGACCGTTCCATGGGCATCAAGAACCGGACCGTGGTGCTGAGCCGTGCGCCGCTCGCCGAGGTCCACGCCCGCCTCGACCCCGTGGTGCGGACCGCCCTGCGCAACAACCACGACGAACTCACCACGCTGCTCGCCGACGGCTACCACGAGCAGGGCCTGGCGGCGAAGAGGGAGTTCTACGAGACGGCCATCCGCGGGATCGAGGAGGACGACCCCGTCGTCCTGCTCGACTACACCAGGGCGGCGTTCACCGGCGAGGCGGCCATCCGGCAGCAGAGCGTCTTCGGCGGCATGCGCCAGATATCCTCCCACACCGAGGAGGAGGCGGTGATGGTGCCCTTCGAGATCCGCACCTTCGGCAAGCCGATGAAGTCCTGGACCGAGGTGGAGGACGACCTCAAGGACCTCTGCGCATGGGTGCAGAGCTCGTACGAACTCGGCATGGCCTGAGCCGGCCGGCACGTAAACGCGCGGCGGACCCGGCTCAGAGCCCCAGGTAGGACAGCAGCTCGCGGGCGGCCGGGCTGTGGCGGCCGTCGGAGGGGAGGGCGACGGAGACCTCCCAGGCCTGGTCCTCCTGGCCCTTCAGCGGGACCACCGCGAGCTGTGCCGCCTGCTCCTTGCGGGAGATCGGCTGCGGCACCACCGCGACGCCGAGCCCGTGCCGCACCATGTCGATCAGCGTGTGCACGTCGTAGACCTCGACGCCGACCCGGCGGGGCGTGCCGCTCGCCGCGAAGGCGCGGTCGGTCAGCCGCCTGGCACCCCAGTCCTGGTGCCAGTCCACGAACGTCTCGTCCGCCAGCTGCCCCCACTCCGCATAGGGGGCGCCCGCCAGCCGGTGCCCGGGGTCGCACAGCAGCACCATCGGCTCGCTGGTCAGCGGCAGCAGCCGCACACCGTCCGGCGGCGGCCCCGGCAGCGTGATGAAGGCGAGGTCGAGCCGCCCGTCGGCGACGTCCTGCGCCATCACCGCGGACCCGGCCTGCCGCAGCCTGATCTCCACATCGCCGTGCTCGGCGCGGAAGCGGGCGAGCAGCGCGCCCACGTCGACGTTGACGCACTGCTCGGTGCCCACCGCGAGGCTGCCGCGCAGCAGCCCCTGCACCGCGGCGACCGCGTCGCCCGCCGCCCTGGCCGCGGCCAGCGTGCGGGTCGCCTCGGCCAGCAGCGCCCGCCCCGCGCCGGTCAGTTCGACGCTGCGGGTGGTCCGGGTGAACAGCGCGGCGCCCAGCTCGCGCTCCAGTGCGCGTACCGACGCCGACAGCCCCGACTGGGACACCACCATCCGCTGCGCCGCCCGCGTGAAGTGCCGCTCCTCGGCGACGGCGACGAAGTATTCGAGTTGCCGCAGTTCCATGATTGAGAAACCTAGTCGATGAATCCATCCGCTTTCTTCTATTGGACGGTTCACCGCGGCGCGGGCCAGCATGGTCCGGTGGCCGTACGGCCACCGATGGGCCGCCTCAGAAGGAGCATTACCGTGGAGTACCGCAACCTCGGCCGCAGCGGATGCGCTGTCTCCGCCCTGTGCCTCGGCACCATGACCTTCGGTGCCGAGTCCGACGAGAAGACCGCCTTCGCCCAGCTCGACCGCTTCGTGGAGGCCGGCGGCACCTTCATCGACACCGCCGACGTCTACAGCGCGGGCCGCTCCGAGGAGATCGTCGGCCGCTGGCTCGCCGACCGCCCGGCCGACATCACCGACCAGGTGGTCATCGCCACCAAGGGCCGCTTCCCGATGGGCTCGGGCCCCAACGACGCCGGCCTGTCCCGGCGGCACCTCGACCGCGCCCTGACCGCCTCGCTGCGACGCCTCGGCGTCGACTCGATCGACCTCTACCAGGTGCACTCCTGGGACCCGCTGACCCCGGTCGAGGAGACGCTGCGCTTCCTGGACGACGCGGTCCGGCAGGGCCGTATCCACTACGTGGGCCTGTCGAACTACACCGGTTGGCAGCTCCAGAAGGCCGTCGACACCGCCGACTTCCGCGGCCTGGCCCGCCCGGTCACCCTCCAGCCGCAGTACAGCCTGCTCAGCCGGGAGATCGAGTGGGAGATCACCCCGGCGTGCGAGTCCGAGGGCCTGGGCCTGCTGCCCTGGAGCCCGCTCGGCGGCGGCTGGCTCACCGGCAAATACCGCCGCGACACGCGGCCCACCGGTGCCACCCGCCTCGGCGAGAACCCCGACCGCGGTGTGGAGGCCTACGACCGGCGGGCCGCCATGGCACGCACCTGGGCCGTGGTGGACGAGGTCCAGGCGGTCGCGGAGGAGTCCGGCGCCACGATGGCGCAGGTCGCGCTGGCCTGGCTGCTCGACCGCCCGGCGGTCACCTCCGTCATCCTCGGCGCCCGCACCGTCGAGCAGCTCGACGACAACCTCGGCTCGGCCGGCCTGCGGCTGACCGCCGAGCAGACGGCCAGGCTGGACCGCGCCAGCGACCCGGGCGCCGCGGACTACCCGTACGGGGTCCCCGGGGTCGACCAGCGCTCCCGGCGCATCGAGGGCGGCCGCTGACGCTCACCCCCGGCCGGCCCGGCGGCGCCCCTCCAGGGGGCGTGCGCCGGGCCGTGCGCGCCGGCACCGCGCTTCCGCACGCCGCTTACCGCGGGGCGGTCGAACCGGATTGAATGGGGTCATTCCGGCCGTCAGCAGGGAGCCCTTATGCTTGACCGCCCCACCGCCGCTGTGGTCTTCGACGCGCCCTTCACCGACCGCACCGCCTGGGCGGTCGGCCGGACCTCCGCCTATCCCGAGGACGGGCGGAATCCGGACGACAACAAGCTGGACGTGATCGGTCCGGGCTACGGCCCCACCGCCGACGGTGTCTTCACCGCCCGCCGCGCCCGCGGCGGTGACTGGCACACCGCACTGGTCTCCACCGAATACGCCCCCGGCGGCTTCGAGCTGCTGCCGGACGACGAGCTGACCGCGACCTGCGTCGTCCACGACGTCCAGGGCGCCTGGCCCGCGCTGTGGACGTGGGGCCGCGACAAGGGCGGGCGCCCGCAGCCCGGCCACGGCGAGGTCGACGCCTTCGAATACCACCCGACCCACCCCGGCCTGCTCGAACTGACCAACCATGTCCGCCCGGCCGCCCACTATGCCGAGGGCGCCGTCACCGCGGGCCGCCCGTTCGCGCTGCGCGTGGTCTTCGGCACCGCCAGCGTCGAGTGGTACGCCGACGGCCGGCTGCTCTACGCCGACCACCGGGGCGTCGGCCCGCACTGGCGTGCCTGGCCCATCGTCTGCGTCAGCGTCGCCGCCGGCCGCTACGGGCACCTGCCGCCCCGCCCCGGCACCGCCGAGCTGCACTGGCAGTGCACGGCGCTGACCGTGCGCCGAGCCCCCGCCGCGAGCGGCCGCGCAGGGGACACGAGCGGCGTAAGAGATCAGGATCACCCGGCATGATCACGCGCGGACCGGGCAGGTGCAGCGACGGCACCCCTGTGCGCCAGGGGTCCCGTCCCTACGGGCTTCCCCGTGAGCTCTCCCACGAGCATGAACCAGACGAATCGGAGTCGGTGCGATGACCGGGCGGCAGCCGGCCCATGACGACCAGCGCGCGGCACACGCGGCCGGCGGGACGACCCCGTCCGCCGGCGGCCAGGGCGCGAGCGGCACGGAGGACGTGGCGCGCGGCGCCCCCTGCTGGGTGAGCCTGACGACACGGGACCTGGCGGCCTCGGAGAAGTTCTACGGCACCGTTCTGGGCTGGGAATTCCGCTCCACGACCCTCGGCGAGCGCTTCGCCGTCGCGGTGACCGACGGCCGCCCGCTCGCCACGATCGGCGCGGTCGCCGCCGACATGCAGGTCGCGGTCAACTGGACACCCTTCTTCGCGGTCACCCAGGCCGACGAGGCGACCGCCAGGATCCGCGAGCGCAGCGCCACCGTGGCGCTCGGCCCGGTGTCCTTCGCGTCGGGCCGCGCGGTGCTGGCCGCCGACCGCGACGGCGCGGTCTTCGGCGTGTGGGACGGCAGGCTGCCCGGCGGCTGGCAGTCCTGGCACGACCGCGGCCCGGTCGTCGTCCGCCTGCGCACCAGGGATGCCTTCGAGGCGGCGATCTTCTACGGCGGCGTCCTGGAGTGGGGCGACGAGGGCGACGGCTGCTGCAGCGTGTCCTACGAGTACGAGCGGGCCGAGGTCGTCGTCCGCAACCGCGGCGAAGTGGTGGCCAGGATCTCCTCGGGCGCGGTCGAGGCCGCACCCGACCCGGCGATCCGCCCGCACTGGGCCGTCCACTTCGCGGTCGACGACGTCACGGCGCGGGTCGACGCCGCCCGCGAGCTGGGCGGCACGGTGATCGCCACGGGCACGGCCCCGGCCGGCCCGTGGGCCGACCTGCGGGACCCCGACGGCGGCCTTTTCACCCTGATCTCCCGGTAGCCGCGCGCCGGCGCGGCATCCGGACCGGGGTGAGGAATGCGGACCGGCCTCGTGGCGTTGACGTTTCCGACAGCGAGATGAAAACGAAAACGATGACGGAAAGAGGTGGCCCCATGGCCCGCAGTGAACTGCGCCCCGTCGTGAAGCTCCGCTCCACCGCCGGCACCGGTCACACGTATGTGACCCGCAAGAACCGGCGCAACGACCCGGACCGGCTGACGCTGCTCAAGTACGACCCCGTCGCCCGCAGGCACGTGCTCTTCCGCGAAGAGCGCTGACCCGCGAGACGTACGGTACGGCTGCCTGAGCCCGGCCGACCCCGCCCCCGCCACCACGAAAGGACCTCCATGAAGCACGGCATCCACCCCACGTCCCGCCCGGTGGTCTTCCGCGACAAGGCCGGCGACCTCGCCTTCCTGACCCGCTCCACCGCCACGAGCGACCGCAGCGTCGAATGGACGGACGGCGACACCTACCCTGTCGTCGACGTGGAAATCTCCTCGGCCAGCCACCCCTTCTACACGGGCAGGGCCCGTGAGCTGGACACCGCCGGCCGCGTCGAGCGCTTCCGCCGCCGTTACGGCCGCAGCGCCGGCTGACCCGGACCCGTCACGGCCGGCAGCGCCGGCCGAAAGACACGTCTCGCGTCCTGCGGGCCGCGCCCTCCGCATCACGGGGCGCGGCCCGCGGCGTTTTCCCGCCCGACGTCAGGCCCCGGCCCCGGCGCGGCCCCCGCTGTCGCCTGATCGGGTGGTCAGCGGCGTGCGGCGGCGCTTTCCGCGCTGCCGCGCCGGCGGGCGCGGGTAAGGTCGGCGGCCTGGAGAGTGTTTCCTGCAGCTGCGGTGGACAGTGCCTTCGACAAGCCCCATCCACCCACGCCAGGGGCACTCTCCTGCCGCTTCCCCGGGAAGGGGCTCCCCTCAGCGCAGCCGGATGTGCTGCGCGCTCGTCCACGCCCGGCGCAGCCGGCCCCGCAGGGCGCCGTCGGTGTTCGGCGCGAGGCGCAGGCCGGTCGCGGCCGCGATGTGATCGGCGACTGCCGGGACCCCGAGCCGGTCGGTCCACACGTGCTCGGCGAATTCCGGCCCGGCCAGCCGCTCCAGGCACAGGTCGAGCTTGCGCATCGCGAAGCTCTCCCGCCGCAGCGGCGCGTCCTTCCCCGCGACGGCCTGCACCAGGTGGCCGAGGCCGCGCTCGCGCAGCCGCTTGACGACGGTCTGCCGCTCGGCGAGCAGCGCGAAGTGCCGCACGTCGTGCCCGCGGTCGCGCAGCCGCCCGACCGTCTCGCGGAAGTAGACCGGCTCGACCACGGTCATCGGCACGATCACCGTGCCCGCGTAGGTGCACGCGGCGAGGTCGAGCACCTCGTAGACGCCCTCCCGCCAGGACCGGAGGTCCTGGAAGTCGCTGCGCAGGACCGGTGGCAGCATCCGGCTCAGGCCGAAGCCGACATGCTCCGGGTCGCACACCACGCTGCCCGCCAGCCGCCGGGACATCTCGTAGGCGGTCGCCGTCTTGCCGCCCCCGAACGGCCCGTTGATCCACACCAGCATGCGGCCGACCCTACGCGCCCGCAGGTCTTCTCCCCACAGCGCCGTCCCAGGCGATCAGGTAGAACTTCAGCTGCTCGGTCGTCGCCACCAGCCGCATCCCGGCGGCCGCCATCACCCGCTGCGAGGCGGTGTTGCCGACGTCGGTGTCGCCCGCGACGCTGCCGGCGCCCTGCGCGCGGGCGAAGTCCAACAGGGCGCGCAGCGCCTCGGAGGCGTAGCCCTTGCCCCGCGCCGACGGCACGAGGCCGTAGCCGACGGTGACCCCGCCGTCCTCGTCGGGCGGTCCGTGGAAGTCCGCCCCGCCGATGGTGGTCCCGTCCGCGCGCAGCCGTATCTCGTACGTGCCGAACGGCCGCGGACCACCGTCGTGCGCGCGGTTCCGCAGGAACCGCGTCATCGCCGACACGTCGCCTTCCGAAGGATAGCCGTCCGCCCAGCGCGCCCCTTCGCCCCGCGTGCCGTCCCGCACCCGCTCGGCCTCGGCGACGCTCAGCGGGTGCAGCACCAGACGGGCCGTCACAAGATCGTCCATGCCGTCCGGCCTATCACGCCCGCGACCGGCCCCGCACCGGGATTTCCCGCGCGGGGCCGAGAACCGGCGCAGCCGGCGGCACGGATAGCATCCGGCCGTGAGCGCGACACGCCCGGACAGACGGGAGTTGGAGGCCGCGGGCTACGAGCAGGTCCACGTCGAGCTGGCCCGCTGGGACGGTCCCCGCGAGGGGATCGGCGACATCGGCGGGGTGCCGCACTACTTCAGCTCGACCTTCGGCGAGGCCGGCGAGGCCGGCGACTTCCTGGTACGGCCCGTGACCGCCGCGGTGTTCGCCCTGGAGCGCGAGCTGTACGCGATCACCACCGCGTGGGAGCGGCGCCTGCAGGCCGGCGAGGCCGACCGCGACAGCAACCCCCGCAACGGCGGGGTCGACGCACGCCACGACGAGCTGACCGAGCTGCTCGCACCGCACCGCGAGGTGCCCGAAGGCGCGCGACGGCCGGCCGCGCGGATGCGGTCCGTCCAGGAGCAGTCCTTCCAGGCGGAGCGGACGAACTACCTCATGCTGTGGCGCCCGGCCGGCCGGGACCTTCCGCCCCGGAGCGGCGCCGGCGCGCCCTGACCGGCGGCCTGCAGCCGTCTCCGCCCACGGCCCCACCACGGCCTGCGTCAGTGCCGTTCCTCCCACGCCTTGCTCTGCAGGAAGTACGTGTCGTACAGCTCCTGCACATCGAGCAGGCTCTCCGGCGGGACCTTGCCGTAGGCGATGCGCTCCAGGTGGCGGAAGTATTCGAAGCGCTCGACGCCCGGGGTGATGACGATGAGGATGTCGGCGTCGTGCCCGGGGGCGGCCGCGAAGGCGTGCGGGAGGCCGGGCGGGACGACGACCAGGTCGCCGCGCTCGGCGGTGACGACCTGCTCGCCCGACAGGAGCTGGGCGGTGCCGTCGAGCAGGTAGAACAGCTCGGCGGAGCCGTCGTGGCGGTGCGGGGTGGCACCGGCGGCGCCGTCGGCGAGGGTGACCCGCTGCGTCGACAGGGCGCCGCCGGTCGCGCTGCTGTCGGCCAGCAGCCTGACGGTGGTCGGCGCTCTGCCGATCACCTCGGCCTCCGCGGAGCGGACGACCACGGATTCGTCGAACTTCGGCACGATCAGCGACATTGCGGGGCTCCTCGGTGGTGGTGCGGTCGGCAGGTCGGTGCTGCGGAGGCGGGCGAAGGTCGCCGGGCGTGCTGACCGGCGATGGAGAGGGCTTTTGCGGCGGTGGTCAGACGGCGAACAGCAGGCCCGCGCTGACCAGGACTATGACGGCGGTCGCGAAGTGGATGCCGAAGGCGGCGGCCCTGGTGCCGCCGTGCCGCAGCACGATCAGCGTGTCGCCGAGCGGCACGAGGGCGACGACCAGCATGAACCAGGCCTCGGCGTGGGCGCCGGAGAAGGCGAGCAGTGCCAGGCCCATGACGCCGAAGGTGGCGTCCCTGAGGCCCTTGACGGTCAGGTACGCGGGGTCGCCGTCGCCCTGCGCCGGCACCCCGTAGCCGGCGGCGGCGGGCTGCGGTGCGAGCAGGAAGCGGGCGCCGATCAGCAGGACGAACAGGTCGAGCACGATGGCCAGGCTGTAGGCGGTGGGCGTGAGCACGACGGTCTCCTCGCGATGTTTTCTGTCAGTGCTAGGAACGAAAGCAACGCTAGCATAGCGTCGACACGAGCGCTAGCAGTGCTAGAATCCCAAGCATGTCGATCCAGACGCGCCGGGAGCGCGAACGAGCCGAACGTGAACTCCTGATCATCACGGCCGCCCGGGAGATGGCCGAGGCCGACGGCTGGGAGTCGGTCACCACCCGCCGCCTCGCCGCCGGGATCGAGTACAGCCAGCCGGTGCTCTACAGCCACTTCAAGGGCAAGGACGCCATCATGGCCGCCGTCGCGGTCCAGGGCTTCGCCGAACTGGCCGACGAGCTGCGGGCGGCCCGTATCGCGGCGCAGGACCCGCGCGCGGCCCTCACCGCCGTCGCCGGCGCCTACGCCGCCTTTGCCGAGCGGTGCCCCGCCACCTACGACGCGATGTTCACCCACGCCGTCGACCTGCCGTTCGCGACCCCGCAGGCCCCCGCCGCCCTGCGCGACGCCTTCGGCGAACTGCGCGCGGCCGCCGTGCCGCTGGCCGCGCCCGGCGACGACCCCGGCGTGCTCACCGAGACCGTATGGAGCGGCCTGCACGGCCTGCTCACCCTGATGCGCAGCGGCCGCCTCCGCCGCGAGAGCCACGACCTGCGCCTGGCCATGCTGATCGACCGCTTCTCACCACCCGCGTGACGCCCCGCCCGCGTCAGTGCTTCAGAGCGCGAGGTGCATGATGTGCAGCCCGACGTAGCCCAGCCGGGGGTGCAGGAAGCCCTCCGGCAGGGTGCCGATCACCTCGAAGCCGAGCGAGCGGTAGAGCTTCACGGCGTGCGCGTTGGACTCCACCACCGCGTTGAACTGCATCGCCCGGTAACCCGCTTCCCGCGCCCAGGCGACCGAGTGGGCGCACAGCGCGCGCCCCACGCCCTGCCGGGAGTGCGCCGGGTCGACCATGTAGCTGGCGCTCGCGATGTGCGAGCCGTTGCCCATGTGGTTGCGGTTCATCTTCGCCGTCCCCAGGACCGCCCCCGCCTCGTCGACGGCGACGACCGTGCGGAAGGGCGCCGGCAGCAGCCACCACTGGGCGGCCTGGTCCTCGGTGAGGTCCAGGGGATAGGTGAAGGTCTCGCCCTCGGCGACGATGCGGTGGAAGAACGGCCAGATGGCGGGCCAGTCCTCCGCGGTGGCTTCCCTGATCAACATCCGCCCAGCATGCCCGGACCCCCGTCCGGGGGTCCACCGGTTTCCCGGCAGGTGGGAGGGGTCGCGCGGCCCCGGTGAAAACCGGATGCGCGGCAGGGGGCTTCCTTGGCAGGCTGCGCCGGTGAACCGTGAAGAGCTTTCCAGGATCGCCCACGCCGACCACCCGATCAAAGCGCCGCTCGATGACGGTTCGGTGCGCCACTTGCTGGAGAAGGCCCTCCCGCGCGGTGACGAGCGAGTGCTCGACCTCGGCTGCGGGACGGCCGAATGGCTGCTGCGCGCACTGGCCATGAGGCCCCGGGCGCACGCCGAGGGAGTGGACGTCTCCGCCGAGGCGCTGGCCCAGGCCGCCGAGGCGGCGAGCAGCCGCGGACTCCGGGAGCGGCTGGTGCTGCACGACCGGGACGCCGCCGAATTCGCCTCACCCGAGCCCTTCGACCTGGTGCTCAGCGTCGGTGCCGCGCACGCCTTCGGCGGCCTGCTGCCCACCCTCGCGGCGGCCCGCAGGCATCTCGCCCCCGGCGGCCGGGTCCTGGTCGGCGACGGCTTCTGGGAGAGCACGCCGACGCCCGAGTCGATCGAGATGCTCGGCGACTTCGGCGACCTGGCCACCACCGTGGACCGCGTCGTCGCCGAGGGATGGACGCCGGTCCACGGGCACGTCAGCACCCGCCAGGAGCTGGACGACTACGAATGGGCCTGCTGGGGCACCCTGGCCGGCTGGGCGCTCGACCACCCCGGCGACCCGGACGCGGCCGGGGTACTGGCCACAGCCGGCACCCGCCGCACCGAGTGGCTGCGCGGCTACCGCGACACCTTCGGCTTCGTCACCCTCGTGCTGCGCCGGACGCGGGACGCCGGTGGCCAGGCCTAGGCTTTCGCCGTGAACGACACGACACACGACATACGGATCAGGCCCGGTGGCCCCGCCGACATCACGGCCACGCTCGACATGCTCGACGGCGCGATCGTCTGGATGAACGCCCGCGGCAATACCGAGCAGTGGGGCACGACCCCCTATTCGCGCAAGCCCGGCGGGGTGGAGCGGGTCGAGCGGTACCTGACCGAGAACACCCCCTTCGTCGCCGAGCTGGACGGCGCCCCCGTCGGAACCCTGGTGCTCGACTCGGGGCCCAGCCCGCAGGTGGCCGTCGCACCCGCCGACGAACCGGAGCTGTACGTAAGGCTGCTGGTCTCCGACCGGCGGTATGCGGGGCAGGGCGTCGGGGCCGCGCTGCTCGCGCACGCCGTCGAGCAGACCCGGCGGGCGGGCGTGGAGCTGCTGCGGGTGGACTGCTGGGCGGGCGGCGGGGGAGAGCTCGTCGCCTTCTACGAGCGCAACGGCTTCACCCCCACCGACCGCTTCACGGCCGGCACTTGGCCGGGACAGGTGCTGGCCCAGCGGGTCGGCTGACCGGCCCGTGCGGCCCGCCGCTCATCCGACCCGCAGCACGACCTCGCCGCGGGTGTGGCCCGTCCCGACATGGCGGTGGGCGGCGGCCACCTGGTCGAGCGGGTAGCCGGTGACGCTGGGCAGGACGACGGCGCCGGTGCCGCACCACTGGGCCAGCTGCCGCAGGCCCGGCGTCGTACGCCCTCCCGCCCGCAGGAATCCGTGCGCCTCGGCGGCCGCGGCGTCGACGGTCGTGCCGATCCGCTGCCGGTCGGCGACCAGCGCCGGCGACACCGCCGTGGCGTCGCCGCCCACCGCGTCGAGGGCCGCGTCGACGCCGCCGGGTGCCAGCGCGCGCACCCGGTCGACCGGGCCGGGACCGTCGTAGGCCACCGGGACGGCGCCCAGGGAGCGCAGGTAGTCGTGGTTGCCCTCGCTCGCCGTGCCGATGACCGTCGCGCCCCGCAGCCGGGCGATCTGCACCGCGACCGTACCGACCCCGCCCGCGGCGGCGAGTACGAGCAGGGTCTCGCCTTCTCCGACGCCGCCGATCTGCTCCAGCGCGGTGTACGCGGTCTGCCCGACGGCCGGCAGCTTGCCGGCGGCGTGAGGGAGGACTAGGGCCAGCGACCTACCGGAAACCCGGCGCTTCTCCGACCGGAGGCCGTGGCCTCCGGGCCTGCGGCTTGCCGATAGTCGGGGCATGCACATACCAGCCGCTCCACGACGCCGCCTTCCCGGCGGGCCGGCCTATCCGGCCGCCCTGTTCGTCGACGCCCTGGGGTCCGGGCTCTACCTCCCGCTGACCCTGATCTTCATCCGCGACGTCACCGGGCTGTCCACGGCCACCGTGGGTCTGGGGGTCACGGTGGCGGCCGCGGTCGGCACGGCCGCCAACCCGCTGGCCGGAATCCTCGTCGACCGGTTCGGGCCCCGCCCGGTCCTGATCGGCACCTACCTCGTACGCGCGCTCGGCTTCGCCCTCTACCCGCTGGTCGGGACCTTCCCCGCACTGCTCGCCGTCGCCGCCCTGGTGGCGCTCGGCGACCGTGCCTACTACCCGGCCACCTCCAGCTACACCGCGGCCGTCGCGCACGGGGCCGACCGCGACCGCCTGTACGCCTGGGTCGCCATGGCCCGCAATGTCGGCTTCGGGCTGGGCGGGCTGCTGTCCGCTGCGGCCCTGGCAGTGGCAGGGACCCACGGCTTCGGCATGCTCGCCCTGGTCAACGCCGCCAGCTTCCTCGCGGCCGCCACCACCCTGGCCCTGGCCGGCCCCCGCCCGGCAGGCCACGCCACCACCGGGCCCGGCACGCCCGAGGACGCGGCCACACCACGGCGCGGCGGCTACCGTGCCGTGTTCGCCGACCGCCCCTTCCTGCGCCTGGTCGCCGCGGAGCAGGCGTTCACCCTGGCCCACTCCGCTCTGCCCGTCGCGCTGCCCCTCTACGCGGTGACCGTGCTGCACACGCCTCCGGCCCTCCTCGGAGTGCTCTTCACCCTCAACACAGCCCTGCTCGTGGTGGGCCAGCTGCCCGTCCGGCGCCTCCAGAGCCGCGCCCGCCGCACCCACGCCCTCGCCCTGGGCGGCCTGGTCTTCGCCGTGTCCATGGCCGCCTACGCCGCCGCGGGCCATCTGCCGCGCGGGGCCTGGCAGATCACCGGACTCGTGGTGGCCACCCTCGTCTACACGGCGGGCGAGCTCCTGCACACCGCCCCGTCGTCCGCGCTCGCCGCCGCCCTCGCACCGCCCGCGGTCCGCGGCCGCTACCTCGCCGTCCACCAGATGACCTGGGCGGTAGCCGCCGTCGCCGCGCCCGCCGGGTTCTCCGTGCTGATCGACACCGCGGGCTGGCTGCTGTGGGCCGTGCTGGCCACCGTCCTCGTCCTCGCCTGCGCCGCCGTCCTCGGCATGAGCCGCGGCCTCCCCGCCGCAGCCCTCCTCCGGACGCCCGCCGCGAAGGACACGGCCGCCGCGGCGTGAACGGAAGCTGACGGCCCGCCGCCCGTATCAGGACACCGCGGGCTCGCCGGCAGGGAGCTGGCGCTCGATGTCCCGCAGGTGGTGGGACAGTTCGTGGAAGGTGTGGGCGGCGAGCCAGCGCAGCGGGCGCTCCGCCCGCTCGGGGTAGGTGTAAACGAGGGTGCGGTCCCAGTCGCCGGGGGCCAGGCGGTCGAGAGCGTGTCCGAAGAGCAGGGCCGCGTCCCGGAGCTGCCGCGCCACATCGGCGGGGCGCTGGCCTGCGTACCCGTCGTGCTCCACCCGCTCGTCGCGTCCCATCGGCTCGGCCACCGGCGTCACGGTCCGCCGCGCGGCCAGGACGCGCTCGCGCTGGACGAGCAGCACGTCGCGTACGTGGCAGGCGTACTCCAGCGGCGACCACGTGCCCGGTTCGGGCCGCCGCCGCAGCGCCTCCTCCGGCGCGGTGAGCAGGATCTCCGCATACGTGTCGGCGGCCGCCCGGACCTGCCCGGCGAAGACTTCCGGGGTTTCGAGCACGTAGCCGAACCCGCATTCCTGGCATGACGTCATGTCGCGAGACTAGTGGCGTCGTGCGCGATCGAGGTCGGGGCTCGGTGACCTGGGAGGTTGGCTGGTGGGTGATCACCGCACGCCGTCGCCGAGCCGCACACGGCCAGCCGGCGAAGGGCCTGCGCGGCGCTGTTCCCCGCGCAGTACCTGGATGGTCCCCTGCTCGCCGAACGCCAACGGGGATTCGGGCGTCCCGAGTTCGAATACACCTGGCCTGCCACCGCGGTCGGTGGTCGATCCGACCGCTCGCCCGTCCGGGGCGGTCGACGAACCCGGCGACGCGGACGGTTGTGCCCGGGACAGTGGTCGCCCATGGACGAGGTGGGAGTTGTCGTCGCGCATTCCGAGCGTGCGACTCTGCGCGTCGGCGATGTGTTCCTGAAGGTGGACGCCGATCAGGCGCGGCTCGACGTCGAGGTCGCGGCGATGGCCCTGGCGCCGGTCCCGACGCCGGAGGTCCTGTGGCGCAAGCCGCCCGCGCTCGCGATCGCCGCGGTCCCGGGGACGGCGCTCGGCCGCCTCGGCGAGCCGTCGACCGCGTCCCCGGCGGCGTGGGCCGCGGCGGGTGCCGCCGTCCGGAGGTTGCACGACGTACCCTTGCCGCCCTGGCCCGCCCGGGGAAAGGGCCCCGAGGCGTTGGCGGCGGACCTCGACGTCGAGTGCGGGCAGCTCGTGGCGAACGGCGTCCTGCCCGCCGACCTGGTCACCCGCAACCGCCAGGTCGCCGAGGCCGCGCTCCGCCCGTGGACCCCGTTGTTCACGCACGGCGACCTGCAGATCACGCACGTGTTCGTCGATGATGACGAGGTCACCGGCATCATCGACTGGTCCGAAGCGGGCCCGGGTGACGCCCTGTCAGACCTCGCCACCCTGACCCTCGGACACGAGGAGCACCTCGGTGACGTCGTCATCGGCTACGGCACCGGCGTCGACCTCGACGTGGTCCGCGCGTGGTGGTCGCTACGAAGCCTGCTGAACGTTCGCCGGCTGGCCGACTACGGCTTCGACCCGTTCACACCGGGCTGCGAGGTCGACGTGCCGCGATCCCGGATGTGACGCTGCGACAGGCCCGCTGCGGATTGGGCGGGACGACCGGCAGCAGCGGCTCGACGGGCGCCCTGCGCTGTCCGAACCCGAGCGCGACGAAGCCGGTCCGCTTGTCCTGCCCGAGGACGTCGCAGCCACGGTCTGCACTCTTCTCGAGTCGGGTCGAGCGGGACAAGTGGTCGAGATGCCGCGCGGCCGGCCGCAGGCCACCGCGAGCGCCCGAGACTCCGTAACGAACCAGGGCACGGCGATGCGCTGGGGGCGGACGGACGTGGGGACGGCGTTGCGGCCCTCGTGGCAGGTCGCGCGCCTTTTCCTGCGCGAACCCACCGCACCCGTTTCCCGCACGTCGGTGTCCGCGCAACGGCAGAATTGTCCGGGAACGCGGTGCGGCCGACGCCACCTCCGTGATCGCAGATTGTAGGTGAGTGCGTGCCGGGACTCCCTGACAGCGAATGGGCACGCCGGAGAGCGACTCCAGGTCGCTGGACCCGCACGAGATGGTGCAGGTGGCGATCGTCATCAAGGACGTCGCTTCGGCAGTGGTCGCCGTGGCGTCGGGCGTGAAGGGCGTACGGAGCATCCTCGATCACCTGCGCCGCCGGGAGGCCGGGCAGAACGTCGACGTGGCCGTGCTGGTGAACGGCCGGCGGCGCACCTGGTCGGCGCCGTCGGGCGCGCTCACCGAGGAGATGGTCGACGAGATCACAGCAGCGCTCCGAGCCGGACAGCCGGTAGCCGACGAGCACGCCCCGCCGCCGACGCAGACTCCCTGATCCCGCGCGGCTGCCCGCAGATATGCCGGTCTTCCCCCCGTCGAAGACACGCACCTGGCAGAGCGGCTTTCCGCGGCGTCAGGTGAGGACGAGGACGATGGCCGCCGCCAGGCCGGTGGCGACGGCGACGGCTCCGAGGGCCGCTGCCACGCAACGCATTTTCAGCGCCTGGTAGCGCGCGCTGTATTCGCTGCGCAGTTCGGCGGCCCGGTCCTGGTTTCGTCGGAGTATGGCGCGTGAGGACTCGATCCGGTCTGCCACGTAGACGCGTTCGACGTCCTCGCGCTGCGGGGTTGTCAGCCATGTCAGGTGGGAGGCGAAGGCGGCTGCCTGCCGGCGTGCCTGTTCGATCTCGGCGTTCCAGAGCAGGAAGTCGGTCAGCTGTTCCAGTCCGCGCTTGCTGTTGCTATCGGCGTCCATCAAAGGTCCTCGGTCCGGCCGGCCGCTCATTTCTGCTTGTCGCCCGGTGCGATGGTGATCGACTTGTCGGGGCGGTTCGTGGTGAAGTCGATGGCCGAGATCTCGGGGTGGTGCAGGTCGAACGCCGGGGATTCGGAACGGATGCGCGGCAGCGAGGTGAAGTTGTGCCGCGGCGGCGGGCAGGAGGTCGCCCACTCCAGCGAGCGGCCGTAGCCCCACGGGTCGTCGACCTCGACCTTCTTGCCGTACTTCGCGGTCCTCCACACGTTGTAGAAGAACGGAAGGACCGACAGGCCGAGCAGGAACGAGCTGATCGTGGAGACCGTGTTCAGCGTGGTGAAGCCGTCGGCGGCCAGGTAGTCGGCGTACCGGCGCGGCATGCCCTCGACACCCAGCCAGTGCTGGACGAGGAAGGTGCCGTGGAAGCCGAAGAAGAGCGTCCAGAAGGTGATCTTCCCGAGCCGTTCGTCGAGCATCTTGCCGGTCATCTTCGGCCACCAGAAGTGGAAGCCGGCGAACATCGCGAAGACGACCGTGCCGAAGACCACGTAGTGGAAGTGCGCCACCACGAAGTAGGAGTCTGACACATGGAAGTCCAGCGGCGGCGCAGCCAGGATGACACCGGTCAGACCTCCGAAAAGGAACGTCACGAGGAAGCCGACCGACCAGAGCATGGGCGTTTCGAAACTCAGCGATCCCGTCCACATGGTGCCGATCCAGTTGAAGAACTTCACACCTGTCGGCACCGCGATCAGGAAGGTCATGAACGAGAAGAACGGCAGCAGCACACCGCCGGTGACGTACATGTGGTGCGCCCACACCGTCATGGACAGGCCCGCGATGGAGATGGTCGCCGCGACCAGGCCGATGTAGCCGAACACCGGCTTCCGGCTGAAGACCGGGAGGATCTCCGTGACGATGCCGAAGAACGGCAGCGCGATGATGTACACCTCCGGGTGGCCGAAGAACCAGAAGAGGTGCTGCCACAGCAGCGCCCCGCCGTTGGCGGAGTCGAAGATGTGCGCGCCGAATTTTCGGTCGGCCTCCAGCGCCAGCAGAGCGCCGGCCAGTACGGGAAACGCGAGAAGGACCAGCACGGACGTCAGCAGCACGTTCCACACGAAGATCGGCATGCGGAACATCGTCATGCCCGGCGCCCGCATGCAGATGATCGTCGTGGTGAAGTTGACCGCGCCGAGGATGGTGCCGAAGCCGGAGAGCGCCAGACCCATGACCCACATGTCGCCGCCGACGCCGGGCGAGTTGACCGCACTGGACAGCGGCGAGTACGCGAACCAGCCGAAGTCGGCCGCACCCTGCGGGGTGACGAAGCCGCCGACCGCGATGAGCGAGCCGAACAGGTAGAACCAGTAGGCGAGCATGTTCAGCCGCGGGAAGGCCACGTCGGGCGCGCCGATCTGCAGCGGCATGATCCAGTTGGTGAACCCGGCGAACAGCGGTGTCGCGAACATCAGCAGCATGGCGGTGCCGTGCATCGTGAACGCCTGGTTGTACTGCTCGTTCGACAGGAACTGGGTCCCGGGCCGTGCCAGCTCGGCCCGCATCAGCAGCGCCATGACCCCGGCTACGAGGAAGAAGCCGAACGACGTGGTCAGGTACAGCGTGCCGATCGTCTTGTGGTCGGTGCTGACCGCCCAGTTCACGATCAGGCTGCCGGGGCGCTTGCGCTTGGCCGGTACTTCGTCCTGGTACGGCTCATCGAGGTCCGGCCCCGCGGTGTTACTCGTCGTCACGATCCGCTCCGCCCGCTCGCAAGGAATTTCAGCATGGGAGCAGACTCTCGACATCCGCCCGTCGCTACCCGCCAGCCACGCCGGGACGTCAGCCGATGGGGGGACTGCCGGAAGCGGCTTGACCCCGTGGTCGATACCTGCCGGCGGCTTGTAGCGTGGTCGGATGGCGAGCGGTGAGGTGTACCGGGAAACGGCCGAGGCCGCGTGGTCGTGGGTGCTTGACCAGGTGCGCGAGGACGAAGGTCCGTGGCTGCCGGGGACGGTGCCGGACGAGGACGGTGCCCCGGCACCGGCCGCGGACCGCGACTCGCTGTACGCGGGGATCGCCGGCCTGGCCCCCGTGCTGGCCGAGATCGCACAGTACCGGGAGCTGAACGGGAGAGAACGGGCTCTGGCCGCGGGGATCGTGAGCAGGCTGGCCATGGCGTCCGGGAGCACGACGGAGCCGTCGTTGTACGACGGCCTCGCGGGTTACGCGACGGCTTTGAGGCTGCTCGCGTCGGGGGAGGAAGCGGTGCCGCTGCGGCGGCTGGCCGAACTGGCGACCGCCGACGGCTGGAAGAGCACGCTCGGGTTCGAGAAGGATTCCGACGCGCCGCTGAACGACATCATCGGGGGGACCGCAGGCGTCGTCCTGACCGCGGTCTGGGCGAAGAGCGAGTTCAGCGAGGTGATCGCCGCGGTCGGCGGCGAGGCGCTGCTGCGGGCCGCGGACCGTACCCCGGCGGGCCTGGACTGGGGGATGGCGCCGCGGTCACAGTCGCGGATGCCGAACTACTCCCATGGGACCGCCGGGACGGCGACCGCGCTGGCCATCGCGGGTGCCGCCCTGGACCGGGAGGACTTCGTCGAAGCCGCGGCGCGGGGAGCCCGGCACCTGCTGTCGCTCGGTTCGTCGGCGGACGGCGGATTCGTCGTCCCGCACACCCTGCCACCGTCGAGCCGGGAGGTGGAGCCGGTGACGTACACCTGGTGCCACGGTCCGGCGGGCACCTCGCACTTGTTCACGGCACTCGCCCACGCGGGGGTGACCGAGGTGGCGGGTCTCGACGTGGGGGAGTTGCGGCAGCGCTGCCTGACGTCGATTCTCACCTCCGGGCTGCCGGAGCGCCTGCGTCCGGGTTTCTGGGACAACGACGGCCGCTGCTGCGGAACAGCGGGCGTCGGGGACGTCCTCCTGGACGCGGCTCAGGACTGCCTTGACCCGGAGCCCAGGCAGATCCTGGAACAAGGGGCGCGCACCATGGGCGACGCCCTGGTGGAGCGGGCGATCACCGACACCTCAGGCGTCTACTGGCGCTTCCTGGAACACCGCAAGGACCCGCCCCTGCTGCCCCCGGGCACCGCATGGATGCAGGGTGCGTCAGGCATCGCGGCCTACCTCCTGCGCCTCGCCCGGTTCGACGAGACCGGCCCCGACGCCCCCGTCGTCGACCGCCCGGACCAGTGGTGGGCGCTGCCCGCGCACCTGCGCACCTGGCCCGCCGGGCCCCTGGGCGGTACGTCCTCACCGTTGATCTCGCCGGGGCTCGCAAGCGGTGGATCACGCGCCGGCAGGCGCCCCTCGACGCGTTCCAGTTCGCCTTCGAATTCCGACGCATTCCGGCCGGCAGCTGAAACCGATAACCAAGATCAGCCGTTGTTCTGACACATCCGTTTCGGACAGGCTGCCGACTGCGGTGCCGTTGTCGAGAAAGCTTTTCTTGACGGGACAACAGGGCGATGTCAACTTGATGTCTGTACGGACACTGCGACGTGATATCTGACTGGAAGGCGACCCATGCGCAACCACACGTTACGACGCATCGCCATGACCGCGGTGCTGTTGGCGGCATCGAGCCTGGCAGCGCTCACCCCGACCGAAGCCGCGACCCGTGGCGGTTCACTGCACAACTGCCCGTACGGAGACTTCTGCGTCTACGCACAAGGCCAGAACCCCCCGGTCAGCCCGGTGCTGGGCGGATTCTACTCGGGCTACGGCACCCATTACCTGACCAACCAGACCGGGTACCACTGGCTCATCAACAACCAGGTCAGCGGCGCCACGGCCGTGATATGCAGGGACTACAACGCGAACTGCGTCCTCACGCTCAACTCGGGACAATCCGCTTATTACCCCCTGGATTTGATCAACTTCGTGGAATTGAATCAGCCTTAGTCTGCCGTTCAAGTGCGCCACGGGCGTGGGGGCGAGGTTGATGGAGGTGCAGCGCCGCATGATGCGGCGCTGTGCGGGAGATGAAGGTTCTGCGGCTTTCTCGGCCGCCTGCTCGGTCCTGGCTCCGGCCTCGGACCATCGGCTTCCCCCTCCCCTGCGGGGCCGCGCCGCAGGAGCCGGATCGGCCTTGCCGGGCGACGCGCGGACGCCTCCCGCGCCGCCGGCCGCCGTGTCCACCTGCTGATCGCGCTGTGGGGCGACAGCATCGTCCCGGTCGATCGCGAGAACGACAAAGCCCTGCTCACGACCCGCGAGCCATGGGCTCGTCGTGGTCTCGGCAGGTAAATTTCTCAAGTCCGTTCGGTTGCATGCCGGTTCCCGCTGACAGCAAGTGAGACAGCCGAACCCTCAGCCGTCGAGGCTCCCCTGAGGATGTGCGGGAGGGCTGCGGCTTGTGTGCGAGGTGATCACAACCTGCACAGCCGTGACGAAAAGGGACGGTGTCCCTGACGCTACTTCCGGAACAATCGGACATCGGGGGTGACCTGCCCAGGTGGGCCAGTGGTCGGGGCGTGGCGTCTCCGGCTGGGCCATCTTCCGGAAACAACGTCGACTACGTGTCAACTTGGTGTGAATTTAGCCAACTCAAGGCCAGTACATTACTCCGCGCAGGGCTGATCGTTCAGCGTTCATCAACTCCGGAGTCACTGTGAGGCTTTCCCATGCCCGAAGACACGCGATGTGTGCGGGCGTCGTCCTTCTCGTCGCTCTAGCGCCACCTCTCACGGCCCACAGTGCTGCTGCACTTACGCAATCGCCCACAGCGCCGACGGCCGCGAGCGACAGCACGCCCCACGCACCGGCCACGGTGACACTGATCACCGGCGACACGGTGACGGTGACTCCGGGAGCCGCCGGGACGGCTCCCGAGGTGAGCGTCAAGCGCGCACCGGGTGCGACGGGCTCGGTTCGCGTCTCCACCGAGGGCGCGAGCACCTATGTGTACCCGGACGAGGCCACGGCCTACGTCGCGGCCGGCCGGCTCGACAAGGAGCTCTTCAACGTCACCCAGCTCATATCCCTGGGCTATGACGACAAGCACACCGGTGAACTCCCGCTGATCCTCACCCACACGAAGGATTCAGCCACCCTCGCGGACGGTGCCGCGAAGAGCAGGACCACCCAGGAGCCCGACGCGGCGCTTCCGGGCACCGAGACCACGCTGAGCCTTCCCGCCGTCCACGGCGAAGCGGTCCGTACCCACCGGTCGAAGGCTGCCGCCTTCTGGTCGGCGCTCACCGGTCCGGCCCGGCACCAGGTCAAGCCGTCGACGGACCGGGACAGCGGCACACCGGACACCGCGGTGGCGCCCCCCTTCGCCGCAGGCGTCGACCAGGTCTGGCTCGACGGCAAGGCGAAGGCCACCCTCGCCGACTCCACGGCGCAGATCGGTGCCCCCGCTGTCTGGGCTGCCGGAGGCACCGGCGCCGGGGTCCGCGTCGCCGTCCTGGACACGGGCATCGACGCCGAGCATCCCGACTTCGCGAAGCGCATCGTGGCGTCCCGGAGTTTCATCCCGGGCGAGAGCACCGCTGACGTGGAAGGGCACGGCACCCACACCGCTTCCACCGTCGCGGGGACCGGCGCCGCGTCCGGCGGCACGGAACGGGGCGTCGCCCCCGAGGCCGATCTGCTGGTGGGCAAGGTCCTCAACAACCAGGGGTACGGGCAGGACTCCTGGATCATCGCAGGCATGGAGTGGGCGGCACGGACCGAGCACGCCAAGGTGATCAGCATGAGTCTCGGCGACTCGACCCGGCACGGCCAGAACGATCCGGTCAGCCAGGCACTGAACAAGCTGAGCGCCGAGACCGGAGCGCTCTTCGTCGTCGCCGCGGGCAACGGAGGCCCCGACGCCTACACCCTGGGCGCGCCGGGGACCGCGGACGCCGCGCTCACCGTCGGTGCGGTGGACCAGTCCGACAAGCTCGCCGCGTTCTCCAGCGCCGGGCCGCGTCTGCTCGACGACGCCCTCAAGCCCGACATCACCGCGCCCGGTGTGGGTGTGCTGGCGGCGCGTTCGCACTACCTCAACGACGGGAGCGAGGACTACTACAGGTCCCTCGACGGCACCTCCATGGCGACGCCGCACGTCGCCGGGGCCGCTGCTCTGCTGGCGCAGAAGCATCCCGAGTGGACCGCGCAGGACATCAAGAACACCTTGATGAGCACCAGCACGCGGACCCCCGACTACACCCCCTACCAGGCCGGCAGCGGCCGGGTGCAGCTGCCCGCCGCCTACGACGCCGAGGCCTTCGCCACCGGTGCGGTGGACGCGGGGCTCGTCTCCTGGTCGCCGAAGGCTGACCGCCGGCCGATCTCGCGCGAGATCACCTACACCAACGTCACGGGCAGCCCTCTCGGGCTGGATCTCTCCGTCGACGCGGGCAGCTCTCCCGCGACGGCCTTCGCGCTGGGCGCCGGCCACGTCACCGTGCCGGCGCACGGGACCGCGCGGACCGAGCTGGTGGTGGACCCGGAGGGGCTCGCCCCGGGTCAGTACTCCGCACAGGTCGTGGCGAGCGGCCGCGGTCTGGCCGGCCGCGTCACCCTGCACACGGTCGCGGGCGTCTCCGTCGAGCCCCAGAAGCGCAACCTCACCATCAAACTGAAGGACCGTTCGGGCCGGCCGATGAGCGGTGGGGTTCTGATCACGGGTGACAACGGTGTCGACTCCAGTGTGTATGTACCCGAGGACGGGACGCTCACCAGCCGCTGGATCCCCGGCACGTACACCCTCCGCAGCTATGCGGACGTGCGGGGCCTGCACGGGCCGCACTCGCTGGGGGAGGCCGTGCTCATCGATCCGGAGGTCGATCTGACGTCCGACCGGACGGTGGTGCTCGACGCCTCGCAGGCCCGCCAGGTGAAGGTGGCGACACCCGAGCCGACCGCCGTCGTCCAGAGCAGGGTCGACGTCTGGCGCTCCTTCACCTCGACCGAGCCCGACCCGGCCGCCGAGGACATGTTCGACGCGGTGTTCCCCCCTGTCGCCTACGACAGCCTGTGGGCTCTGCCGACCAAGGGCAAGGTGAAGAAGGGCAGTTTCGCCTTCGGCACCAGGCTCCGCGCGGTTCAGGCGCCACTGGCGGTGTCGTACGGCGGACAACACCTCGATGACGCGGTGCTGCAACCCGGCACCGAGGCGCTGCCTGACGGCACCTCCCACCTGGACGCCGTCTTCGCCGGAGACGGTTCGCGGGCCGCCTACGCCGGTCTGTCCGCACGCGGCAAGGCCGTGGTCGTGCGCCTCGGCGACGTGGTCTCCACGGACCAGGAAGCGGCGGCCGCGGAGGCCGGCGCCGCGATGCTCGTGGTCGTCAACAAGGAATCCGGCCGCCTGGGCGACATGTGGTACGGCAAGCCGGACTTCAGGACGACCGGGCCGGTCCCGGTCGCGTCGGTGACCCTGGACGAGGGCGAGGAGCTGATCAAGGAGCTTTCCAAGGTCGGCAAGAAGCAGGTGAAACTGGCGGTGGAGGTTCATGCCACGCCCGCTTACCTGTACGACCTGGCCGATTACCACATCGGCGCGGTGCCCGAGGATCCCTCCGCCGACACCGATTCCCGCGACCTCGCCCGGATCGGTCTCGACTTCAGGGCGGCCCCCGGCCAGGCCGGCGTCGAGAAGCGGAACGACTATCCCCCCTACCGGTGGCCGGGCGAGTCCGGGCTTCAGTGGGCGGGCGCCGTGAACCTTCCGTTCCCGGCGTTGCCTGTCGCCCCGGGGACGCGCACCGACTGGGTCTCCACCAACGGTGTCCGGTGGCAGGAGTTCGGCGCGGTGGACTCGTACACGACGCACACCGACACGGTGACCTACAAGCCGGGCAGCGAGCAGGAGGACCGTTGGTTCGGTCCCGTCACCCGGCCGCGCCTGCTCAGCGACGACCTTCTGCACCGCTTCCCGGAAGGGACGCTCTTCGCCGACATCGACGGGGGCGGTGACGCGGGATCCGCGCACAACGGCACGGCCAGGCAGATGACCTCGTTGTACCAGGGCGACCGGGAGCTGACCGAGACCCCCTTCCCCAGCGTCGGCGCCAGCGACCTGGCACCGGAGAGGCTTCCGTACCGGCTGGTCGTCGACACCACCGGCGACCTGGGAGGCGGCCCCTACTCCTCCACCACCCACACCGAGTGGCGGTTCACCTCCGGCGCGGTCACCGAACCGCAGCCGATCCCCCTGGCCCAGCTGGACTACGAGACGGACCTCGACCTTCAGGGCCGGGCGAAGCACAGGACGGACATCGCCATCAGGCCCACGGTGGTCGGCGAATCCTCCGCGAAGGACACGGTCTCCTCGGTCCTGCTCGACGTCTCCTACGACGACGGGAAGACCTGGCACCCGCAGAAACTGAAGGAGAAGAAGGGAACCTGGCAGGCGTCGCTGACCGCGCCGTCCGCAGCGCAGTACGTCTCGCTCCGGGTCACCGCCGGGCAGCGGAGTGGCGGCGGCGTCACTCAGACCATCACCCGGGCCTTCGGTCTCACACCGTGAGCAAGCCGAGGTGAGACCGAACTGAGGGGCCCGTCGGCTGGACCCCGGGGGAGGGGCTGCACGCCCCTCCCCCTTCCTCCCCGACGCCAGGAGGCCGGCAGAGTCGGCCGGCCGCCACTCAAACGCGACGGTGGCGTGGCAGCGGAGCAGCGGACGAGGGGGCAGCTGGCGGAAAATGGATGACACGTATAATCTTAAAGAGCGTGGAGGGACCCCCGACCGAGCAGCTCCGTGAAGGGACCGACATGAGCACATACCTGATCAACCACCTCCGCATCCCCGGCGGCGTCCCGAACGAGGCGGGGCTGTCCTACCTCGAACAGGTCGAGGCCACGGTGCAGCCCTACGGCGGCAGGTGGCTTGCCAACGGCGAGGCCGATGTCGTGGAAGGGGCGTGGCCGGGCCTGGTCGTCCTCATGGAGTTCCCCGACCGTGCCGCCGCCGACGCCTGGTACAACTCGCCGGAATACCAGGCGATCCGGCCCCTGCGCGTCAACAGTTCGATCGCCGACCTCGTGCTGATCGACAGCCTCCCCGAGGGCTATACGGTGCGGGGATTCGCCCAGCAGGTCAGGGCTGCCGTCCAGGCGGCATCCGGGTCCCGGGACTGAGCAACGGGAAGAGCAGGCCTTACCATCGCGGACACCGGCCACCAGCCTCGCGGCGGTACCCGTATGCCAGGTGACCGTCGGGGCTACGAAGGGTGAGTGATGGGCCGCGTCTCACAAGCGGAAGCGAAGGCCAACCGGGAGCGGGTGGTGGAGGCCGCCTCCCGCCTGATACGGGAGAGGGGCGTCGCCGAGGTCGGCATCGTCGATGTGATGCAGTCGATCGGCCTCACCCAGGGCGGCTTCTACAAGCAGTTCGCCTCGAAGTCCGCGCTCGTCGACGAGGCGATCGCCAAGGGCCTTGCCGACAACATCCGGGATCTGGTGTCCTTGGACGAGGTCGCCGGCGACCACGGAGCGGCATGGAGGTCGCTGGTCGAGTCCTACCTCTCCGTCGAGCACCGTGACGACCCCGGCGGCGGCTGCCCCACCGCCGGCTTCGCCGGCGACACCGCGCGCCACCCCGAGCACAGGGGGACCTACGCCGCGGGCGTCGAGGAGATGGCGGCGTGGATAGCGCCCGGGAACGCGGGGCTGGCGGCCCTGGCCACCCTCGTGGGCGGCATACTGCTTGCCCGAGCCACGTCGGGGACGGGGCTGTCGACCCGGATCCTCACCGCGGTGGGAGAAGCCGCGACGAAGCCCGCCGGAGGACCATCCGCCGACGACGCGCACGCGGCCGCCGCGAGCCCGCCCGGCGCCGTATGAGAGCGCGGCCGGAACCGCGCTCGCACACGCCGCGGCCGAGCGGCTCCGCCCGCGGCACGACCGAACGAGGTGATCCGCCCTGATGTTCCCGCCTTACGCAACCGCCCAGGCCGGCGACCCGACCGACGCGCAGCTCCTGAGCATCGCGCGTGACGGCGAGGTCGCCGCGGTCGGCGCGCTGATCGAGCGCCACCGGGCCGGTATGCACGCCGTGGCGCTGAGCCTGCTGGGCAACCGGCCCGACACGGAGGACGCGGTCCAGGAGGCGTCGCTCATCGCCCTGCGGCACGTCGCCGACGTGCGGCAGCCGGAATCCGTGGGTGCGTGGCTGCGCATGGTCGTGCGCAACGTCTGCCGCTCCCGGCTGCGCTCGGCTCCACCGACGACACCGCTCCCGGACCTGGCCGTGGCCGTGGCCGAGACGGATCCCGAGAAGGTCGTCGACCGGCACTGGACACGCGACTGGATATGGCAGGCGATCGACGAACTGTCCCCTGCTCTGCGCATGACCGTGATGCTCAGGCATTTCAGTCCCCGGACCCCCTCCTACGAGCAGATCGCCGCCTTGTGCGGAATACCGGTCGGGACGGTGCGCAGCAGGCTCGCAGAGGCCCGGCGGAAGCTGGCCCAGTCGATGGCGGCGACCGCGGACTCGGCGCATGCCGACGCCCGCGCGCTGGCCAGGGCGACCGCCCGGGACGCGGCAGCGACGCTGGCCGCGGCCGAGGAGGGACGTTTCGCGGAACTGGTGGCCGAGCGGTGGACGCCGGACGCCGGCTACTACGTGGGGCGGCAGCGGGTGGGCGACCGGGGCTTCCTCGTCCGCGGCATGGCCGGCGACCTCGAAGCGGGGGTGCGCCAGCGCTTCGTCGGTGCCGTCACCAGCCGGGACACGACGATCTGGGAGATGGAGCTGGTGAATCCGCCGGACAGGCCGGGGCACTGCCCGCCGGCCGTCGCGTGGCTCATGTCCATGAAGGACGGGCGGATGCACCAGCTGCGGCTCTTCCACGCCCCCGGCGGCGGAAGTCCGGACGCCGGGACACCGGCCGCGTGACTGTGGCGCGCGTCACCTCCCGGTGATCGAACTTCCCCGGATCCGCTTCGTCTTGTGGGTGTGAACAGCACTACCCACAAGGGAGAACCGATGAAGAGCGATCGGCGCGAAAACCTGCTGTCGCCGGGTGCCCACGAGGTCGAGGTGGATGACCTGGGCCAGCGCTACCACGTGTACGGCTCCGGTCCGGTCTGCCTTGCCGTGCCCGGCGGGCCGGGCGTGAGCTGGGAGTCCTTGCGCGCGCCGGCGCTCGAGACGTTCCTGACCATGGTGTACGTCGAGCCGCTGGGCTCCGGCGGTTCGCAGCGCCTTCCGACGCACCCCCACGGTTACACCCGAGCCCGTTACACCCGCAGCCTGGTGGGCCTGCTCGACCGGCTCTCGCTGCGCCGCGTCTTTCTCCTCGGCCACTCGCACGGCGGTTTCGTAGCCCAGCACACGGCGCTGCACCACCCGGACCGCGTGCGGGGCCTGGTGCTGTACGAGAGCGCCCCGGTGACGGGCCCCGAGCACATGGCGGAGGCCGCCGCCAAGGTCGCGGAGTTCGTCGACCGCAACCAGGACCGGCCCGGCCTGCCCGAGGCCCTCGCCGGGCTGCAGGCGGCTGGGAGCGCCACCGACGACGAGCGGATCACAGCGGCGCTGCGCGCCCTCCTGCCGGTCTACCTCGCGCACTACTGGGACCGCGAGGAGACGTTCCGCGAGCTGCGCGAGACGATCACCTGCACGTACATTTCCTCCCTCGGCGAGGACGGGGAGCCCGACCTCATCGACGACCGGGCCGCCCTCCCGGCGCTCGCGGTGCCGACTCTGGTCGTCGCCGGACGGTACGACGTGATCTGCGGGCCGCGATGGGCGGAGGAACTCCACGCGCTCATCCCCGGATCCCGGATGGTCCTGCTCGAGGACAGCGGGCACCTCGGCCATCTGGAAGAGCCGGAGGAGTTCGCAGCCGCAGTGAGCGCCTTCGTCCACACCACCCCCGCCTGAGCCGAGGGTGAGGCGGCCGGGCGCAGGGTGGCGTCCGGCACCGCTGTGCGGTGCCGGACGGTCCCCATCCGGTCCGGGCCGCCTCTCTCGCTCACCCCTGAACGGGCAGGTCCTGTTCGGTCCATATCGTCTTTCCGCGCTCTGTGTACCGCGTGCCCCAGCGTTGCGTCAGCTCTGCCGTCATGAACAGGCCACGCCCGCCCTCATCGCTGATCGCTGCGTGACGAAGGTGCGGGGCGATCGTGCTTCCGTCGGATACTTCGCAGATCAGGGCTTCGTCGCGGAGGAGACGCAACGTGATGGGGTCCTTCCCGTGCCGGATCGCATTGGTGACGAGTTCACTCGTGATCAATTGGGACGGGAAATTGAGCTCGTCGATATGCCAGGCGGTGAGCTGCCGGTCCACGAGGGTGCGCGCCGTCGCGACGACGGCGGGATCGCTCGGCAGGTCCCATGTGGCGACCTGGTCCTCGCCGAGGATATGGGTCCGGGCCAGCAGGAGGGTCGCATCGCGGTCCGGGTGCTCGGGCAGCAGTGCGCCGATGGCCTTGTCGCCGAGAATCTGCAGGGTCCGTGTGCCCGGGGACGAAACGAGCGCGGCCATCAGGCCCAGGAACTCGTCGACGCCGGACGATGCCAGTAGGCCGGGCGTATAGAGACCCAGCGTGCTGCCGCGTGAGACGTCCACCGTGACAGTGCCGAACTCGGTGTGCCCACTCCCCAGCCGGCCACCCACCGGGACTTCGGTCGTCCACGGCTCCCCGTCGGGCGGTGCCACGGCGGGGACCGGATGCCCCGCGCTGGACAGCGTCAACTGACCCGACGTCGGATCGTAGATCGCGTACAGGCAAGTGGCCCCTGCCAAGGCTCCGTCGAGCTGATCGGTCTCGCCGTGCGGTCCTGAGCCGCGCTCCAGCGTGATGCGGCTCACGAGCGCGTCGAGTCTGGCGAGCACTTCGTCGGGGCTGAGGTCGAGCGCGGCCAACGCGTGCACGACAGTGCGCAGTCGCCCCATGGCGGCAGCCGCGTACAGACCCGCGCCTTTCAGGGAACCGACAACCAGCGCGACACGGGCACCCGAGACGGGGATGACATCCATCCAGTCCGTGCCGGCCCCGGCGGCGACCACCCGGTGGGCGGTCTCCACCGCGCTTTGACGAGGCAACCGACTCGGGAGCAGGTCGAGTTGCAGGGCCCGAGCGATGGTGTGCTCCTGGGTGTACCGACGGGCGTTGTCGATCGCGAGGGCCGCACGCGTCGCGAGTTCGTTCGCGGTGAGGATGTCGCCTTCGTCGAATGCGCGGCCGTACCGGTAGAAGGCCAACACACCGAGCTTGACCCCGCGGGCGCACAGGGGCACGACGAGGTTCCTTCGTATCGTCCCGCCGACAGGATCCCCTTGCGGAGGCCCTTCGTCCGAGCCGAGTGATGGCGCCAGTTCGGTCAGGCAGTCGACGGCTGACGACGGGAAAGGGAAGACCGCGGCTCCGAGTGGACGGTCGTCGGCGGCTGCCGGGACGCCGGGCGAATACCGCAGGCCGATTCTCCGGAAGTCGGATTCGACGTTCCCGCCCGGATCCGGCTCCCTGCCGTGCAGCACCGAGTCGACCACATCCACCGCTGCCGCGTCCGCGAAGTCAGGCACCACGATGTCGGCCAACTCCTGGCCGGTGCGCATGACGTCGAGTGTGGAGCCCACCGTGCCGCTCGCCCGTGCCAGCAGCGCGAGCCGCTCCTCGGCCAGCCGTCGTGCGGTGATGTCGAACGCTGTGCTGGCGAACCCGATCACGTGGCCCTCGCGATCGTGGAGACGGAAGGCTGACGCCGAGAAGACGTACTCGTGGTCGGGGTCGTCGGGCGGGTAGCCGCGCTTCTCGAAGCCGATCATGGGCTTTCCGGTCGCCAGCAGGTCGGACAGCAGAGGCTCCTGCGAAGCGGCGTTGGACCGAGGCCATATCTCCGAAGGGCGGAGACCGAGGGACTGAGGCGTGAATATCCCCTTCAGGTTCTCCGCCGAGGGGTTGTAACGCCGCAGCCGGAGATCGGGACCGAAGACCGCGAGCCCGATGGGGGATTCCTGGAACAGAGCTTCGAGAGTGGCGTCGTCCACTTCGTGCGCGTCCGAAGCCACCGGGGTGAGGTCCACCGACCAGGCACCACGCTCTCCCGCGGGAGTCGGCCGGATCCGCACCGCGCAGCGAATACCGGCGCCGCCGCTGGAACGGAGGACGGCCTCCGTGCCCGACTGCGGGAGTCCGGCCACTCCACCGTCCCCCCGGTCCCGCGCCACGAAGAACTCGGCGGCAGGTCGCCCCGAAACCGCCGAAGACCGGTAGCCGAGGAGCTTTTCGGCCTGCTCGCTCCAGTGAACGATCCGACCGCGCGCGTCTACCACGATCTCCGCCCCTGCGACCGGTCCAGTTGCGGAGCTTCCCCGGCCGTCCTCCTCGGGGCCGCCCATGCCATCGACTCCCTCCGGCAAGTGGGGGATTTTCTGGCTCCGTTTCCAGTTTGTCAGCAAATCGACGTGACGCAAGAGCTGTCTCACCCCACCGGGTCGCTGGCCAGGCCGTCCCAAGGCCGGCATGTGTCCGGCATTCCTACTGGTCAGAGCCTTATACGGGTGCCCCGGCAGGCTTCGGACCCGCGCACACGGCTGCGGTGCTGTACAGGGTGCCGGGCCGGCGCTCTGTACAGCACCGCTGGTGGTCAGGTGGTGGTGCAGGTGCCGCCGTTGAGTGTGAAGGTGGTCGGGGCGGGGTTGGTGCTGCCCTGGTTGGCGAGGAAGCCCACGCTGACGGAGCCGCCGGCGGGGATGGTGCGGGTGTAGTCCACCGGCGTCACGGTCACGCTGCTGCCGCTCTGTGCGGGGGTGCCGCCCCACATCTGGGTGATGGTCTGGCCGGCGGTGAAGGTGAAGGCCAGGGTCCAGCCGGTGAGTGCGGCGCTGCCGGTGTTGTTGATGACGATCTCGCCCTGGAAGCCGCCGCTCCAGCTTCCCGTGACCTGGTAGCCGATCCCGCAGGTGCCTGTCGAGCCGCCGGTGCTGCTGGTGGTGGCGGTGACGGTGCCGCTGCGGGTGGAGCGGTTGCCGGCCGCGTCGCGTGCGTAGACGGCGAAGGTATAGGCGGTGCCGGCGCTCAGACCGGTGACGGTGGCTCCGGTGGTGGTGGAGGTCGCGGCGGTGGTCTCGGTGCTGCCGCTGACCTGCACCACGTCGTAGCCGGTCACACCCGTGTTGTCGGTGGAGGCTCCCCAGCTCAGAGCGACCGAGGTGGACGTGACCGCGCCGGCGGTGGGGGTGCCGGGTGCGGTGGGCGCGGTGGTGTCCGTTCCCCCGGAGGTGCCTACGGTGACGACGAAGGTGGTGATGCTCTGCGCGGGGAGCGTCGCGGACAGGGTGCCGCCCGACAGGCTGGGCCCGCTCAGGGTCGCGAGGGTCCTGCTGGAGTCCGTGACGTAGGAGGCCAGGCCGGTCGCCGTGGTGTTCGCCAGGGTGAACTGCTGGCTGACCGCGCCGGTCGCCTTGTTCACGGCCACGATGACCACCTTGGAGCCACCGGTGTAGGCCGAGGTGTACACGTTGGTCTGGGGGTTGGAGGTCGCGTTGATGCGCACGTATCCGGGGCGGATGTACTTCGAGAAGTGCGCCATCATGGCGCCCCGCTTGCTGATCTGCCCGTCCTCGCGCATCGGGCCGTAGCTGCGCCGGATGTACCACCACACGTACGCCTGGAATTCGGCGTCCACCATCGCGTGGTGCATGTGTTCCCCGACGCCGAGTGCCGCGGGCCACAAGTCGGCGGAGTCGGTGCTGTTGGGGTAGTAGACCTCGGTCATCCACAGTTCCTTGCCCTGCCCCTTCTGCTGGAACAGGGGGTAGGGGAAGTTCGAGAACGCCGTGCCGTAGAGGTGGGCGCCGAGGATGTCCATGTTGGCGAGGGCTGTGGAGTCGTTGAGGATCGGATCCGACATGCTCTTGATGTACTGGAAGGACTCCGGGGCGATGACCCTGGTGCTGATCGAGCCGGCGTTGTTGCGCAGGAAGGTGACGATCTCGCTCGCGGTCCACCATGTCCACGTCGAGGCGTAGTCGGGCTCGTTCTGGATCGAGATGGCGTACAGATCCACCCCGTTGCTCTTCATGAACGCGGTGAAGTCGTTCAGATGCTGCGCGTAGGCGGCGTACATGTCGTGCCGCAGGCGCTTGGCGTCGGTCTGGCTCCCGTGGGTGAACGTCTCGACCATGCTGGCAGGGGGATTCCACGGCGATGCGAAGACGATCGCCCCGTCGGCCACCGCCCGCTGCGCGGTCGCCACCTCCGCACCCCAGTTCGCCTTGTTCTCGTCGACGTGGATGCGCAGGATCGAGAATCCCAGCTGGCCGGTGCCGTTCCCGAAGGCGGTGTCCCGCTGGGCAGCTGTCAGGTCACCCGCCCAGGCCGGGTGGTTCATACCGCCGAAGCCCCGGATCGTCTGCCGCCGCGCGGACGGGTCGACGACCACGGCCGCCGCCGCGGCTGCCGCACTGGAATGCGGCAACGCGACGGAAAGGACCGGCAGCACCCCCAACGCCACCAGCACAGACCTCCGGCTCGGGGACTTCGGTCCTGCGCTCTTCGATGCGTCCTGCAGTGATGTCATGGCTCTCTCTTCTCAGGCGTTGGTGCAGGTGGGGGTGGGGGTGTTCGGTGTGCCGTTGGCGAGGAAGCCGAAGGTGGTGGAGGCGGCGGGTGCGAGCGAGCCGTTGTAGGTGGCGTTCTTGACGGTTGCGGTTGATCCGCTGGTGGTCAGGGTGCCGTTCCAGACCTGGGTGATGGTCTGTCCGCTGCCGAGGGTCCAACGCACGGTCCAGCCGTTGACGGCGGTGCTGCCGGCGGTGACCTTGACTTCGCCCTGGAAGCCGCCGGACCAGGAGTTCGTGGTGGTGTAGGTGGCCGTGCACCCGGACGTGGTGCCCCCGGTCGTCGTCCCGGACGTGGTGCCCCCGGTCGTCGTCCCGCCGGTGGTCGTCCCGCCGGTGGTGGTGCCCCCGGTCGTGGTGCCGCCGGTGGTCCCGCCGCCGAGCCATCCGGCACTGTCCGCGGTCTGGACGCCCTTGTGGAAGGCGTCGGCCATCTTCCGATAGCCGGTGTCGTTCGGGTGCAGGGTGTCGTAGAGGTCCGAGGTGGTCACCGCGCCCATGTCCACGTAGCCGACATGCTTGCCTGCGGCTTGTTCGCTTTGCACGAGGCCGGGGATGGCCTGGTTGTAGGCGGTGCGGTACCGCTCCTCCGTTCCGCTTGTGGAGACGACGAGCGAGGCGACCAGTACGGTGGCGTTCGGGACGTCGTGGGTGATCTGGTCGACCAGCGATCGGAGCCGTGTGGTGGCGGTGGAGACCTGGTAGTTGCCGTTCAGGTCGTTGGTCCCGATCTCCAGGGTCACCACGTCGGGCTGGTAGCGGGCCAGGGCTGCGTCGGCCAGGGCGGCGATCTGGTCGATGCGGTAGCCGGAGTGCCCTTCGTTGTCGGGATCGGACATGCTGCCACCGCGCAGCGAACCGACGAAGTCGAGAGGGTGGCCGTCGGCTGTGAGTTCGTCGTGCAGCGCGGCACGGTATCCGTTGCCCGTGCTGCTTCCGACTCCCCAGGTGATCGAATCGCCGAGGGGCATCAGTTTCAGAGGGGTCGTGGACGCCGCGGGCGCCGCCGAGACCGGCGTCGACACGATGGCGGGGACGCACAACGCTGCCGTCACGCCGAGCAGGAGAGCGGTCAGAGTTCTTTTCATAGGGCTTCCTCGTCTGCTGGAGAGGGCCGGGCGGTCCTGCCTGTTGTGCGGGGCGGGACCGCCCGGCCATCGGGTGATGCGGATCGCGCTTCATCGCTTGAACGGGTCGGCCGTTGCCGGCCGGATCTCGACGGACTGCTCCCGGAGCTGGGCCTTTGCTGCTTCGGCTCCAGGCCGTGTGTGAGTGCCGGAGCACTCACCCGCGCTTCCGTGTCAGGCGCTGGTGCAGGTGAGGGTGGGGGTGTTCGGTGTGCCGTTGGCGAGGAAGCCGAAGGTGGTTGAGGTAGAGGGTGGGACCGAGCCGTTGTAGGAGGCGTTCTTGACGGTCGCGGTCGATCCGCTGGTGGTCAGGGTGCCGTTCCAGACCTGGGTGATGGTCTGTCCGCTGCCGAGGGTCCAGGTGACCGTCCAGCTGTTGACGGCGGTGCTGCCGGCGGTGACCTTGACTTCGCCCTGGAAGCCGCCGGACCAGGAGTTGGTGGTGCTGTAGGTGGCCGTGCACCCGCTTGAGGTGCCGCCGGTGCTGCCCTGGGTGGACCCGCCCGTGGTCGTCCCGCCCGTCGTGGTGCCGGTGGTCGTCCCGCCGGTGGTGGTGCCCCCGGTGTTCGACCCGTATCCGGCCGCGGTGATGTTGGCCTGGACGGCGTTCTCGGTGGCGTCCGTCGGGTAGCCGGAGGTCATGACGCCTTCGTAGAAGGTGCCCTGGGCGCCCTTGCTGTTGTCGCCGCCGGTGCCGAGGATGATGGCGCCCTGCTTCCTCATCGGGTTGTAGCCCGAGACGTTGGGGCGTACCCCGTCGTAGAAGGTCGACAGGTTCCCCGACTGCGCGTTGCCGCCGCGGATGGCCCAGTGGTTCTGCTTGCCCTTGATGATGGCGGTGGTGTAGCGGTAGTTGATGGTCGGGTCGTTGGAGTTGAGGTGCTGGTTGACGCCGGAGAACAGGCCGTTCTCCAGGTCGGCCATGATCCACGGGCCGTTCCCGGAACCGTAGCCCCAGACCTTGATGTTGCCGAAGTAGATGGCTTCCATCGTGCCGTTGCCGTCGTCGCGGCTGTCGGTCTCGGCGTTGCCGTAGTCGAAGCAGCAGCCGCCGTTGTAGTGGGTGCCGTCGAAGATCGCGTACATGCCCTCGGGGTTGTCACCCGTGGCGATGCCGTTGGTGTGGTTGTTGCGGTAGCCGGTGCCGGGGGCGACGAACACGCCGTACGCCTTGTGCCCGCCCAGCATCGTCGGCGCCGCGGTCGCGTTCGCGAGGTTGTCCGGGCCGCCGGCGGCACTGCCGGCGGGCGCCTGGGTCAGGTTGTTGCTCCGCCCGGACTGGTCGTAGATCACGGTGATCACGCACGAGGTCCCGGAGCAGAAGGAGTCCTGCGAGGCCGCGTCGGCGTAACCACCGGCACTCAGCACCCCGATGTCGCGGGTGCTGTTGTCCGAGGAACGCCTGACCTGGTACAGAGGCCCGTTGTACGACGAGTACAACGCCCGCGTCGTGCTGTGCGCCGCCACGCAGGGCGTGCCACCTGACGCGTAGATGTCGCAGGGCTGGGTATCGGCCGCCTGCGAAGTGGTCGTGCCACCGACGAGCAGTCCGGCCACGAGAGCCACGGCCGCGCAAGCGGCGAGTGCCCATCGTCTGGCGTGGTGTGAGAGCCAGGCAGTTGCTGATGACGACATCAGCGTCCTCCTTGGAGGGTCGTGTGGGGGAGTTGCCGCACGGAGCGGCGCTTGCCGGACATGGCCGGTCGAGGTGACAGGTGGCTCCGCGACAGGCGCCGAGAGCCGCCGGGACATGCTGTGAGCGCTCACATATCGGTACACCTCAGGGGCTGGTGCAGGTGGGGGTGGGGGTGTTCGGTGTGCCGTTGGCGAGGAAGCCGAAGGTGGTGGAGGCGGCGGGTGCGAGCGAGCCGTTGTAGGTGGCGTTCTTGACGGTTGCGGTTGATCCGCTGGTGGTCAGGGTGCCGTTCCAGACCTGGGTGATGGTCTGTCCGCTGCCGAGGGTCCAACGCACGGTCCAGCCGTTGACGGCGGTGCTGCCGGCGGTGACCTTGACTTCGCCCTGGAAGCCGCCGGACCAGGAGTTCGTGGTGGTGTAGGTGGCCGTGCACCCGGACGTGGTGCCCCCGGTCGTCGTCCCGGTGGTGGTGCCGCCGGTCGTCGTACCCGTGGTGGTGCCGGTGGTCGTCCCGGTCGTGGTGCCGCCGGTGGTGGACCCGGTGGTGGTGCCCCCGGTCGTCGTCCCGGTGGTGGTGCCGCCGGTGGTCGTCCCGGTGGCGGGGTGCAGCTGCACGACGACGATCGAGTAGGCCGGTACGGTCTGGGATGCGGCGGTTCCCGTGGCCGCGGAGGTGATCGAGGCGGCGTTCTTGGCGTAGGTGTACACCGTGGGCGTGGACGAGGACGGGGCGAAGCCGCTGAAGGACAGGGACACGGTGGCGGCGTTGTTGGGGTCCTTGTTGATGAGCATGACGTCGACGTCGCCGTTCGACCGCTTCACCGCGTGCGCCGTCAGCAGCGAAGCCGAACTGCCCGTCTGGACCAGCGTGTCACCGGGAGCCCCCAGCTTGGTGATCATCTGGGTGCCGTAGTAGGGCGCGAACGGGGTGTTGAGCGGCGGTTCGCAGGACGCCCCGCTGGAGAGCATCCCGTAGTCGTCGTAGTCCGTGGCGCCCTCGACGGTGGTCACCTTGCTGCAGTCGGTGCCGTTGTGCATGTCCCACCAGTCGAGGGTGAAGGCGCCGTTCTCCATCCAGGTGAGGTATTCGTCCGGGGCGAACAGGCCGTTCGGCGCGGTGTCCTTGTAGGAGGTGGCGTTGGCCTCGGTCACCGCGATGCCCACGTTGGCCGCGTTGGCGCCCGCGTACTGATTGATCAGCGAGTGCAGTGTGCTCGCCATGCCCGGGATCTCGGCCTTCGGCCTGCCCAGCAGGTCTGCCTGGCTGGTCGCGGTCGGATAGTGGTGCACGATGACGAAGTCGATCTTCGAGCCGGCGATGGACAGCACGGTGTGGTTCCAGTCCTGGGTGTCACCGGGGCCGGTGATGCCGTCCGGCCAGCTCCCCGGTGTGGTCAGTACCGCACCGATCTTGACGGTCGGGTCCACGGCTTTCATGGCGGAGGCGTATTGCAGCAGGTTGGTCGCGTAGGTCGTGGCACTGTGGCTGGAGTGTTTGTCGGTCTCCCAGTTGGAGCCGTATTCGCCGTTGCCGTAGACCTCGTTCCCGATCTCCCAGTACTTCGCCCCGTAGCCCTTGGTGACGTTGGCGTACCGCACCCAGTCCGCGGCTTCCTGGGGGGTGCCCGACCCGTAGTCGGCGATGATGATGGGCTGGGCGCCGGCGGCCTTCACCGTGCCCATGTAGGTGTCGAAGTCGGTGTTGGGGGCGACGTAGCCGCCCTCGGTGGTGTTGGTCTGCCAGTGGTAGATGTCGGCGTAGGAGCCACCCGGGTAGCGCACGGTCTTGATGCCTGCGGCGCTGAGCAGTCCGGGGATGGCGGAGCCGTTCATGTTCCCGTCGTAGACCGCGACGTTCGTCCCGACGCCGGTGGTCGGGATCGTCGCGAGCTTCGTTCCGGCGTTGACCGAGACCGACGCGGTGACGGCGGCCGAGGCGCTGGGGATCATCCCCACGCTTGTCCCCAGGAGTGCGAAGGTCCCGGCAGCGGCCAGCAGGACGGGGTGACGGAAAATACGCGCGGATCTGCGCACGGGTCCCTCCGGAATGTCGAGTCGGTGGAGCTTCGAAAGACGGTCGGTCGGGCTCGGACTGCTGTGTCCGGTTCCGAGAGCCCGCATCGGGTGCCTTCGGAGGAAAGGCGATGTCGGATCACTGGCGCTTCGCAGGCGTTCGCTCGTCAGGGCAGGCCGACCTCTGCGCAGCGCGGAGCGGCAGACGCGGTGGCGCAGCTGCCGTCGGCCGCGACGTCGCAGCCGCAGCCGCAGCCGGAGCCGTGCGCATGGTCCGGCTCCGCGGCGACGTGGCGGCGGTCGAGGTCCTGCACATGCCGTGCCGGTGATCGGCCCGGTAGAGCCCGGACACGGTGACGGCAAGAAGCAGTGACGGCGAGAGGCGGTCACGGCGAGCCGTGTCGGTCGACACAGCGGCCGTTCTGCCGGACACCGCAGTCACCGGTGACGCATGGAAGGAGGGTGGCTTCCGTGCGTGTGTGCTCTCAGCCGGGGACGTGCGAGGCCGGCTCGCACGGTGACACCGTCGGCGAGGGTTCCACCGGCGGACACGGGCCGACTCGATATCGCGCGGTGCGATCTCTGGGCGGTCGCGGATCTCGGGTGTTCACGCGGGGTTCTCCTTGCAGTGGGGGGTGGGCAAGGGCGGCGCGAGGGCGGGTGTTAGCGCTAACACGATGCCGCACATGCCTGTCTGCGGTAAACGGGTCAGCTCCGACGACGGCACTTTGCACCCCGGGGTGTGCGGTGTCAACCCTTGCCGCGACAGGCCCCTCAGGTCGCAGGGCCCCCACGGGTCCGCTCCCGAGCGGTTCGGGACGCGGCGGCCTCCTGCGGTGCGGCCCTGGTCAGGCGCACCGCAGGAGGCCGCCGGTGGCAGGAGTCTTGTCGAATCGCCTCCAACTCACTACCGTCTATGGGAGCGCTCCCATAGTCCGCCGTCGCAGGCGATCCTCGCCGGAGACGGGTTGGCACGTATCTGCCGCAGGTCTTACCTGTGGCCCGAATCCGGAGGAGGATCCCGCGGCAGGTGCGGGTGTCAGCCGTAGGCGTCCGATAGCGGCGCTGCTGAACGCTCCCGCGATGTCGGCCCTGGTGTGCTAAAGCGGCGGCGTTGCCCGCGTACGCCGGTGGTGGTCGTCGGCAAGGAGCAGGTAGCTGCCGGCGGTCCAGGTGTAGGCGCGGTCGCGCAGCCCTTCGCCGGTGAGGGCGTCGAAGTTCTCGGCGAAGCCGGATTTCTCGCACAGGGCACGGAATCGTCGGCTGATGTCGTCGGCGAGGTCGGTGTGGCCGCTCCTGCGCAGGCCGTCCTCGATGAGGACGGTGGCCGGCGCCCAGATGGGGCCGCGCCAGTAGCCGTTCGATTCGTAGTGCGGCGAGTCGATGTGCTCGGTGGCCAGGCCGTGCGGCGTCAGGTGCGAGGCGATTCGCTCGGCGAGGCGGTCGCCGATGTCGCGCGGGAGCCGCTCGCCGAGCACGATCGGCATGAGGTCCAGCAGGCTGCGGCTGGTGGACGGGTCAGGGGAGAGGGGAGAGCGGCTGTGGAACCGGTCGCCCGACCACAGGTCCGCGAGCAGCGCGTCCTGGAGGCCGTCCGCCCTGCCCCGGTGCCGGGCGGCGGCCTCGGTGTCCCCGAGGTCGTCGGCCAGCACGGCCAGTTCGGCCAGCTGGAGGACGAGGAAGGCCGCCAGGTCTGCGGTGATCAGCACCCGCCGGTCGTCGAAGGCGGTGGCATTGTCCCAGCCGCTGTCGTTGCCGTGCTGGTAGTGCGGCAGGCTTTCCCCGGGTGCGGTGCGGGCCTGGAGCCAGAAGTCGGTCCACCGCCCGAGGCGCCGGTAGGTCTCGCCCAGCTCGCCGGGCCCCAGCGGGCGGGGGAGGCGTTCGCGCAGCCGTCGCAGTGCCCAGCCGTGGATGGGCGGCTTGACGAAGTTGTACAGCACCTCGGAGTGCGTGATGGAGTCCGGCAGGGCTCCGGTCTCGTCCTGGTGGTCGAACGGGATCTGGAACTGGTCCCACGCGAGATCCGGCAGGCCCGGGGCCAGCGCGAGGGCGTTGAAGCAGTGGTCCCAGCTCCACACCTTGTCCATCCAGTGCTTGGACATCAGGACGGCAGGGCGCCGCAGGAATCCGGCGGGACGCACGGTCGCCGACCACAGGACGTAGGCCGCCAGTTCGGCAGCCGGTGCCGTGGCGGCAGGCAGCGGAGCCACCGCGTCGGCGAACTCGCGGAAGGACCCGGCGTGTGAGACCGCCGCGGCGTCGAAGTCCGCCGGGGCGGTGTAGGGCTGCCGTGCACTGTCGATCTCCTCGATGACGGCTTCCCAGCCCGCCAGGCCGGACAGGACCAGTCGGCGTTCGACGCCGGCAAGCCCCTCCAGTCCTTCCGCGGCGGCGATCACGCCCGTCAGGAGGGTGATGCGGTAGCGGCGGCCCGTCTCGTAGGAGGTGAACTGGTGGGAACCGTCGACGGGGTCGCGGTAGAGGTAGGTGCCGGTGAAGGGCGTCAGCTCCCGGTCCGCGGGCGTGATCGCGAGGCCCAGGTGTTCACCGCGCAACCGGACCGTGTCGGGGCTCTCGTAGACGAGCGAGATCCGGCCGCCGTCGGACTCCCAGTCCAGTGTGGTGGGAGTCGCCTTCCAGACGGTCTCCGCGCGCTCACCGGTGTCCGGATGGAGCGGTAGGAAGCGCAGGACCGCGTGCATGCCGTTCTGGTGGGAGACCAGATGCAGGTCCTCGGCCCGGGTGTGCTGGGAGAGGACCGGCGAGATGTTGAACCATGATCCCTGGCGGCTGAAAGGTATCTCCTGAATCGCGAAGGCGTTGCGGTCCGGGGTGAGGGTCATCGGTGTGAACTCGATCCTTCTCGGATGTGGGCGTTTCAGCCAAGACACGGCGTGGAGAAGCCTGCCGTCAGTCTTTGACGGCTCCGGCCGTGACGCCGGCGGCGACGTACCGCTGGGCGAGGACCAGGATCACGGCGGCCGGCAGTGACGCCACGACCGCGGTGGCCATGATGGCGTTCCACTCCTGGTTGTTGTTGCCGATGTAGTGGTAGATGCCCAGGGTGATGGGCTGGTGGGCGCCGCCGCTGTCCAGGGTGCTGGCGAAGACGAAGTCCGACCAGGACCACAGGAAGGCGAACAGCGACACGGTGATGATCGCGTTGCGGCTCATCGGAAGCACGATGGACCAGAAGACGCGCAGCGATCCGGCGCCGTCCACCCTCGCGGCCTGCAGCAGTTCGGCGGGGATGCCGGACATGAAGGCCGTGAAGATGAGCACGGCGAACGGCACGGCCAGGGTGGAATCGGCGACGATCAGGCCGGGAACCGAGTGCAGGAACCCCAGGCTGAGGTAGATGGCGTAGAAGCCCATCGCCATGATGATCCCGGGGATCATCTGGGCCACGAGCATCAGGAAGCTGACGAGCCCTCCGCCGCGCGGCCGCAGTTTGGCCAGCGCGAAACCGGCCGGTGCGGCGAGGAGGACGGTGACCGCGATGGTGCCCAGTCCGATGGCCAGACTGGTGCCGAGGTAAGGCAGTTGCTGGTCGAGCACCTCGCGGTAGCCCTTGAGCGTGATGTGCCGGGGGAAGAGGTCCGGCGGGGTCTTGCGCATGTCCTGGTCGCGGGTCAGGGAAACGTTGACCATCCAGTACACGGGGAAGAGCATCACGCCGGTGAACAGCAGGCCCAGCGCCGTCCTCCATCCGCCTCCTGCCGTGACGCGCCGGCGGCGTGGCTCACGTCCGGGACGGACGGGACGCTCGGGACGTGCGGCCGTGTCGGCGTGGGCGCTCATGCGCTGACCTCCTGCTTTCGCTGGGCGCGGATGTACACCAGGCCGAAGACGAGGGCGATCACGACGAGAAGGTTGCCCACCGCGGCCCCGGGGCCGAACTCCGGCAGCAGATTGCCGAAGCCGAGCCGGTAGGACCAGGTGGCGAAGGTGGTCGAGGAGTCGCTGGGACCTCCCTTGGTCATGATCCAGATGATGTCGAAGACCTTGAGCGTGTAGACCAGGCCCAGCAGGAGGGTGATCGCGGAGACCGGTCGCAGCAGCGGGAAGGTCACCCGCCAGAAGCGCTGCCAGGCGTTCGCCCCGTCAATGGCCGCAGCCTCGTTCAGCGACGCGGGAATCGCCTGGAGGCCGCTGTAGAGGACGACGAGGTTGAACGGGATCCCGATCCAGATGTTGGCGATGGTCACCGACGCGAGGGACCACGAGGGCGAGGTCAGCCAGTTCACCGGCCCGATCCCCAGCCATCCCAGCGCGGTGTTGGCGATCCCGGACTCGCTGTTGAGCATCCACGACCAGGTGGACGCCGACACGATCAGCGGCAGCAGCCAGGGCACCAGGAACAGCGCGCGCAGCGTGGCCGACAGCCGGAAGTGCTGTGCGAAGAAGACCGCCAGGGCCAGCCCGAGCGCGTACTGGAAGAGGAGGGAGACGCCGGTGAAGAAGACGGTGTGCTCCAGGGCCGGCAGGAAGGTCGGGTCGTCGAGGACCTTGCGGTAGTTCGCCAGGCCGGTGAAGGGTGCGTCGCCCTGCACGAAGGAGCGGACCGTGTAGTCGCGCAGCGACAGGTCGAGGTTCCGGTAGAGCGGGTAGGCGTAGAAGGCCCCGAGGTAGATCACGACGGGAGTCAGAAAGCCCCAGGCGGCCCACTGCTGCGAGCGCGGGCCGTGCCCGCGTGGGCCCGTCGCTCCGGGCGGGGGCGACGGCACGGTGCCGGGTCCCGTTCCGCCGGACCCCGCGGGGGCGTCCGGTATCGGTGCGGTGCTGTTCATCGATGGCGCGGTCCTTCTGTGGGCAGGCCGGTCGGCGGCGCGGGCGGGGCCGTTCGTCCACGCCCCCGCCCGCGCCGCGGTCCGACGCGCTGGGTCGGGTACTACTTGGAGGCGGAGGACTGCGCGGCGGAAAGGGCGTCCTTCGGCGACTTGCTCCCGGTCAGTGCCGCCTGCACGGCACCCCACAGCTGTTCCGATATCTTGGGGTACTTCGTGCCGAGGTCGTCGCTCGTACGCCCCTTGGCCGACTGCACCGCCTGCACCCATATCTTCAGCTCGGGTGTGGCGGCGGCCTGCTGGTCCTGGACCTGCTTCGTCGGCCCGACGTAGGACAGCGTCGTGTCGGTGGCCAGCAGGTTCTTCGCGTCGGTCAGGCAGGTCACGATCTTGTCCGAGGCGGCGTAGCGCCCGGTGTCCTTCTGCACGGGCACGGTGACGAACTCACCGCCGGTCGGTGCGGGCGCGTTGCTGCCGTCAGCCGCGGGGATGGCGATCGTTCCGTAGCCGAAGCCCGCCTTCTTGGCGTTCGCCATCTGCCAGGTGCCGTTCTCGGCGAAGGCGTACTGACCGGAGGCGAACTCCTGCCAACTGGTGGTCTGGGTGTTGTTGATGACCGAGTTGGGCGCGTAGCCCTCCTTCAGCCAGTCCTTCCACAGCGTGACGGCGGAGACGGCCTGGTCCGAGGCGAGGTCCGTCAGCTTCGCGCCCGCCCCCCAGAACCAGGGCAGGAACTGGAAACTGCCTTCCTCGGTGCCGATCGCGGAGAAGGTGATGCCCTTCTTGCCCGCGGCCTTCACCTTGGCCAGCGCCGCGTTGAGTGTTGTCCAGTCCTTGACCGAGGCCGGATCCACGCCCGCGGCCTTCAGGACGTCCTTGTTGTAGTAGAGCGCCAGGGTGTTCGCCCCGATGGGCGTGCCGTAGGTCTTGCCGCCGCTCTGGCCCGCGGCCAGCAGGTTCGGCTCCGCCTGGGAGGTGTCGATCTTGTTCTCGTCCGCGGTCGTCAGGACACCCGCGTCGGCGAGCGTGGAGACGACGGGATTGTCGACGATCAGGACGTCGGGAGAGTCGCCCTGCTGCGCCGCGAGCAGCGTCTTGTTGGTCAGATCCGTGGTGTCGAAGCTCGTCCGCTTCACCTTCACCCCGGCCTGGCTGCCGCAGCTCTCCAACAGCTTCACCCAGTCGGAGGTGCCGTCGAACTGCGGGTAGGGGTCCCAGACGGTGTAAGTGCCGCCTGCCGCGGTCGAGCCGGACGACCCGTCCGAGGACGACGACCCGCACGCGGTGGCCGTGGACGCCGCCACCACGGCGGCCAGCGACGCGACAGCAAACCGCCGCCGGGCGGAAGTGTTCATGGCGCTCTTCCCTTTCGCTTGGTTGCCCGCCCCCCACCGTTGGAACGGCGGTGCCGCTGGCGGCTGCGGGACGGGATATATCGCCGATTCAGCGAATCGGTTCGACCGCGAACGTAGAACCCCCGCGCATGGCCGTCAAGACTGCTGCGGCAACCTTCCCGCTACACGAGGACATTTCACCGTTACTGCGGCCCCGACCGTGGAGGACGACAGTGGCCCCTGTGTCCCGAATCGATTCGTGGCTAGTATGATCCCTTATGGCGTATGGGTGTGAGGAGCGGCATGAACATCGGCGAGATCGCGCAGCGAGCGGGCGTGTCGCGCAGCACGGTCTCGTACGCGCTCAGCGGCAAACGCCCCGTCGCCGCCGGCACCCGTAAACGTATCCAGCACGTCATCGACGAGCTGGGCTACCGGCCCAACGCGACGGCGCGGGCGCTGAAAGAGGGCAGGACCCGCACGATCGGGCTGGTGATCCCGCCGGCCGGCAACCGGCTCACCCACATGCAACTGGACTTCGTCGCCAGTGTCGTCGACTCCGCAGCCGGTGCCGACCTGGACGTGCTGCTCTCCCCGTCCGGCGGCGACCACGACCGGTCCTTCGAACGGCTCATCTCGGAAAGCCGCGTCGACGGTGTCATCCTCATGGAAATCCGCCTGGAGGACGCCCGGGTGAGCCGGCTGTTGAAAGCAGGACTGCCCTTCGTCGGGATCGGGCACACGGTGGACGACCAGGCGATGTGCTGGATCGACATCGATTACGCCGGCCTGATCCGCCATACCGTCCGCCACCTGGCCGACCTCGGCCACCGGAAGGTGGCACTGATCAGCCGCTCGCCCGAACTCGTCGCCGCGGGCTACGGCCCCGCGATCAGGGCCCGGGAGGGGTTCACCGCGGCGGTCGGCGAGCGAGGCATGGAGGGGGTCGAAGTCGCGTGCGGGGACGACGCCCGCTCCGGCCAGGAGAGTATCGAGGGCCTGCTGCGGGAGCACCCGGACCTCACCGCCGTCACCACCGTCAACGAGGCGGCCCTGCCCGGTATCCAGCGGGCGCTGGCCGACGCGGGTTTGAGCGTGCCGCACGACTTCTCGGTCACCGGCGTCGCGGGCAAGCTGTGGTCCGACGACTTCCGGCCGCCCCTCACCGCGGCCGATGTGCCGGCCCTCGACATGGGCGAGAAAGCCGTCTCCCTGCTCATCGAGCGCATCGCAGCCCCGCAGACGCCGCCCCACCACATCCTGCTCGCCCCACCCATCTCCCTCCGCTCCAGCACCGGCGCTGCCCCCGCTCACCGCACCGGTGCCGCTGTTCCCTCCCCGGGCGGCCTCGGCGCCGCCGCCCGCGCCTGACCGCCCGCGTCCCCACGCGGAGCGGTGTCCGCACCGCGACCGGTCCCGGTGGCCCAACTGCCGGTGGTCGGCAATCGATTCGCCGGCGGGTCACTCCCCAGGAGCCGAAGGCCCCCACAGGTATGGGCTGTTGGCACGCAACACCTCATTGACCGTGACGACCTCCAGTCGTAATATCCGTCGAACCGATTCCCGCCAATCGGTTCGACAGGTCCACTTCACAGTCGCATGATGCGAGAGCCTGGGCACCGACCGTGCTCGGTATTCGTGGACGGCTTCTGGAGACCGGGCACGCGCTGTCACGTACTCCACAGCCATCCGGCACCAACGGTTGTCCGCCGACCGAGCCGTTCGCCGGCGTACCTCGGTCCGGCCGGTCCGCAGCGGACCACGGGTACCGCGTGGGGTGCACAGCCCCGGATCTCACCGTCCCGTACGTCCCGTCACAGTGCAGTGACGGCCATCCATAGGAGGAAGTCGATGAGGACGAGAGCAAAACCGGGCCGTCTGGCCGTGGCCGCAGCCGCCGTGTTGGGGCTCGCCGCCCTGCTGGTGATGCCGACAGCCGGTCATGCCGCCGCTGCAAAGTCGCTGAGCGTGGATCTCAGCTCCACGCGCGGGCCGTCGACCGGCGTAGGGGAGGGCTTCCTCTACGGGATCACCCAGGACGGCACGCAACCGGTGGACCAGTACCTGCAGCCGCTGGGCATCAACGCCTTCCGCGGCGGCGGCTGGTTCTCCGGCGGCTGGATCAAGGACAACTACTCCTACGGGGCGGCCACGAAGGCGGACATCGCCTCGATCACCGCGCAGGCCAAGCGGCTGACCCAGGCTCCGTACCATGCCCAGTACCAGGTGCTCATGAGCGACCTGTGGGGCAACAACGGCGGCCAGCCCTCGAACGAGGTGTACCCCTGCGACAACGGCAACTGCTCGAACTGGATCAGCTTCATCGACACCACCGTGGCCGCCCTGCAGGCGACGGGTCTGCCGTTCGCCTACGACATCTACAACGAGCCGGACATCTCGGTGTTCTGGACCCGGGGCATGAACAGCACCCAGTACTTCCAGATGTGGGACAGCGCCTACAAGGAGATCCGCCGCGTCGCGCCGAACGCGAAGATCGTGGGTCCGTCGCTGGCGTTCACGCCGCAGAGCAACCCGGGTGAGTGGAACACCTGGCTGGCCCACGTCAAGGCCGCCGGGACGGTACCCGACATGATCACCAACCATGACGAGGGCGACGTCGACGACCCGGTCACGGTGTCCCAGTCCCTCAACAACGCGCTGTCGGCCAACGGCGTCTCGGCCCGGCCGCTGTCGGCGAACGAGTACCAGCCCGCGGACCGGCAGACCGCCGGGGTGACCGCGTGGTATCTGGCGCGGTTCGCGCAGTCCGGGTACACCAACGCGATGCGCGGCAACTGGGCCTGCTGCATGACCCCCAATCTGACCGGAGTCCTCACCCAGAGCAGCGGGACCTGGCAGCCCAACGGCAACTGGTGGGCCATGCGCACCTACGCCGACATGACCGGGACCCTGGTCAACACGTCAGGGATGGTCGGTTCGACAGCGATCTCCGCGTCGGAGGACAGCACCGCCAAGCGGGCCGTGGCGGTGATCGGTGACAGCAACGGCTACACCGGCGCCGCCTCGCTGACCTTCAACGGGCTGGCGTCCGTTCCCTGGTTGGCGAACAACGGCAACGTCAACGTGACCGTCGAGCGGATCCCCGACCAGTACCCGCTCAGCGCGCCGCAGGTCGTCTACAACCAGAACGTGAGCACATCGACCGGCTCGATCACCGTGCCCGTCACGTTCCAGGCCACGCACGACGCCTTCGCCGTCTACGTCACGCCGGCCGGATCGTCGAGCGGAGGCACCAGCGGCGAACTGCACGCCGTCGGCGCGGGCAAGTGCCTGGAGGTGCCCAACTCGTCCACCACGGCGGGCACCCAGACGCAGATACGGGACTGCTCCGGTGGGTCCAACCAGGTCTTCACCCGCACGTCCGGCAACCAGCTGAGCGTCTACTCCGGCAGCAGCCAGATGTGCCTCGACGCGAACGGCCAGGGCGCCAGCAACGGCACCAAGGTCATCATCTGGTCCTGCAACGGCCAGGCGAACCAGCAGTGGAACGTCAATTCCAACGGCACTGTCACCAGTGCTCAGTCGGGACTGTGCCTGGACGTGACCGGGGCAGGTACCGCCAACGGCACGCCGGTCGAGCTGTGGACCTGCAACGGCGGCAGCAACCAGCAGTGGAGCCTCGGATAGGTGCGAACGGGTGCGCGGGTGGCCGGGACGGATCCCGGCTACCCGCGCAAGCGGCAGCGGCACGACCGTGACCGGTGCGCTTCCTGTGACAAGGGTTGACAGGGTGTGTGTGGCTGGTGCACGCTGCCGCCGTTGCCTACGAGACATCCCATCTCTCCGAAGCACTGCAGATGTCGGCGGAGATGTTAACGCTCACAATTCCACCTTTTCGGTACAGCAACACCTTCGGTCATCCCCCCACCGCCAGGAGATCGTAGTGAACACCAGAGTTCCGCGTCTGGTCGCCGGAATCGCCACCACAGCCCTGATACTGCTCGGACTGCAGGCCGGGAGCGTCACAGCGCATGCCGCGCCGGCGGCGACCGCCGCGTCCACCGCCCAGTTCCACGGCGTGAACTGGGCGGACCCCAACGACAACTTCATCACCGGCCCGAACGTCCCCGTAGGCCTCTCGACGTCGGACAGTTACGCGACCGTGTACACGAAGTCCACCGCCATCCTCAAGGGCTTCCAGAACCTCGGGGCCAACACCGTCAGGCTGGGGTTCAACGCGGCGACCACCTCGGGGTCATGGTGGAACAGCTACACCGGGGCCCTGGACGCCGCGACCGCGCTGGGCATGAACGTCATCGTCGCCCCCTGGCTGCAGGGCGGGAAGGTCAGTGACACCGCGTCCTTCAACCAGATGTGGGACACGATGATCAACAAGTACGGCGCGAAGAGCAACTTCTACTTCGACATCATGAACGAGCCGTACGGCTACAACGCCACCGACCTGACCAACTTCGAGGCGAACTGGCTGGCACGCTACCCCAGCCTGTCCCGCGGCCACGTGATCGTGCCCGGCCTGTGGTCGGACGGCAACCTGTGCGCCGTCGGCGCCGACTCCCGGCTGTCCGGCACCCTGCTGTCGATCCACATCTACGGCATGTTCGGCGACTCCCACACCACCGAGGCCGCCTGGGTCAACGACTTCACCGGCAATATCTGCGGTTACGCCGGCCGCGCCGTGCTCACCGAGTTCGGCGTCCCCATGAACACCGGCGTCAACTACAACGGCCCCAAGGACGGCGTCAACGACCTGTCCTACCTGTACGCCATCACCGACACCGTACGCAGCCTGGGCATGGGCTCCGTCCTGTGGACCGGGGTCAAGCAGACGAACCAGACGCAGGGCCCCGGCCCCTGCGAGAACGCCTCCTGTGCCATCACCTCCCTGAACGGCACCGGCACCAACCTCTCGGTCAGCGTCACCAACCAGTCCGGCCTGGACCGTCTCCAGTGGGGCTGGGGCACCGGCACCAACCCCGGTGGCGGCAGCGACCCCGGCAACACCCGCCCCCTGCGCGGCGTCGCCTCCAACCGCTGCCTGGACGTGCCCAACGCGTCCTCCGCCAACGGCGTCCAGACCGCGATCTGGGACTGCAACGGCGGTGGCAACCAGCAGTGGAACCTCACCTCCGCCAAGGAGCTGCGCGTCTACGGCAGCAAGTGCCTGGACGCCTACGGCGCGGGAACCACCGCGGGTACCAAGGTCGACATCTGGGACTGCACCGGCGGCGCCAACCAGAAGTGGAACGTCAACAGTGACGGCACAGTCACCAACGTCCAGTCCGGTCTCTGCCTGGACGTCACCGGCGCCTCCACCGCCAACGGCGCCCTGATCGAGCTGTGGACCTGCACCGGCGCCGGCAACCAGAAGTGGAACCGGCAGTAGCAGGCCACCGGGGTGTGTCCGGCGGGATCCCGCCGGACACACCCTCCTGTCCCCCCACACAGAAAGGCACGCCATGAGACGCCGATCCCTGTTCGCGCCGCTTCTCGCCGCGTTGGCCATCGTTCTGGCTGCTGTCGGCATGTCCGTCAGCGGATTCAGCGCGACCGCCTGGTCCGCCCCGACCCCCGCAGCGGCTACCGGCGGTTGCGGCAAGGCGCCGACGCTGACGAGCGGCACGCACACGATCACGAGCAGCGGCCAGAACCGCAGCTACATCCTCCGGGTCCCCGCCAACTACGACCAGAACCACCCCTACCGGCTGGTCTTCGGCTTCCACTGGGTCGGCGGCACCGCCAACGACGTCGACTCCGGCGGCACCGACGGATACAACTGGTCCTACTACGGCCTGAGGCGACTGGCGGACAGCGCCGGCAACGGGACCATCTTCGTCGCGCCCCAGGGCATCAGCAACGGCTGGGCCAACTCCAACGGGCAGGACGTCACGTTCGTCGACAACATGCTCAGCCAGCTGGAGGGCGGCCTGTGCGTCGACACGGGACAGGTCTTCTCCTCAGGCTTCAGCTACGGCGCCTCGATGACGTACGCGCTGGCCTGTGCCCGCCCGACGGTCTTCCGCGCGGTCGCGGTCTACTCCGGCGCCAACCTGAGCGGATGCAGCGGCGGCACCCAGCCCGTCGCCTACATCGGGCTCCACGGCATCCGGGACAACGTCCTGCCGATCGCGTCAGGCCGGGCGTTGCGCGACACGTTCGTCAGGAACAACGGCTGCACCTCACAGAACCCGCCCGAGCCGGCGTACGGCAGCCTGACCCACATCATCACCGCCTACTCCGGCTGCAAGTCCGGATACCCGGTGGTATGGGCGGCCTTCGACGGAGCCGGCCACGACCCGGGTCCCATCGACGGGTCGACCGGGGACGGCTGGCACACCTGGACCTCGGGAGTGGTGTGGAACTTCTTCACCCAGTTCGGCTCCTCGAACCCCCCCACCACCCCTCCCACCACCCCGCCCACCACGCCGCCGACGTCCGGCAGCCAGGGGATCGTGGGCCAGCAGTCCGGCCGCTGCGTCGACGTCAACAGCTCGTCGACGACGAACGGTACGCAGGCTCAGCTGTGGGACTGCAACGGCGGCGCGAACCAGAAGTGGACCTACACCTCGAACAAGCAACTCATGGTCTACGGCAACAAATGCCTGGACGCCTCAGGCCAGGGAACCGGTAACGGCACCGCGGCCGTGATCTGGGACTGCAACGGCCAGGCGAACCAGCAGTGGAACGTGAATTCGAACGGCACGATCACAGGCGTGCAGTCCGGTCTCTGCCTCGACGCAAGCGGGGCGGGCACGGCGAACGGCACGAAGGTCCAACTCTGGAGCTGCACCGGAGGTACGAACCAGCTGTGGAGTCTGCGCAGCTGACCGCGTCCGAGGGGCTGGGCCGGAATCCCGGCCCGGCCCCGAAGGCCGTGTCCCTGGAGGCTGCCGGGGATTCGGGCCGTTACCTGGGCGGAGCGGATCCTGGACCCCGATGAAACGGCTCCGGCGGGCGTGCCCTTCTGACAGCCGGTGCGCCGGCCGGACCGTGCTCCTCCGCGCGGCGCTTCTTCCAGGTCGAGTGCTCAGTCGGCCCAGGAGGCGAACAACAGGTTCAGGCCTTCTGCCATTGTCGGGTGGGTGATGATCGAGTCGCGAAGTGCCGGGTAGGGCAGGCCTGCCTGCATGGCGGTGTGGAGCACGGCGAGGACTTCGGAGGACTCGGCGCCGAGCAGCGACGCTCCCAGGATCTGCTCGCTGTCCTGGTCCACCACGGCCTTCCACAGCCCGCGGGTCTCGCGCATCGTACGAGCGCGGGGAATGGCCGCAACCGGCAGTCTGGCCACCCTGACCCGGTGCCCGGACGCACGGGCTTCCGCCTCGGTGAGGCCGACTCGGGCGAATTCCGGCGTGGTGAAGAGGTTGGACGGGACGAGACGCCCTGTGGTGCGACGGTCGCCCCCGGCTATGTTCGCCTTGACGATGCGGTAGTCGTCGAGTGAGACGTGGGTGAACTGCGGGCTGCCGGCCACGTCGCCGACAGCCCAGGTGTGCGGCGCGTCGGTCGCGAGGCGATCGTCCACCCGGACGAAGCCGCGGGCGTCGGTCCGCACGCCTGCGGCCTCCAGGTCCAGTTCCCGGGTGACCGGGTCCCGGCCGACGGCTACGAGGATGTCGGAACCGGGCACCTGCCGGCCGTCCCCAAGATGGACGGTCACCGATCCTTCCCCGGCCTCCACCCGTGCGACTGCCGCCTCCGTGAGGATCTCGACGCCGTCTTCGCGCAGATACCCGGCGAGGAGGTCGACGATTTCCTGGTCCTCCCGGGGCAGCAGGCGCGGGCCGTGCTGCAGGACGGTCACACGGCTGCCGAAAACGGCGAACATGTGGGCGAACTCCAGGCCGACGTGCCCGGCGCCGAGCACCACCAGACGGTCCGGGAGGCGTTCGAGCCGCAGCAGGCTCTCGCTGGTGAGCGGGCCGGCTTCCGCCAGTCCGGGGATGTCGGGGATCCGGGGGACCGTGCCGGTGTTGATCACGACGTCGGCGCCGCGCAGGAGCCGTTGGCCGCCGCTGTTGAGCGCGACCTCGACCGTCCGCTCGGCGACGAAGTGCGCGGTCCCCAGCACCAGGTCCATGCCGCTGTCCAGGAACTGGCGGTGGTTGAGCTCGACCATGCCGTCGACGACGCCCTCCTTGTGGGCACGGAGCAGGGACAGATCGACATCGGCATCAGTCCCGCGGATGCCCAAGGCGCCGGCGTCGGCCAGCCGGCCCAGCAGGCGGGCGCTGCTGACCAGGGCCTTCGTCGGGATGCATGCGACGTTGATGCAGCTGCCTCCGATCATGCCGCGCTCCACCATGGCGACGTTGCGGCCCGCGCGGGCGGTGTCCATCGCCAGCGTCTTGCCGCCCTTGCCTCCGCCGAAGACGAGAAGGTCGACGTCCTCGACTGCCGCGTCCGTCCCCGTCACCTCGTCGAATCCGTCCATCACGTCACGCCTTCCTGTCCACCGGGACGAGCCCCTGTCCGCAAGTCCCCGAACCGGGGACACACAGCCCCCGGGCTCACGGCCTGGCCGTTCTACAGATCCAGGACGACATCCTCGGCGGGCATGGAACAGCAGATGAGGATGTTGCCGTCGGCCGGGGGTTCGACCGGGTCGGGGGAGTAGGCCACCGATCCGGACATCAGCGCGAGCTCACAGGTGTGGCAAACGCCGGTACGGCACGACCACTGGACGGGGACGTCGCAGGCTTCGGCGAGTTCGAGCAGCGATTCCTGCGCGTCGTTCCACGGGACGTTGAGGCCGCTGCGGGCGAAGGAGACCTCGGGGCCGGTGCCGGGCGTACCTGCGGGCTGGTGCGGGGCGGTCGCGGCCGCGGAGCCTTTGACGCCGGGGGTGAGGGAGGGACCCGCCCCGAAGTTCTCGCTGTGGACGCGGGAGGCGTCCAGCCCCGCGTCGACGAGAGCGTTGGTGACGCTGGTCATGAAGGCGTCAGGTCCGCACAGGTAGGCGTCGGCGTCGGTCGGCAGGCCCAGGCCCGAGATGTGGTCGGCCGAGATGCGGCCGGTGTCCGCGTAGTTGACGCCCAGACGGTCCCCCGCGGCAGGTTTGCTGTAGTAGACGGTCGACCGGGCGTCGGGGAGCGCGCCGACAAGGTCCAGGCTCTCCTGGGCGAAGGGGTGCTCGGTGCTGTCGTGGGCGCCGTGCAGCCACCACACCTGGCGGGCGGACCGGTCGCGGGCGAGGGCGTGCAGCATGGCCAGGACGGGGGTGACCCCGACTCCGGCCGACAGGAGGACCACCGGGTTGTCGCCGTCTGCCAGGCAGAAGGTGCCGCGGGGTGCCGCGGCCTCCAGGTGGTCGCCGACCCGGATGTGGTCGCGCAGTTCGTTGCTGGCGGCGCCGTGGGGCTCTACCTTCACGCTGATGCGGTACGTGCCGGTGCCCGGTTCGCCGGACAGCGAGTAGCTGCGGATCAGCGGCGGCGCGTCCCCTTCGGGTTGGACCTTGACGGTGAGGAACTGCCCCGGGAGCGCTTCCGGCAGTTCAGCGCCGTCGGCGGCCGCCAGGTAGAGGGAGAACACGGTGCGGCTCTCGGTCTCGACGCGGGTGACCGTCAGCGGGCGGAAGCCCGGCCAGGCGGGCGGCGGGGCGGTCGCCGCGGTGTTCAGCCCGGCGCTGCCGGAGGCGCCGGCCGGCGCCTTGTCGGCCTGGTCGTGCAGGGTCCGCATGGAGGTCTGCCAGCCGGGGCTGAGCGCGGGGATCCGCAGGGCGCGCTCGATCTGCTCGCGGGTGTGTCCGGGCAGGTAGAGCACGCGGTCGATCTCCTCGACGGTCATCGCCTCGGGGCCGGTGGACACCTTGACGATCTCCTGCCCGGCCTCGACCTCGCCCTCCTCGATCACCCGCAGGTAGAAGCCGGGGCGGTGGTGCGCCACCAGCAGCGCCGCCATCTGCGGCTCTCCCATCCGCAGGCCCACCCGGTAGCAGGTGACCCGCGGCTGCGTGACCTCGAAGAGCGCGCCGCCGATGCGGTAGCGGTCGCCGATGCAGACCTCGTCGTCCGGCAGTCCCTCAACGGTGAAGTTCTCCCCGAAATTGCCCGGTGTGAGATCGTCGCGGCCCAGTTCCTTGGCCCAGTGGCGGTAGGAGTCCAGCTGGTAGACAAGTACCGCCCGCTGCTCACCACCGTGTCCGCCCAGGTCGCCCTGGCCGTCGCCGTCGATGTTCAGCCGGCGCACCATCCGCGGCCCGGACACGGTCTCCTTGTACACGCCGGTGTACACGGTCTTGCCATGCCACGGCGTGTCTTTCGGCATCCCCACGTTCACCGCTGTCAATGTGGTCATCCCGCCACCTTTCTTGCGGCGACTCCGCTGCGGATCCGGTCCCGGGGGAGCCTCGCGTGGGTCATCGGCTTGCTCACGTCGTGTCCGCCGGCCGGCCCGGGGAATCGACTTCCCGTTCCCCGGCGCGAACCAGTCGATCTCTTCGCTGAAGAGATTCGCCACGACATCGACGTCGCCTTTACCGAGCAACTTGAAGAAGGCGGCCCATGAATCCGTGAATGCAGCCGCTGACGGGTTCCCTTTTGAGAGCCCTGCCGGGGGGCCGCCGACGGAGGCTCGCAACCCGCTTCGTGTGTCTAACCTCGCGCTGCGGAGACCACCCCATACCCTGGCTACGCTAGACCTGAGGATCGGCTCCGGCAACTTCACCGGAGGCTTGGCAGGACACTCGGCCTGGCAGCCGCACCGCTGGTCCCTCGGGTCTAGGCTGAATTCCATCCGGGCTGTTTCATCCCATTCTCGGCTTCCCCGCGCGAGGTGCCGACGAAAGTCAGGATCGACAATGCCGAGCAGTTCATCGCCCCAGACCTCGTACCACGAAGGCGAGCTGGCGGCTCAGGAGCGTGCGGGACTGAGTGAGGAGGCCGAACGCCTGCGTCCGATCATCAGCGGCACCCTTCCCCGGGGGGCGGATGGTTTCCTTGCGGAACTCCGATTCCTCATCGTAGGCGCCGCCGCGTCGGACGGCCGGATGTGGGCGTCCATGATCTTCGGAGACCCCGGATTCCTGCAGGTGCTCGGCCCCCGGAAGCTGTCCGTCGGAGCGCGCCTTCCGGACACGGACCCGCTGGCGGCGGTCCTGGCCGCCCCCGCGCATGTGGGGACCGTCGCTGTCGACCTCCTCAACCGCCGCCGCCTGAGGATCAACGGTCGAACCGTTGCCGGACCGGACGGGCTCACACTCGCTGTCGACCAGGCGTACGGAAACTGCCCCAAGTACATCCAGAGCAGGCACGTCAGGAAGGGGCCGTCCTCCGCTCCGCAATCCCAGGCGGAAGCGAGCAGCGAGCTGCTCCCGGACCAGCGCCGGCTGATCGACGCCGCAGACACGTTCTTCGTCGCCACCTCATCCGCGACGGGTGACGCCGACGCCTCCCACCGCGGTGGCAATCCCGGATTCGTTCGGACCCTTTCCCCCCGACGGATCCGGTGGCCCGACTACCAGGGCAACACGATGCTGATGACCCTGGGAAATCTGACAGTCAACCCGCACGCGGGTCTGCTGTTCATCGACTGGCAGGCCGGCACGACGCTGCAGGTGACAGGCACAGCGGTCATCGACTGGAGCGCGGAGGGCGCGGCCGGGATTCCCGGGGCAGAACGAACAATTGAATTCGAGGTGTCCGAGGTCGTGCAGATCAATTATCCGCAAGGTGCTCTCATCGGGTCGGACCCGCAATATTCACGCTTCAATCCGCCGGTGGCACCGACAGGACCGGCCTCCCCCTGAAGGAAATCTGCTCCACTGTTCCGCGCGGCGGGCGTCTCGGCGCATCGCGTACCGTGCGCCCCGTCTCGCAGCCCGCGTGAACAGGAGCCTGCGCCTCACGACGACCTCAGTCCCGACGAGGAGATCAGTACCGGATGTATTGGCGCGAGTTCGTTGCGGAGTTTCTGGGCACGGCTCTCCTGCTCCTTGTCGGCCTGAGCGTCATCGTGTTCAATTTCTCCCACGGTTCGCCCGTGATCTCCATGGTGCCCAGCGCGGACCTGCGCAGGTTCATGACGGCGCTGCTCTTTTCGGCTTCGGCGACTCTGATCATCTACTCTCCGATCGGTCGCACGAGCGGCGGTCATATCAACCCTGTCGTCACCCTCGCGTTCCTGCGGCTGGGGAAGATCACCCCCAAGGGCGCCGCCTCCTACATGCTCGCCCAGTTCGGGGGCGCCGCATTCGGCACGGCGGCCGTGGCGGCCATTTGGGGTCACAGGGCTTCCAGGGCGCGAGTGGGGGCCACGATGCCGGGCCGCGGAGGCGTCTGGCCCGCACTCGCAGTGGAATTCTGTGCCACTTTCCTGGTGGTCGCCTTGATCCTGACCTTCGTTCGACGGCCCCGCCTGCTGCCTTTCACCGCCGCTGCCGCGGGCGTGCTGGGTGTCGCTCTCACTTACCTCACAGTCCCCATCTCGGGAGGCAGCTCCAACCCTGCGCGCAGCATCGGTCCGGCTCTCGTGGGGGACACGTGGGCGGATTTCTGGATTTATCTGCTCGCACCGTCAGTGGGCGCATTGGCTGCTGCGACCCTGTTTCGCCACCACGTCATCCCGTGCGGAAAACTTATCCACGACCCCGCCTACGTGTGCCATTTCAAGAATTGCCTGTACAGCCAGAACTATCAACCAGAATCCAGCTCGGATGACGTCCGCGGCACTCGCCGGCCGTGAGATCGTCCTCGCGGTCGCGTCCGGTCGACGGGTGCTCGGCCACGAGGCCGTGGGCGTGGGGGAGGGGGCCGCCTCGGGTGTGCGGAACCTACGGCCCGGCGACCGGGCCGGGGGAACTCAGCTCTGCGCCGACGACTCTCCCTGGCCGCCGAGGTCGCCCACCAGGGAATCCTGGTCACCCTCATCGAACCTCTCACCTTCGCGACCGGCCTCGGCGCCGCCGCTCCGGCAGTCGACCCGATGCCGGAGTACGAGCCCGTCCGCGAAGCGCTCATGGCCGGGATGAAGGACGCGCCGTTCGTCACCGGCGACGCAGCAACGACGGCGGACGCGCTGCTCGCGATCGCCGACGCCCCCAACCCGCCACTGCGCGTGCCCTTCGGCACGGGCGGCATCGACCCTCTGCGGGAGGAGTACGACCGCAGGATCACGGAGTTCCGGGCACGGGACCACGTCGCCCGCCTCGCGCAGGGCGTACCGGCATGGCCCGGCGCCCCGCCTGATCGGGCGGCCGGACTGGCCGCGGACGCCCATGACGAGGTCGCCCTCCCGGTCGCCGCGTCGCTGGCGCAGCTCGATGACAGACGGTCTGCCGTCGATGGGCGCGGCGGGCGCTACGCATCTCGGCCTGCGCGGTCAGGGCGACGGCGCTTCTTCCCCGGTGGCCGGCCGGTGCGGAGCTTCCTGGTCAAAGTCGCGCTCAGCCGCCACCGGTAGCCCGTCTTGCGCCCGATCCCTAGGGTCCGGTGCGGCCCGGTCCGGCGTGGTAGCCGCCGTCGGCGAACAGCAGCGCAGGACCGGGGGACATGCTGTGGTCCGTCACGGTGCCGAGCAGCAGCAGGTGGTCGCCGGCCCGCAGCAGATCGACGCGGCGGCACAGCAGGACGGCGATCGCGCCGGGCAGCAGCGGCAGGCCGTGCGGTCCGGTGTGCACCGGCAGCCCGGCGAAGCGGTCGCCGGGGCGGCTGAAACGGGTGCACAGGTCGCGCTGGTCCGCGCCGAGCACGTTCACCGCGAAGTGCTCGGTGCGGGTGAAGGCGGACCGGCTGCCGGAGGAGGAACTCAGGCACCACAGGACGAGCGGCGGGTCGAGGGACACCGAGGTGAAGGAGTTGACGGTGACGCCGGCGGGCCGCCCGTGGTGCCGGGTGGTGACCACCGCGACACCGGTGGCGTAGCGGCCCAGTACGTCGCGCAGCGCCCGCTGCCCGGCCGGCGCGTGCAGCGGCCGTCCAGCCGGGCCGGCCGCCCCGTGCACGGCCGGCTCGGCGGTGGTCACGCCTGGCCCGTCTTCACGCGACAGGTCTTGAGGGCGGCGGCGATGTCCTCGTCGTCGGGGGCCAGGGCGTCCGCGACGACGAGGTCGGCCAGTGCGCTGTGCCAATCCTCGCGGGCCTGGTGGAGGAAGGCCCGGTTGTAGCGCAGCGCCGGGTCCTGGGGGGCCAGGTCCACCGCGCGGTCCATGTCCTCGACGGCGGCGTCGGCCCTGCCGTTCTCGAAGCGGACCGCGGCCCGCCCGGACAGCGCGGTGACCAGGGTCGGGTCGGCCGCGACGGCCCGGTCGTACGCCTCCTCGGCGGCGGCGAAGTCCTCGTTCTCCGCGTGCACCTGGCCCACCACCACGTGTAGGTAGGCGTTGTCGGCGTCGAGCAGGAGCCCGGTCTCGGCGTCCTGCCGGGCGGCGTCGAGCCGCTCCTCGTCCAGGTAGAGCCCGGCACGGTTGACGTAGGCGTCGACGAAGTCCGGCTCCAGGTCGATGACGTAGTCGAAGTCGGCGAGCGCGCCGGCGGTGTCGCCCTCCGACAGCCGCAGGTCGCCGCGGTTGTAGCAGATCTCGGGGAAGGGCGGGGAGAGCCGCATCGCGCGCGCGTAGTCGGCGAGGGCCTCCTCGGTGCGGCCCAGCCGCCGCAGGATGTTGCCGCGTTCGAGGTAGTGCTCGGCGTGGTTGGGGTCCTGCTCGATGACGACGGCGTAGTCGTCCAACGCCTCGTTCAGACGGCCGAGGCCGACATAGACGCGGGCGCGGTTGTTCTTGAGCACAGAGCGGTGCAGGCGGTGCTCGTCGGGTGCCAGTTGCCTGTCGAGGTCGTCGATGCACTCGGTGACGAGCCTGAGCGCTTCCGCAGGGTCGCCGAGATTGACCTCGACCAGCGCGCGGCCGTTTTTGTAAAACGCGCTCTGGAAGGCGCGTTCGACCCTGTCGGGCAGCAGCGAGGCGGTGGCGACCGCGCCGTTCAGCAGGGCTTTCGCCTTCTTCTCGTCACGGTCGGCGGGGTCATTATGCCGGGTGTAGAGCATTGCCGTGGAATAAGAGCACGCCATATGCACGGCGGGGTCTGTGGACAGAAGTCTTGCGCGGTCGTAGATTTCCTCGGCTTCGCGGGTCCTGGACAATATCGAGAGGGCCAGACCCTGTTTGACGGCGAACTTCCACCACAGGGTGTCGTTCCCGGTGCCGTCGAGCAGTGCGAAAGCCCGGGTGCCGTAGTCGACGACCGCGTCGTAGAAGCCGTTCACCAGGCAATGGTCGGCGGCGGCGAGAAGCACAGGCAGGGCGGCGCCGACCGGATCGGTGCCGCGCTCCAGGTGGTAGGGGACGGCGCCGAGGCCGTGGGAGAAGTCGCCCACCGCCAGGATCTCCGCGGCCCTGCGGTCGTGCAGCGCGGCCCTTTCCGCGGCGTCCAGTGCCTCGTAAGCGGCATGCGTGGCGGGCTCCTCGGCCAGGCACTCGCCGCTCACATAGGACCAGGCGTCCCCGCCCGGTTGCGCGGGCGGCCCGGCCGTCACGGTGGTTTCCAGAGCGCGGGCGTCGAGCACCGACCGCAGCCGCTCGTCCAGCGCCCCCGCGTCGCCGCCGGAGCAGACCACGACGGTGAGGCGGGCCGGGTCCACCCGCCGCACCAGGGCGGCGATGAACTCGACGTCCGTGGCCTCGGCGTGCTCGGCGTTCTCCACCACCAAGGTGCGCGGGCCACCGGAGGGCAGCGCGTCACGGACGAACTCGGCGAGCCCGTTGGCGATCCGCTTGGTCCGCAGCCGCGCGTAGTAGCGGGTGCGCTCGGCGGGCAGCGCCATCGACGTCAGCGTCTCGCGCGAGTTGGGCACCTGATCGCTCAGCTCCGGCGCCACGGACAGCACTTCGATGTCGTAGCGGCGTACCGGGGCCGCGTCGCGCCGCAGCACCTCAGGCACCAGCGCCCGCGCCACCGTGTTGGCCGCGGTGTACGGGCCGCGCAGCCGGCGGTGCGCGTCGACGGGCAGGCCGGACGGCAGCAGCGCGGGCGGAGCGGCGAGCGAGCGTACGGCGTCGGCCCGGCCCCGTCGTGAGCCTCCGTGCACCCAGTGGTGGCGGAACTCTGCCTGGTCCATACGGCGGTCTCCTTCCACGGGCCGGCGCGCGTGCGAGCGGGCCGGTGCCGTCGGTCGTGGGTTGCGTGGTGCCGGAGCGCGCGCGGCGCCCCCGCGGACCGGGCCGGTCAGGCCGCGGTCTGCGCCGGCGGCGAGGCGGGGGCCGCCGTCCTGGTCCTGCGCCGCCAGCTGCGGGCGGCCAGGTAGCCGGCGAGGAACAGCTCGCCGAAGTTGAGGATCAGGAAGACGATCACATCGGCGACATTCGCCAGGGACAGGTTCGAGTCGAGCTTGTGCACGGCCATCCGGGTCACCTTGACGCCGGTCGGGATGACGGCGGTCAGCAGCGTCGTGGTCAGGAAGACGTAGCCGGCGACCAGTAGCCAGGAGTACCAGCGGGCGACGTCGCGGTCGCGGTCGGTCCAGCCGGACTCGTCGACCGCCCGCTCGGGCATGCGCAGCAGCCGCACGACGCGGTTGCGCAACTGCTGGCGGGCCACCGTCTGCAGGTCGTTGCAGCCCAGCACGGTGATGGCCAGGTAGTACAGGTCGGTGCGCAAGAAGAAGTAGAACTGCCAGGCCAGCCGCAGGACGACGGCGAACGCCATCGACAGCAGCAGGCGGTAGACGACCCCGGTGGCGCCCGTGCCGCCGTGCAGTGCGGCCGCGCCGAGGGTCAGGCCGCAGATGACCAGGACGTCCAGCAGCATGCCGGCCAGCATCGGCAGGTAGCGCTTGCGGCGGGGCACGGCCACCAGGCCGTCCAGCGCGGTCACGAAGACGATGTAGTAGAAGCGCCGGCCGATCGACAGGGTCGAGCGCAGACCGAGCCGGCGGCCCGCGAGGGCGTGGAAGGCCTCGTGCGCGAGGATCCAGGGCACCTGGCCGAGCACGATGCCCAAGGTGAGCACCACCAGCGAGGTATGGGTGAAGAACAGGTGGTGGTAGCGCGGCAGCAGCTCGGGGGTGCGGATCACGGCGGCCGCGGTCGCCGCGACCAGCAGGCCGTAGACGACCCAGGCCGCGGGGGAGAACAGCGCGCGTCCCAGGCGCTGCCAGCGCACCGGTCCTGCCGCCTGCGCCGTCTGCTCGCCGTCCTTGACGAGTAATTCCAGTTCTTCGAGGACTTCGAGGAATTCGGCGACATCGACCTGCTCGCCGTATTGCCTGGTGTACCAGCGGGCGGCGGCGTTCGGCGAGTCGCCGGCCTCCAGGCGGCGCAGCAGCGCGGCGCCGTCGACCGGGAAGAGCCCGTAGGAGTCGATGTCCGCGCGCCCGACGGTGACCTCGTCCCCCTCCTCCAGATAGGTCAGAGGGTGCAGTCGCACCGGCTGGTCGAGGTCCGGGGAAACCGTTGCCATGTCTGCCTCACTGCTACGGGTCGCGGGCTGCTATGGGTCTGCGGTCGCGCTGTGCGGATCGGGACGGGTCGGACGGTTGACGGCCCGGGCCGCCGGCCGTGAGGCGGGCGGCCCGGGCCGGCGGCTCAGCTGGCGCCGCAGCAGTAGGCCGAGGCGGCAGCCGAGGTCAGACGAACCGTGCCGGCCTTGCGGACGGTGATCTTCTTCATGGCGGACTCCTTCTCTCATGGCGGTGCAACTTCGCCGTCCGATAATTCGGAGGCGCCCCGATTTCTCGGGTGACTCGGAAAGAAAAGGGAATGCATCGGCCACTCGGTGGTTCGCTCACCCGTCCTATCCGGAAACAGTGTCTTGAACCTGTCCCCGGCTCCGTCAGATTTGCATAGAACACAGAAGCGTGTCAACGGGTCCCAGGGGAGGCGTCGGAGCACATCCCCTCATGATCAAAAAACATTGGGGAAAGCCGCATTGTGCGTTCCGTGATGAGGGAGGACCGATGGACGGCGGCGCGATCCCGGTGCCATAGTCGGCGTTGGGTCCCGGAATGGACGGGAGTCTTCGACGGGGAAGGTGTCTCACGTGGCTGTGTTCAATGGGAACAATGTTTTAACGGTGTCGCATGGGATTTGATCTGGCTCAGAGATTGGTGACGGACGACTTATGGCAACTGGTCGAGCCGCTCCTCCCGGCTTTCGGGTTCCGCCGCCAGGGCGGAGGTACCGCCCCGGTGGACGGGCGCAAGGTGTTCACCGCCGTCGTCTACGTTCTGATGTCGGAGTGTCCGTGGCGGCAGCTGCCGCCACGCTTCGATGTCTCGCCCGCCACCGCACACCGCCGCTTCATCGCCTGGACCAGGGCGGATCTGTGGCGGTCGATGCAGGATCGCGCCGAGGACCAGCCGTCGTCCTTCCGCGAGCAGCGCTGGGTCGCCGCGATAGTGGTCGCGGCACGCGCGCGGGCCGTGTCGGGAGTCACCACGCGAGACGCACCGGTATAAGCCGAATACCCGGATTGGGGCAAGGCCGCCTCCGTGTCGCGCCGGCCCTCGCGCGTGCCCGTGGCGGCCGCCCGCACCGCAGCCGCCGATCACCGACAGTGACCGGATGACCGCGTGGAACGGCGGATCTTGTACGGGCCGCGGGCCGGTAGCACGCGGAGCCCCGAAGCCCGTAAGTCCCGATAAGGGGGTCCCGCGACGGCGGGAGATCCCCGGGCCGGACCGCCTGTTCTCCAAGATCGCCGCGGGTGGGATCCCCGCGACGATCGTCCGCGAGACGCCGACCGCGCCCGCCACCTCGCCCGGCTCCTGCTCACCCGCCCTGGGCGTTCATCCCGAATGCGCGGTGCGCTCGTGCGAGGGAGGTGCTCGTTGCCTGCGCGATCCCTACCTGGTCAGGGAAGCGGACCGGGTCGCACACGCCGGCATCCCAGGTCGGACAGCCTGCCGCCCGGCCGGGCTACTGTCCCCGGCGTACAGCCGCGTTCCTCACGTCCTCACGACCGAGAAGCACAGTATCCCCGACAGTGTCGGGCTCGCGGGCACGGCGCCCGACTGCAGGCGCCCTTCGTCGGACAGCAGGTCGTCCAGCCGCTCGGCCTCGGGCAGGCGCCACTGGGCCCGGTAGGATTCGGCCGCCAGGCGCCAGGCGTCGCGGGCCGCGGTCGCCCGGCCGAGGTGGGCGTGTGCGTAACCCAGTTGTTCGAGGACGTCGGCTTCGAAGTAGACGTTGCGGCGCTTGCGGTGGATCCGCACCGCGTGCTCGAAGTGCTCCAGGGCGGATGCCGGGTCCCCGGTCCGCTGGGCGATGTAGCCGAGGTTGACCGAGGCCTCCGCCTCGGCGTCGGTCTGGTCGTGGGCGCGCGCCAGGGCGAAGGCGGCCTCCGCGTGGGCACGGGCTTCCCCGTGGGCGCCCACTCCGGTGGCGGAGCGGGCCGCGGCGTTGAGTGACAGGGCGATCCAGACCGGGTCGCCCATCGTTCTGAAGAGGGCCAGCGCCTGGAGGGCGTGGGCCAGGGACTGGTGGCCGTCGTCGGCGTAGTGCCAGGCGACGGCGAGGTGGAAGTGCGCTTCGGCCCGGCCGAAGACGTCGCCGGCCGCCTCGGCCAGCATCTTGGCGCGCAGGAGGTGTGGAAGCCCCTCGGCGTGGCGGCCGACGCGGACGCAGGCGCCGCCGAAACCGCAGTGCACCATGTACTCGGCCTCGGGCCGGCCGGTCAGGTGGGGCAGGGCGGCCAGCGCGTCGCGCCAGGAGGCCAGGTCGTCCCGCATCCGGCCGCGGCGTATGCGGTACGTCATCAGCGCCCACGCCATCTTCCAGACCACCTCGTGGCAGCCTCGCGCGACGGCTTCCTGGCGTACCGTCATGAGGTTCGCGTACTCGGTGTCGAGCCAGGCAAGCGCCTGCGCGATGCCCGCGAAGAGGAGCGGGTCGACCTCGGCGACGGGGTCGGGCAGCGCGATCGCGGCACGCTGCGGGTACAGCTGCCGCTCGGCACGAAAGAGGGAGTGCAGGTAGAACTCGGCCAGGCGGGTGCGAGCGGCCACCACGTACGGACCCTGGGACACCCGGCCCTGCTCGGCGGCGTACAGGCGCACCAGGTCGTGCATGCGATAGCGCCCGGGAGCCGGCTGGGTCACCAGATGCGCGTCGTCGAGCTCCCGGAGCAGAGCGCCGGCCGTCTGGAGCGGCTGCCCGGCCAGGGCGGCGGCCGCCTCCGCGCTGACCTCCGGATACGGCACCGACCCCAGCAGCGCGAACAGCGTCGCGGTCGGCCCGGAGAGTGCCCGGTAGGAGCACTCCAGCGCCGCCCGCAGGCCCACCAGTGACCCCTCGACCTCCAGCGCGTCCAGCCGCGCACTCTCGTCCCGCAGCTCGGCTGCCAGGTCCGCCAACGGGAAACCGTCACGGGCGCCCCACCGCGCCGCCGCTATCGTCAGCGCCAGCGGCAGCCCTCCGCAGCGGTCGAGGATCTCCTCGGCGGCCTCGGGCTCCGCGGCCACCCGCTGGGATCCGAGGCGATGGCTGAGCAGCTTCCTCGCATCCGCGGAGGGCAGCGCGTCGAGCCGGATGCGGCGCGCGCCGTGCGTCGTGGCCAGTCCGTCGAGCCGCCGCCTGCTCGTGACGAGGACGGGGATCAGGCCGCTGCCGGGGAGCAGCGGAGCGACCTGCCGGGTGTCGGCCGCGTCGTCGAGCACCACCAGCATCCGGCGGCCGGCCACCAGGCTGCGGTAGAGGGCCGCCTGGGCGTCGGGATCGGGCGGGATCGTCTCCTGCGACATCCCCAGGGCCTGCAAGAACCCCTGCAGCGCGGTGGCCGGGCCCACGGGAGGTCCGCCGGGATCGAACCCCCGGAGGTTGACGTAGAGCTGGCCGTCGGGGAAGGAGGCGGCGTGGCGCCGCGCCCACTCAAGGACCAGGCTCGTCTTGCCCATCCCGCCGCCGCCGCACACGGTGGTGATCACGGCTGAGTCCTCGTCGCGATTCGTCGACAGCTGCGAGGAGATCCGCTCCAGCTCCTCCTCGCGGCCGGTGAAGTGCCGCGTGCCGGCGGGAAGCTGACGTGGCGTGGGAAGGCCGAGCGGACCCCTCGGCCTCGGTGTCAGGAACGGAGCCGGCGTCCGCCTGGCGGCCCCGTGTCGTGTAGTGGACACCTTGCGCCACTGGTCGCGCCATGCCGCGGAGTCCCCGCCGCAGGCCTCCACGTAGGCCAGGGCGACATCCAGGGTCGGCAGGGCGCTGCCGCCGGCGGCGCGGGCCAGGGTGGCGGCGGAGTAGTGTGCCGCACGCGCCATCGTCCGGTACGACGGCCCGCCGGCCGACTGCCGCAGGTCACGTAACTGCGCCGCGAATTCGGCCACCGGCCCTGCGGCGGGGTCAACAGATCTCTCCGGGCGTCCCACTGGCCTCCCCCAGACCACTAGTCCGGCTTTGTCTCGTCTCCCGCGACAATTCTGCCTGACAAATCGGCGCGCGGACATGCTGGGACGGGATCCCGCCACATGAGGTGTCACGGACACCGTCGGCCCGCGTCGGCGCGTGGCGCCGCAGAGTCGCGGTGGGGCTACTTACCGTAGGGGGTTGTGATGTCGAAGAGCCAGAAAATGCCGCCGCCCCGGCTGGTGCGGACCGTCGAAAGACTGCGGGAGCGCGTCTACCGTCTGCACCAGCGGATGATGCCCGCCTCGGTGACCATGCTGGAGATGATCACGGCCGGGATGGTCAGCCAGGCGATCCAGGCCGCCGCCAGCCTGGGCATCGCCGACGTGCTGGCCGGGGGCCCCCGCACCGCGGAGGAGATCGCCCAGCAGGTCGGCGCGGACCCGGACGGGGTCAACAGGCTGCTGCGGGCCCTGGCCGGCTACGGCGTCTTCCGCGCCGACCGGTCCGGACGCTACGCGCTGACCCCGCTCGCCGGCACGCTGCGCTCGGACGCCGAGATGCCGATGCGCTCCATCGCGATGTTCACCAACGCGCCGGAGCAGCGCGAGCACTGGTCCTATCTGCTCGAATCCGTGCGCACCGGCGAGCCGATCATGGAGAAGGTCCGGGGCGTCGACGTATGGACGTTCTTCGAGAACAACGAGGACCTGGCGGAGGTCTTCAACGACGCGATGACCGACTTCTCGAACTTCACCCTGGCGCCGATCACGGCCGCCTACGACTTCAACCGGTTCGCCAACATCGTCGACGTCGGCGGCGGCCGGGGCGCCATGCTCGCCGCGATCCTGGCCAGGACGCCGCACGCCTCGGGCGTCGTGTTCGACCTGTCGACGGCGGTGTCGGGCGCCGAGGACATGCTGCGGGCGACCGGGATCGCAGGCCGCTGCACGGTCAGATCCGGGTCGTTCCTGGAGACGGTGCCCGGGGGCGGGGACTGCTATCTGCTGAAGAACGTCATCCACAACTGGCCCGACGAGGAAGTGGTCGTGATCCTGCGCAACGTGCGCGAGGCGATCGGCCCCGGAGGGCGCGTGCTGGTCATCGAGCTGATCATCCCGGAGGGCAACGGCTCCCACCCCGGCAAGCTCGCGGACCTCGACATGATGCTGCTCGTCGGCGGGCGGGAGCGCACCGAGGCGGACACCAGAACCCTCCTCGACAAGGCCGGCTTCCACCTGGACCGCGTGATCCAGACCGCGTCACCGCTGTCCATCCTGGAGGCGACGCCGGTCTAGTGCCGCCGGCAGGCAGCGGCCTGCAGGCCCGTCAGGGCCCCAACAACGTGCCACGGCGTCGGTCGAATCACATCGGGGGCCTGCGCCGTGGCGCTCCCCAACGGTCCTGTCACCCGTATGGGGGCACGCCGTGCCCTTTCGCTTGGCACGCGGTGCCACTAGTGTTTCGGGTGGCCGCCAGGTGCCGCTGAGCGCCCGCCGACGGCCCGACCGAAGAAGCGGGGGACAGTGATGCTCCGGAAGATCCTCGTTGCCAACCGCGGTGAGATCGCGATTCGGGCCTTCCGCGCCGGCTACGAGCTGGGTGCGAAGACCGTCGCGGTCTTCCCGCACGAGGACCGCAATTCGCTCCACCGGCTGAAGGCCGACGAGGCGTACGAGATCGGCGAACCCGGTCATCCGGTGCGGGCCTACCTCTCCGTCGAGGAGATCGTCCGCGCGGCGCGGAAGGCGGGCGCGGACGCGGTCTACCCCGGGTACGGCTTCCTGTCCGAGAATCCCGAACTGGCCCGTGCGTGCGAGGAGGCGGGCATCACCTTCGTCGGCCCGAGCGCCGAGATCCTGGAACTGACGGGGAACAAGGCGCGCGCGGTGGCCGCGGCCCGGGCGGCCGGGGTCCCCGCGCTCGCCTCCTCGCAGCCCTCGACCGACGTGGACGAGCTGGTCAGCGCGGCGGCGGAGCTCGGCTTCCCGGTGTTCGTCAAGGCCGTGGCCGGCGGTGGAGGGCGCGGCATGCGGCGGGTCGAGGAGGCCGCGGCGCTGCGCGAGTCCATCGAGGCGGCATCCCGCGAGGCCGCCTCCGCCTTCGGCGACCCGACCGTCTTCCTGGAGAAGGCCGTGGTCGACCCGCGGCACATCGAGGTGCAGATCCTCGCGGACGGCGAGGGCAACGTCATCCATCTGTTCGAGCGCGACTGCTCGGTGCAGCGCAGGCACCAGAAGGTCATCGAGATGGCGCCCGCGCCCAACCTGGACCCGGAGCTGCGCGAGCGGATCTGCCGCGACGCGGTGAAATTCGCCCGGGAGATCGGATACCGCAACGCGGGCACGGTGGAATTCCTGCTCGACCCGGCAGGGAAGCACGTGTTCATCGAGATGAACCCGCGTATCCAGGTCGAGCACACGGTGACCGAGGAGGTCACCGACGTCGACCTCGTCCAGGCACAGTTGAGGATCGCCGCCGGACAGACGCTGGCCGATCTCGGCCTGTCACAGGAGACCGTGTATCTGCGCGGCGCCGCACTGCAGTGCCGGATCACCACCGAGGACCCGGCCAACGGCTTCCGCCCCGACACCGGCCGCATCAGCGCCTACCGCTCGCCGGGGGGCTCGGGCATCCGCCTCGACGGCGGTACGACCCACGCGGGCACGGAGATCAGCGCGCACTTCGACTCCATGCTGGTCAAGCTGACCTGCCGGGGGCGCGACTTCACCACGGCGATCGGCCGCGCCCGGCGCGCGGTGGCGGAGTTCCGCATTCGCGGCGTGGCCACGAACATCCCGTTCCTGCAGGCCGTGCTCGACGATCCGGACTTCCGCGACGGCCGGGTCACCACCGCGTTCATCGAGCAGCGGCCGCACCTGCTGACCGCACGGCACTCCGCCGACCGCGGCACGAAACTGCTCACCTACCTCGCCGACGTCACGGTGAACAAGCCGCACGGCGAACGCCCCCCGCTGATCGAGCCCATGACGAAGCTTCCGGCGCTCCCCTCCGCCGAGCCGCCCGCCGGCTCCCGGCAGCGGCTCGCCGACCTCGGCCCGGAGGGCTTCGCGCGGTGGCTGCGCGACTCGCCGACGATCGGGGTGACCGACACCACCTTCCGCGACGCGCACCAGTCGCTGCTGGCCACCCGCGTACGGACCAAGGACCTGCTCGCGGTGGCCCCTGCGGTGGCGCGGACGCTGCCGCAACTGCTGTCCCTGGAGTGCTGGGGCGGTGCCACCTACGACGTCGCGCTGCGGTTCCTGGCCGAGGACCCCTGGGAGCGGCTGGCCCGGCTGCGGGAGGCCGTACCGAACATCTGCCTGCAGATGCTGCTGCGCGGCCGCAACACCGTGGGCTACACGCCGTATCCGACCGAGGTGACCGACGCCTTCGTCCAGGAGGCCACGGACACCGGTATCGACGTCTTCCGGATCTTCGACGCCCTCAACGACGTCGACCAGATGCGGCCCGCCATCGACGCCGTACGCCGCACCGGCACCGCGATCGCCGAGGTCGCGCTGTGCTACACCTCCGACCTGTCCGACCCGTCGGAGAAGCTGTACACCCTCGACTACTACCTGAAGCTCGCCGAGAAGATCGTGGCCGCGGGGGCCCACGTCCTGGCGGTCAAGGACATGGCGGGACTGCTGCGCGCCCCGGCGGCGGCGAAGCTCGTGACGGCGCTGCGCCGGGAGTTCGACCTTCCCGTGCACATCCACACCCACGACACCGCCGGCGGCCAGCTCGCCACCTACCTGGCGGCGGTCGGCGCGGGCGCCGACGCGGTGGACGGGGCCGTGGCCTCCATGGCGGGCACCACCAGCCAGCCGTCGCTGTCGGCGATCGTGGCCGCCACCGACCACTCCGACCGGCCCACCGGCCTCGACCTGAAGGCCGTCGGCGACCTGGAGCCCTACTGGGAGCTGGTGCGCAAGGTCTACGCACCCTTCGAGGCGGGGCTGGCCTCGCCCACCGGGCGCGTCTACCACCACGAGATCCCCGGCGGGCAGCTGTCCAACCTCCGCACCCAGGCCGTCGCCCTCGGCCTCGGCGACCGCTTCGAGGAGATCGAGGCGATGTACGCCGCCGCCGACCGCATCCTCGGCCACCTGGTGAAGGTCACCCCTTCCTCGAAGGTGGTCGGCGACCTCGCACTCCACCTGGTCGGCGCCGGCGTCTCACCGGCCGACTTCGAGGCCGAGCCGCAGCGGTTCGACATCCCGGACTCGGTCATCGGCTTCCTGCGCGGCGAGTTGGGCACCCCGCCCGGCGGCTGGCCCGAGCCCTTCCGCAGCAGGGCCCTCCAGGGCCGCCCCGCCGCCGAGCCGCCCGCCGGACTGTCCGAGCAGGATCGCGAAGACCTGGACAAGGACCGCAGGGCGACGCTGAACCGGCTGCTCTTCCCCGGGCCGGCAAAGGACTTCGCCACCCACCGCCACACCTTCGGCGACACCAGCGTGCTGGACAGCAGGGACTTCTTCTACGGGCTGCGTCCCGGCGTGGAATACGCCGTCGACCTCGAACCCGGTGTCCGGCTCCTCATCGAGCTCGAAGCCATCGGCGAGGCCGACGAACGCGGCATGCGGATGGTCATGTCCACCCTGAACGGCCAGCTGCGCCCGATCCAGGTGCGCGACACCACGGTCGCCTCCGACATCCCCGCGACCGAGAAGGCCGAGAAGGCCAACCCGGGCCATGTGGCAGCGCCTTTCGCGGGCGTCGTCACGCTGGCCGTCCAGGAGGGGGACGCGGTCGCGGCCGGCGCCACCGTCGCCACCATCGAGGCGATGAAGATGGAGGCGACCATCACCTCCCCGAGGGCGGGCACGGTCTCCCGCCTCGCCATCGGCCGGATCCAGCAGGTCGAAGGCGGCGACCTGCTCGTCGAGCTGACGTAGGGCGCGTGGTCCGCCCGGTGTACCGGGGCCTTGGGACGACGCTCCACACGTCCCCGGTCAGCGCGGCTGCCGCCGCCTCGTGGTCGCGGGCGGCAACGACACTCCGCTGGAGGAGGCCCTCCGGGCCCTGCACGACGTCGTGACGTCCGGCAAGGCCCGCTACCTCGGCGCCCCCTCGATGCCCGCCTGGCAGTTCGCCAAGGCCCTCCACCTCCAGGAGCGCGACGGCTGGACCCGGTTCGCCACCATGCAGACCGGCACGGACAGGGCTACGCGGCGGGCACCGACCGGGGTGTCGTGCCCGCGGGGGTCGTCGGCGTCCGCTCGCCCGCCTCGACCGCCAGCGGCAGCCGGTTCTCGGCCGGCGGCAGCGGGCAGGTCGCCAGGTCGGTGTACGCGCAGGGCAGGTTCGTGGCCCGGTTGAAGTCGATGAGGACGGTGCCGTCGGCCTCCGGCGGGGCGATGGACAGCGAGCGGTTGGCGGCGTAGGTGGTCACCCCGGAGGTGGCGTCGGTGAACAGCACCATCAGGCCGCCCGGGGTGTAGCCGTCGAAGGCGGTCAGCCGGTAAGGGGCGCCGCCGGCCTCGAACTCGACCGTCCCGATGGCGTCGTAGACGTGCTCCAGCCCCTCGACGACCGCGCCCACCGTCGTCGGCCGGGGCGTGTCGAAGGGCACGTAGCGGCCGGTGAGCGCCCAGTCCGGATCGGGCGCGTAGGCGGGCGTGCCGGGGAAGGCCAGCCGCAGCGCGTTCTCCGGGTGCCGGGGGCGCACGATGTCGTGTCCGCCGCGCTTGCCGACCTCGATCACCGCGTCGCCCGCGACCGGCAGCAGGCTCGCGCGCTCCTCGATCACCCCGAAGTCGTGCCGCCCGCGCAGCACACGGCCCTCATACGCCAGCTCCTCGCCGTCGGACAGCTCGACGACCACGCCTTCGGCGGTGCTCGACCAGGCGCCGGGCGCGTCGGCGAAGCGGGTGGGGGTGGCGTCCAGCCAGTTCAGGCTGGTGATGGCGAGGAAGCCGTGCGGCCCTGCCAGCGCCTCGTCCTTCCGGGCGTGCCACTCCTCCCATTCCGCGGCGAAGGCGACGCGGTCGGTGCGGTCGGTCTCGACGGTCATGAGGACTCCTCGGTTCCTGTGGTGCGCGGGGCGGCCGGTACGGGGCGCTCCGCGGTGTCGGGGCGGTGTGCGGCCAGCCGCCGGAAGCGGCTGCCGTGGAAGACCAGCGGGGCGATGTCGTGGTCGGCGTCCATGGCGCGGATGCGCAGCAGGACGATGTCGTGGTCGCCGGCCCTGATCTGCTGCTCGATGCTGGTCTCGAACCAGGCCCCCGCACCGTCGAGCAGCACCGCGCCGCCGTCGGTGGCGTGCCAGCCGAGGCCGGCGAACCGGTCGGCGGCGCGAGAGGCGAGCTGTGCGCAGGCGCCCTCCTGGTCCGCGCCCAGCACACTGATACCGAGCCTGCCACGGTCGGCGAGCAGCGGCCAGGTCGTCGAGGTGTGGGCCACGCAGACCGTCACCAGCGGCGGGTCGAGCGAGACCGCGGTGAAGGAGTTGGCGGCAAGGCCCACCGGGACACCGTCCACCAGGGCGGCGATCGCGGTCACCCCGGTGGGGAAGGCGCTGAAGACCCGCCGCAGCCGGTCCGGGGACAGCGCCTGCCCGGCGCCGCCGTCCCCCGCGGCGGACCGCTCGTCCTGCACGGGATCCTTCGCCGGCACGGTCGTCGTCATCGCTGCTTCCACTCCTCGGCCAGCAGCTCGTAGGAGCGCACCCGGTCGGCGTGGTCGTGGGTGATGGTGGTGACCACCAGCTCGTCGGCGCCGGTGGCGTCGCGCAGCGTCTCCAGCTGGTCGGCGACCTGCCGCGGTGAACCCACGAACTGCGTCTCGACGCGGTCGGCGACCAGCTCGCGCTGCTCCCGGCTCCACTGGTGGGCGCGGGCCTCGTCGGGCGTGGGGAAGGGGATGGCGCCCGCCGCGCTGCGGATGCTGTGCACCCACAGGCCGTAGCCGGTGGCCAGCTCCCGTGCGGTCGCCTCGTCCTCGGCCACGACGACGTCCGCGGAGACGCCGACATAGGGCTGCTCCAGTTCCGCCGACGGTCGGAACGCGGCCCGGTAGCCCTCGGCCGCCTCCAGGACGGTGGCCGGGCTGACGTGGTAATTCGCCGCGAACCGCAGGCCGCGCCGGCCCGCGGTCTGGGCACTGACTCCCGCGCTGCTGCCCAGGATCCACACCTGGAGGTCGGCGCCCTCGCCGGGTATGACGTGCGCCTCGACCCCGTCCGCGGTCGCGTAGGTGCCCGCGAGCAGCGCCAGGATGTCGTCGACCTGCTCGTCGTACGGCTGCGACTCGGCGCCGGGCAGGGTGAGCAGTTTCTTCTGCAGCGCGAAGCGCGGCGAGGCGAGCACCTTCTCGAACGAGAACCGGGCGGGGATCCGCAGGCCGTTCGGGGTGCGGCCGTCCACGACCGGTGTGGTCGCCTGCGGCGCCCCCGCCCCGACCGGCACGGGCACCGACGACGCGGGCGCGGGCCTGCCCGACCGCCCGAGGCCCAGGTCGAAACGGCCCGGGTGCAGGGCGTCGAGCAGCCCGAACTCCTCGACCGTGGACAGCGCGGTGCGGTGCCCGAGCTGTACGGCGCCGGCTCCGAGCCGGATCGTGCTGGTGGCGGCCGCGGTCAGGGCGAGGACGACCGCGGGGGAGGTGCCGGCCACCCCGGGGTTGAGGTGGTGCTCGGCGAACCAGTAGCGGGAGTAGCCGAGCCGTTCCGCGTGCCGGGCGAGGTCGACGCTGTCGAGCAGCGCCTGGGTGGCGGTGGAGCCGGAGGAGACCGGTACGAGGTCGAGAACGGCGAGCGGGGTGGGTGGCACGGCGGCGCTCCTTGTCAGGCGGTGACTGCGGCGGCTGCGGCGCCCGCGTCGGTTGCGGTGGCTGCGGCGCCCGCAGGGCCCCAGGCCCAGGGCGGGTCGGGGATGTCCTTGCGCAGCACGGGTGCGATGTCGGACTGGAAGAGTTCGAGGGCGCCGCGGTGCTGGGCCTGCGTCAGGCCGTCGGCGTCGGCGTGCAGATGGAGCACGCTGTGGCCGAACTGCTCGTGGTAGCGGTGCACCTTCTCGATCACCTGCTGCGGGCTGCCGATCAGCGCCGAGCTGCGCTCGGCGAAGTCCTCCAGGGTGGGGAAGACCGGTTCGAGGCCGAATCGCCTCTGGAAGGCCAGCCTTCCCTCGAAGACCGGCCGGTAGTCGGCCAGGGCCTGCTGCGAGGTGCGCGCCGCGTAGTAGCCGGCCGTGCCCGCGCCGACCGTGGCGAGTGCCGGGTCGTGGCCGTAGTGCGCCCAGCGCTCGCGGTAGTAGCGGATGAGTTCGGCGTAGGGCTCGATGGGGTTGGTGACGTTGGCGGAGAACAGCGGGTCGCCGTAGCGTGCCGCCAGGTCGACCGACTCCCTGCTGGTGGCGCTGCCGTGCCACACCCGCACCGGCTGCTGGAAAGGACGCGGCCAGACCTCGGCGTCCTTCAGCGCGGGCCGGAAGCGGGGCTCGGCGGTGACCTTCTGCTGCCGCCAGATCCGCCGGAAGAGCTCGTAGCTCTCCGCGTTGCGGTCCCACTGGTTGTCGGTGGTCACGTCGAACAGCTCGCGCTGGGCGGAGCCGTTGCCCTTGCCGACGATCAGTTCGAGGCGGCCGCGCGAGAGGTGGTCGAGCGTGGCGTAGTCCTCGTAGGCACGCACCGGGTCGAGCAGGCTGAGGGTGGTGACCGCGGTGAAGAGGCGGATGGTGGACGTGAGGGCGGCGATATGGCTCAGCACCACCGGGGGAGCGGAGGAGATGAAGGGGCGCTCGTGGCGTTCCCCGACGCCGAAGCCGTCGAAGCCCAGCTCCTCGGCGAGCACGGCATTGCCGATCACCTCGCGGAAGCGGTCCTGGGTGGACGTGAGCACTCCGGTGACCGGGTGCGGTGTGTGCGTGATCAGGGTGATGGCCAGGAACCTCATGACGCCGCCCCCGACAGGCCGGCGCGGTCGGGAACGGGGAGCGGGGCCAGCCCGAGGTGGTCGCGCAGGGTGGTGCCCTCGTACTCGGTGCGGAAGACACCGCGCTCCTGGAGCAGCGGTACGACGGTGTCGGCGAACTCGTCGATCCCGCCCGGGGTCAGGTGCGGGGCGAGGATGAAGCCGTCGCTCGCGTCGGCCTGGACGAACTCGTCCAGCGACCGCGCGACCTGTTGCGGTGTGCCGACGAAGGACTGCCGCCCGGTCTCGGCGATGACCAGCTCGCGGATCGAGAGCTTGTCCTGCTCGGCGACCGCCCGCCAGCGCGCGACGGTCTCCAGCCGGTCCTGCCCCCTGGAGTCGGCCCGGCCCTGGACGATCGGATCCGCGTCGAGGAGCGGCTCCACGTCGGGCAGCGGCCCCTCGGGGTCGTAGGCGCTCAGGTCGCGGTTCCACACCCGCTCGAGGAAGGCGGTCGCCGTCGGCCCGCTGACCTGCTGGCGCCGTATCAGGTGGGCCTTCTCCTCGGCGTCGGCCGGGGTGTCGCCGAGGACGAAGGTGACCCCGGGCAGGATCAGCAGCTCCTCGGGCGACCTGCCGTAACGTGCCAGCCGGCCCTTGACGTCGGCGTAGAAGGCCTTGCCCGCGTCCAGGGTGCCGTGCCGGGTGAAGATCGCGTCGGCGGCCGAGGCGGCGAACTCCCTGCCCTGCTCGGAGTCGCCCGCCTGGAAGATCACCGGGCGGCCCTGCGGGCTGCGCGGCACGTTGAAGTGGCCGCCGATGTCGAACTGGCCGACGCGGTGGGCGAACCGCCCGGCGTCGGGATCACGCAGGAAGGTGCCGGACTCCTGGTCCGCGACGATCTCGTCGCCGCGCCACGAGTCGAGCAGCACCTTGACCGCGGTCAGGAACTGCGAGGCCCGCTCGTAGCGGTCCTCGCGGGCCAGGTAGCCGCCGCGGCGGAAGTTCTCGCCGGTGAACTCGTCCCAGGAGGTCACGACGTTCCAGGCGGCCCGGCCCGCCGACAGGTGGTCGAGCGAGGCGAACTGCCGCGCCACCTCGTACGGTTCGTTGAAGGTGGAGTTGATGGTGCCGGCCAGGCCGAGGCGGTCGGTGACCGCGGCCAGCGCCGCGAGCACCGTGAAGGTGTCGGGGCGGCCCACCACGTCCAGGTCGTGGATCCGGCCGCCCTGCTCGCGCAGCCGCAGGCCCTCGGCCAGGAAGAGGAAGTCGAACTTCGCGCGCTCGGCGGTGCGCGCGAGGTGGACGAAGGAGCTGAAGTCGATCTGGCTGCCGGCCGCCGGGTCGCTCCACACGGTGGTGTTGTTGACGCCGGGAAAGTGCGCGGCGAGATGGATCTGCTTGAGTGGCTTGCTCATCAGGGTGGCCTTCCTGGGAATTCGCGGGTCGCTCAGGCGGCGGCGTAGCGGTTGGCGGGGCGCGGCAGTCCGAGCAGGCCGCGCAGGGTGCCCGCCTCGTACGCGGTCCTGAAGGCGGCGCGGCGCTGGAGTTCGGGGACCAGGCCGCCGGTGATCTGCGTCAGGTCGTGGGGGAGGGTCGCGGGGCGCAGCCGGAAGCCGGTCAGCCCCGTCCGCGCGAAGTCGTCGAGGACGTCGGCGAGTTCGGCGGGCGTACCGGCGAAGACCGCGGCGTCGCCGGTGTACGGGGCGTCGAGCGACGCGTCCAGCCGCGCCCTGCGCTCGGCGGCCCGGCCGGCTTCCCCGTCGAGGAAGACCACCAGGTCGGCGAAGACGTGTACGGTCTCGCCGCCGCGGCCCGCCTGCTCCTGGTGGTCGCGGATCTCGGCGACGATCCCGGCGGCCTGCGCGGTGTCGTGCGGGGTGACGAAGCCGATGTCGGCGGACGTGGCGACCAGCCGGAAGGGCTCCGAGGCGTGGGCGAGCGCGGCGACGACCGGCTGGCCCTGCGGCGGCCGGGGAGTGATGGAGGGGCCCTTGACGCTGAAGTGCCGCCCGGTGAAGTCGATGTAGTGCAGCTTGTCGCGGTCGATGAAGCGGCCGGTGGCCACGTCGCGGATCTCCGCGTCGTCCTCCCAGCTGTCCCAGAGCCGCCGGATCACCTCCACGTAGTCCGCGGCCTCGCCGAACAGTTCGAGCAGCAGCTCCTGCCCGGCGGGCGAGTCCAGCTCCGCGAGCGACACCGGCGGCAGCCGGCGGCGCCCGAAGTGGGCGGCCTCCTCCTGCCGGCCCGACACCCTGACCTGCACGCCGGCCCTCCCGCCGCTGACGTGGTCGAGGGTGGCGATGGCCTTGGAGAGGTGGAAGGGCTCGGTGTGGGTGACCACGGCGCTGGGGATCAGGCCCAGATTCCTGGTGAGCGGGGCGATCCGGGCCGCGGTCAGCACCGCGTCGAGCCGCCCGCGCACCTGGTCGGTGCGGCCGTCGGGCCCGGTGTGGAGGGAGGACTGCAGGCCCAGGGAGTCCTCGATGGTGGCGAGGTCCAGCAGGCCGCGCTCGGCTTCCGCGGCCAGCGCGGCCCAGTAGGGGGCGCCGAGGAGGTCCGCGGGCCGGACACCGGGTTCCCGCCAGGCGGCCGGATGCCAGCCGGCGCCGTCCAGGGCGACGGCGAGGTGGAGGGGGGCGGCGGATCGGGACATGGGCGTACCGCTTCCTGCTCGGAGGGGTCACAAGCGAAAAGCCGTGGCCTGCGGCGGGCCGAACGGGGGTCCACGCCGTGTAGGCGGTCGCGGGGCGTTCGGCGCGGGGAGCCTGCGGGCTTGGCCGGGGGAGCCGGCTCCTCGGAGCCTGGGCGGGGGTGGAGCCGGTGACCTGTGCGGCGCTGGCAGGCCGCGCGCGTCAGCGCGAAGGTCCGGTGGTCAGGCCCGGGAGGGGACCGTCGGTGTGCCCGGACACAGGGCGGCCGCGACGCGCTGCAGGTCGATGTGCCGCCGGGAGAAGCTGGCGAGGACGGGCAGCGGCCGCCTGACGGTCTGCCGCATGAGCCACCTCCCGTTCCCGCACTGGCTTGCGCCTGGCCGAGTTCGCACTTGCCGGACCGTCATCGGTCCGGCCGGGTCGTCACCTGGAGCACCCCGCCGCGACGGAGGGTTGCCGGTCAGCCGGCCAGGGCCTTGGATGGCTGACGCTCATGACCTGCTCAAACGGTAACTCCGCCGCGCCGCCCAACACAATCCCCTCCGGCCGGGAGTGACACGCGTCGCTCCCGACGCCGCGCGGACCCGGGGGGATTGCCTGACCGCTGCCCTGCGGTTAACGTGCTGTAGGCATAGGCCCCGGCAAGGGGCAGGACCGAGTGCGAGGCGAAGAGAGCGAGGGACGGACATGGACGCCACACGACGCGACCTGGACCTGTGTCCCCGCGGCTCGTTCCAGACACGGGTGACCCGGCGGCACGTCGACCTCCTCCGGGTCAGCAGCGCACTGTGTCCGCGGGAGACCGCGGTCCGCTGACCGCGCCCTGAAAGCACCTGCCCCGGCTCTCGCGCCGGGCGCCTGCCCCTGGCCGAGCCAGGTCCGCCGACCGCGGCTCCGCCCGGTCCACCCGTCCCGCCCCCGCTCCGGCCGCCGACGTGCGCCCGCAACCGGCACGCACGGCCGGGCCGCACGCGGCACCGCTCTGCCCCATCCCCTTCCCGGCAGACCGGGCGACCGGGCCGCGCCCCGCCCCCTGGTCGTCGCGCCCCGCAGTCCCGCGCCGCCCTGCCGCGATCCCGACGAAGACGGGACACACCCCGATGACCCACTACGACACGTCCGGGCACGCCGTTGCCGCGCCCGGCGCCGCACCCCCCGACACCGACCCGGGCCCCGATCCCGAACCGGCGGCCGCCGACCCGGCACCGCGGCACCGCCTGCACACCGAACCCTCCGACAAGGACCTGCTGGCCGCCCGGCTGGTCCCCCAGCGCCACCCCGGCCAATGGCTGTCCGCGGCCGTCGTGCTCGTGCTGGCGGCCATGTTCGTCCACACCCTGGTGGCCAACCACCGCTTCCAGTGGCCCGTCGTGGGCGACTACTTCCTGCGCGGCTCGATCATGCACGGCCTGGAACTCACCTTGTGGCTCACCGCCGCCGTGATGGCCACCGGCTACCTGCTGGGCATCGGGATCGCCGCGATGCGGCTGTCCGGCAACCCGGTGCTGCGGTCCCTGAGCTTCGGCTACGTCTGGCTGGTCCGCTCGGTGCCGCCCCTGGTCCAGCTGCTCTTCTGGTACGAACTCGCCTCGCTCTACCCGCGGTTGTCGGTGGGGATACCCTTCGGGCCGGAATTCGCCGGCTTCAGGACCGCCCATCTGTTCAGCGGCATCCTCGCCGCCTACGTCGGACTCAGCCTGGACGTCGCGGCCTTCGCCGGCGAGATCGTGCGCGGCGGCATCCTCGCCGTCGACCCCGGCCAGCGCGAGGCCGCCAAGGCGCTCGGCCTCGGCGAGGGCCGGATCTTCCGCCGGATCGTGCTGCCGCAGGCGATGCCGGCGATCGTCCCCGCCTCGGGCAACCTGCTGATCGGCATGCTCAAGGCCACCTCGATCGTGAGCGTGATCGCCGTGCAGGACCTGCTCTACTCCACCCAGCTGATCTACAACCAGAACTTCCTGATCATGCCGCTGCTGATGGTCGCCACCCTCTGGTACATCGTGCTGACCACCCTGCTGTCGATCGGGCAGTTCTACGTCGAGCGCCACTACGCGCGCGGCAGGGACCGGCAGGGCAGGCCGCCGGCCCGCGGGCTGTGGCAGGTGGCGCGCTCCAACATCCCGCTGTTCGGCCGCGCCGCGGGCACCGGCCCGGTGATCCTGTGACGACCGGCGGCGAGCGCCCCCTGGTCCGCGTCCGCGGCCTGCGCAAGAGCTTCGGTGCCAATGTCGTCCTGGACGGAGTCGACCTGGACGTGCGCGAGGGCGAGGTCACCGTGCTGCTCGGCCCGTCCGGGTCCGGCAAGTCCACGCTGCTGCGCTGCGTGAACCATCTGGAGACGCCGGACGCCGGCTTCGTGGAGATCGGCGGCGACATCGTCGGCTACCGCCAGGACGGCGCCCGGCTGCACGCACTGCGCTCCCGCGCCGTCACCCAGCAGCGGGCCCAGGTGGGCATGGTCTTCCAGCAGTTCAACCTCTTCCCGCACATGACGCTGCTGGAGAACATCACCGAGGCACCGGTCGCGGTACGCCGCCTGCCGCGCAAGCAGGCCACCGCCCGAGCCCGCGAACTGCTGGAGCGGGTGGGCCTCGGCGACCGGGAGGGCTCCTACCCCCGCCGGCTGTCCGGCGGCCAGCAGCAGCGGGTCGCCATCGCCCGCGCGCTGGCCATGGACCCGCGGCTGCTGCTGTTCGACGAGCCGACCAGCGCGCTGGACCCGGAACTGGTCGGCGAGGTCCTCGCCGTGATCCAGGACCTGGCAGTCGGCGGCATGACCATGATCGTCGTGACGCACGAGATCGGCTTCGCCCGGAAGGTCGCCGACAACGTCGTCTTCCTCGACGGCGGCCGGATCATCGAGTCCGGCCCGCCCGCGGAGGTCCTCACCGACCCCCGGCACGAGCGAGCCCGTTCCTTCCTCGCCGCCGTGCTCTGACGGCCGCCGCGTCCCGCCCCCTTCCCCCGCGGAGCCCTCACCGTCGCCGGCCCGCACCCCTCCCGCAGGTCCCCCTCGCGTGAAAGGCACGCCCATGAGCACCCCCAGACGCCGCCTCACCCCGTACGCCCTTTCCGCCGCGACCGCGGCACTGCTCCTGCTCGCGGCCTGCGGCAGCTCCTCCGACGACGCCGGCTCCGGCGGCGCGAGCGGCGGCAACGGGTCCGCCGCGACCGGCGCCAAGCCGGCGGACGCCACCGCGATCCCGGCACAGGACGTCGTCTCCTCGATCGCCACCGACCCGGCGATCGCGGCCGAACTTCCCGCCGGGGCGCGCGCGGCGGGCAAGCTGGCGCTGGGCACCACCCGCGCCCCCGGTACGTCCAGCCTGCCGCACGGCGGTGAGCGGGACGGCACCCCCGTCGGCCTCGACGTCGACCTGCGCGACGCGGTCGCGAAGGTCCTCGGCATCGAGTGGGACGTGCAGTACGGCACCTTCCCCACCGTGATCCCCGGCGTGCAGAACGGCCGTTACGACGTCGGCCAGGACAACTTCGGCGTCACCAAGGCCCGCGAGCAGGTCGTTGACTTCGCGACCTACCTCAACGACGGCCAGGCCTTCCTCGGCGCGAAGGACACGCCCGTCGACACCGCCAAGCAGCTCACCGACCTGTGCGGCCTGACGATCGCCACCACCCCGGGCTCGACCTTCCAGCAGCTGCTCACCGACGGCGCCGGCGGATGCGCCACCGCGGGGAAGAAGCCCTACAAGGTCCAGTACTTCTCCGACAACGGCCCGATCCTCCTCGGCCTCCAGAACGGCAAGATCGACGTCTCCTTCGGCCCGACGCTCTCCGTGAAGTACGAGGCGGCCCACATCCCGAACCTCAGATTCCTCGGCGAGATCAGCACCACCCCGGTCGGATTCGTCACCGCGAAGAACTCACCCCTGGCGAAGGCCCTGAGCGACGCGGTGAACAAGCTCATCGCCGACGGCGACTACGCGCGGATCTTCGCGAAGTGGTCCCTGCCCGGCAGCGGCATCACCCACTCGGAGCTCAACCCCGCCGCCACCTTCTGACCGGGCGCCGGTGGCGCCGGGACCCCCGCGCCACCGGCACCCGTCGGCGCTGGTCAGGCCGCCCGGTCGGCCGCCAGTTGCGCGGCCAGCGCCGGGATGCCGAGGGCGGCCTCCTGCGCCGGTGTCGCCTGGTAAAGCAGGTTGGTCAGCTGGTACGGGTCGTTGACGAGGTCGTAGTACTCGCGGAGGACCAGCTCGCCGGTGCCGACCTGCTGGCCGGCGGTGTCCGTGTGCAGCTTGTAGTACTCCGTGTACTGCCGGGTCGCGCTGACGGTCGAGGCCCAGGTGTGCGGGTCGTCGCCCTGGCCGCGGTGCCACCACTCGGTCAGCAGGTGGTCGCGCCGGTAGGAGCCGAGGAGCGAGTGGCCGTTCTGCGGGGTGTCCGGGGTGATGCCCGCCGCGTCGAGGAGGGTGGGGGCGATGTCGATGTTGGCGGCGATCCGGTCGTCGACGGTGCCGCCGGACAGGCCTGCCGCGGGCCAGGACACGTAGAAAGGCACCTCGACGGACGGCCGGTAGGGCACGGACTTGGCGGTCCAGCCGTGGTCGCCCCAGCAGTAGCCGTTGTCGCCGAGGTAGATGACCAGGGTGTTCTGCAACTGGCCGAGCGCCGCGAGCTTGTCGTGGATCTCCTGGACCGCGTCGTCGACGGACAGCAGCGTCCGCAGCTGGTTGCGGCGGATGTCGCGGCCGTCGGCCAGGGTGTGGGTGGCGTTCTTGATGTAGTCGGGCTTGTCGCTGCGGTCGGCCTCCGGCACCGAGGGGCGGCCGTTCCACTCGGGTACGGCGGTGTCGGCGTACTTGGACTCGGGGGTGTTGGGCGCGTGCGGCGCCTTGGGCGCGACGAAGGCGAACCAGGGGCGCTGGTCGGTCCTCGACCCGTCGAGGAAGTCCAGGACGCGGTTCTTGACGACGGTGGTGCTGTAGCCGGCGATGGTCCGCACGGTGCCGTTGTCGTTGTAGGTGGCGTTGTTGTAGGCCACCGGGTCGAGCAGCAGCCACTCGTCGAAGTGCGGCGGGTTGTCGGTGTTGTGCCAGGCGTTGAGGTACTTGCCGAACAGCCCGGTCCGGTAGCCGCCGTCGTGCAGGTAGCGCTGCACGGTCGTGTGCTGGTCCAGGTTGTAGGGGCTGCTGTTGTCGCGCACGCCGTGGTTGTGCGCGTAGCGCCCGCTGAAGATCGACGACCGGGACGGCGCGCACAGGGGGGTGCTCACATGGCCGCGGCTGAACTTCACCCCGTTGTCGACCAGCCAGGCCACCGTCTTGGGGGTGGCCCACTCGGTGGCGTTGGGCTGGTCGTCGGTGAGGACGACCAGGATGTTGGGGCGGCTCGCGGCCGCGGCCTGCGCCGGGACGGCCCCGGCGGCGGTGCCGGCGATCGCGGCCGAGGCCACGGCTGCTGCGCCGGCGATGAAGCCTCGCCGGCCGAGGTCCTGCTGGTCTTGACGGCTCACGGTGGTACGCCTCCTGACAAGGGGAGAGCGGGGGCGCGCGGGCCGGGGGCCCGCCCGCTCGGCGGAGTCGCATGTGCGTCGGTGAGGCTACGACCGGCCGTGAGCAGGCGGCTACGACAGAGGTGTACTTGTCACGTTCATTTCATACGACCGCCGCGATGGCATATTTCCGCAACACCGCGTTGACACAAGGCCCGCCGACACCGGACCGCCGGCTAAGCGCCCGCGGCGGACGGCGGTCCGCCGGGGGTCGCGACCGCGGGCGGGTCCTCCTCCCGGGCGCGGGCCGCAGCGTCGTCGGCGGTGGGGACGCCCCCGTCCAACCGGTCCCACAGGGCCAGCAGCGGGGTCGCCATCACCGTGGTGACCACCGCCACCACGACCAGCACCGTGAACATCGAGGGCGACACGATGCCGTCGGCCAGGCCGACGTTGATGGCGATGAGCTGCATCAGCCCGCGGGCGTTCATCAGGGTGCCGATCCGCAGCGCCACTCCTTGCGGCTGCCCGGCCAGCCGCGCGGCCAGCCAGCACGCCCCGAGCTTGCCGGCGACGGCCACCAGCGTGCAGCCCGCGGCGAACAGCAGCAGCGAGGGATCGGTCAGCAGCCCCGTGTCGGTGTTCAGCCCGGAGTAGGTGAAGAACAGCGGCAGCAGCAGCATCCCGCTCAGCGGGGCCGTGGTCTCGATCGTGCGGTCGATACGGGGTGAGCGCGGATAGGCGGCGCCCAGGCTGAAGGCGCCGAAGACCGCGTAGAGGCCGATCCGGTCGGTGTACCAGGCGGCCAGGCACAGGGCGAGCAGGGTCACCAGGAGCAGTTGCTCCGCGGTGAGCCGCTCGGTCGCGCGCAGCAGCGGACCGCGGTACCTGACCAGGAAGTACAGCGCCACCACCAGGCCGGCGGCGCCCGAGGCGGCCAGCACCAGCGTCCCCGCGGTCCCGCGCGCCAGGCTCACCACGCCGGCCAGCAGGATCCACGCCGCCACGTCGTCCACCGCGCCGGCCGCCAGCGCGATGGTGCCGAAGACGGTGCCGCCGAGCCGGCGTTCGATGATGATCCTGGCCAGCATCGGGAAGGCGGTGATCGCCAGCGTGACGCCGACGAACAGCACCGTCACGTGCAGCGGGACGCCGGGCGGCGAGGTGTCCACGGAGTCCCGCACGGCCCAGGTGAGCGCGGCACCGAACAGCAGCGGCGCCATGATGCCCGCGAGGGAGATCATCGACGCGGGGCCGGCCACCGACTTCAGCCGTTCCAGCCGGAATTCGTACCCCGACTGGAACATGAACAGCACCAGCCCGAGCTGCCCGGCGACGTAGAGCACCGGCCGCAGCTGGTCGGGGAAGAGGTGGTGCTCGACCGAGGGGAGCAGCAGGCCGAGCACCGAGGGGCCGAGCAGCACCCCCGCGATCATCTCGGCGACCACCGGCGGTTGCCCGACCGGGCGCAGCAGCAGTGTGGCGCCCCGGCAGACGGCCAGGATGACGACGACGGCGAGGAGGAACGAGGTGCCCAGTTCGGTCGCGGACATGAGAGGAGGCCCTTCGGCATGAAGCGGTGGGGGGAGCGGGCGTGTGCCGGGGGGTGGCGGGTCAGCCGCTGTGGCGGGGACAGCTCGGCGGCGGTACGGCCGCGGCCGCGTCGGGCCCGAGGGGAAGGCCCTGCGCGTCGTGGCCTGCGAACCACGCCGCCGCCATCCGCAGGCGCCGCGCGTCCGCCACCATCCAGCTGCCGAGGGCGAGTTGCAGCAGGCTGCGGCCCACGTCCTCCCACCGGTCCCGCAGCCGCAGGAAGGCCAGCGCGGCCGCCATCCGATGCCGCGGCAGCGTGCGCCCGCTCACCACGAGCAGGCACGGCGCCCGATGCGGAATGGAGCGGGTGTGGGAGACGGAGGAGTGCAGCGTGAAGCGGGCCAGCACCTCCCGGGTCACCGCCCTCATGACCAGCGGGGACAGCCGCCATGCCGGGCAGGGCCGGTTCGCGGCCACCCCGAAGGGGATGTGGTGGGCGTCCTTGAGCGAGATCCGGTCCCATCTGCCGGGGTCGAAGACCTCCGGACGGATATGGCCGGTGGCGTGGTAGGCGGGGTAGTCGAAGCACAGCACGGTGCCCGCCGGGTAGGCCACCCCGTCGCCGAGGTCGATGTCGGCGCTGGTGATCCGGTGCGCGATGCCGAACAGCGGGAACAGGCGCAGCGCCTCGTTCATGACGTTGCCCAGGTCGTGGTCGTCGCCCGGGTGCGCGGCCAGCCGCCGCTGGACGTCCTGGTGTTGGGCCAGCACGAGCAGCAGGTGCGCCATCGCCTCCGACATCTGCACGACCGCGGTGTTGAAGAAGGTGCCCTGCAGGTAGTGCGCGCGCTGCAAGGGCGTCCCGAGTTCGGCGGGCAGCGCGTGCGGCACCTCGTCCGCGGCGAGGCGCCGCAGCAGGTAGCGGGTCAGGCGGTCACGGCGGCGCATGTGCCGCAGCCGGGTGTTCTTCAGGGAGTTGACCACGTCCTCGGCATTGTCGACGATCAGCCGCCGGACGCTCGGTGGGCAGGGCTCGCGGAAGACCAGGCCGTAGAAGAACTCCGCCCACACCGGCATCATCAGGTCCCGCAGCCGGACCAGCGAGACCTCGCCGGATACTGATTCGTCGAGCACGCCCGCCGCGCACCGGGCTGCGGCGGCCGACAGGTCCGCGCTGGTGCCCGCCAGGATCGCGGCGGTGGTGCGGGCGACCGCGTCGTAGCGGGGACCGGGCTCCAGGTGCTCCTGGTGGACCTCGGGACCGGGGGAGAGCCAGTACCAGAACAGGTCGGACAGGCCCGCACCCTTGCTGCGGCCGTTCGCGGCGGGGTGCGCGTACAGCTCGGCGAAGCGCTCGGGGCCGACCTCGGCGTTGGGCACCACGACGCCTTCGGGGCCGTTGACCCGGGCGAACACCCGTGTGCGCAGCGAGATCAGGGTCCTCGGCAGCCAGTAGGGAGTGGACAGCACGAGTGCCGCGGCGGCGGCCTTCCTCAGCATCCGGCCACCGCCCGCGGCCCGCGGGCCACCACCTGGTCCCTGGTCGGCCCCGAGCAGTCCCGGGCACCGCACAGCGTCAGCACATGGGCGGTGTCGGCCCGCAGCTCCGCCAGCACGCGCGCCACGCCGTCCTCCCCGTCGGCGGCCAGCCCCCACAGGACGGGCCGGCCGACCCCGACCGCGGTGGCACCGAGCGCCAGCGCGGTCACCACGTCGGAGCCGGTGCGCACCCCGCCGTCGAGCAGTACGGGGATCCGGCCCGCCACCGCGTCCGCCACCCGCGGCAGCGCCTCCACGGCGGCGGGCGCGGCATCGAGCTGCCGGCCCCCGTGGTTGGACACGATCACGCCCCGCATCCCCTCCGCGACAGCCAGCCGCGCGTCGTCCGGGTGCAGGACCCCCTTGAGCAGGATGGGCAGGTCGTGGCCGTCGCGAAGCCGGCGCAGGTCGTCCCAGGACAGCGCGGGCGACATGGCGATGTCCAGGGTGCCGCCGGGAGGCGCCCCGGGCAGGCCGCGCATGTTCTCCGGCGCGTGGCCCGGCGGCAGGTCGTGGAAGCCGTTGCGGTCGTCGCGCCTGCGGCGGCCGAAGACGGGGGAGTCGACCGTGACCACCAGGGCCGTGCAGCCGGCCCGTGCGGCCCGCCGGGCGAGGGCGTCCGTCACGTCGGCATCCGGCTGGAGGTAGAGCTGGAACCACACGGCGGCGTCCTCGCGTACGGACCGGGCCGACGCCGTCACCTCGGCGACCGCGGTGGTCGAGGCCATCGAGGTGATCAGCACCGCGCCCGCCGCGGCGGCCGCGCGGGCGGTGGCGCGCTCGCCGTCCGGGTGGGCCAGGCCGTGGAAGGCGGTGGGGGCCACCACGACGGGCGTTCGCGCGCGGGCGCCGGGCAGGCTGACGGAGGTGTCGGCCTGCCCCGCCCCGCGCAGCACGCGCGGCAGCAGGGCCAGCCGCCGGAAGGCCCGGACGTTCTCGGCCGCCGCGATCTCCTCGCCGGCGCCGCCCTCGTAGAAGTCCCAGTGCACGGGGTCGAGCCGGGCCGCGGCCTTCTCCCGCAGCTCCGCGAGCACGCCGGGTACGGGGGGCCCGCCGCCGGTCACGACGGGTCCGCGGCTGCGTCTTCCGGCAGGTCCGGGTGCGGCCGCGCGGGTTGCCCGGGGGCGAGGTGTGCGGCCAGGAAGCGGACCAGCGGGGCGCGGTGGACCTCCGCGCTGTCCCACTCGTTCTCCAGGTTCTCCGTGAGGTGGTGCTCGGCGACCGGCTTGCCGTCCTGGAAGAGCCGGACCACCGGGTGCAGGTAGCGCCCGTCGAGCCCGGTGGCCGTCTGCTGGGAGAGCCGGCTGACCGAGACGTCGAACGGATTGACCTTGTCGTGGTCCTCGCCGTATTCGAGGGTGACCGTGAGATAGCGGTCGGCGGCGCCGAACGCGCCCTCCGCGGCCACCCGGTGGAGGTGGTCGACCGGTACCTCCTCGTAGTAGCCGACCGCGCCGGTGCCGCTCACCACCACGGCGTCGCAGAGGAACCCGAACAACTGCCACAGCGCGGAGGTGCGGTTGATCCGCTTCAGCACGGCGTCGGCGACGGCCTGCGGGGTGGCGGCCGGCTCGGTCCGCGGCCAGGACGTGTCGTGGTAGCGCTGCTCCAGGATGTGGTGCAGCGCGCGTACCCCGTAGCGGAAGCCGTGGATGAATCCGCTGGTCGACTTCTTGAAGTCGCGTACCTGGGTGATGGTGCCGGCGAAGTACAGATCGGGGACGTTGACGGACTCCCAGGCGTCGGTCTGCGCGGGGAAGCGGTCGTTGATCGTCAGCTCGGGACGGCACTCCTCCGCGAATACCGAGGCGTCGAAGCGGAATCCGGTGGCAAGGATGACCCGGTCGTAGGATATCTCCTTCACCACTTCGTCCACCCGCAAGAACTTGACGGCGACATGGAAGCGGCCGTCGTCCCCGTCCCTCCTGATACGGACGATCTCGCCGTCGAGAAGTGCGTTCTGGGATTTGAGCTGGTATGTGTCGAGGAAGTTGTTGTTCACCGCTCTGAGATGGCCCACGAAGTGGGTCTGCCAGGCCAGTTTCAGCGATCCGGGACCGGCCACATGGATCACCGCGGCGGTTTCGATGAGGTTGTCCGCGGTTTCGAATGCGGAATTTCCCCGGCCGACGATCAGTACCCGCTGCCCGGTGAAGTCGGCCGGGTCGACGGACACCTCGTCGTACCGCTCGGCCAGCTCGGCGCCGTCGATGGCCGGGACGTAGGGCCGGGAGACACCGGTTGCCACGATCAGCCGCCCGGCGTGCAGCACGGTGCCGTCCCCGGTCGTCACCTCGAAGTCGCCGCGGGCCGAACCGTCCGCCGCGGGGGGCCGGGAGATGCGGGTGACACGTGTGTTGCCGCGGATGCGCAGTCCGTGGACCCTGGCGAAGTCGCCGAGGTAGCCGACCATGTCGTCGGCCGACGGGAAGTAGCGGGGTGTGACGGCGGTGAAGAGGGGGTGGTTCTCCTCGGACAGCAGCGAATTCCAGTCCGTACGCAGCTTCAGCTCGGGGTCGTCCCAGCCGGTGTGCACCTTGTTGATGGAAATCAGCGTCCGGTGCCGGGGGAATCTGGTGAAGAAGGTGCCGACCTCGCCCGCCTCTAACACCAGATAGTCCCGGCCGGCCCGTTCCAGGAAATATGCCGCCTGAATTCCGGCCGGCCCTCCGCCCACTACCAGGTAGTCGACCCGCTCTTCTCCGGACACATGCCCTCCCGGGATCTGATGAGGATGCGGTCACCCTAGTTGAGGGTTAAAGAAGGTATCCAGAGGGTCAAAATGTGATCCATGTCACACGCCATTGCGAGGTTGGGTATCGGGGTGGATGGATAACTTCCGGAACGGGCTGGGCGGCCCATGGGCAGTGGCGCGGCAATACGCGGGAGCGCGCCGGCCGCGTGCTGTGCAAATACTGTGCGTACGCGGCGCCCAGGTTTGCCAATGGCCTGGAATCGACCTTGGTGTCCGTATGTCCGGATCGGGAGGAAAACATGGACGGACCTGCCGACCCGGTGTTTCCGCGGCCCCTCGTGGAGGCCTTCCTGCGGGACCCCGACACCCCCGCCTTCGAATTCCGGTCACAACCCGTCACCCGTGCCGAGGTGCTCGACCTGATACGGAGCTGCGTCGCGGGCCTGCGGGCCGCGGGCCTCGGCGCGGGGCGCGGCGTCGCCGTCACCACGGCGGTGACCCCGGCGGGCTTCGCCGCGCAGATCGCCGCCCACCTGCTCGGATGCCGCGTCACCGGCCTGCGCCCCGGCCTGACGCCCCCCCAACTGCGGCACGTGCTCGCGCAGGACGTCGAGGCGGTGGTCGCCGACGGCACGACCGCGACCGCGGACCTCGCCGCGGCCGCCGAGGCGGCCTCGATACCGGTGGTCGACCTCGATCTCGTCCTCCTGGCAGCCGGCGGGCACGCGGCGCCCGAGGCCGGCCACGACGGTGACGACGCCCTGGTCGCACACGGCCGCCCCGACGACATCGGCCTGATCTGCCTGACCAGCGGCAGCACCGGCAATCCCAAGGGCTCCGCCCAGACCTACCGCGCCCTGAGCCGCCACTGGTCCTGGCAGCCCACAGGCTGGAGCGACCGGGCACGCCGACTCGCCGCGGGCTACGGCCGGTTCCTGGTCTTCGGGACGCTGACCAGCGCGGTGATGCTGGAGCACCTCGCACTGTGCCTGCTCAGCGGCGGCACCGCGGTGATCCCCGGCGAGCCGGTGTCCTTCCCCTCCTCCTGGGAGCGCCACCGCGTCACCGCCTGCCTGTGCACGGTGGCGAGGCTCTACCAGGTGCTCGACACCCTGCGCACCGAGCAGGCCGACACCTCCAGCCTGCGGGCGCTGCTCGTCGCGGGCTCACCGCTGCCGCCGCACCGCCTGGCCGAGGCCGTCGAGCGGCTCGGCCCGGTGGTCTACCAGGGCTACGGCCAGACCGAGACCGGCATGCTGTCCCTGCTCGGCCCCGAGGACCTCGCCGAACACGGCGACAAGGTGCTGGACACCGTCGGACGTCCGATGCCCGAAGTCGAGATCAGCGTGCGCGACCCGCACGGGCAGCCCGTCCCGGCCGGCACGACCGGCGAGATATGGGTGCGCGCGGCCGGCGCGATGTCCGGCTACTGGCACGACGAGGACGAGACCCGCGAAGTGGTCAGGGAGGGCTGGATCAGGACCCGGGACCTCGGCACCCTCGGCGCGGACGGCTACCTGCGGCTGCTCGGACGCGCCCGTGACGTGATCTTCGTCAACGCGATCCTGCACTACGCGGGCGCGATCGAGGCGGCGCTCGCGGCCCACCCGGACGTCGACCAGGCCTACGTGGTGGGCGCGCCCGACGAGCACACCGGCGAGGCCGCGCACGCCTTCGTCGTCCCGACGGCGGGCCGCACGCCCGCGCCCGACGACCTGCGGGCAGCCGTACGCGCCATGCTGGGCGAAGGCGCCGAGCCCGCCACGGTCACCCTGCTCGACTCGGTGCCGGTCGCCCCCAGCGGCAAGCCGGACAAGAAGGCGCTGCTGGCCCGGGTCCCGGCCGGCGGATAGCGCGCGCCCGGCGGCCGGAGCGGGGTGGACGGCCCTGGTACAGGGACGGTCGGTACCGGCGGTCACCTTTCGCCCAGGCCGGACTCCTCCCGGTCGAGGTCGGTCTGCAGGCGGCGGCGGGTGGTGTCGCTGACGCGGTGCTCGTCGTAGAGGCGGCGCAGCTCGGTGTTCTGCAGGGCGATGATCTCGCGGCGCAGGTCGCGGTAGGCGGCGTCGGCCGAGGGGTTGTCCGGGTCGTCGGTGTCGTGGTCCAGACGCGCGGCCAGGTTGTGGCGCATGCGGTGGAGTGCGGTCTCCGGCAGGGTCTCCAGGGCGGCGAGGCCGTCGAGGTGGGCCAGGGCGGCGCGGGTGAGCGCGTCGCGTGCCGTCGTCTCCTCCTGGGAGGTGTGTTCCGGCTCCAGCGCGAGCCCCGAGCGGTTCACCAGCGGGGCGAGCGTCAGCCCCTGGACCACCAGGGTGAGCACCACCACGGCGGTGGTGAGGACCAGGACCAGTTCCCGCCCCGGCAGCGACCGGTCGCCGGCGGCGGTCAGCGGGATGGACAGCGCGGCGGCCAGCGGCATCACGCCGCGGGTGCCCGCCCAGGTCACCACCGTCGCGACCCGCCAGGAGGGCCGGCTGCTCGCGGGCCGTACCGCCGCGGACAGCGGGAGCATCCACAGGACGCGTACGCCGATCAGGACGAGCGCGATCGCGAGGGCCTGCAGGGGCCACCAGCGGGAGCCGTCGGGGAGGTCGGCGACGAGGGCCGGCAGTTCCAGCCCGATGATGCTGAAGACGACGCTCTCCAGCAGGAAGACCACCACGGCGTAGACCGCCTGCACCTGGAGCCGGATGCGCGCGTCGCTGAGGAGGTGCCCGGAGCGGCCGAGCAGCACACCGGCGACGACCACGGCGGTCACCCCCGAGGTGTGCGCCGACTCGGCGAGCACATAGGCGGCGTAGGGCGTGACCAGGGCGATCACGGTGTCGAGTACGGGGTCGGTGGTCCGCCGCCTGATCAGGGCGACCAGCCGGGCCACGAGGGCGCCCGCCACCGTGCCGCCCCCGGCCAGCAGCCCGAACTCGCCCGCGGCCATGGGCCAGTGCACCGTCGTGGAGGCGACGGCGACGCCGACGGCCACCTTGAACAGCACCAGCGAGGTCGCGTCGTTGAAAAGACTCTCGGCCTGCACCAGCACCTGGACCCGGCCGGGCAGCGACAGCCGCCGACCCAGCGCGGTGACCGCCACCGGGTCCGTGCTCGCCAGGACCGCGCCGAGCACGAAGGCCATGGACGGCGACAGCGGGGTGAGGGCCACCGCGAGGGCGCCGACGGCGGCGGCAGAGGCCAGCACCAGCCCGAAGGCCAGCACGGTCACCGGCCGCCACACCAACCGCAGGTCCCGCAGGGACAGTTCCTCGGCCGACGCGTAGAGCAGGGGCGGCAGGACGACCAGGGCGATGACGTCCGGCGGGACGTGCAGTGCGGGCGTGCCCGGTATCAGGGCCACCGCCAGGCCCGCGATGACCAGCAGCGGCGGCGCGGGGATCCGCCGGCGGCGGGCGAAGGTGGCGACGGCGGTGGCCAGCACGACCAGAAAGAGGACCGACCCGACCGCGCGCATGAACCGTTCTCCTGATCGCCACAGGCGGGGCCGCTGTCACCTCTTGCGACAGCTGACTCCCTGTGCCGACCAGACTTCCCGGCTCACCACGGGCAGCCTATCGGGTATTCCACGCGGACGAACGGGCCGAGGACCGCCCGCCCGGCGACCGCGGCCCGTCGGCGACGGTGTCCGGGAGTGCGGAAGGGGCCGGGCGCGGCGACCTGCACGGGGCGGGCCAGCGACACGGCTTCGGCCTCCGCCTCGGCGTGCCGCCCCACGGTGCCCAGCACCCCCACGAAGCTGTCCCTGATCGGGAGGGGCAGACCGGAACCAGCGTTGTCGGGGTGCTCGGCGTGCGACCTTCCCCGAGGCGTCGCGGCCCGCGGGGTGAAGCTCAGCGCTTCGCGGCGGCGAGCCGCTGCCGCGAGGCCTCGTAGAGGACCGCTGTGGCGGCGTTCGCGGCGTTCAGCGAACTCGCCGCCCCCGCCATCGGGATGCCGACCATGTGGTCGCACAGGTCGCGCCACGTACTGCTGAGCCCGTTGGTCTCGTTGCCGATCAGCAGCAGGACCGGCTGGGTGAAGTCGAAGTCGAAGACGTCGCAGTCACCGTGCTCGTCGGTGCCGACCAGCACGACGTTCCTGCCACGGGCCCGCTGGACGTCCAGCCAGTCCGTCACCTCCCGCGGGGACGGCACGCGGACCGCGGGCAGGGCGAAGACCGAACCGGTGCTGGCCCGGACCGACTTCGGGTCGTAGACGTCGGCGGCGTGGCCGGTCACTATCAGGCCGTCCGCGCCGAAGGCGTCGGCGGAACGGATGATGCTCCCTATGTTCCCCGGCCCCGCGGGCCGGTCGAAGACCACGCCGAGGAAGCCGTCCCCGACCGCTATCCGTCCGAGGTCGTCGGCGGGCATCTCCACCACCGCGACGATCTCGGGCGGGTCCTCGTTCTTCCCGCCGAGGTCGGCCAGCATGTCGGAGGCCATGGCGACCCGCTCGGCCCGCACCGTGCGCAGCAGGTCCTCGGCCCAGCGCGAGAGCTTCCGCCTGCCGTCGAAAATGAGCGTGTGAACGGGCCAGGCGTGTTCCACCGCGAGCGTGATCGGTCGTACGCCCTGCACGAGGAATTCCCGTGCCCGCTGCCTCCTGCCGCGGTTGGTGAGCAGCGACTCCCACTGTTGGAACCGGGCATTGCGGGACGTGACCCGCTGGGCGGCCGGCATCCGTCCTCCCTCCCCCAGACGACTCCTGCGCGAAGCGCCGAGCCCCGCGAGAGCGCGCCGGCGCGCGACCACGCTACACGGCGATGAGCCCGGCGGCCCCGACTCCCGCCGGTGCAGGCCGACTTGCCCGGAACACGGTCCGCCCGAGACGCCCGTCAGGGACGAGATTCGCCCACCCCATCTGTCTCCCCCCGGAGTCGGAGGGCTTCTCGTGGGCGGTACAGCCGGAACGGCCCGTAGCCCCGCGAGGACGACCTCCGACTCGGTTCGGCCCGGCCCAGCCATGGGACGGTCGCCGGCCCAGCCCGGATGTCGCTCGGTGTCGACGGAGACCCTGGACGCTCGGAAGCCTCCGACCGGGAGGCGGGCCGTGTCAGGGAGACGTGACGAGCGCCTTCTCGAGCTCGCGGAGGAAGTCGTCCAGGTCATCGGGAGTACGGGAGGTGACCAGTGTCCAGCCGTCGGTGTCGTCGCTGACCACGGAAGTGTCGACCCAGGCGCCGCCCGCGTTGCGGATGTCCGTGCGCAGGGAGGGATAGGACGTCAGGGTCTTGCCGCCGACCACGTCGGCATCTATCAGCGTCCACGGGGCATGGCAGATCGCGGCTACGGGGCGGCCCGAGGCGACGAAGGCGCGGATCGTCTCGACGGCCTTGTCCTCGGTCCTGAGGCTGTCGGCGTTCAGGGCGCCGCCCGGTAGCAGCAGCAGGTCGTAGCGGGCCGGGTCGGCCGCCTCCAGGGTGAGTGTGGGGGTGACCACCGCGCCGGGTTCCTTGTCGCCCACCAGCGTCTGCACCGGCTCGTCGGAAACCGCTGCCACGTCGACCTCGGCCCCGTTCTTGCGCAGGTGGTCGACCGGGACGACCAGCTCGTCCTGCTCGACCCCGTAGTTCGTCACCACCGCGAGTACGGTGCGTCCTTGAAGATCGTCCTTGGCCATGACCTGCTCCTCTCCTGTCCTGGTGGCTGCTGCCGCCCTCTCCGCGGGGGGATACGCAGCCGGTCGGAGCTCAGTGGTGTCCGTGCGCTGTGTCGGACGCTCCGCCGAAGAGGCGGGCGAGAGCACGGAAAGGCAGCGTCACCACCGTGGCGACAGCACTGCCGATCTTGCCGAGTACATCTGCGATGGCCTTGAGCACGGCTTGTCCTTCCTCCGCCCGTGACCGGGCTTCTCCGGCACCCCTATCGTGCCCTTCGCGACTCGGCTACCCAGAAAGCGGCCACGCATGGGGCGCGCTCGCGATTCCGGACTGGCGTGACCGGTGCGCACAGCCGGATGCGGAGCGCAGAGCCGGATGCGGAGCGCGACAACGGCCTGCACAAGCGGCTGCGTGAGCTCCTGGCTCGCTTGGAGGCGGCAGGCCACCACGACGAGTACGTGCCCTTCCCGGACAACCTGTCCACGCATCCCGGCCCGAGGGCAGAACGGGCGCGTCACCTCGGCATCCGGGGCCTCGCGTCCGCCCCGCTCCCAGGAAGGGCGAGGCTGGGAAGGTGGACTTCACGCCGCGGGGGATCGGCGGCCCCGCTGACATGGCGTGGGAACCTCTGGCTGATCGGCGCGCCGGCATCCGACCGCTTGCGGTCACGAGCCCCGCGGCCCGCGACTACCGCCAGCCGAGGTCGGGGGCGACGTGGGTGAGGATGCTCTCCAGGACGTGGGCGTTGTAGTCGACCCCGAGCTGGTTCGGAATGGTCAGCAGCACGGTGTCCGCGGCCTGGATCGCCTCGTCCTCCTGGAGCAGCTTCACCAGTTCGTCCGGCTCGCCGGCGTACGAGCGGCCGAAGACCGCCCTGGTCTTCTCGTCGATCATCCCGACCTGGTCCTGCGAGTTGCGGTCGCGGCCGAAGTAGGCGCGGTCGGTGTCACTGGTCAGCGCGAAGATGCTGCGGCTGACCGAGACGCGCGGCTCGCGCTCATGGCCGGCCTCCTTGTACGCCGCGCGGTACGCCTCGATCTGCTTGCGCTGCTGTACGTGCAACGGCTCGCCCGTCTCGTCGTCCTTCAGCGTGGAGCTCTGCAGGTTCATCCCCAGCTTCGCCGCCCAGACCGAGGTCGCGTTCGAACCGGAGCCCCACCAGATCCGGTCGCGCAGCCCGGCGGAGTGCGGCTCGACACGCAGCAGCCCCGGCGGGTTGGGGAACATCGGCCGCGGGTTCGGACGGGCGAAGCCCTCGCCCTCGATCACCTTGAGGAACGCCTCCGCGTGCCGCCGGGCCATGTCCGCGTCGGTCTCCCCCTCGGCAGGCGCGTACCCGAAGTACCGCCAGCCCTCGATCACCTGCTCCGGTGACCCACGGCTGATGCCCAGCTGCAGTCTGCCACCCGAGATGAGGTCGGCCGCGCCGGCGTCCTCCGCCATGTACAGCGGGTTCTCGTACCGCATGTCGATCACGCCGGTACCGATCTCGATCCTCGACGTGCGCGCGCCGATGGCCGACAGCAAGGGGAACGGGCTCCCCGCCTGCTCCGCGAAGTGGTGCACCCGGAAGTACGCGCCGTCCACCCCCAGCTCCTCCGCCGCGACCGCGAGGTCGATCGACTGGTGCAGGAAGTCGGCGGCGGAGCGCGTCTGCGAGTGCACACTGGGCGACCAGTGCCCGAACGAGAGAAATCCGATCTTCTTCACACCAGGTCATAGCGTGTGAAGGCCCTCGTTGATTCCCCCCCACGCATCACGACGAGTACACCAGGCGGGCGCCCGGGGCAGGAGGCTCGGCCCGCCCCGATGTCACTCCGAAGTGGGACACCACGGGCTATTACGGATCTGGCCGACGGCAAGGGCTGAATACTCTCGGTCATGGGGATCAACGCGCGGGCCCGGCGGGACGGTCTGGTCTATCTGGTACTCGCGGTCGGCGGGGCGGCCGGGGCGCTGGTCAACGCGGCGGCCTACGCGGTGGGCGGTGCGCTGGCCGGTGGCAGCGGGCCCCCGTCGGCGGCGCACGGACCGGAGCACCACGCGGGGCCCGTACCGGCGATCCGGATGCGGTGGGTCTGGGACCGGCGGGGGTTCGCGATCGGCCTCGCGGGCGGGTCGGCCATCGGTCTCACCCACCTCGCCGCGTTGCGCCTCCACCGCGGTCGGCACCGCGGTCGGTATGGCGCTTCTGCTCTGCTACGGAGCCCAGTACCCGCTGGGCGGCGGGATGCGCTACGGCATCGGCCGTGACGTGTCCGACGGGCACGGGCTGACGCTGGGATCGGTCCAGCTCCAGATGCGGGTCGTGGCCTACGGCGTGACGGTGGGGCTGGGAGCCGCCGTCGGCCTGACAGCCTGGTGGTACGAGACCCTCTCCCGCCACTACCTGGCCTCGCGCAAGCGCGTACCGACGGATCTCGCGGCCTTCCTGGCCGACGCCCATGAACTCCGTGGCGTGCTGAGGCAGGTCGGGGCTGTCTACCAGTTCCGGCACATCGACGTACAACACCGCCCGGCGCAGGCGGCACCGGCCGGACCGCCCGCGCCGGCGGGAGGGCGGACCGCCGTTCCCCGTGCCCGGCCGACGCGGCCGAGGCCGGACGGGCCGGGAGCGTCGGCACCGCGGACGGCGCGAACTCCTGGGACTGCGGCGCGCTCGAACCGGGGACGTGGGCTGCCGGCTCCGCCGAGACCGAGGATCGTCTTGAGGGGGCCGACCGGCGCGAGCAGCGTGTCGGCCTGGGCGTCGCTGATGTACAGGTACCGCACCGTCACCGCGGAAGCCTGTCGCGCCGCGGCTTCAGGGGTCCACGGACGCCACGTCCCTCCGTCGGCCCCGCAGGACGCCGGAACCCCGGCCGCGGGGACGGTCCGTCGCCGCCCACCAGGCACCATGTCCAAAGGTCTCACCTTCAACCAAACGGTCTGCTTGAGCTACCGTTTGGTCGGAGGTGGCCATGCTGGAAGTTCTCGGTCTGGATCAGCCAGCCGAAACGCTGTATTTCGTCCTCGTCGACAACCTGCCCCTGCCCATCGAGGAGTTGGCCCGCCGCACCGGCATCGAGCCCGAGGCGGTGGCCGCTGCCATGGTCCATCTGGAGGACGGCGGGCTCGTCTCCCGGCTGCCCGGCAGCCCGGCCTGCTACACGGCGCTGCCACCCGGGCACGCCGTCGAGGTGCTCCTGCTGGCCAGGGAGCGGGACATCCACCGGGTGCGCGCCCTGACCGAGCTCCTGACCGAGCGGCACCGCGACGCGCGCCGTGACCGCGACTCGGCCTCGCTGATCCAGGTCATCAACGGCCGTGACGGCGTCGCCCGTTGCGGGCAGCAGCTGTTCAACCGCGCGGAGAAGGAGATCCGCGGCATCGACGCGCCGCCCTACGCCGAGGCCCGCGACGGCGGACGGGTCAACTCCGCGGCCATGATCGCCAGTCGGGGTGTGCGCAGCCGGTTCATCCACGCCCGCGACAGCCTCAACACCCCCGGTGCGATGGAGCGGGCGGAGGAGGACATCGCGGCGGGCGAGGAGGTGCGCTTCGTGCCGGAGGCGCCGATGAAGCTGATCATCGCCGACGACCAGGCGGCGCTGATCCCGCTGATGGCCACCCCGCAGGTGCTCGACGCGTGCATCCTGGTCCACCCCTCGGCGCTGCTCGACGCGTTGTCCTCGCTGTTCGAGTCGCTGTGGGCACAGGCGCAGCCGTACATGCCGGGGCGCATCGCGCCGGTCGGCGAGGACGAGTTCGTCAACGACGAGGAGCGGCGGATCATCTCGATGCTCGCGATGGGGATGCCGGACGAGACCATCGCACGCCAACTCGGCATCGGCCACCGCACGGTGCAGCGCAGGGTCCAGGCGCTGCTCACCCGGCTCGGCGCCGCCAGCCGGTTCCAGGCGGGTGTGCTCGCCGCCAGTAGAGGCTGGTGGCTTCCGGAACCGCCGAGGGGCGCCCCACCCGCTGACGGGCGGGGACCGGACCGCTGAATCCGCCCCCGGACCCCGCCAGCCGTGGCTCGCGGGGACGCCGGACCACCTGCCGGACGGTCCGGCGGACGTGCGCCGGCGGCCGCACCGCGGTGCGGCCGCCGGGCACTGTCACTGACGCAGCAGGGCGAAGTCCGCTGTCACCGCGCCGTCCTTGACGACGCGCACGGTGCGGGTCGCCGGGCGGTAGCCGGTCGCCGCGACGATGACCGTGAGCGGGTTGTTCCTGGCCGGCAGCCACAGCGCGTAGCTGCCGTCGCGGCCGGTGGTGAGGGAGAGGTCGCCGTTCTTGGAGTCGACCTCGACCACCGCGCCCGCCAGCGGCGCGCGCGTACCGTCGCTGAGCGTGCCGGTCACCGTGCCGGTCAGCAGGCCCCATCCGGCGGGCGGGACCACCGTCATGGCGACCGGCAGGGAGACCGAGCCGTACGGGGTGTCGCTGTCGACGATCAGCGCGGCCCGGTGGGTGCCCGCGTCCGCCGAGGTCATCGCCGTGGCGTCCAGGGTCAGCCGCACCGTGACCGAACCGCCGCCCTTGACCGTCAGCTTCGGCGCCGAGGGGGTGAGCCACGGCACGTCGGCGTGCGGCTGGTCGTAGCCGGTCAGCTTCTGAACCGACGCCTGCGGGACGCTGTAGGCGTTCGCCCCGCCGATCACGTACCAGCCCGGCGCGGACTGGGCGTCGAGCACCGGCTCGGCCAGGTTCGGCAGCGCCGACCAGGAGTCCGTGGCCGGATCGTAGGCGTGGGCCTCGTTGGTGAGCGCGCCGGTGCTCACCTGCGCGCCGCCGCCCACCAGCAGCCTGCCGTCGGCCGCGGTGCCGGTGGCACCCCACAGGTCGGTGGGTGCGTCGGCGACCCGGTGCCAGGACGTGCCGGCCGGGTCGAGCGCGTAGGTGTGGACGGTGTCCTGCGGGGCCTGGCCGTCGGGCTGGTAGACCCCTCCCGAGCAGTAGACGACCCCGTCGACGGTGCCGCACGCCGGGAAGGAGACCGGCTCGGGGTAGGGCGCACCGGCCGACCAGGTGTCGGTCGCGGGGTCGTAGACCTGGACGTCGTTGAAGCCGCAGTTGGCCTGGACGCAGCCGCCGATGACATACAGCTTGTCGCCGGCCACCGCCGAGCCCGAGGCGCCGTAGGCGGTCGGCACGTCGGCGGTCTGGGACCAGGCGTCGGTCGCCGGGTCGTAGACCTCGCTGCCCGGGATCGGGTTGCCCGCCGCGTCGCGCCCGCTCGTGACGTACAGCTTGCCGCGGATGAAGCCGTAAGCCGGGGCGAAGCGCTTGGTCGTGGGGGCGGCGAGCGTCTTCCACCCACCCGTCGCCGCGTCGTAGGAACCGAAGGAGCCGTTCCACACCCCGCCCGGCGACTCGCCGAGTCCGGCGTAGAGCGTGCCGTGGTCCACGGCGGCGACGCCGCCGAAGGAGGCTGCGGGCAGGTCGGCGAGCGGCTGCCACGCCTGGTCGGCCGGCGTGTCGCCGGCCGTCGCGGCCGCGGCGGGCGGCGACGAAGCCGCCGGCGCGGCCTTGAACAGGGTGTCGGGCGTCAGCGCGGAGGGTGTCCTGCGCGCCGCGGGGCCGGACACGCCCGCCTTGGGCCCGCCCAGGCCCTGCTCGCCGAGCGAGAAGGTGGCGGGCGAGCCGCCGGTGTTGCGCACCTTGACGTCGACGGTCCTGCTGTCCGCCCAGGCGACGTTCGCGCTCACCGCGGAGACGCTGTACTGCAGTTGCGCGGGGTGCAGTGCGAAGTCGGCCGAGGTGACCGCTCCGGGTCGCACGTCCGCCTTGGCGGTGACCGCCGGATAGCCGAAGCCCGGCAGGCCGGCGGTGAACTGCTGCTTGCCGGTCCGGCTGGAGAACATCCAGTACAGGCCGTCGGCCACGGCCGGGTCGCCCGGCGAGGCCACGCTGCGGCCGGAGTCGGACGGGGTGGCGACACCCCTCACCGTGGCGCCGAGCACGCCGGCACCGGTGTTGGCGTCGGTCACCCGGCCCACGAGCAGCCCGCCGGGCCGGGCGACCAGGGTCGGGGTGCCCACGGCGACGTCGTCGATCTGCCAGATGCCGGTGAGCGAGCCGGTGAAGTGGAAGCGCAACCGCACCGAGGACTTCCCGGCGTAGGCGTCCAGGGGCACATCCTGGTGGGAGGGACCGCCTATGACGTCGGTGTGGTGCCACACCGTGGTCCACGTGGCACCGCCGTCGGTGCTGGCGTCGACATCGGCGGTCAGGGCGTCCAGCCGGTAGAGCGAGGGCAGGGCGGTGTCGAACTGCAGCTCGGGCTTGGTCTGGTCGCTGAAGTCGTAGGCGGGACTGATGAGTTCGGTGTCGGCGGGTGCCCAGCCGAGGGCGTAGTCGTCGACCTCGGCGAAGCGGCCGGTCGCGCCGGTCTGGTTGCCCCGGTTCAGCGGGTCGTCGAACTGCCAGCCGCCGGCCGCGGTGTTGTTCTTGACCGTCCAGCCGCCGGGCGCCGCGGAGGCGGCGAAGGGCTCCAGACCGCCGCCGCGGTAGTCCATCTCGTAGCCGGGCGGGAGTGCGCCGGTGGTGTTGACCGGCAGGGCGAGGTCGGCGGTGTCCGGGCCGGTGCCCACGGCGACGGTGGCGTCGGCCGGCCGGTAGCCGGGGTAGAGCGAGGTCGCGTGCAGGGTGTAGGTCCGGTTCATCGGGACCCGCACCGAGTAGCGGCCGGTGGCCGGGTCGGTGAACACCGACCCGGGCACGCCGTCCACGGTGAGCTCGGCGTACAGCCCCCAGCCGTGCTGTCCGCCGTCCTTGACCGTGCCGGAGATCGTCTGCGAGGGCACGGCCGCCAGGCCGACGTTCTCGGTGAGCGCCGCACCGTCGTCGACGCGCACCTGGCCGAGGTCCTTGTCGGCGTACCCGAACGCCGAGACGCTCAACGGGTAGGAGCCCGCCGGGATGTCGAGCCGGTAGCGGCCCTGGGCGTCGGTGGTCGCCCGGTAGTCGCCGAGGCTGACCGTCGCGCCGGACAGCGCCGCCCCGGTGCCGGCGTCGGTCACGGCGCCGCTGACGGTGCCGTGCGGGCCGGGCTTGAAGGCGGCCGTGCCGATGGGCGTGCCGAGGCCGGTCGGGCCGTCGTAGCCGGGCTGCGCGGCGCAGGTGTACGCGGGCGTGCAGTCCGGCACCGGGCCGTAGCCGCACGAGCCGTCGGGGCAGCTGGCGTCGTCGCCGCGCGTCACGTCGTTGAGGGCACCCGGCTGCTGGTAGGGGTACGCGGCGGGGTAGGTGCCCTCGACCGGCGTGCCGGCCAGCGCGTAGACGCCGGCGATGATCGGCGCCGACGCGGAGGTGCCGCCGTAGACGTTCCAGCCGCTGTCGGAGAAGGAGTTGTAGACCGCCACACCGGTGGCCGGGTCGGCGACCGCGCTGACGTCGGCGACGGAGCGCCCGGCGCAGTCGACCCCGGACTGGAAGGACGGCTTGGGTTCCACGTCCGAGCAGCCCGAGCCGGTGGCGCCCCAGTGCGGTCCGTCGGCGTTGTAGGACACGCGGTTCCAGACGGACTCGTCCCAGCCGCGGGCGCTGCCGTCGCGGACCAGCGACGTACCGCCCACCGACGTGACGTAGGGCGACGACGCCGGGTAGCTGACGCCGTAGCCGTCGTCGCCGGAGCTGAAGACCACCGCGACGCCCGGGTGGTTGAAGTACGCCTCGTCGTAGGCCAGGTTGTCCGTGCTGTCGTCGTACGCGCCCCAGGAGTTGGAGACGTACTTCGCGCCCAGGGACACGGCCGTGTTCACCGCGGTGCCCAGGTCGTCGGACGTGGTCGCGTCGGCCTCGACCAGCAGGATGTGGGCCTGCGGCGCGACGGCCGAGACCATGTCCAGGTCCAGCGATATCTCAGAGGCCCAGCCCTCGTCGGCCGCGGGGTAGGCGGCGCCGCCGTGCTCGTCGACCTTGCGGAAGCAGCCGTTGTCGCCGGTGCAGGCGGGCAGGCCGTACTGCGCGCGGTAGACCGCGAGGTCGGACTCGGCGTTCGGGTTGTCGTAGGCGTCGACGATCGCGATGGTCGCACCGGCCCCGCCGTCGGCCGGCAGGTCGTAGGCCGACCGCAGGTCGGCGGGCGCGTAGCCGTCCGGTGCCAGGCCGGCCCCTGTGGCGTCGCGCCGCACGCCGAGCGCGGCGGTGTGGTCGGTGCGGCGGAGCGTGAAGCAGGTGAAGTGTCCGGGTTTGGGCGTGCCGCAGGCCGGTTCCGCGGTCGCCTTCCCGGTGGAGGCGGTGGCCGGGGGCGGTGCGGCGAGTGCCTGCTGGGGCAGCAGGACCGCCAGGACGGCGAGGACGGCGGCGGCAGCGGCTGCTATGCGCCGCAGCGTACGCGCTCGGCCCGCGGAAGAGCGTGGGGCTGGCAAGGGGACTCCAGACAGTGACGACAGCGGAGGCTCATGGCTGGTCGGTGGATCCTGGGGGGATGGACGCAGAACGGCGGGGGGCACACGGAAGCAGACTGACCAGCACAAACTTCCAACCGGCGTGATCCGCGGGTCAATGCTGACCCCTGGCGGCTTGCCGCCGTGACGTGTTCACGCCCCGAGAGGGGCCGGTGGGAATCAGGGGACTCGTTGTCGCGTCAACGAGTCCGTTTCGTCGCGGAGTTCGCACCGTATTCCCACAGAAACCCCCATCAACTTCGGTCCGTTCATGAGCGGTTCGGCTCACGCCCCTGACGCTCGGTCACGTAGCATCACTCCTGGTAGCTGTTGACATGGCTTGAACATGACTCGCCTAATAACTCCCGGTGATTGCACGCGCATTCACCGTCGTCCCAGAGCCCGTACACGGGTCGACCCCTGCAAGAACGCATGGAGTCACACGTTGCGCATTTCCACGAGAACCAGACCACCTCTCCGGCGGACGATCTTCGCCGGCCTGGCTGTGGCCAGTGCCACCGCACTGGCCGTCCTGGGAGTCCAGGCTCCGGCCGGGGCCGCCGCGCCCGCCGCCGCGTCCCCGGCCGCAGCCACCGACGGACACCCGCTCCTGGAGCCGTCCTGCACCACTCCCGGCAAGGGCGAATTCACCTGCTACGCCCTGCGCCGCGCCGACATCAAGCCGGTCAAGGGCATCACCCCGGCCGCCGTCACCCCCAGCGGCTGGGGGGCGCCCGACCTGCAGAGCGCCTACAGCCTCCCGACGGACGGCGGCGCAGGTCAGACCGTCGCCATCGTCGACGCCTTCGACGACCCTAACGCCGAGGCCGACCTCGCGATCTACCGCCAGCAGTACGGGCTGCCGGCCTGTACGACAGCCAACGGCTGCTTCAGCAAGGTGGACCAGCGAGGCGGGAGCAGCTACCCGTCCCCCGACCCCGGCTGGGCCGGTGAGATCTCGCTCGACCTGGACATGGTCTCCGCGGTCGCGCCCTACGCGCACATCCTGCTGGTCGAGGCCGACGACAACGGCTTCGAGAACCTCGGCGCGTCGGTGGACGAGGCCGTCGCGCTCGGCGCGAAGTTCGTCTCCAACTCCTATGGCAGCGACTACCGCGGCGGCAACGGCGAGGACCCCTCCGAGGCGACCGCCTTCGACGCCTACTTCAACCACCCGGGCGTCGCGGTGACCGTCTCGACCGGCGACTACGCGTACGGCGTCGGCTACCCCGCCGCCTCGCAGTACGTCACCGCCGTCGGCGGCACCACGCTGACCCGCGACCCGGGTACCGCCCGCGGCTGGACGGAGTCGGCCTGGAGCGACGCCGGTTCCGGCTGCTCCCTCTACGAACCCAAGCCCGCCTTCCAGAAGGACACCGGCTGCGCCAACCGCGCGCTCGCCGACGTCTCCGCGGTGGCCGAGGGCGTCGCGGTCTACCAGACCTACGGCGCCGGCGGCTGGTCGGTCTACGGCGGCACGAGTGTCTCGTCGCCGATCATCGCGAGCGTCTACGCCGACGCGGGAACCCCCGTGGCGGGCTCGTACCCCAACTCGTACCCGTACGCGGCGTCCTCAGGGGTCAACGACATCACCACGGGCTCCAACGGCTCGTGCTCGCCGGCGTATCTGTGCACCGGGGGCGCCGGCTACGACGGACCGACCGGCCTGGGCACGCCCAGCGGCCTGGCCGCCTTCCGCAGCGGTCCGCACGGTGAACTGACCGGCACCGTCGCGGATTCCGCCACGGGCAAGCCGATCTCCGGTGCCACGATCAGCGCCGGCACCAATGTCGCGCACAGCGACGCGGCGGGGACCTACGACCTCTCCGTCCCCGTCGGCACCTACGACGTGACCGTGGACGCCTTCGGCTACGCCACCACGACCGACAAGGCCGTGGCGGTCGCCGACGGCTCCACCCTCACCAAGGACTACACCCTGACCTCGGTGCAGAGCCGGACCGTGTCCGGCAAGGTCACCGACGGCTCAGGACACGGCTGGCCGCTCTACGCCAAGATCACCGCGGACGGTGTCCCCGGCTCGGTGTGGACCGACCCCGCCACGGGCTCGTACTCCCTGTCGCTGCCCCAGGGGCACGACTACACGCTGCACGTGGCGGCGAACGATCCCGGCTACCAGACCGTCACCAAGACCGTCACGATCGGTGACAGTGCGGCGAGCCTGAACCTCTCCGTGCCCGTTGACACCTGGGCGGGCACCGCCCGCGGCTACACCCAGCGTCTGGCCGGCCCGACCGAGACGTTCGACTCCACCGACGCCGCCCCGCAGGGCTGGAGCGTCGTCAACGCCGAAGGCACCACCGGCGGCTGGGAGTTCGACGACCCGGGTTCGCGCGGCAACAAGACGGGCGGCGACGGCGCGTTCGCGGTGGCCGACAGCGACCACTTCGGCGGGTCCGCCAGCCAGGACACCCAACTGGTGAGCCCGGTCTACGACTTCACCGGCAAGAACTCGCCCGAACTCGCCTTCGACACCGAGTACACCTCGATCGGCGGCCAGACCGCCGAGGTCGACGCCACCTCGGACGGCGGCGCGACCTGGACCAAGGTCTGGGCCACCGCCTCGGGGATCACCGGACCGGCCAGGTTCGAGGTGCCGCTCACCGACTTCGCCGGCAAGGCCGCCGTGCAGGTGCGGTTCCACTTCACCTCGCACTTCGGCTGGTGGTGGTCGGTCGACGACGTCTTCGTCGGCAACCGCGAACTGACCACGGTCCCCGGCGCCCTCGTCGTGGGCACCGTGTCCGACGCCAACACCTCCGACGGCGTGGTCGGCGCAACGGTCACCAGCCAGGACGACACCGCCCAGAGCGCCACCACCGTCGCCACCCCCGACGACCCCGACCTCGGCGACGGCTTCTACTCCCTGTTCTCCAGCACCTTCGGCAGCCACGCCTTCAACGCCGCCAAGAGCCACTACACCACCAAGGCCAAGACGGTGAAGGTGAGCGCGGACAGCGCCGTCGAGGCGAACTTCCCGCTCAAGGCCGGCCGGCTCAAGGTCACCCCGGGCACGGTCGACGCCACCGTCGGCTGGGGCGCGAAGACCACCCGGCAGCTCACGGTGAAGAACACCGGCGGCGCTCCCGCCACGATCAAGTTCGGCGAGCGCTCCGGCGGCTTCCAGGTCCAGGAGCAGGGCGCCCCGCTCAGGACGGTCAAGGGCACCTTCTCCCCGCTGTCCAGCAAGGCGCACCCGTCCGGCGGCACCCCGCCGTCGACCGCGGGACCGTCGGACGACGCCTGGCAGACCGCCCCGGACTTCCCCGAAGCCGTGATGGACAACGCCGTCGGCACCTATGACGGCAAGGTCTACTCCGCCTTCGGCTACACCGGCTCCGCCGACAGCAAGGACATCTACGTCCTCGACCCGTCCGCCGGCGGCTGGACGAAGCTGGCCCCGGCGGCCGACACCCGGGAGGCCGCGGCGCACGGCTTCATCGACGGCAAGTTCTACGCCGTCGGCGGATGGGGCGCATCCGGCAGTCCCGACCCGAAACTGGAGGTCTACGACCCCGCCGGCGACAGCTGGACCATCGGCGCCCCGGCGCCCAAGCCCTACGCCGGATCGGGTAGCGCGGTCCTCGACGGCAAGCTCTACATGATCGGCGGCTGCGGCGCGAGCGCCTGCGGCACCACCGACGCCGCCGCCTACGACCCGGCCACCGACAGCTGGACGGCCATCGCCCCCTACCCGGAGCCGATCTCCTGGCAGTCCTGCGCGGCCATCGACGGCCGGCTGTACTGTGCGGGCGGCTTCTCCGGCGACTCCGAGGTCGCGCACGCCTACGTGTACGACCCGGCGGGCGACAGCTGGTCGCCGGTGGCAGACCTGCCCGCTCCGCAGTGGGCCTCCGCCTCCGCCTCCGCCAACGGCCTGCTGCTGCTCTCCGGCGGCATCAGCCAGAACGCCCTGACCAACCGCGGCTACGCCTTCGACCCGACCTCCGGCACGTGGAGCGCCCTGCCGAACGCCAACGTCCCGACGTACAGGGGCGGCGGCGCGGCCGGCTTCTACAAGGTCGGCGGCGGCGACGCACCCGGCTCGCCGGTCGCCGCGGTGGAGTTGCTCCCCGGCTACGCACAGGAAGGCTCCGCCGACGTCAGCTGGCTGAGCGAGGGCACGCAGGAGCTCACGCTGCAGCCCGGCGCGAGCTCGGCGGTCACCGTCACGCTGGACGCCTCGGTTTCCGAGATCACCCAGCCCGGTGACTTCACCGCCCAGGTCACCGCGGGCAGCGACACGCCGTACCCGGTGGCCGCGATTCCGGTCAGCCTGCACGTCGACCCGCCCAAGACCTGGGGCAAGACGAACGGCACCGTCTACGGCGTCACCGCGACCGGCGGCACCGCCCCGCTGGCCGGAGCCACCGTCCAGGTCGACAGCTGGGCGTCGACGTACACGTTGACGACGGCGGCCGACGGCACCTACGCCCTGTGGCTGGACACCCGCAACAACCCGCTGACGGTCATCGTCGCCAAGGACGGCTACCAGCCGACCGTGGCGACGGTGAAGATCAAGAAGGGAGTCGCGGTCATCACGGACTTCACGCTCAAGAGGAAGTAGCGCGGGCATGTCGTGACCGACCGGTGCCCGCCACCGCTCACAGTCCTCACCCCCGACTGGCGCAGTCGGTTCGCGCCGCATCTCGGACGGCTTTCCGTTCGGGGGCGGGGACGTGGCCCAGCCAGTCCAAGGCCATGCGCAGGCAGGCCATGCAGCAGATCCGAGGGGCCCAGAACGCGTACTCCTCTCAGGGTGTCGTAGCCCAGGACGCGGCAGATCAGCAGGACAGACCCCGGCGCGCAACCCGGCGGAACGGCCGGGATTCCCTCGGATGTCCGACCCGGTGCCTTGCCTCTCGCATGTGAGCGCTAACGGTCACGGCCCTCACGCTGAGTGCGGAGGGAGCGCGCCGGCTGCCGGGGGAGGCCCGTTCGGCGCGGCATCTGCGCGGCATGGCGCGGGAGCCGGCACCCGCGCGCCTCCGCGCGGGTGCCGGCTCGTTCAACGGCGCACCGGGGGGGTCAGGGCGTGGACAGGGTGAACTGGCCGACCTTGACGGAGCCTCCGAGCGCCTGCGTCGCGTAGTTGAAGAGCGCGAACCGGTACCCCATGAAGAACTGCCAGCTGTTGTCCATCGTGAAGCCCGGCCCGAAGGCGGTGAAGTTGACGCCGTCGGTGCTGTAGGAGAAGTGCCCCTGCCTGCCGGTGCCCGGATGGATGTCGGCGTTGACGCGCAGCCAGACCTTGCCTCCGGACAGTGCTGTGCTCGCGACCTCCGTGCCGGTGCTGGTGGTGTTCCAACTGCCGTCCATGGTGATGTTGTTGGTCATCACCAGACGGGCGGTGCCGTTGTCGCGTTTGACGCCGATCCAGGCCGAGGAGTTGCGCAGCAGCGCGAGTCCTGCCCGGTCCCCGTCGTGCATGCCCGAGTAGTCCAGTGGGACCGTCGCGGTGGACGTGGGTCCCAGGATCCGGTGGGTCAAGGTGTTGCGTGCCGAGTACAGATCGTTGGTCACCGTAGCGGTCTGCAGGGTCAGGCCGTTGTTCGCGGACCACTTGGTGTTGTCGGGGTTGTGGTTCCACTCCCACTCGGGTCCGAGAGCGGGCCCGGTGAAGGTGTCGGTGCCCGTGGGGGATTTCACCTCACGCGGCGGGGCGGGCACGTTCGGGTACGGATAGGTGGTACCCCAGCCGCCGTTGACGGTCTGGAGCACCGGCCATCCGCTGGAGTTCCACTTGATGGGGGCCAGCACCGGGACGCGTCCGCCGGGGTAGGAGTCGACGAAGGCCATGTAGTACCAGTCGCCGTTCTGCGTCTGCACGATCCCGCCCTGGTGCGGAACGCCACCGCCGACGATGGGGGTGCCGACGTTGTTGAGCAGCGGTTGTTCGGTGTAGGGGCCGAAGGGGCCGTTGGTGGACTTCAGGACGTATTCGGCGTTGGCCGGGTGGTCGACGAGGATGTAGTAGGCGCCGCCCACCTTGTACATCCGGTTGCCCTCGGTCGTTCCGGTGCTGGACGGATCGGTGAACACCGCCTGGCTGCGGACCTGGCTCAGCCCGTCGGCCGACAGCTGGGCGACATAGTGGGTGCCGCTGCCGTAGGCGACGTACATGGTGTCGTTGTCGTCGACGAGCATCCCGGCGTCGTAGTAGCAGTTGTTGATCACCGAACCCCGTGTCCAGGGGCCCTCGACCGAGGACGCGGTGTACATGTACGTCTTGTTGAAGTCGATGCAGCCTCCCCAGTAGAACTTCCCGTTGCTCTTGCGGTAGTTCAGGAACGAGGCCCACACGCCGTCGACGTAGGCGCGCCCGTTGCCGTTCAGGTTGTACTTCTCGCCGAAGTCGAGCGAGGGCACCGAGTGGCCGGCGAACTCCCAGTGGACCAGGTCGTAGGAGCGCAGGATCGGCGCCCCGGGCGAGTAGTGCATCGTCGAGGCCGAGTAGTAGTAGGTGTCACCCACCCGCAGGACGTCCGCATCGGCGAGGTCCTCCCAGAGCACGGGGTTGCTGAACGTCGACGGGGGACTCGTCGGCGGCGTGGTGGGGGGAGTCGTGGGGGGCGTGGTCGGCGGTGTGGTGGGCGGTGTGGTCGGCGGCGTGGTGGTGACGCCGCCGGTGCAGGTGGTCCCGTTGAGGGTGAACGCGGTGGGGACCGGGTTGGTGGCGGTATAGGCGCCGTTGAAGCCGAAGGTGGTGGATCCGCCGGTGGCCAGGCTGCCGTTGTAGGAAGCGTTGGTCACGGTGACCTGGGTGCCGCTCTGAGTGTAGGAGCCGCTCCACAGCTGGGTGATGCTCTGCCCGGTGGCGAAGGACCACGTCAGCTGCCAGCTGGTGATCGGTTGACCGAGGTTGGTAACGCTCACATTCGCGCCGAAGCCACCTGGCCACGTATTCGTGATGCTGTAGTCGACCTGGCAGCCGCTCGCCGCCTGTGCCGACGTCGCCACGAACGAGACTCCCACGGCGGCCAGCGCCGTGGAGACCAGGCCGATCAGCCACGTTCTGAAGTGCAGTCTTCTGCGTTTGCGATCCACGAGATTCTCCCTGAGAGTACTCATCGTGAGGGGCTGTTGTTAGCGCTCACACACGAAGATGGGGGGATGCAGGGATTTACGGGGCCGCCCAGGTGGCATTCCTGTGCGGCACAGGGGATTCAGCGTGGCACGCGTCACGGAAGCCCCGCAAGAGGTCGACCGGCGGCGCCGGTCCGTGACGTGGCGCACCGTGTGGCACGGTCCCGGTAGTGCGGAAGGTGAACGCGATCGGCACGGGGCTGTCCCAGGGCACTCGTCCCAAGCTTGAGCGGACTGCCGAGGGGGTTATGTCTGCAGGGCGGCGTGAAGTGTCGGGTAGACGTCGATGACGTGGTCCACGCCGACGATCTCCATGGCGCGCAGTGGCGCCCCGGGAATGCTGCTCAGGCGTAGCCAGCCGCCCGCGGCGTGCAGGGTCCGGTTGCCGTGGAGCAGGGCGGCGATCCCGGTGGAGTCGATGAACGAGATGTAGGAGAAGTCGACGACCGCGCAGGGCAGCCGGCCGGTCGCGGTCAGGACCTCCTGAAGGGCGGGGGCGCTGTTGTAGTCGAGCTCTCCGGCCGGAGTGACCACCGTGATGCCCCGGGGGGTGACAGCGGTGTTGATCCGCAGGCGTTCGCTGAACAATGTGCCACCTTTCCGGCTTTCCGGGCGGTTGCGGTGCCGCCGACCACGAGTGCGGCCCCGGGATCAGCCCAGTGCCGGTCTCCGGCCGGTGTCGACTTCCCCCGGATGGGTCGGGCCCGCAGGATCGGACTTGGGGGAGAGGATTCAGAGGACCGACAGGTGCGCACGGACGGTCTTGCCGCGCTCGGTGGTCGAGGTGTCGACCCTGGTACACAAGGCCAGCACGATCTCCAGGCCGTGCTGGCCCAGACGCTGAGGCCCGAAGGTCTGCGGTTGCGGGGCCTGTGCGGAGGTGTCGGACACGGCGATCTGCAGCAGGCCGTCGTGCATGTCCAGGGCGAGGGTGCAGGGGCCGGGCGCGTGCCGTACGGCATTGGTGACCAGTTCACTCACCACCAGCAGCGCGTCCCCCCGCTTCACATCGGCCACCGCGACACCCCGCACCACGGCACGGTCCAGAAACGCCCCGGTGAAATCACGGGCCTCCCCGATCACCGGCGACCGGCCGCCGTACCAGACCGCCGCCCGCAGCCGGGCCTGCCGGGACATCGTGCTCCCCGCCTGCTCACTCTCCCGCATCGCAGCCCCTCCGCTTCGAGCAATGGCTGACGACCATGAAGCCACCGCCACGCGCTGCCCGTCATGTGCTCCATCGCCGTGTCGGCATGACGTGTTGTCCAAGGCGTCTGCCCGCTGGGAGGGATCTCAGCCGCCTCCGCCCCCCTGTCTGTCCGACTGCCCACAGGCCCGGCACCACCGGCGGGCGGCTGGATTGTTGACTCGCACTACGGGGTTGTGAGGGTGTCGAGCCGGGCGGCGAGGTCGGGGTGGGCGGCGACAAGGTGGGGGCGGGCGGCGGTCAAGGGGGCGATGAGTTCCGCGGGGTCGTCGCGGGCGAGGGCCGCGTGGAGGTCGCTGACGGGGCGGCGGGCAGCGGGCGGCAGTCCGGTGAGTGCGGTGATCTGGCCGGCGAGGCGGCGCAGGTCCGCGGCGTTACGGCGGGCCCAGGTCGCGGTGGTGCGGTCGGCTGCGCGGGCCTGGCGGGTGGCCTGGACGCGCTGCTCGCCGGTGGTCCCGGCCGGGCCGGGGCGGCCGCGCAGGTAGCGGCGCTCGGCGGCCTGGCGGCTGGCGACTCCGAGCGGATGGGCGAGATCGGCCCAGCTGGCGCCGGCGGCGCGGGCTGTTTCGATCAGGCCGGTCTCCCATCCGGCCAGCTGCTCGCGGACCTGCCGCAGAAGCATCAGGGAGGCCAGGGCCTCGTCCGGGCCGGGACCGGGAGCGTCGGGGGCGTTCGGGAGGTTGTTCCGGGCGGCGCGCAGGGCGTCGTCTATGGCGTTGAGGGCCGCCGCCGCGGCAAGGAACGACGCGAGGCTCTCGGCGTCGGTGCCGGGCGAGGACGGCTGGTCGGCCGGGGTCACGGACAGCTCCCTCGGGGGTGTCATCAGAGAGACGACATCATGTTTGTCATCCATTGGATGACATGTTACAACAGTGTCAGTGAGGCGTATCGGCAGCAACTGCCTGAACCTGCTGGAGGTGTTTTCACGATGTTGATGCGCACTGACCCCTTCCGTGAGCTGGACCGGCTGGCCCAACAGCTGATGGGCCCGGGCACCTGGTCGAGGCCGTCGGCGATGCCGATGGACGCCTACCGCGAGGGCGACGAGTATGTGGTGGCCTTCGACCTCCCCGGCGTCACCGCCGACGCAATCGACATCGACGTCGAGCGGAACATGCTCACCGTCAAGGCCGAGCGCCGGCCGGTGGCGAAGGCCGACGACGTGCAGATGGAACTGTCCGAGCGGCCGCTGGGCGCCTTCTCCCGCCAGATCGCGCTCGCCGACACCCTCGACACCGAACACATCAAGGCCGACTACGACGCAGGTGTGCTCACCCTGCGCATCCCGATTGCCGAGCGCGCCAAGCCCCGCAAGATCTCCATCGGCGTCGGATCCGGCCACAAGGAGATCTCCGGCTGACACGGGCCCGACAGGTGCGGAGGACGGGCAACTGATCCCTCCCCCGACCCGCCCTCCGCACCCCCGAAATCCGTCCCCAGCTCGCGGCACGCCTGCCGGAGGGCATCGCCCTGATCCTGCTCCGGTTCCCGCCGGCTGCGACCTCCTCTTCGGCCGCCCCCGGCCCACTTGACCATCGGTGCCGCGCACCGGCACCACTTCGCCCTGGCTCCACGAAAGGCATCCACCGCAGTGATCACCGACGTGTGCGAACCGCTTGAATACCAGCAGCCGTACGGGAACGGCGTACGAGCAGATGCTGGAGAAGGTCCGCTACGAAGGCGCCTACCCCACCCGCGAGCGAGCCGACGACGCCGTCCGCCTGGTCCTGGCGGGACTGGGACGCCAGCTGATCGGAAACGAACGCGTCGACCTGGCCGCCCGTCTGCCCCGGGAGGCCGCACGTATCCTGACCGCACAGATCCCTGACACCAGGCCGCTGACCGGATGGGCCTTCGTCAAGGACCTCGCCGCCCGCTCCGACGCCTCCCTGGCCACCACCCGCTGGGACACCGGCTCCGTCTTCGCGGCCGTCGCCGCCCACGCCGGCCCCGACCTTGTCACCCGCATCCTCCACCAGCTCCCCACGGGCTACGCGCTGCTGTTCGGCCGCGCCGAACTCACCCCGGCCGCGTAAAAGCGGCGCCCGGCGCCCGGGGCCGCACGCAAGAGGATCCCGCCCGGATCCCTTCTGACCGGGCTTGACGAAGTCCCCGATTCGCGCGATCGGGGACTTCCCCCTTGGCCGGTCACCGTCCCGGCCATGCAGGCAATCCTCGGCGCGCTCTCCCGGACGCGGAGAACCGTCTGCTGCGCCGGCGGCTCGACGACCGCACCGGCGTCGTCCGGACGCCGGCCACGCGATCCCGGTGACCTTGCCGAGCGCCTTCGGTGATCCGTCAACCGTGTGCTCAGGCGGGAAGTTCGGTGATGCTGAGGGCGAAGTCCGCGTTCCCCACCCCGTGGTTGGCGAGGCCTACCGTGACCACGCCCGCTCCTTCCAGCCAGTGCGCCATTTTCAGGCTGCCGACGTCCAGCGGGCGCAGTCCGAGGGTCTCGACGAACGCCTCCACGCTTGCCTTGGCCTGCGCGCTGTCGCCGGCGATGAAGACGTCGGGTCGGCCCTTCTCCAGGACATGGCGGAAGACGGTGTTGAACGCCTTCACCACGCCGGCGCCGGCCGGGGCTGCCTTGGCGACTTCCTGCGCGATCGAGGTCTCCTCGCGATGGGCCAGCCCGTCGAGCGTGGGATTGAAGGGATTGCTGATGTCGACGATGACTTTGCCCGCGAGAGCGTCTCCGTACCGGGCGACGGCCGGCACGACGCCGTCGTGCAGCAGGGCCATGATGACGATGTTCCCGGCCGGGGCGGCGCCCCATTCTCCTGTCGTGGTGCCGCCGCCGAGAGCCTTGGCCAGGCCGGCGGCCTTGGACTGATCGCGGCCCATGACCTCGACGGTGTTGCCGCCCGCTATCGCCCGCGCGCCGATGGTGCGGGCCATGTTCCCGGTGCCGATGATGCTGATGGTGCTCATGAGGTGTCCTGCCCTGGTTGTGTGTTGTTCGGCTCAGATGGCGGTGGTGCCGCCGTCGGCGACGAGTTCCATGCCGTTGACGTAGCTGGAGTCGTCGGAGGCGAGGAAGAGGGCGGCGGTGGCGATCTCGTCGGGGCGGCCCATCTGGCCGCGGGGGATGAGGGACTCGAAGTGGCGCTTGGTGGCCTCGTCGAAGAGTTCCTCCTGCTTGGCGGTGGCGACCTGGCCGGGGGTCAGGACGTTGACGCGGATGCGGCGGTCCTTGAGTTCGTTGAGCCAGATGCGGGCCCATGCCTGCTGGACGGCCTTGCTGCCGGCGTAGACGCTCCAGCCGGGGAAGGCGCCGAGGGAGGCGTTGGAGCCGGTCATGAGGATGGAGCCGCCGTCGTTGAGGAGCGGAAGGGCCTTCTGGACGGTGAACAGGGTGCCGCGGGCGTTGAGCCCGAACCAGGTGTCGAACTGGGCCTCGGTGATCTCGCCGAGCGGGGCGGGCTCGCCCCCGCCGGCGCTGGCCCACAGCACGTCGAGGCTGCCCTTCTCCCGCTCGACCGTGTCGTACAGGCGGTCCAGGTCGTCCAGGTCGGCGGCGTCGCCCTGGACGCCGGTGACATTGCGGCCGATCCGCTTCACTGCCTCGTCCAGGGCATCCTGGCGGCGGCCGGTGATGAAGACGTGCGCTCCCTCGTCGACGAAGAGCTTCGCGCCGGCCAGCGCCATTCCGGTGCTGCCGCCGGTGATGACCGCGACCTTGCCGTCAAGCTTCCCCATGATCGCTCCCTTGAGTCGGTGGTGCCGTGCGTAGCTGGGACGATGGGGTTATGTACACCGCCCTGTGTGCTTACGGTACGGGGCGGCGGGCCGGGGCGCAAACTATGTACACCGGTCGTTACCCGACTGGGGTACCATGGGCCCATGACGGAGTTGGAGAAGGGCCCCACGGGCCGCCGCCGCGGCCGGGGCGCCCGCGAGCGCATCCTGGGCGCGTCCCAGCAGCTGTTCCGAGAGCAGGGCATCAACCGCACCGGCATGGACCAGCTTTGCGCGGCGGCCGAGGTGTCCAAGCGCACGGCCTACCAGCACTTCACCGGCAAGGACGAACTCGTCGCCGAGTACCTGCGCCGGTTCGACCCCTCCGTTCTGTCCGGCGTGTTCGACCGCACCGACCTCACACCCCGCGAACGGCTCCTCGCCGCCTTCGACATCCCCCCCACCACGCCCCTGTGCCCCTACATCGCCGCCGCCGTCGAACTCCACGACCCCCAGCACCCCGCATCCCAGTACGCGCGCGAGTACAAGAAGGCCGTCGCCGCGCGGCTCGCCGACACCGCCCGCGAAGCCGGCGCCGCCGACCCTGAACAGCTCGGCGAGCAGCTCGCGCTGCTCATCGACGGTGCCGCGGCACGCACCCGGGTCCTCGACGCCGACGCCTTCCCCACCGCCGCCGCCATCGCCGCCGTCCTCATCGACAGCGCCATCCCCGCCACAGCCGACGACGACCGGCGACCGGAGGAAGTGCCGAGTTGACTTGGCACCCCGCGGCGGGGCTGGGCGCGTCGCCGATCGGGCGTATGCATGCGGTCGACCGCCCGCACCCGCTGGAACAGACCCCGCGGGGTGCGAACCAGGGGCTCAGCGACGGGAGCGGACGCCGGACGTGACCCCACATCCAGGCGTTCCCACACACGTCGCCACCGCATCCGCGATCTTCCTCAGCTCCACCGCGCCGGCCTCCGCCGTGGGCGGAATCGCCGGAGGCATCGGATCGTCCGCCGTCGGGCTGCCCCGCACATTCCGCCGACATCACCGTGCACCTGGACGCCGGCTACGACTCGGACAAGACCCGCGCGCTGCTCAGCGAACGTGGCCCGCACGGGCGCATCGCGCACAAGGGGGAGAAGGCGCCCATCCAGGCCAGCTTGGCGTTTAACCTCGCCGAGTCACCTGACCTGCTGATCTTGGTCTCTTCGTGAGACAGCGGGACGGCCGTTCTTCACGCTTCGAGGTGTCAAGCAACGTCGCGTGAAGGAACGGCCGCTGGTGAAGAGTCTGACCTCTGCAGGTCCCGCTGATGCTGCGCTGGACGTGCTGTCCCACTTTCGTGTCCAGTTCTACGACTGCCTCTACACCCGGGCGGATGCGCTATTCGAGCTCACCGACGCGGTCCTCTGCGCGGACGGCCCGGTGAAGTCCCTGGCCGAGTTGACCCTCACGGCCGAGCACCGGCGCGGGCACGGAGCGATGTACGACGCGGTCAACCACGGCTGGCTGGAACCACGTCGCCTGCGCAGACTGCTGGCATCCACGCCGCTGCCGCGTGCAGCCGACGGGCGGATCGTGCTGGCGGTCGACGTGAGCAACTGGCTGCGGCCCGACGCCCCGACCAGCTCGGACCTGCTCTTCTGCCATGTCTACGGGCGGGGCCGCAGTGCCGACCAGTTCATCCCCGGCTGGCCCTACTCCTTTGTCGCCGCCCTGGAAACCGGGCGCACATCGTGGACCGCCATGCTGGACGCGATCCGGCTGGGCCCGGCCGACGACGCCACCGCGGTGACCGCCGCCCAGCTCCGCGACGTCTTCACCCGCCTCCTGCGAGCCGGCCAGTGGAAGGTCGGTGACCCGGACATCCGGGTCGTCATGGACGCCGGCTACGACGTCACCCGCCTCGCCTACGTCCTGGCCGATCTGCCCGTCGAGCTGGTCGGACGCCTGCGCTCGGACCGGGTGATGCTCCGCGACGCCGGCCCCCGCCGCTCCACCCCGGGTGGCGGGCAGCCCCGCAAGCACGGCGGTGTCCTCACCTTCTCCAAGCCCGACTCCTGGCACACCCCCGACCAGACCACCGCCCGGGACACCACCCGCTACGGGACAGCCGAAGCCCTCGCCTGGGACCGGATGCACCCCCGCATTCAGGCACGCGGCCCCTGGCTCGACCACTGCGGCGAACTCCCACTGATCCACGGCACGTTGATCCGCCTGAAGGTCGAGCACCTGCCCGGCGACCGCGACCCGAAACCGGTCTGGTTGTGGTCCTCGCGCACCTCGATGACCGGCACGGACGTCGACCTGCGCCGGCAGGCATTCCTGCGGCGCTTCGACCTGGAGCACACCTTCCGGCTGTTCAAGCAGACCCTCGGCTGGACCGTCCCCAAGATCCGCGACCCGGCGACCGCGGACTTGTGGACCTGGCTGATCATTGCCGCCCACACCCAACTCCGCCTCGCCCGGCCCCTCGCCGAAGACCTCCGCCGCCCCTGGGAACGACCGGCCCAGCCCCGCCGACTCACCCCCGCACGCGTCCGCCGAGGGTTCCGCCACCTCCGCGCGAAGACCACCCGCCCCGCAGCCGTGCCCCAACCCACCCGACCAGGCCCCGGACGCCCACCCGGTTCACAAAACCGCAGGCCAGCACCACACTACGAGCCCGGGAAAACCATCAAACGCGTCGCAACCCTCACCGAACACGTCCGCCTGAAACAGCAACAGGGATAAACGCCAAGCTCAGACGACCTTGGTGCAGCCGAAGGGCGCTCGCGCCTGTTCGCCATGTCGTACCCCCTTTGTCCCGTCTGCCCTTATACGAAGGTGGTCAATGGGGAGTCGCAGCGGAAGAGAGTTTTGAGCCAGGGCTCAGCTCACTTGTCCGAGCAGAGACCGCGCCGCCTGGCTGGGTGACGTTTCGTTGCGTTCGGCTCCGGCGGTGTGGTGCCTGCGACCAGCACGTTCACGTTGACTGACGCGTGGGATGATCTGTGACCTGATCGCACGGGGGACGGCATTCGTCGGGAGTGGGCGATTCGCCCTCGGCCAGGACCTCGGTGACGACCACGGAAGCTTTCCCGGACTGCGCGGTTGGCCCCCGTGTGTGAGGTCATCCCGCATGCTGGTGAATGACGCACGTGTGCTGGGCACATCGTGGCCGGACTGCAGGCGCCGTGCTGGTACCCGCGCAGGGAGCGCGGTACCATTCCAGGACATTGGATGCTTATCCGCTACGGTCCGCGGAGGCGATGCGGTGTCAGCAACGGAAGCCGGCCCGTACGACTTGCGCTCCCCGCGCCGCGAGCTGTCGTGTCGTCGGGAACGTGGGACCTGTCACATCACTGCCCCACGCCCCATGACGGGCCGTTCCAGTACGTCAGTCCGGTGCGACTCGTGCAAGGAACTCGTCGGCTGCACCATATACAGCGTCAGGCAGGCGCGTAAGCTGCGTGCCTGGTCATATTTGTACGCCGTCGCCGTCCTTGCCTGTGCCGGGAGCGTCTTCTTCGGGTGTGTGCTGCTCTCGGACCGCACCGAACCCGGCCAGGAGTCGTCTTTTCTGGAAGGTTTCGGCGTCCTCGCTTTGCTCGTGGCGTTTGGCCTCACGTATTGCGCCGGGTTGCTGTTCGTCAGAGCGTGGAGCGAAGACGGCATCAGGCTTACCTCCGGGAAACGAACCCACTCTCTGTTCAGGCCGCCCGCGGCGGAACTGGGTCCCCCCCGCGACTGGGACAGCATCTCGTTGTAACCACGGATCTGCGGACGCATCGCCATGTGAGACACCATGAGAGATGATCACGAGGCCGGAACGTCGAGCAACGCTGCTGATCACAACATACTTGCGTCGTCTGAGCTTGGCGTTTATCCCTGTTGCTGTTTCAGGCGGACGTGTTCGGTGAGGGTTGCGACGCGTTTGATGGTTTTCCCGGGCTCGTAGTGTGGTGCTGGCCTGCGGTTTTGTGAACCGGGTGGGCGTCCGGGGCCTGGTCGGGTGGGTTGGGGCACGGCTGCGGGGCGGGTGGTCTTCGCGCGGAGGTGGCGGAACCCTCGGCGGACGCGTGCGGGGGTGAGTCGGCGGGGCTGGGCCGGTCGTTCCCAGGGGCGGCGGAGGTCTTCGGCGAGGGGCCGGGCGAGGCGGAGTTGGGTGTGGGCGGCAATGATCAGCCAGGTCCACAAGTCCGCGGTCGCCGGGTCGCGGATCTTGGGGACGGTCCAGCCGAGGGTCTGCTTGAACAGCCGGAAGGTGTGCTCCAGGTCGAAGCGCCGCAGGAATGCCTGCCGGCGCAGGTCGACGTCCGTGCCGGTCATCGAGGTGCGCGAGGACCACAACCAGACCGGTTTCGGGTCGCGGTCGCCGGGCAGGTGCTCGACCTTCAGGCGGATCAACGTGCCGTGGATCAGTGGGAGTTCGCCGCAGTGGTCGAGCCAGGGGCCGCGTGCCTGAATGCGGGGGTGCATCCGGTCCCAGGCGAGGGCTTCGGCTGTCCCGTAGCGGGTGGTGTCCCGGGCGGTGGTCTGGTCGGGGGTGTGCCAGGAGTCGGGCTTGGAGAAGGTGAGGACACCGCCGTGCTTGCGGGGCTGCCCGCCACCCGGGGTGGAGCGGCGGGGGCCGGCGTCGCGGAGCATCACCCGGTCCGAGCGCAGGCGTCCGACCAGCTCGACGGGCAGATCGGCCAGGACGTAGGCGAGGCGGGTGACGTCGTAGCCGGCGTCCATGACGACCCGGATGTCCGGGTCACCGACCTTCCACTGGCCGGCTCGCAGGAGGCGGGTGAAGACGTCGCGGAGCTGGGCGGCGGTCACCGCGGTGGCGTCGTCGGCCGGGCCCAGCCGGATCGCGTCCAGCATGGCGGTCCACGATGTGCGCCCGGTTTCCAGGGCGGCGACAAAGGAGTAGGGCCAGCCGGGGATGAACTGGTCGGCACTGCGGCCCCGCCCGTAGACATGGCAGAAGAGCAGGTCCGAGCTGGTCGGGGCGTCGGGCCGCAGCCAGTTGCTCACGTCGACCGCCAGCACGATCCGCCCGTCGGCTGCACGCGGCAGCGGCGTGGATGCCAGCAGTCTGCGCAGGCGACGTGGTTCCAGCCAGCCGTGGTTGACCGCGTCGTACATCGCTCCGTGCCCGCGCCGGTGCTCGGCCGTGAGGGTCAACTCGGCCAGGGACTTCACCGGGCCGTCCGCGCAGAGGACCGCGTCGGTGAGCTCGAATAGCGCATCCGCCCGGGTGTAGAGGCAGTCGTAGAACTGGACACGAAAGTGGGACAGCACGTCCAGCGCAGCATCAGCGGGACCTGCAGAGGTCAGACTCTTCACCAGCGGCCGTTCCTTCACGCGACGTTGCTTGACACCTCGAAGCGTGAAGAACGGCCGTCCCGCTGTCTCACGAAGAGACCAAGATCAGCAGGTCAGGTGACTCGGCGAGGTTAAACGCCAAGGGCCAGTCAGCGTTGGCATATCGAACGCACCCATGCCTGGCAGAACGCCTTCTACCGGCTCGCCTGCTGCTACGAGCGGCGCACCACCGTCATCGACGCCTTCTTCGACCTCGCCGACACGATCATCACCGTGCGCAGTCTGATCCGGCAGGCATGGACCACACACCGCTGGGACACCCGTGATCGACGCCGCCCATGACTGATCACCAGGGCACGGGCGTTCCGTCCCAGGAGAAGAAGCCACCGGTGGGGCCGTCGTCCGGCAGCAGGGCCAGGCGGAGGGCACCCTGCGCGGCCTCGGCCGGGTCGCCGCCGGCAGCGGCGGCCCGGGGGTTGAGATCGGTGGCCCGCAGGCCGGGGGCGAGCGCGTTGACCTTGAAGCCGTCCTCGGCCAGCGTCTGGGCGTAGAGGACGGTGAGGGCATTGAGGGCGGCCTTGGACGACCGGTAGGCGCCGCCGCCGCCGCTTCCCGGAGTGAACTGGGGGTTGGGGGTGGTGCTCCAGGCCAGCGACGCCGTGCCACTGGAAATGTTGACTATGCGCGGGCGCGGGGACCGGCGCAGGGCGGGCAGGAAGGCGTTGGTCACCGCCACTACCCCGAACACATTGGTCTCGTATGTGCGCCGGTACTCCTCGACGCCGGTGTCGGTCGGCGGGGCGAGTGACGGCGAGATGCCGGCGTTGTTGACCAGCACGTCCAAGCGGTCCATCTGAACCGCGGCCTGTGCGATGCCGTCGGGATCTGTCACGTCGAGGACCAGCAGACGGGCCCCGGCTCCGATCTCCTCGACGGCCCGCTGCCCGCGCCCGGGGTCACGGGAGCCCACGTACACGGTGAGGCCCTCGGCGGCGAGCAGCCGGGCGATATGCTTGCCGATGCCCTTGTTGGCACCGGTGACCAGAGCTGTGCGTTCGTCCATGGCAACCACACTTCCATGGTCGTGGGTGCCCTGCCAGGGACAGCCTGTACCAGGCAGTGAGGAGAAGGCGACATGGCGCGGCAGGAGCTGGCCCACTACCTACGGGACCGCCGGGCGGCCCTGCATCCGCACGAGATCGGCCTGGCGGCGACGGGCACCGACCGCCGCACACCGGGTCTGCGCCGCGAAGAGGTGGCGGATCTCGCCCACATGTCGGTCGACTACTACACGCGGCTGGAGCAGGCCCGGGGGCCGCGGCCATCGGCCCGGATCCTGGACGCGCTGGCCCGCGCGCTGCGGCTCACGCCGGCCGAGCGCAGCCATCTGTTCCGCCTGGCGGGTTCAAGCGCGCCGCCTGGCATCAGCGCCGTGCGGCGGGTGCGCCCGCACGTGGCCCGGATGCTGGAGCGGCTGCCGGAGACCGGTGCCATCGTCACTGACGCGGCGTACGACGTTGTCGCCTGGAACCCCCTGGCCCGGGCACTGCTCGGCGCCGACCTCGGAGGCGGGACGACGAACCTGGCCCGACGCCGCTTCCTTGGCCAGGGGCGGACGTACGAGAGCTCCAGCGCCGAGGAATCCGGGCACATCGTGGTGGCGCGGCTGCGCCGGGCCGCGGACCGCTACCCGCATGACCCGCGGCTGGCCGCGCTGCTGGCCGAACTGCACGCCGGCAGTGAGGAGTTCCGGCAGATATGGGAGGCGCGTCCGGTCCACACTCCCGGGCATCGCACCAAGACCCTGGACCATCCGGAGGCCGGTGCGCTGCGGTTGAACTGCGACGTCCTGCTCGTGCCCGAGGATGACCAGGAGGTTGTCCTGATGACGGCCGACCCCGGATCACCTGCCGTGCGGGCCCTGCGCAGGCTGGCCACGCAGGCGACCTGAAACGAAGGATGCGCACAGGTCTCTCCCACGGTCACAGAGCGTCGCAACTCAATATTCACTCGGGCCTGTGCCCACCCTGATACCGAGGCTTTCCACGCCGCCTATCCGCGCGGGCTCTTAGCCGAAGTCGTCCACAGGGTCACTCGGAGTTGCCCCGCTCACCGGCCTCATCCGCGGAGGGTCGGAGGCGTCGCCACCGGCCAGCCGCAGCGCCAGATGAAACCGGCTGCGCGCCCCGTACTTCTCCATCAGGTCCGCGACCGTGTAGGTGATGGTGCGCCGGCTCAGGCCCAGCCGCTCGGCCACCGTCTGGTCGGTGCAGCCCTCGGCGAGCAGTGTCACCACAGCGCGCTCCCTGGCCGACAGCCCCGCCGGCCATCGCACCGGCTCAGCCGCCCGCCCCCACAGTCGCTGGTACATCTCGACCAGGGCGCGCACCAGCGGCTTGGCGGTGATCTGCCAGACCCCCTTCAGCGGATCCTCCGGGTCGATGGGCGTCATGACGATCGCCCGGTCGATGATGACCATCTTGGCCGGCAGGGCCGACAGGATCCGATGCTCGGAGCCGGCAGCGATCAGGCGCACGTCATGGCCCGGCGGGGTCGATCCCAGCCAGCGCGTACGTACATCCGGCGGCGTCGGGAGTGTCCCCAGCACCGGGCGCTGGGACGACTCGGGAACCATGACCAGCCGCTCGCTGCGTTTGACGGAGACGATCTCGGCGAACCGGGCCACCACGGCATCGGCCCCGAACAGCGGGCACACACCGCGCCCGGCCCGCAGCGACTTCAGCCACGCCACCTCAGACACCGCCGGCCACCCCCTGACGTCCCACCCGTGAATCCGCATCCTGCCCCAGAAACCGAGCGCCGCCAACGCGGGGCGGACACCGTTGCGACTTCGCGCAAGAACGAGGCGGGAGTGATGCGCGCCCCCCGCTGCGCCCGCATGGTTCCTTTCATCCACCGGTCCCGAAAGGACACCGCATGAACTACGACCTGCGCACCCTGGCCGACCGCGCCGAGCTGCACGACCTGCTGCTGCATTTGGGCCGGGCCTTGGACGAGCACCGCTTCGACGACCTGAAAAACGTTCTGGCGCAGGACGCCACTGGCACGACCCGCAACGGCACCGGGTCCGGCCGCGACGTCCTGATCGCACAGATCGAGGCCGGCAACAAGGACTACGCCCGCCTGCTCCACCGGTTCAGCAGCGTGCTGATCGAGGTCGATGGCGACACCGCGACGATCCGCGCGTACATCACCGCCCTGTCCGGCCACGCCGGCAGTCTCGTGCCGGCCTCCCGGCGCTACGGGCTGGCCCGCAACAAGGCCGTCCGGACGCCCGACGGTTGGCGGATCAGCGAGCTGAACGTCGAGCCGGTGTTCGTGGTGGGGCGATAACGCTCGGACCTACGTCGGACAGGTCGGTCTGCTCGACCGCGGTAATGGCGTGCACGGCGTGGGCGCGCATGACCAGCACGGTCCACCGCGCCCACGACGGGTAGCGGCGGACCCGGTGTCCATCGAGCCCTGTCGGACCCTGTCCCGATGGAACGAGTCCCCGATGCTCCACCTCCTGCCCGGCGACCTCGATCAGTACGGCGAGGGATGTCGGGGCCCGAGCCCAGCACCGGTAGAAGGCCAGCTCGCCGGTGTCGGCGTTGCGCCGGACGAACAGGTAGCGCGCCCCGCCGTGCGGCGTCCGCTCGTCCAAGTGCAGATACGCCCACTGACAGATCCTGGGCTGATAGGTCCTGGGCCCCTTCTCGCCGTCACCGGCCGAGCGGTCCTGCCAGGACGTCGGCGGCGCACCGTTCCGGATCGTCGATCCAGACCTGCGGGACGTACAGCGCCCGGTCGATGAACGCCGCCCGCGCGGCGGGGCCCACAGCGCGAACACCGAGTCCCGTCAACCTCTCGCACCGGGCAGCCGACGACAGCCCGTCCCTGCTCCTGAACCCGGAATCGCAGGAGGGCGCAGCAGCCCTCGCACTCTTACGACGTGGTGCGCGATTGACGCTGGCCAGTACTTTTAGCTCGGACGCCAGAGAGCGTGTACCCCGGCGGTGGGTTTGGGAGGTTCACCGGCGGCGGCGTGCGGCGGGGTCACGCTCAGCGATGTGCTGGCGACCGCGCCGACGCTGGGACGGTGGCGGGCCAGGTGTATTCGAACTCGGGAAGCTCGAATCCCTGGTCGAAGCGGCAGGTGCGGGACGCGGTACGGCGGCCTCCGTGGCGTTCGTAGAACGCGACCGCGCGGGTGTTGCCCTGCAGGACCTCCAGGTAGACGTCTTGGCCGGGGTGCGCGGTGGTGGACCAGGCCAGGGCATGATCGAGAAGCCGACTGCCCAGCCCGCGCCCGGTGTCGCCAGGACGGGCATGCAGGTTGTCGAGCAGGATCCGGCCGTCCGGCTGCGGTTCGAGGTAGACGAAGCCGAGCAGCACACTGGTTTCCACGGCCAGGAACAGCGCCGCGCCCGGGACAGGATCGGCCAGCCGCGCCCGCCACACCTGTTGGCGTTCGGCGAGCAGCGGGCCGTCCAGGTACTGCGCAGGGAACAGGGTCGCGTAGGCCCCTCGCCAGCTGGCCGTGTGCAGCTCGGCGACGGCATCAGCATCGGTCGCCGCGGCGGTTGTGATCTCCATGCCCGCATTCTCGCGGCCAACTCGCCTGACGTCTGTGAACTGAGGCACGCTCTCCCCACTCGCTCACTCACGCAGCCGCCGCCGCAGTCACCCGGCTGAGCGATCACGACGTGATACGTGATCGCTGGTACCCCAGCCTGAACATGCAAACGGCCGTGCGGGACGATCATGATTGTGACGTCAGGATGGACCCGTACGGCCTTGAGCCATCGTATCTGCACCGGGATCCCGCGCAGCCGCCTGGGCAAGCTGATCGCCGAGCTGGCCGAGCCGTGGACAGCTCCACGATCACCCGCGCCGTTCACGAGGTCCGCCCCCTGCTCGCCGCCCGCGGCTTCGCCGTCCCTGGCCGGCCAGACCTGCGCCTGCGCACCCCCTGTCCGATGTCTTCGCCTACGCAGCCTCCCAGGGCGTGGAACTGCGCATCGACGGAACCGAGGTGAGGGTGCGTCGGCCCCCGGCGAACAAGCCCGGCCGCCGAGCATTCGTCTCCGGCAAGATGAAGCAGAACACCAAGAAGGCCACCGTGATCAGCGATGACATGGGCTGCACCCTGTGGACCGGCGCCTTCCGGCCTGGCCGTATTCATGATCAAACTGCGCTCAAGGCCGAGGGTGTCTGCAGCCTGTTCGAGCAGTACCCGCAGGTGAAGGCCGAGATCGACGCGGGCTACCGGGGACTGGCCAAGCAGTTCCCCGATCAAGTCGAAGCCCCACCGCTCTAGCCGAAGAAGGACGCCCCGCCTGAAGAGGTTGCCGCATGGGAGAAGGCGCGGAAGAAGCAGTCATCCGAGCGAATCTGTGTCGAGCACGCCAACGCCGAGCACAAGCAGTGGCGACCCCTCCAACGCTACATCGGGCGCCGCGAGTACTACGACGAGACCCACCAGGCGATCGCCGGACTGGTCTCCGACCGCGCAGCCCTGCGGTAATCACCCACCAGCCGACCTCCCAGGTCACCAGGCCCCGAACTCAATCGCGCACTACACCGTGAGGAGCGAAGGTCCTGTCGGCGGTCGCGTTCAAGTCAGGCACCCTGCGTCTCGTTTTCGACACCGGCCACCACCCGACCTGCTCGTCCGATCCGTCCTTCGAAGCGCGGCAGGTCACGGGTTCAGCAGGAGGGCGCTTCGTATCACTGCCTGGAGGCGGCCTCGCCGTCTGGTCCGGCTCGGGAGCGAGCGAGTCCTAGGGTGCGCATTCGAGCCGTGATCAATCAGCCCTGCACCAGACCCGCCACCGCGCGCCGCATCGAGCGCATCAGGGATCGGGCGGGGCCCGCTCGTACTCAGCGGGACCAGCCGCAGGCCCCCGGTACTCACGCCCGGATAAGTACAAGCCCCGATGAGGGCTGTTCGGCTTCTGGCCAGACTGATCTCACCAGCAGGAACCAACACAGAGAGGCAGCAGCCATGAAGATCAGCGGTCGACGTCAGGCCCTCCCCGGCACACCCCCCGCGACCGGAAGGGGAGTCCGCGACGGCCGGTGGTCCCTCGTCGGCCTGTCCCTGACGGCCGCCTCCCTGATAGCGCTGAGCACGGCGTGCAGCACCGACACCCGCGACCACATGTGCATGTCGAACGAATACCCGGTCGCGGCCGTCGGCTCCTCGCTCGGTGGCTCCTGCGTGACCAGCGGCCAGCAGCCGCCGGCCGGTTACGTCCGATACCCCAAGGGCCAGGTCCCGGCTCACGTCGACGACAAATGGGACACCTACTGGCAGTCCCACACCCTCGACGCCCACGGCCACCTGGCGAAGAACTGACGCCCGCCGGGCCGCTCGTGTTCGCCGCGGCGGGTCCGTAGGCGAGGACAGCCGAGCAGCCCCCGCGGTGCTGGGCGATGGAGGCCCGGCGGACCAGTGCGTAGGCAGCCATCGTGTCGTCGCCGCCGAGGGTCGGCCCGCGGACGGCAAGGTCGGTCCAGCGCAGTGCTCTGGCGGGCGTTTCCATCTCCTCGGCCATCCAGCCCAGGTGTTCCGCGTGTCCTGCGGCGAGCAGCCATACCTCCCGCCGCCGACCGTGATCGGCGCGCGGGGCCGTTTCGGACAATACACCGGCCATGGAACACAGGGCGCGACGACCGTGCGCGGGCCCGTGGTCCGGCCGGGATCCCGGAACTGGCCGAAGATCCGCGTGCAGCCCGCGATCAGGGCGACGGCGTCGATGTCGGTACCAGCGTGCTCCCGGGCCTTGTCGGCGAGGGATTCGCGCCCACCGCTGACGCCTAGCGCCGCGTCGCACGCCGCCGCCATTGCCGCGGTGGGGTTGCGCCGACCGCTTTGCACAATTGCGGAGGTGTCCCTCGGAGATGGCGGTGCGCTCGGCGAGTCCGCGCACCGGCAAGACCCCGCGCATACGAAGTCGGGCCAGTTCGACACCGAACTCCGCTGCCTGAAGAGGGGTTTGTGTCGTTTCCCGGGCTGACGCGAACGAGAGTTCCATACATGCCGGCCTAGGGAGCGGGGCGGACCTCAAGGTGGCGATCGGAGATACTCGGCCGCTATTCAGTGCGCAGTGAATAGCGGGGATCTGTCACCGAGTGGGCGTCACGCCACTACCGTGTGATCGGGATCGGAAGGTCCCGGGGGCGAAGCGCCAGGGGGGCACATGCCAAGCATTTTCGTCAGCTTCCGCAAGATCGACAACCGCTGGATGCGCGACCGCGTCTATCAGGCGCTTGCGGAGGCCTTCGGCGCCAATGAGATATTCAAGTCTGGCGAATCCATCCCAGCCGGCGGGGACTTCGCCGCGATACTGCGCCGGCAGGCTGCGGAGTGCAAGCTCATGCTGGTGCTTATCGGGACGGCCTGGACCGACGCTCGCGACGCCGGCGGCCGCCGGCTCCTGGACCGCCACGACGACTGGGTGCGCGTCGAGATCGCCACCGCACTCGCCGCGGGCAACCGCGTCATCCCGGTCCTTCTGGGCGATGCCGCGATGCTGCCCGCGCCTGTGGCGCTCCCGGACGACATCGCGGAACTCGCACAGCTGCAGTTCCTCCGTGTTCCCGAGACCCACCTGGAGGAGGGCCTCCAGCGGTTCGCCACCGCGGTATCGGGACTACTGCCAGATCTGCCCACGCTGGGATCACGGAGCGAGGAACCGACTGACCCGGCGGCTGTCCCACCTCCGGCCGTGCCCGCGGTGACCCAGCACACCGGCAGCGGCAACGCCGTGTCCGTTCAAGGCGGGATGGAGAGATCCCGTGTGGCCGGCCGCGACATCCGCGAGACGAAGATTCACACCGGCGGGATCCTCGCCACGATCACCGCGTTCCTGACCAGTAAGGCCGGCATAGCCGCGGCCGCAGCCGTCACCATCGGGATCGCCACCACCATCGCCGCCACCACGACCCGCAGCAGCGGCGGAACCTCCGATGCGAACGCGCCCACAGTCGCGCGTCAGGGAAACAAGGCCGTTCAGACGGCGGCTACGGGGGACAGCGCTCAGGGCAGGCCGTGGAAGTTGATACTGAACGCGTCCACTCCCTCGGATCTGGTCGATCTGCCAATCGCCTATGCCACGCTTTCAGGTTCGATGATCTATGCGGCCGACTACGTCGACGCTCGCGTGTATGCGCTTGATGCTCATAGCGGCGCCGAGAAGTGGATGAAGGATGTCACCGACCTGGACCCTTATTCTGCCTTGCCGCCGGCGTTCGACGACGGGGTGCTGTATTTGCGGGGCCGTGACAAGCTGATCGCGCTCGACGCGGCTACCGGTACTCAGCGCTGGACAAAGCCTGTGGGCTCCACGGGTCTCACCCCGCTGACGGGAGCCGTCGCGGCAGCGGGGTCCGTGTACGTCGGTAGCGGCGCAGGGCAGCTCTACTCCTTCGACGAGGCCACGGGTCGGAGTAAATGGACCTTCACGGGCGTCGACGTATCTGCTCCTGTCACGGTGGCTGACGGCGAAGTCTATATTCCGGACAGCGCGGGGAAGATCTACATCGTGTCCGCTGCCACGGGAAAGCAGCAATCGGTGCTGGCCACTGCAAGGGATGCCGCTCCCAGCAGTGAAAACCAGATCATCACGCGGCCACTCGTGGCCAAGGGCGCGGTCTACTGTGCTTCGTACCATGGTTGGGGCCTCCCCCTGAGTGGTGGACACGCTGATACTGGATCTGCTTGATCCGGAGGAAGCGAGAAGACCGCCGATGGCGATGAAGGACTACTCGGACGAGTTCAAGGCCGATGCCGTGGCCCTGTACGAGTCCACACCCGGGGCGATCTACAAGAGCATCGCTGCTGACCTGGGCGTCAACCGGGCGACCCTGCGTGAGTGGGTGCTGCGGGACCGCGAACGCCGTGGCGTCACAGCCGCGGCTGCGACGCCGGGCGCCCGGCCTCGGGAGGCCGTTGCGTCCGCTGATCCGGTCGAGCGTGTGCGGCAGCTGGAGGCGAGGGTGGCCGAACTCGAGGCAAGTGAGCGCAAGCTCGCCACCGAGCGGGACATCCTCCGCAAGGCGGCCAAGTATTTCGCCGGAGAGACGAACTGGTGAGGAGCCGCTTCCAGTTCGTTGACGACCACCGGGACACCTACGAGGTGAAGCGGCTCTGCCAGGTCCTGGACGTGAACCGGTCCAGCTACTACAAGTGGCTCGCCGGCGCCGAGGTCCGGGCTGGCCGGCAGCGGCAGGACCGGGTCCTGGCCGAGGAGATCCGTCAGATCCACGGCGAGTCCGGCGGCGCTTACGGCTCCCCGCGAGTGGCGGCCGAGCTCCGCGAGAAAGGGCAGCGGGTCAACGAGAAGCGGGTCGCCCGGATCATGCGGACGTTCTCCATCACCGGCATCCGCCTGCGCAGACGCGTGCGCACCACCGTCCCGGACCCGGCCGCCTCACCGGTCCCGGACCTGTTCCAGCGGGACTTCACCGCCACCGAGCCGGGGCTCAAACTCATGGGCGACATCACGTATCTCCCGCTCGCGGGCGGGGAGTTCCTCTATCTCGCGACGGTGCTGGACTGCTTCAGCCGCAAGGTCATGGGCTGGTCCATCGCCGACCACATGCGCACCAGTCTGGTCTCCGACGCGTTGCGGATGGCCGCCGCGACTCGCGGGAGTCTGGACGGCGCGGTGTTCCACTCCGACCACGGGGCCCAATACGGCTCCCGGGCCTACACCGACCTCTGCGACCAGCTCGGGGTCACCCGGTCGATGGGCGCGATCGGCACCAGCGCCGACAACGCGGCCTGCGAAAGTTTCCACGCTTCTCTGAAACGCGAGACCCTCCAGGGCGCCCACGACTTCGGCGACGCCGGCACCTGCCGTCGGACTGTCTTCGCCTGGCTGACCCGCTACAACACCCGCCGCCGGCACTCCGCCAACGGCTACCTCAGCCCCAACGAATACGAACACCGACACCACACCGCTAAACTCACACTCGCCGCGTGATCAATAACCGCGTGCCCACCTTCATGGGGGAAGGCCCGTTCTGTCTTCGCGTTTGACCTGGCTACGGGCAGGTTGAAGTGGTCATACGACACGCCTGGGCCGATCGATGCCAACGCGGCGGAATATGACGGCACCCTGTACATCGGCGCGGGCGACAGCAAGCTGTACGCTCTGGACGCGGCAACCGGGAAACCGAGATGGACATTCCAGACGGGCAAGGGCGGCGTCTACTCCTCGCCTGTGGTCGTGAACGGCGTCGTGTATGTCGGCAGCAATGATCACCGCCTTTACGCACTGGACTCGGCAACTGGCCGCCGAAAGTGGGCGTTCACAACCGGTGGAGACATCTACGCCTCGTCTCCGGTAGTGACCTCGGGCCTGGTCATCGTGGGCAGCCAGGATGGAAACCTCTACGCGGTGGACTCGACCACCGGTGCCGGTCCGGCGCGTTGACGGGGGACGACTTCGGCACAGGGCGGAGCGCTCGCCGGCACGCGGCAGGCGATGCCACGAACGCCGCGGAGGTTTGAACCAATCGAATCGGCCAAGACGCTGTGTGACCGTTAGGAATGACAGGTACAGGAGGAGTCGAGCCATGGGTTTCGTCGCTTGGATCATCATCGGGCTGCTTGCCGGAGCCATCGCCAAGGCGCTCATGCCCGGCAGGGACCCGGGCGGCATCTTCATCACCATGCTGATCGGCATCGCTGGCGGCGTGCTCGGCGGATGGCTCGGCAAGGTCATCTTCCACGTGCACTCGATCAACGGCTTCTTCCACCTGTCGACGTGGATCGCCGCAATCGTCGGCTCCATGATCCTGCTGGCGGTCTACCGCGTCGTCACCGGCCGACGCGCCTGACCCCCACCACAACGCTGACGGCCACCGCCCCTCCGGGGCGGTGGCCTTCCGCTGTCCCGCCGCGAGGGCGCGCCGCTGCCGGTCCCGGGTCGACTCGGCCCGGTATCCGCACGGCCTAGTCGGCTGGCTCGTAGCGCACTTCCTGTTTTTGAGCCCCGCCAGGGCGCCCGCCGGCCGGGTGTCCGACCCCTGTTCGGCTCTCGTTCGGCTCCCGGTAACATGTTCGAACTCACGGGGATCGCCCTCTTCGGCCAGCCTTCGCCGGGGAAAGTGTGCCATCCGGCACGAAGAGCGCTCCGTGCGGCCGATATCCGACAAATAAACCAAAATTGATACCTAAGACATCGCGGGCGTTTTCGCGAACAGACAGCAGAACAATGTCCACCGCGTGGCACCGGCCACGAGCGGTGCTATGGGGCACGGCAGGCGTGGCGATCCTCGGATTCCTCGTCTCGCTGGAGGTCGCCGCGCGCCACTACGGTCTGCCCGGACCGGTCACCAACCAGGCACGCGAGGTGGTGTTCGCCCCCACCTCGGGGCCCCTGCTGTACGCCGGACTGGCGCTGATGACGGTGGTGCTCACCTGGCCGCAGCGGTTCATCGCGGTTGGCGCGGCGATCGGCATCGACATCGTCTTCTGCCTGGTGCGGTGGGCGCTAGGCGGCGGGATGCACTTCGGCAACGGCGCCCTGTGGGTGATCCTGGGCTGTGCGGTCATCGCCGTCACACGCCGCACCGGCCAGGAACGCGCCCTGTTGCTGAAGGGTGTCGGTCTCGGCCTGCTGCTGGTGACCGGCCACAAGACCGGCGACACCTGGCTGCTCATCACGTCGAAGACCCGTCCGATGGTGTTCGACCAGTACGTGGCGACCGCCGATCACGCGCTGGGCAATCCGTCGTGGCTGGTGGGCCGGGTCGTCGAGGCCACCGGTCCGGTGGGTGCCCACCTCCTGCACGGCGTCTACGGCCAGCTCCCCCTGGCAGCGGCCATCGTCGCGCTGTACCAGTTGCGCAATGTGGGGGTGGAGCGCCGCTTCCCGGGTCACCATCTGGTGCGTACGTTCCTGGTCATCGGCCTGCTCGGGCCAGCCGTGTACATGATCTTCCCGGTGGTCGGCCCGGTTTTCGCCTTCGGCGCCGACGGCGGCCACTGGGCGGTGGCCAACCTGTGGCCGGACACGCCGACACCGATCAGGCCCCCGCACCGGATAGCGTTCGACGGGATCACCCCGCGCAACTGCATGCCCAGCCTGCACACGGCATGGGCGACCACGATCTTCATCCACTCGCGCAAGGGTCCGCGGATCCTGCGGGCCGCCGGCGCGTTCTGGCTGGTTGCCACGCTCGGGGCCACGCTGGGATTCGGTTACCACTACGGCGTGGACCTCGTCGCCGGCGTGGTGTTCGCACTCACCGTCGAGGCGGCGATGCGCGCGCTCGACCGCGGTTGGGACTGGTCGGCGTCGCGGCTGATCGCCGGCGGTGCGACGGTCTTCGTCGCGCTGCTGGTGTCCTACCGCTACCTGCCGGTGGAGATGGCCAGGCATCCGTGGGTTTTCGGACCGCTTCTCGTCCTGGCGCTGGCCTCGGTGATCCTCCACTACGTGCGGACCACAGGGCGCTGGGACCTGGAGCCCGTGGCGGAGCTGTCGCACACCACCCGGCCGGATGACTTCGGCGCCGGCGCTTGGACGTCGACAGCACCGAACAGGCCGCCCTCACCCGTGCCCTCACCGACTGCCAGGACGCCGTCGTCAACGTGACCACGGCCCGGTACACGGCCGCCGCCCTCCGCCGGGCAGCCCGCGACTACCGCCCCCCTGACCACCCTCGCGCCCGTGGCGGCCGTGCGGACGGCGGCATCCACGCAGGTGGCCGTCCACCTCGGAGCTGGAGGCCGTTCAGTAGGCGATGTACGACCGGGGAGCGGGTGACTCCTGCGCTATCGAGCGGCGCTCCCACTCCTCCCGGCTCCTGATGTAGCGTGGCTCGTCGGCGCGGATCGCGGTGGTCTCCGCCGTACCGGCGGCCAGTTTCCAGGTGACCGAACCGGTCACCCGAGCGGTGCAGCTCTCGACGAAGCTCTGGCTGGCCCGGCGCAGTTCACCGAACCACCGCCCCTCCAGCGCCTCGCGGGTCCAGATCTGTTCGAGGTGGATCTTCTCGCGGATGGTCTCGGCCTCCAGGACGGCGGTCTCCAGGTGGCGCGCTGTCCGCAGGAGCAGGGCGGCAGCCGGCATCTCGCGTATCTCCAGCACCTTCACGCCCTGGGCGAGGTGCTCGAGGCCGCTGAAGCGGCCGATGCCGTGCGCTCCCGCGAGGAGATTGAGTTCGGTGACCAGATCGGCGATCGGCAGGTCGCGTCCGTTGACACCGGTCGGAGCCCCGGCTTCGAAAGCGATGCGGACGGTCTCGGGCGGCGCGGCGCTGCCGACCGACGTCCAGCGGTACAGGTGCTCGGGGACCGGGTGGTTCTCCGGATCGTCCAGGTCGCCGGACTCGAACTCCCGGCACCACAAGTTGGAGTCGACGCTCACGGTCCGCTGCGAGAAGCGGTGCAGGCCGATCGCTCTGAGCTCCTCGATCTTCACCTCGCGGTCCACCGGTTCGAGATCGTAGGGGCTGCCGAAGTTCCCCGGGAAACCGAGGAGTTGCAGTGCCCCGTTGAGCCTGCGCAGGGTGTTCTGCGACCGGTTGGCGGTGTGCAGGAGAGTGCGGGCGCCGATGGCGGCGGCGACCTCCATGGCCATGCTCGCTATCAGCGGCCTGCTGAGCGAGGAGCTGATCGGGTGGGTGTTGATGTACATCGCCTGGGCGGCGATCGCCGGTCTGACGTACTCCTCCGCGAACTGCTTCCTGCCGTCCAGGATGTGCAGCCGCACCCCGAGGTGGGCGGCTGTCCGCTGCTTCTCCTCGGAGGTCTCCTCGTCCCCGAGGTCCACGCTGACCGCGTGGATGTCGCAGAAGCCGATCTGGCGCAGGCGGTACAGCAGGTAGGAGCTGTCCAGCCCGCCGCTGAAGAGCGTGACCACCGGAAGGCCGATGTGTTCCGGTTCTTCGCTCAGATCACGGAAGGAACGTATCCGGGGTTCTTTTCGCACGAGGGTCACTCGCCTCCTTTCGGGAATGCGGGGGGAGTCGCGGATCGGTTGCACCACCACTGCTGCCCTTCCGGCGGCAGGGTGTGGATGGGGTCGTAGAAGGGGTAGTGCGGCTCCGGCGACGGGGACTCCGCCTCCTCGATGGGGGTGCGGTAGTTCTTGGCCCACCGGGAGACCCCGGTGCGGCGGTCGTAGCCGACGGCCTGGTGCACCCAGCGCTTACCGGCGTAGGGCACGTCGCACACGATCCGCGGCGTGGCGAATCCCGGCAGGTAGCCCATGATCTGGTCCTGCAGGTCCTGGGCCTCCCACACGGCGAGCCGCCAGTGCTCGCTGAAGGGGATCATGTCGCACTGGTAGAAGTAGTAGGGCATGACGCCGGCCCCGTCGAGCAGCGCGAAGCAGAGGTCCAGGATCTCCGCCATCGTCCCGTTGACGCCGCGCAGCAGGACGCCCTGGTTGCGTACGTCGCGGAGTCCGGTGGCCAGCACCGCGCGTGCGGCGCGGGCCACCAGGGGGGTGATCGAGGCCGCGGTGTTGGCGTGCGTGTGCAGGGCGATCTGCACACCGCGGTCGGTCGCGATCTTCGCGATCCGCTCCAGTCCGGTCAGCACCTCGCTGTCGAGCCAGTGCTGGGGCAGGCCGACCAGGGACTTGGAGGCGAGCCTGATGTCGCGGATGCTGGGGATGCCCAGCAGGTGCTCGACGAACCACTCCACCCGCGGCCAGGGCAGGTTGGCCACGTCGCCGCCGGACACCACGACGTCCCTGATCTCGGGGTGCCGCCGGAGGTAGCCGAAGATGCTTTCCATGCGGTCGCGGGGCTTCTCCCCGAACCTGCGCTTGTCGACCTGGCGGGTGGATGCCCCCACCAGGTCCATCCGGGTGCAGTGCCCGCAGTACTGCGGGCAGGTGGAGTTGAGCTCGGCCAGCACCTTGGTCGGGTAGCGGTGCGTCAGCCCCTCGACGGCCCACATCTCCTGCTCGTGCAGCGAGTCCCGCTGGGCCATCGGATGCGACGGCCAGTCCGCGCGGCGGTCCGAGAACAGGGGGAGCATGTAGCGCCGGACCGCGTCCTCGTAGAAGGCCTCGGTGAGGCTGCCGGGGCCCCGGACGGGCGCATGCCTGGCCATGGTGTTGAGCATCTGCGGCGTGACCAGCAGGGACATCGTGGCCCGTTCTGACTGGTCGCGCCGCAGGTCCGTGAAGAAGGCGTCCCCCACCGTGTCACCCAGCACCGAGCGGAGTTGCCGCAGGCTCCGGACGCTGTTCCTGCGCTGCCAGGCCGGCGATTCCCACTCGGCCCCGGTCACCTTGCGCCACCCGGGGAAGCGGCGCCAGTCCGGCTCCTCGAGCGCGGTGCTGCGATACGTGTACGGCTGGGCCACGGACGCGGATGCGGATGCTGATGCGGTCACGGATGGTCAGTCCTCGGTGGGTGCGGGGCCCGCGGGGCCGACGGAGACGGAACGGATGTGCTCCCGCAGCAGCGAGGAGAACCCGGCAAGCGTGGGCTGGTGGAAGAGCAGCCGCACGGGCACCTCGATCCCCAGCCGCTCCTGGAGGCCGCGTACCACCTGGATCACCTTGAGCGAGGTCCCGCCGACGTCGAAGAAGTCGTCGGGCCGCCCGACCGCGGGCACCTCCAGGACGCGGGACCAGATGTCCGCGACTGTCGTCTCCAGTGCGCCGGCCGGCGGTTCCCTGCCCGCGCTGGTGGCCGGGAGCACCGACCCGGCCCGCTCGGACAGCGCCCGGCGGTCCAGCTTGCCGTTCTTCGTCAGCGGCAGCTCCCCGACCAGCGAGACCGCCGGGACCATGGACGCGGGCAGCGTGGCGCCCAGCTCGGCGCGCAGCCGCGCGGCGAATTCCACCGGGTCCGCGGAGGCGCCGTCGGCGGGGACCACGAAGGCGACGAGCTGCGCCGCGTTCCCCGTCCCCTGGGCGACCACCGCGGCCTGCCGGACCGCCGCGGACCGCTGCGCGGTGGCCTCGATCTCGCCGAGCTCTATCCGGACCCCCCGGACCTTCACCTGGTCGTCCAGCCGGCCGAGGAACTCCAGTTCGCCCTCGGGGAGTTCGCGTACCAGGTCCCCCGAACGGTAGAGCCGGCCGCCGGAGCCGCCCAGGCGGTCGGGAAGGAAGCGCTCCTGTGTCAGCTCGGGCCGGTTCAGGTACCCGAGGGCCACACCGGCGCCGCCGATGTACAGCTCGCCGGGCTCGCCTTGGGGCACCGGGTCTCCGGCCTCGTCGAGAATCCACAGCGGCGTCTCCTCGATCGCCCGACCGATGAGCACGGTCTCCAGGCCGGGGTCCGGCGGGCAGCGCCAAGCCGTGCAGTAGACGGTGCACTCGCTCGGACCGTAGAGGTTGGTGAGCGTCGCGGTGACCTGCCGGTGGAAGGCGCGCACCAGCGCGGGGCTCAGCGGCTCGCCGCCGGTCAGCACCTGGCGCAGGGCGGGGAAGAGCCGGTCCGGTGGCTGCGCCAGCAGGAAGAGCTCCAGGAGCGAGACCACGCAGTAGAAGGTGGTGACGCGGTGGTGCCGGATCAGCTCGCCCAGATAGTCGCCGTCGCGGTGCCGGCCGGGTTCGGCGATCACCACGGCGCAGCCGTTCAGCAGCGGCCAGTACACCTCGATGAGGAACATGTCGAAGCTGTACGCGGTGTGGTGGACCATCCGGTCGTCCTCGCCGAGGGGATGGCTGCCCTGCAGCGAGGCCAGGCGGGCGGTGATGGCGCGATGGCTGACCAGGGAGGCCTTCGGGCGTCCGGTGGACCCCGAGGTGTAGATGGCGATCGCCGGCTCGTCCGCCGCATCCGCGCCTGCCGGCCGCGGGGCGTCCGGCAGGGAGGCGCCCTCCCGCTCCGCCTCCTCGAAGGTGAGCGCCTCGACGCCCGGCACACCGCCCAGCGGACCGAGCTGGTCGGCCCGCGTCAGCAGGACCCGGGGCCGGCAGTCCTCCAGCATGAAGACGACCCGCTCCACCGGGTCGTTGACGTCGACGGCCACGTGGGCCGCTCCGGCCAGGACCACCGCCAGCAGGCCGATGACGGATTCGGCCGACCGCTCCATGCGGACGGCCACCCGGTCGCCGGGCAGCACTCCGTGCGCCCGCAGCGCACGGGCCACGCTGCCGGCCCGCTGGTGGACCTCGCCCGCGGTCCAGGTGCGGGAGCCCTCCACCAGGGCGGGGCGGCCAGGATCGCGCAGGAGCCGATCGGCCAGCAGGAGGTCGAGGCGGTGCGTTGGGTCAGACGGACTTCCGGCCACGGGTTTTCCTTCCTAACGGGGAGCGTCGTGCGCGGGCGGTTGGTGGAGTTCGTCCACGAGGTGGGCCGCGAGCCGCGGCAGGATCGCGCGGTCGACCAGAGTGGGATCCGCCTGCACACGGGCGTCCCAGCCTCCGTCCGGTTGCGGCCAGATCTGCAGAGCCAGCGGCAGCGGTGCCGCCGGCTGCGGGACGTCGAGCCGCTCCACCCGGTGCCCGCTCAGCCGGAGTTCGCCGGCCGGTGCGTTCTGGAAGGCCAGCGCGGCCTGGAAGACGGGCGGCAGTCCGAAGCGGGAGGGGCGGGGGGCCAGGTCCGCGAGGTCGTCCAGGGACAGGACCGGTGCCGCGACGGCCTCCGCCCAGCGGCGCCGGGCCGCGGCGGCCACCGCGGCGCGCGGCGGGCCGCCCCGGAAGTCGAGGGCCACCGGCATCGGGCGGACGAAGTAGCCGATCGCCTTCTCGTCGGCTCCGTCCCGCCCGGCAAAGTACGACCCCACGCTGAAGCGCTCCTCGCCGGTGAGCCGGTGCAGGGCGACGCCGTACCAGGTGAGGGCGGTGATGTGCGGGTCCGCGGCGGCGCTCTCGCGGAGCCGCCGCACGTCCGGGGCCGGCACCGGCAGGCGTATCTCCTCGAGCCGCCGGCCGGCGTCGCCGCGGCCGGGGGGCAGGTCCAGGGGCCGGCTCCCGTCCAGCGAGCGGCGCCACCGGGCCCGTGACCGTTCCCTCTCCTGCGCGGTGGGCGGAGCCGGGCGGACCGGATCCCGCGCCGGGCGCGGTCCGGTCGAGCCGCCGCGGCCGGTCCGGGCGGCGTCGTACGCCGCGCCGAGTTCGGTGAGGAGGACGTGTTCCGACCAGCCGTCGTAGGCGATGTGGTGGATGACGAGCGTCAGCAGCGAGCCGCCGGGCACCGGCGCCACCAGACAGCGCGCCGGAGCGTCGTGCGCCAGGTCGAACGGCGCCAGCCACTCCCGCGGCGCTTCCCAGGGGACGTCCGCGCCTCGTGGCGGGCACGCGACGTCGCGGACGGGGACGGCCGGGTCCGGCAGCGGCTCGGCGTGGACGGCGGCGCCGCGCATCCGGTAGCCGGTCCGCAGCGCGGGATGCCGGCCGGTCAGCGTGTCGAGTGCGGTGCGGAGCGCCTGCCGGTCCACCGCGGGGCGGATGCCGAAGGAGCGGACGATGAGCTGGGCCGGGTCCCCGGGCGAGAACTGCTCGCGCAGCCACAGGTCGACACGGCTGTCGGTGACCTGGGTGGTGGGCGGCCGCCCGGCGCCGGGCGCGGTGGCCGGCTCGGCCCGCGCGATGATCGCGCGAGGAGTGCGCAGCTCCTGCACGGCCCCGAAGGGGACGCGGGCCAGGTGCCTGACCGTCAGCCTGCTGACCAGGCGCATCGTGGTGATGGAGTCGATCCCGAGCGCGACGAGGTCGTCGTCCGGCCCGACCTCGACGGACAGCAGTTCCCTGAGCTCGGCCAGCGCGGCGGCCAGCGGGCCGTCGACCGGGACCGGCCTGGGCCGCGCCGCGGTCCCGGGCCGCGGACGCGCGGCCAGGGCCAGCTGCTCCAGCGCCCGCGCGTCGACCTTCCCCGAGGCGGTCAGCGGGAAGGCGTCGTGCAGCAGAACCTGGCCGGGCCGCAGGTAGGGCGGCAGGTCGCGGGCGCAGGCCGCGATCAGTTCCGCGGCGTCCGGGAGGTCCGGGGCGACGCAGTGGGCCACGAGGTCCCGCGCCCTTCCGTCGGGTGCCCGCACGACGCCGACCCGGGCCCGGCGCACCGGGGCCAGGCCTTCGAGGTAGCGCTCCACCTCCTCCGGCTCCACCCGCTGCCCGCGGATCTTGACCTGCCGGTCCCGCCGGCCCCCGTACAGCAGGACGCCGTCCGGATGCCACCAGCCCGTGTCGCCCGTCCGGTAGACCCGTTCGCCCGAGGCGAGGGTGACGAAGCACTGCTCGGTCAGCTCGGGACGCGCCAGGTAGCCGAGCGCGAGCCCGCGGCCCCCGACGCAGATCTCGCCGCGCTCGCCCGGTGCGGCGGGCGTGCCCCGCGAGGTCAGCACGTGGACCGAGGTGTGGGGCAGCGGGGTGCCGAGCGGTATCTGGCCGTAGCGCTCGGCGTCGTCGTCGCCCACGGTCCACGTGGTGGCGAAGACCGCGGTCTCGACGGGTCCGTAGCCGTTGACCAGCCGGACCGCGGGATGCGCCGCCCGGAAGCGGGCGATGTGCTCGGGCGACAGCTTCTCGCCGCCGGTCAGGACCTGGCGGACGCCGGAGAGGCACAGCGGGTCGTCGTCGACGACCGCGTTGAACAGCGAGGCGGTGAGCCACAGGGTGTCCAGGCCCGCGCCCTGGACGAGGTCGCGCAGCAGGTCGGGCGACACCACGCGCTCCTGGTCGAGGAGGAGCGAGGTGCCGCCGTTCATCAGCACCGACCACAGCTCGATCGTCATGGCGTCCCAGCACACCGGGGCCGCCTGCAGGACCAGCCGGCCGGGACCGAAGTCGGCGTAGGAGACGTCCACGAAGCGGTGCACGATCGCCCGGTGCGCGGTCACCGAGCCCTTGGGCTCGCCGGTGCTCCCCGACGTGAAGAAGACGGTGCAGGGCGCGTCGCGGTCGACCTGGGGCGTCGCTTCCGCGGCGCGGCCGGGCGGCGGCGCTTTCGGTGCCGCGGGGGGCGGCCGGTGGGGTGACAGGCGCCGGCGGTCCGTGGCGGGCACCAGGGGAGAGCCGGGGCCCTCCCCGTCCTCGGCCAGCAGGTGGGCGCGCGAGGTGTCGATGATCTGCTGCACCCGCGCGGCCGGCCAGTTCCAGTCCACCGCGATGTACGCGGCTCCCGTCTCCAGGATGCCGAGCAGGGCGACCACGAAGCCGGGTGTCCGCCGCATGCGGACGACGACGTAGTGGCCCGGACCGACCCCGTCCTCCCGCAGGAGCCCGGCCAGCTCCGCGGCCCGCCGGCACAGCTCGGCATAGCTCAGCCGCTCGCCGGCCATGGTGCGCAGGGCGGGGGCGTCGGGTCGCAGGGCGGCCTGGTCCTTGATCCTCCCGTGCACGGTGGAGCCGTCGCCGGTGCCGGGGGTGCGATGCGGTGCACGGGCCGTGGCGGCGGGGCCTGTTGGCGGTGAAGGCACTGGGCACTCCTCGGTTCAGCGGCGGCTTTGCGGTTCGGGAGCCGGACAGAAGGAGGACCCGAAGTGCGGCGTCGCGTCGATCAGGGCGTCGGCGAGTTCCCCGGGGTCCGCGCTGAGGTAGTCGTGGTCCCGGTCCAGCACGACGCGGCGGAAGCCGCCCCGGGTACGGGACTTCCAGGCCGCCGCGTCCGAGGGGCGGAACCGCGTGTCGTGCCGTCCGTGCACCGCGAGGATCGGTGTGCCGAGCACGTGGCCGGAGGGCCGGTAGGTCTCGCAGAGGCGCAGGTCGGCCCGGAGGGTGGGCTCCACCAGCGTCCACAGCGCGGGGGCGGCCAGGACTTCGGGCGGGACCAGGGAGTTGCCGGTGACGTAGGCACGGAATTCGTCGGGGGACAGGCCGCGGGTGGGGGTGGGACGGAAGCGCTCGGGGGCGACCTGGGCGGAGACCACGAGCCCGGCCAGCCCCTGGCGGCCGGCCAGCCGCACCGCCGTCTCGTACGCGAGCAGCGCTCCGGAGCAGTGCCCCAGGAGCAGGAAATCGTCGGTGCCCGAGTGGTCGGAAATCTCGGCCGCCAGTGCGTCCGCCAGGTGGTGCAGCGAGTCGGGCAGCGACTCGGCCAGCCGGGATTCGCGGAAGGGAAGGCGCACCGCCACCACCGGCAGGCGGCCGTCGAGGACACGTCGCAACTGAGTCACCGACGCGGCCCCGGCCCCGGCCTGGGGAATGACGTAAATCCGGGGACCGGCCGGTTTACCACTGGTGAACCAGGCACTTCTGGGCACACTCATATCCGCCATGAAATCCTTCCCGGGAATTCCGGTCGCCAGGTCCGCCCACCGCGGCGGGAGTTCCTTTCGGCATCGCCGCTCGGCCAGACTACGAGCAGTCCCGCGGAGTTGAGTACGCGTGTTCAACCGACCGCGGCGAGCAGTTGAACGCGGGACCTGGCAGGTGGACGTCCGCCCGTACCTGCGGTGCGAGTCCCTGAACGGCTACGGTTTCCGGGCAATAACGGACGCAAGGAGGTATTCGGCCCTGTCAAACACTGTTCAAGTCACGACGGGCATTCATTGGCATCATGGACGGCGTGCGTGTGAGCTCTGTTGCCGAGCCGAAGTGAGCCACGAAGGTGGGAAAGCTGCCGTGACTACCGAGAACCGAATACTCCACGTGTGGAGGCAAGTGCTTGAATCCGACAGCATTTCTCCTGCGGACAACTTCTTCGAGGTGGGCGGTGACTCGGTGTCCGCGTTGCGCGTGGTGCACGGGCTCGCGGCCGACGGCCTGACCATCTCGCTGCGCGACTTCTACCTCGCGGCGACCGTCGAGGGCCAGGCGCGGCGGATCGCCGAGGAGACGGCGGCGGACCGCCCCGCGGCCGGCGCGCCGCGGGTCCCGGAGCGGGACGCGGGGCCGGTGCGGCTGCCCCTGACGCCCTTGCAGTCCGTCATGGCGGTGGAAGCCCTCCGGCGGCCGGACAGCGAGGCGTACTGGCTGGTCCTCGCCTACGCCCTGCCCGCCTGGGTCGGAGCGCGCGAGGCTGCGGCCGCCTGGGAGGAGACGGTGCGGGCCAATCCGGTGCTGCGCACGCGCATCTCGGTCGACGCCTCCGGGCCCTTCCAGGTGATCGGGAGGCAGGGGCCGCCCCTGCTGCCGGCGGCGCCGCAGGAGCCCACGAGCGGAACCGGGCTGGCCGCGTGGTGCCGTGCCCGCTCGGCCGAGCTGCGCGGCGCCTTCCTGACCGAGCCGCTGCGCGCCTACTACCTGCCGGGAGAGGTGGCCGGGCAGCCGTGCGCGCCCGCGCTGGTGGTGATCAGCCACCACGCCCTCATGGACGGCTGGTCGATGGAGAGTTGCGTCGGCGACTTCCACCGGCGGTTGGCCGCGCCGGACGAGCCGCTGGCCGAACGCGCCTCGGGCGCGGAATACCTGTCCTGGCTGGAGGAGACCGGCACCGCGGCCGCCGCCGCGGAATACTGGAACGCGCACGCGGTCGGCGCCGAGCCGGCCCCCGAACTGCCCTTCGCCCACCGGCCGGACGCGTCCGGCTCCCACGACCGGCCGGACCCCCGCACGTGGGACACCCGCCTCCCCGGCGACGCGGCGCAGGGCCTGTCGCGGTTCGCCCGGCGGCACGCGCTGACCAGGGCCAGCGTTCTCACCGCGCTGTGGCTGCACATCCTGCGCGGCTACCAGGACTCCGCGGACGTCAGCGTCGGGCTCACCGTCAACAACCGCCCGGCCGCGCTGCCCGGGGCCGGCGAGGCCAGCGGCTTCCTGCTCAACACCCTGCCGCTGCGCATGGCGCTCACGGACGACTTCGCGGCCGACTGCCGCCGGGTGCTGGAGAAGTCGGTGGAAATGGCCGAGCACGCCCACGTGCCCTACTCCGAGGTCGTCGAGGCGGCCGGGCTTCCCGGCATGACCCGGCTGTTCACCTCCACGCTCGTCTTCGAGAACTACCGCCGCCAGGCCGGCGCCGGAAGCGTGCCGGTCAGGCGGCTGTTCGCCCTCGGCTCCAGCGCCGACGAGCTGAGCCTCACCGTCGACCTGGAAGGGGAGCGCCCCGCCGTCTGCGTCTCCTGGGACGCGGAGGTCTACGACCGGGAGGCGGTCGAGGCGCTGGTACGCGACCTCGCGTACTGGTCGGCGCGCCTCGAAGAGGTCGATCCGGCAGCCGGACTGGTCACCCCGCTCGACGCCTCGCACGCGCTGTCCGGCACCCCGGCGGCGCCCCGGCCGTGGCGGGTGGCCGACCTGCTGGCGGCAGGCGCGGCGGACCGGCCGGCCGTCGTGCACGGGTCCGACGTCGTCAGCTGGGGCGAGCTGCGCCGGCGCGCCGCGGTCGTGGCGCGCTGGCTGTCCGCCGAGCACGGCGTGGGCCCGGGGGACAGAGTGGCCCTGGTCGGGGACCGCGGACCGGAAGGGGTCGTCGCGCTGTGCGCGGTCTGGCTGCTGGGGGCCGCCTGGTGCCCGGTCAGCCCGTCCTGGCCCGCCGAGCGGCGGGAGCGGGCGCTGGGCTGCCTGCGCCCCAAGGCCGAACTGACCCTCGCGGCGGTGGGGGAGCTGACCGCCGGTCAGCCGCTCCCGGAGGCCGAAGCGGAGCCGGACCCGGTGGCGCGCACCATGCCGCCGGAGTCGGCCGCCTACTTCGTGGCCACGTCCGGCAGCACCGGGGCGCCGAAGATCGTGGTGGCCGCCGCGGGAGGGCTGCGTCCGGTCGTCGACGCGTGGCTGACCCGCTACGGATTGGCCGGCACCGAGCAGCGCGTCCTGCAGTTCGGCAGCTGGACCTCGGACGTCTTCCTCGGGGACGTGCTCAAGGCGATGGCCACCGGCGGGACGCTGGTGATCTGCCCCGACCGGGCGCGGGTGGACCTCGACCAGGTGGAGCGGCTGGTCCGGCGGTGGCGGATCACCCTGCTGGAGTCCACCCCCGTCGTGGTGTCCGGCGTGGTGGCGCGGCTGTCCCGCTCGCAGAGTCCGCCCCCGGACCTCGTCACTCTCATCGTGGGCGCCGACACCTTCCGCCTGCGCGAGGCCGAGGAGACCGTCGCCCGGCTCTGGGACGGCGTCACCCTGTACAACGGCTACGGGCTGTCCGAGGCCACCATCGAGTCCCTCGTCCAGGAGTGCCGCCCCGGTCTCGGGTCCCGTTCCGGCCTGTGCCCGATCGGGAGGCCGCTGCCCGGCACGGCGGTCGCCGTCGTGGACGGATCGGGACGGCCGGTGCCGTACGGGGCGGTGGGCGAACTGGTCGTCAGCGGGGCCCAGGTCGGGCTCGGCTACCTGACCGAGGACGGCCTCGGCGTCGGCGACCGGTTCACGGCGGCGAAGGGGGTGCGGACCCTGCGCACCGGGGACCTCGTGCGCTACGCGGCCACGGGGGAGCTGGAATTCCACGGCCGCCGCGACGGCCGGACGAAGGTCCGCGGGCACCGGGTCGAACTCGGTGAGATCGAGGACTGCCTGCTGCGGCTGCCCGGGGTCGAGGAGTCCTTCGTCTTTCTGGACGACCAGGGGCTGCACCCCGAACTGGTCGCGTTCGTGGGCGGCGCCGGCGCGAGCGAGGAAGCGGTACGGGAAGGGCTCGCGCGGCTGCTGCCCGAGTACGCCGTGCCGGGCCGGATCCTCGTCGAGGAGTCGTTGCCGCGCGGCGACAGCGGGAAGCTGGACCGGGTGCGGATGCGCGGCCGGGCCGGCGAGATCAGAAGCGCACCCGTACGGGCCGGTTCATCGGCCTCGGCCGATGCGCCCGCTCCGGGGGATCAGGACGAACTGGCCGCCCGGATGGTCGAGCTGTGGAGCAAGGTGCTGGAGCGTCCGGTCAGCCCCGACCGCAGTTTCTTCGACCAGGGCGGCAACTCGATCCGCGCCATGACGCTGCACGCCCGTATGAGCGAGGCGCTGCCCGAGTACCCCTTCCCGATCGCCCATCTCTTCGCCCACCCCACGATCACCGACCTCTGCCGGGCGTTGCGGGCTTCGCCACAGCCGCGGCCGCCCCGGCGGCAGCCGGAAAGCGGCCAGGGCCGGCCCGACGGACTCGCCTTGCTGAAGGCCCTGGAGCGAGGCGAACTGGACGTGGAGGGGGCGATGCGGAAGCTGCTCGACGAGGACGGCGAGCGGAATTGACAAATCGTCAAATGCCCGCGCGGGCACAACGGTTGAGGTGCCCGACCAGGCAGGACCCGCGACCGCCGTGACTAGGATCTGCATCCCGTTGACCGACCGCTCACGACACAGGACACCGCCGCGGTGTCCGCAGGGGAGGGCTTGTTGCTTGCCCAGCTTCGCTCACGGTTCGGCGCTTACCGCCTCTATCTCTGCATGGAATTCGCGATAGGCGTCTGCCTGGGCCTGGCCACCACGACCGTCGTCGTCTACCGGGTCGAGGACGCCCATCTCACTCCGCTCGAACTGGTGCTCGTCGGCACCGTGATGGAGACCGCGTACTTCGTCTTCCAACTGCCCACGGGCATTCTCGCGGACGCGGTGAGCCGCCGGGCCAGCGTCGTCGTCGGCGTCGCGGTGCTGGGCGGCGCGTTCGTCATGGAGGGCTCGCTGCCGTTCTTCGCGGGGATCGCCGCGGCCCAGGTGGTGAGCGCGCTCGGCTTCGCGTTCGTCACCGGCGCCCAGGAGGCGTGGGTCGCCGACCAGGTGGGCGAGGACGGGCTGACGCGCGTCTACCTGCGCGGGTCGCAGGCGGGGCTGGCCGGCACACTGCTGGGCACCGTGCTGAGCGCCGCGGTGGCCGCCGTCGCCCACAACCTGCCGCTGATCTACGCCGGGTCGGCGCTGGTGGCCACCGCGGTGCTGCTCTACCTGACGATGCCGGAGAAGCCCCGGCCCCTGGCCGCCGTCACGGAAGCCCCCCTGCCCACGCCGCGCAGGCTGCTGCGGAACGCCGCGGCGAGCGTGGGCGCGACGCGTACCCTCATCCGCACCGGGCCCGGCGTGCTGCTGGTCCTGACGGTGGTGCTGCTGATCGGGGCGTGGAGCGAGAGCCTGGACCGGCTGTCGGGCGCGCACTTCCTGGAGGACTTCTCCTTCCCCGGCCTCTTCGGCCTCGACTCCGTCGCGTGGTTCAGCGTCATGGCCTTCGGCGCGACCCTCCTCGGCCTGGGCGCCACCCAGTTGGTGAGCAGGCGCATCGACACCACGTCGTCGCACGGCACCCTGCGCATGCTCGGCTTCCTCGTCCTGCTGCTCATGGCCACGACCCTGGCCTTCGCCTTCGCCGGCGAGTTCTACCTGGCGCTGGCCGCCTACTGGGCGGCCGGCGCGCTACGGCCCGCCTACGCGCCGCTGCTGACGGCGTGGCTGGTCGAGCGGACCAGCGAACAGGGGCGGGCGACGATGCTGTCCGCCAAGGACATGTTCGACTCCGTGGGCCAGTTCGCCGGCGGCCCCGCCATCGGCTGGGTCGGCTCCGCCGTGTCGCTGCGCGCGTCGCTGGCCACAGCCGCGGGGGTCCTCGCCCCCGCCCTCGTCCTGCTGCGGTACGCCCTGTCCCGCTTCGGCGTGGCGCACGCCGTCCGGCCGGACCCGTTCCCGCACGACGACAAACCGCTCTCGGAGGTGGACCAGTGACCGTTCGCCACAACCAGCACGTCGCAGAGAAGATCATGTCCCTCGTGGCAGCGGGCCGGCTGGCCGCCGACGAGGCGGCCCCGCTGCTCCAGGCGGTCACCGAGAGCTCCTCGTCCGCTCCGGTGGCGATCACCGCGATGGCCTGCCGCCTGCCGGGCGCCCGGACCCCCGACGAGCTCTGGCAGCGGCTGCTGGCGCGCTACGACGCGGTGCGCCCCTTCCCCGCCGAGCGCTTCGACCTGGTGGCGGGCGCCGGCGCGCGACTCGCCCCCGAGTACGCGGCACTGCGCGCCGACCCTGGCAACGACCCCCGCTCCTGGGGCTCATGGCTGGAGGACATCGACCGCTTCGACCCGGCCGCCTTCGGACTCGGCGCCTTCGAGGCCGAGATGCTCGGACCCGCCGAGCGGCTGTTCCTGCAGACGGCGCACGAGGCCCTGGAGGAGGCCGGACTGCCCCCCCGCACCCTGCGCGGCTCGCGGACCGGCGTGTTCGTCGGCTACACGCCCGAGCCGCCGATGGAGTACCTCCGCCTGTACGAGGAGCCCGACGAACGCTGCTTCATCAACAACATCCCCGCCAACCTCGCCTACCAGCTCGCCTACCTGGACGACCTGCGCGGGCCGGTACTGACCGTCAACACCACCTGCTCGTCCTCGTTGACCGCCGTCCACCTGGCCAAGCGGGCACTGGAGCGCGGCGAGTGCGACCTCGCCGTGGTCGCCGGCGTGAGCCTGAAGCTCTTCCCCTACTGGACCAGCGCGCCCGACTACGTCGTCCAGAGCCCGCACAACCGCTGTGCCGCCTTCGATGCCGCCGCCGACGGAATCGTCTACGGCGAGGGGGTCGTCGCGGTGGTGCTGAAGCGGCTCGACGACGCGGTGGCCGACCGCGATCCCGTTCGCGCGGTCATCGCCGGTGCGGCGATGAGCAGCGACGGTGCCTCCAACGGCATGCAGGCCCCCAACCCGGTGGCCCAGGCCGGCGTCATCCGCGACGCGCTGCGCGAAGCCGGCGCGACGGCCGACCAGATCGGCTACGTCGAAGCGCACGGCACCGGGACCAGGCTGGGCGACATGGTCGAGGTCGACGCCCTGACCCGCGCCTTCCGGGAGGACACCCCGGAGACGGCCTTCTGCCGCCTCGGCTCGATCAAGACCAACCTGGGCCACCTCGGCGACGCCGCCGGCGTCGCGGGACTGATGCAGGCCGTCCTGTGCCTGGAGCACGCCGAATTCCCCGGGCTCGGCTGGCTCAAGGAGCCCAACCCCGTGATCGGATTCGACCGGACGCCGTTCGTGGTGAGCCCGCGGGGCGCCCCCTGGCCGCCGCCCGCCGGCGGTGCGCCCCGCAGGGCCGGGGTCAGCTCCTTCGGCATCAGCGGCACCAATGTGCACCTGGTCCTCGAACAGGCACCCGCCCCCGCACCTTCCGGCCCACGGCAGGACGGCGGGAGCGCGCTGCCCGTGCTGCTGTCGGCGGGCTCCCGGCGGGCCCTGTGGGAGTTCGCGGCCGCCGTCGCAGGCTGGATCGACGCCCACCCGGACGCGGAGATCGCCGACATCGCCCACACCCTCGGCGCGCGCCGCACCCGGGGCCCGGCGCGGATCGGCGTCGCCGCCGCCTCGACCCGGGAACTCGCCGACAAGCTCGGCCTGCTGCTCCAGGTACGCGCCTTCGAGAAGGTCCCCGACAGCCTCGCCGAGCAGTGCGTCTTCATCGCGGACGGCGACGAGACCCGGGCGTCCGGCATCGCCGCCGTCCGTCGGTGGGCGCCCGCGGCAGGCGACGAAGTCCGCGACGTGCTCGGCGACTTCATCGCCGGGCAGGACGCGGGGGACGCGGCCTGGCGGGCGCCCGGGGCGCGGACGCTGACCATGCCGCCGGCCCCGTACACCTACCAGCGCGTCTGGCCGGGCGACGCGGTGAGCACGCAGCGGGACGTCAGCGATCTCTTCTTCGACGTCGAGTGGGTCGAGCAGCCGCGGGCTGTGGCCGACGAGCAGGCGCTCGACGCCGGTTCGACGTGGGTGCTGTTCACCCGCCCCGGACAGCCGGCCGTCACCGTGCTGGCACGGAAGCTGCGGGCCCTGGGAATCCGCGCCGAACTGGTGTGCGTCGGCGACCCGGACGCCGGCACTCCGGCCGACCACGTCCTGCCGGAGATCACCCCCGGGACGCTGCGGCAGCTGTGGGACCGGCTCGGCCCCGAGCGCTTCGAGCGGCTCGGCGGAATCGTGCACGCCGTGACCTGCGTGCCGGCCGACGACTCGATGAAGAGCCTGGACGGCCTCGAATCCGCCCAGCGCGAGGGCGTCTACTCGCTCTTCCACCTCGCGCGCAGCCTCATCGGCCGGCAGGCACAAGGACCGCTCAGGCTCGCCGTCGTCAGCAGCCGCACCGAGTGCGTCGTACCGGGGGAGCAGGCGGTGCCCGCCCGGGTGACCGCCTTCGGCTTCAGCCGGGTCTTCTCGCAGGAATTCCCCGCCGTGAGCGACCTGGCGATCGACCACGACCTGGCGGGCACGCCGGACGACATCGCCCAGGACCTCGTCGCCGAGCTGACCGCCACCACCGGGAGCAGGCTGCCGCTGGTCGCCTACCGGGCCGGCCGCCGCTACACCAAGGTGGTGGACCGCCAGCACACCGAGCGGGGTCAGGAGATCCCGATCCGGGCGGGCGGCACCTACGTGCTGGCCGGAGGTACCGGCTACCTGGGCATGCAGATCGGCCACGAGCTCAGCGAACGCGGCGCCGGCACCGTCGTGCTGCTCTCCAGGAACGGCCTGCCCCCGGACGGCCCCGAGGAACCCGGGGGCGAGCACGCCGAGTTGCACGCCTACCAGCGGGAGGGGGTCCGGCGGATGGAGAAGAACGGCGCCCGCGTCGTATCGCTGCGCTGCGACCTCACCGAACCCGAGTCGGTGCGGGCGGCCTTCGCCGAGATCCGCCGGGAACACGGCCCGACACACGGGGCGTTCATGCTCACCAAGCAGCTCTTCCACCTCTGGATCGAGGAACTGGACCTCGACAGCTTCCAGGCCGGGATCAACAACCGGGTCCGGGGCGCGTGGCTGCTGCAGCGGGAACTGCGCGCCGACAGGCCGGACTTCCTCGTCCTGCTGTCCTCCATCTCGTCCCTGTCCGGGACGAAGGGCGCCAGCGAATGCTGCGCGGTCAACCAGTACCTGGACGCCGTCGGGCCGCTGTTCACCGCCGACGGCGTGCCCACCCACACGCTCAACCTCGCGCTCGTGCTGGACGAGAAGGGGTCGTTCGACAGCCGGAGCCCCATTCCTCCCATCGACTTCGCCGAATTCCGGGCGACGCTGCGCCGCTTCTTCCGGAACGGCCACGCACTCGACATGGTCGCCCGCCTCGACCTGGCCGAGGTCGGTTACCTCCAGCCGGTCCTGCGCATCCCGTTCAGCCCGGCTGTCCGCGGCGAGGCGCGGGAGGCACTGCGCCGCAGCCGGCGGGAGCGGCTCCGGTCCCCGGCGGACGGCTCGGACCCGGACCGGCCCGTGGAAGCGGACGCCGCGCGGATCCGCCAGGCGCTCGACACCGTATGGCGCAAGACCCTCGGCGCGGCCGCTCCGCACGAGTCGGCCGGCTTCTTCGCGCAGGGCGGCACCTCGTTGAGCGCCCTGCGGTTCGTCAACCTGATCGGCAAAGAGCTCCCCGGCCTCGGCTTCGACGTCGCGGACCTCTACGCGCACCCCACCGTGCGGGCACAGGCCGCCTTCCTGGCCGGGAAGTCGGGCGGGCCCGCCGACGGCCCTGCCGGCAGCGGCGCGGCCGAGCCCGACTCGATGGACGCGATCCTGGCCGCGGTCGAGGACGGCACCCTCGCCCCGGACGCGGCCGCCCGGATACTGGCCGGAAGGACGGACCGACCGTGAGCACGGACCGCACCCCGGGGAGCGCCCTGGTCTTCCCCGGCCAGGGCTCGCAGACCCCCGGCATGGGCCAAGCCCTCGCCGCCTCCTGCCCGGCGGCGCGGGAGGCGTACGAGCTGGCATCCGGCATCCTCGGCTACGACCTGCTCGCCGCCTGCCGGGACGAGCACGGCGAACTCGCCGACACCACGGTCGCCCAGCCCGCCGTCCTCGTGCACAGCGTCGCCACCTGGCGCGCGCTCGCGGACGGACGGGACGGCCCCGGCGACATCGTCGCGCTGGCGGGGCACAGCCTCGGCGAGATCTCCGCCCTGGTGTGCGCCGGGTCGCTGGACCTCGGGCGGGCGGTCACCCTCGTGCAGCGCCGGGCCGGCCTGATGGCCGCCACGCCCGGCGGCGGCATGAGTGTGGTCATCGGCCTGCGGCCGCGGGAAGTCGAGCGCGTCTGCGGGCAGGTCTCCCGCCCGGGGCGGGTCGTCGTCCTGGCGAACGTCAACTCGGCCGAGCAGACCGTCATCAGCGGCCACCGGGCCGCCGTGGCCGCCGCCTCGGAGTCGCTGGCCGCCCAGGGCGGCGTGGTGCGCCCGCTGCGGGTCGGCGTCGCGCCGCACAGCCCGCTCATGGAAGCCGCCGCGGCCCCGTACGCGCGGGCCGTCGAAGCGGCGGAACCCGGCGGGTGCGCCCTCCCGGTGGTCTCCTCGACCGACGGGATCGCCTACCGCACGGGCGCGGAGGCCGCCGAGCGGCTGGTCCAGCAGCTGACCCGGTGCGTGTCCTGGCCGAGCGCCGTCGAGGGACTGCTCGGCCTGGGTGTGCGGACGATCGTCGAACTCGGGCCGAAGACGGTCCTGCGCGACCTGATCAGGTCGGCGCATCCCGGGCTCACCGTGCTGTCCTGCGGCGACCCGGACTCGGTGGCCACCGCGCGCCTCGTCCTGGCCTCCGCCGCCAGGCGGCAGCCGGGCGGCCGGGTGGACCGGCGGGCCGCCGACGACTTCCTCACCGGGTGCCTGCGGCTGGCCGTGGGGACCCCGTCCCCGCGCACGTCCTCGCCGGCGGAGTTCGACAGTACGGTCCGCCGCCCCTACCAGGAGCTGACAGGCATGCTCGACGCGATCAGGTCCCGGTCGCAGAGCGACGGGGCGCACGTGCGGGCCGACGTCCTGGTGGAGGGGACACGGCGCGTCATGGCGCTGCTGGACGCCAAAGGCATCGGCGGCGAGCGGTGCCGCGAACTGGTGGACGGCCTCGCCGTCGCCGCCGGCGTCAAGGAGGAGGTCGTGGCATGCCTGGTCTAGCGGAGGGCGGCGTCGTCGAATACCGGGAGCTCGGCTGCTGGGTGGTGACCGACCCGGCGACGACGCGCGCGGCTCTCGGCGAGCGGCGGCTGTCCTCGGCCAGCCTCGCCCGCTGCCTGGACCTCTACATGAGCGGCCCGGCGAGGGACAGGTACGGCAGGCTCGAGGAGATCCTGACGCAGTGGCTCGTCCAGATCGACGGCCCCGACCACGCCGAGCTGCGCAAGAGGCTCAGCCCGGCGCTCTCCCCGGCCCGGGTCCGGGCCTTCGAGCCGGAGATCGAGCGGATCGTCGACGAGGCGCTGGACCGGCTGGCCGCGGCCGCGCACCCCGACGCCGTGGCCGCGGTCTCCGACGTCATCCCGGCCAAGGTGATGGGGCGGCTGCTGACGCTCCCGGACGTCGACGTGGCACTGCTCTACCAGTGGACGCGGGCCGTCTCCACCTTCCTCGACGGCGTGTACCGCGAGGGTGCCGCCGACCGGGCGCAGCGGGCCCTCGGCGAGATGTTCGAGCAACTCGCCGCGGTCAGCGCGGAAGGAGGTCAGGCGGGCGGCATCTGGGACCACCTGGCGGAGGGGACCCACCGGCTGGCGACCGCGTCGATGATGCTCTTCGGCGGCCTGGAGACGACCGCCTCGCTGCTCGGCAGCGTGCTGCACCATGTGCTCGCCGAGCCCGCGACGGCGGCCCGGATCCGCGCGGAGGGCGCCCCGGCGGCGCAGGCGGTCACCGAGGAGGTGCTCAGGACCCGGCCCCCGCTCAGCCACGTCGCCCGCGTGGCCCGCTCGGATCTCGACATCGGCGGGAGGCGCATAGCGGCCGGCGACCTCGTGCTGCTGTCCCTCAACGGGCACGACGTCATCGGCGCGCCCCACGCGTCGGCGGCCGCCGACCAGCAGGCGCACGCTTTCGGCTACGGGATCCACTACTGCCTGGGGGCCGCGCTGGCCCGCGCCGAGGCCACGGTGCTGCTGACCCGGTTCTGCACGCGATACCCGCACGCCAGGGCGGTCGGGCCCGAACCTGCCTGGGGCGGCAACTCGACGTATCTGCGCTTTGAGGAACTCCGCCTCGACCTCGGCGCACCCGCGGTGGGCTGAGAGGCCCCGTCCCCGAACGCGCGCGCCGCCGGCGGACGTGAGCGCCCGCCGGCGGCGTACCGGCGGCCCGGTGCCGGGTGGTGCGGCACCCGGGAGGGCCGCCGGCGGGAGGCACCGCGGCCGAGGTGCCCCCTCACAGCCCGAGCGTGGTCTTCTCCCGGCGCAGGTCTTCGGCCAGCAGCCGCCACGACTCGGCATACCCGTCCGCGAGGAGCGCGATCATCTCCATGCAGTGCGAAGGCGCGTGGGCGATGAGCCAACCGCGGTTGTCCGCGACGAGACCGCCCACTTCGAACAGCCGCAGTAACCTGCGGCCCGACTTGCTGAGCCGCAGCGAAGGATCGCGGCACAACGTGTTGACGATCTTCTTCAGCGCGGCGGAGGACGCGTCGACCGGCGGCTCGTCCAGGAGGACAGGGTGCTCCGCCGTACGGCTCCCCGGCACCGGGGCGGCCACCGGTCGCTCGTGCGCCGGCTCGTCGGGCTGCCGCGCCACGGGCGCCGGCTCCTTCTCCGCGACCAGGACACGCTGCCGGGGCGGAAGCGGATCCTCCCCGCGCCTCATCCGGTTGCGCACGTCGGCGACGGTGGCCGGGGCGATTCCGGCCTTCCTGGCGATCTGCCGCAGCGACGCGTGCGGGTTCGTCCTGATCAGCCGGCTGGCCAGCTCCCGGCCCTGGGCCGCGTTCATCGGGCGGGCGCGTCCGTCGCGGCCGACGCGGAAGCGGGCCTCGTCGTCGCCCTCCACCACTTCGCCCCGGATCTGCGCCACCTTCGTCGCCGACAGCCCCACCACAGCGGCGACCGCGCGGTCCGACCACTGCGGGCGCGACCGGAAGACCCGCTCGGCGGCGGCGACCCGGTCCGCGGGGGATAACGGCCGCCCCTGGGCCACGTTGATCGCCACCGAGAGCAGCGCGGCGTCCTGCTCGTCCCCGTCGAAGAACCGGACCGCGATGTGCCGGCGGTCCCTGATCCTGGCGGCGCGCAGCCGGTGGGCGCCGTCGACCACCGCCATGGTCGCCCGGTGCACGATGATCGGCGGCAACTGCGCCGCGCAATCGGCGAGCTGCTGTACGTACTCCGGATCCTCGCCGGCCAGGCGCGGCGTGTGAGGCACCGTCAACAGGTCGACGGCGACCTGCTCCACGGGCTGCTCCTGGAATCCCCGGTCGCGGATCCGCAACAGGTAGTCCGAACTCTGGTCCCCGCCCACAGCGGAGTCCTCGTGCTGGCTCACCGTGTCTTCAACCCCAAAGCCTCGCTGCGGACGGGTGCGTCGATTCGGGCGGGAAGGAGAGGGGGAGGGCCGGCGGCGTCAGCCGCGGGGCGCCGTCCCCGTGGCCGGTGCGGCCCGGGTGCCGTTCGGCCGCCCTTCGGGGCGTCCGGCCCGCGGGGCGGAAACCGGCCACACGCCGGACGCCCATCTCGCGCCGAGCGGAACCGCCCCGCGCTATGACGAAATAGATGCTTCGTGCAATCAGAATTCCGACGACATCGGTGAAGCCTTGCGGCAACTGTTCCAACGCCCCCCACAATCAGCCGCCCCTCCCTTTCGCCCGAACAGCGTCGACCGGGTTGCGACCGTGCGATGAATCCGACTTCTCGCGCGGTCGCCAAGGTCAGACAGGAATGCCTGCGCCGGGACGCTAGCACCATCGGACCCCGCTCAGGTAGGAGTGAAAAACGATCGAGGAAGTTGCCGATAAATAAGTCGACCCGCAGATCACAGGGGGTGGTCCGACGCCGCTGCCCCGCGCCGCCGAAGGGCGGCGGCCCCGGGCGCCGGCGCGGCCGCCGAGCGGTCCGGCGGTGGCAGCGGGATTCCGCTTTCGCGGAGCATCCGGGGTGGGGACGTGCGGCCCGAACCCGGCTCAGGGCCCGGGGTGTTCGGGGGTGAGGGTGTAGTTCCAGACGCCGTGCCAGTCGGGCGGGGCCGACGGGGGGCCCGCGGCGAGGTGGCCGGAGGCGGTGGCGGCGGAGGGAGGGGCGGGGTCCGCGTCCGCGGTGCCGGTCACGCCGACGCGGCCGATCACGACCTCATGGCAGGCCGGGGGGTGTCCGCGCCACGTGACGTCGGTCCGGGAGCGGAACCGGTGGTCGATCGAGTCCCACTTGAAGGTGCCGGGGGGCAGCTGGCAGACCGTGACCTCCAGGCCGGAGCTGCGGGAGAACTCGGCGAGACCCTCTTTCCAGGGCGCCGCCCACGGGTTCGAGGAGCCGCCGGCGTCGGTGGCGATCAGCAGGCGCCGGGCGTCCGGGTAGTGCGGCCGTCCCTCGACCGCCCACCAGCGGTGCAGGGCGGACACCGCGAAGGCGGCGGTGTCCGGGTCGCAGGCGACCGCCACCCGGCGGGGGTCCGCGCCGATGCCGTGCGGTCCGCCGGAGGCGGCTGCCGGCCTGCTCCCCCCGGCCGCGCCCGGGGGGAGGCCGGGATGAGGACGGCCCTCGTCCCACTGCTGCCGGCCAGGGCACCCGCGGGCGGCGGGGACGGGCTCGGCGAACCTGTCGCCGGATACTTCCCTCTTGCCTGCCTCCACGCTGATCACCGGGTCCCCGGCGTCCAGATAGCGGGAGACGTACGTGTTGATGTGGCGGAACTGCGCTTCCCTGTCGGAGTGGCCGGCGCCCTCCGCGGTTCGTGATGCCGCCCGCAGGGAGAAGCCCTCCGCCTTCAGCAGCGCGGCCACCGTGTCGGCTCCCACCCGGTGCCCCTGGCCGGTGAGTTCGGCGGCGAGCCGTCGGGTCGACTTCGTCGTCCAGCGCAGGGCCGACCCCGGATCCTCGCGCCGGACCGGTTCCACCAGCGCCAGCAGCGCCTGCACCAGTCCCGGGTCGGTGTCCCGAAGCCGCTTGCGCCCGCCGCCCGCCGCCCGGACCCGGCCGTCCGCCACCAGGCCCGCTTCGAGCTCCCGCGCCCCGCGGGCCACCGTCGACTCCGCCAGACCTGTGGCCCGTGCGACCTCGCGGATTCCGCCGTGGCCGATCAGACGCGCCACCGCCCCGCCGACCAGCCGCCGCTGCCGCTCGTCCAGGTGCGGCATCAGCCTCGCGAGGAGGTCCGCGAGCACCACCCCCACCTCCCGCTTCCTACGTGATTCTACCGTCCCAGCTGTTCGGGAATCGATGAGTTATTCGCCGTCGGATTTCCGGCGGTGACCCAGGTCACGCCGGGTGTGCCGGCCGCGACCACGCGTGCTCGGCGGCTTCCGTGAAACCCCTGGTCGTGGAGGTGGAGCGGTATCCCGGCCGAACCCGGGCCCGTTCTGTCCCGCGGGCGGTTGTGAATGGAGCGTGAACTTGAGCGCCTTGCCCGCCCGGTAAGCGTGGGGTAGACGTTGATCCAGACATCCGGCGGTACGGCGATTAGGGGCGTTGGTCGAGCGGTTAGCGAAAGGTATTGGGGGGAATCTGTGATTCCGCAAGATGAAGGTGCGGCCAAGCGCTCGGGTGGAGCCTTTCGCGCCCGCCGCCGGCCTCCCGGCCCGGAATCGGCCGGCGCCGGAACCGCCGCTTCGAGTTCCCTGACGACCCGTTTGTCTGAGCGAACGAGGAAATGCGCCGTCGACCGTGAGCAGGCGGTCGCCTGCTTATCCGTCCTGCCATTCCCGAGCGGGCCGACCCGCCGCCCGGCCGGTCTGTTTCCGGCCGCCCGAACCGGTACCGCTGCTGTCACCCGTGGCCGGCCGACCGGCTGCGAGAGCCGCCCGAGGGGGGAGGAGCCGTCTCGATGAGTCCGAAGGTACGGATCGACCAGCGGTACGGCTGCATCGCCACCGGGTCCGCGAGTGACGCCATGATGCGGGTCCTCTTCTTCCCCCACGCCGGCGGTTCCGCGATCTCGCTGCTCCCGCTCGCCTCGGAACTGCCCGACGGCGCCGAGTCGTTGCTGTTCGACCTGCCGGGCCGCGGGCTCCGCGACGCCGAACCGAGGCGGTCGACCTTCGACGAGGCGCGGCGCGCCCTCGCGGAGCAGGTGGAACCGCTGGTGGACCGCCCCGCGATCTTCTTCGGGCACAGCCTGGGCGGACTGCTGTGCGACGCGCTGGTCCGGAACCTGCCGGCCGACCGCCGCGAGATGGTCACGAGGGTGATCGTGTCCAGCGCCCCGTCACCGCGGCGGGCCGTCGCGATGGCCGCCGCTCCGCCCTGGCCGCCGCCGCGGCGGCCGGCAGCGGACCTGCTGGCGCACCTGACCGGCTACGGCGGCACACCGGCGGCCGTCTTCGAGGCCCCGGACCTGCTGGAGAGCGTGGTCGAGGCGTTCGGCGACGACATGATGATCATGGATTCCTACCGCCTCGACCCGGCGCTGCCGCCCCCGGCGGCGGACTACGAACTGTGGAGCGGGCGGGAGGACGCCTCCACGGCGCCCGAGGAACCGCAGGAGTGGGCCGGCGTGCTGGCCCGCCCGCCGCACGAACGGGTCTTCCCCGGCGGGCACTTCTACCTGACCGACCGCACCGAGGCCCGTGCCGTCCTGCGCGCCGCGGTGGACACCCAGCTCCGGCAGCTCACCTCCCCGTACGACCAGGAGGCACTGACATGACCGACCCCGTGACCACGATCATGGGCCTGCTCTCCGCCGGGCACATCGACCGCCGCACCGCCCAGGAACTGGTGGCGGCGGTCGGATCCGGCGCCGCGCCGCGCGAGGAGCCCCCGGGGGAGATCGCGATCATCGGGGTCGCGGCCCAGTTGCCCGGCGCCCGCACCTACGAGGCGTTCTGGGACGTGCTGATGTCGGGGGCCGACATGGTGGAGCCTGCCCCCGAGAGCCGGCGCGCGCTGTGCCGGCCGCTCGCCCCCGAGCCCGGCACTGCCGGCTTCCTCACCGCCGCCTGGCTGGACGACATCGACCGCTTCGACGCCGGGTTCTTCGGGGTCACCCCCGCCGACGCCCGCGTCATGGATCCGCAGCAGCGGCGTTTCCTCCAGGTCGCCTACCACTGCCTTGAGGACGCCGGCTGGGCAGGGCGCGTCCGCGGCACCCGCACCGGCGTCTACGCCTCCGCCGCGGAGGGCGACTACCCCGGCGGCCTGGCCGAGCTGACACCCTCGGCCGTGCCCGGGGTGATCGCGTCCTTCGCCGCCTCGCGCCTGTCCTTCCTGCTGGATCTGAAGGGTCCGGCGTTCGTCTCCAGCGCGACCTGCGCGTCGTCCCTCCTGGTGGTGCACGAGGCATGCCTGGGCCTGCGGGCCGGCGACTGCGAGACGGCCCTGGTCGGCGGCGTCAACCTCTTCCCGCTGCCGGTCGACTCCGGCAACCGCCCGATGGACGCGGCCGGCATCACCTCGCAGGACCACCGCAGCAGGCCGTTCGACGACCACGGCGCCGGGATCGGCCGCGGCGAGGGCGCGGTGGCCGTCCTGCTGAAGCCGCTGGAGCGCGCGCTGCGCGACGGCGACCGGGTGCACGCGGTGATCCGCGGCTCGGCGGTCAACAACGACGGCGCGTCGGCCATGATGACCGCGCCGGACCCCAAGGCGCACACCGAACTGCTGCTCCAGGCATGGCAGCGAGCGGGTGTGGACGCCGGATCGCTGTCCTACCTCGAAGCGCACGGGACGGGGACCGCGCTGGGCGATCCGATCGAGATACGAGGCATCACGGACGCGGTGCGGCGGCGCACCGACCGGCGCCAGTTCATCGCCGTCGGCTCGGTCAAGGGCAACATCGGGCACCTGGTCGACGGCGTGGCGGGCCTGTCCGGCCTGGTGAAGGCCATGCTCGTGCTGCGGCACGGCGTGGTGCCCCCGACGGTGAACCTGCGGGAGCCCAACCGGCACATCGACTTCCTGGACTCGCCGGTCTTCGTGCCCACCGGGCCGTGGGACCTGCGCGGCGATGCCGGCGGCGGTGAACCGCTGCTCGCGGGTGTCAACTGCTTCGGCTTCAACGGCACCAACGTGCACGTGGTGCTGGAGGAAGGACCCCGCCGGGAGCCCGAGCCCGGCGCCCCGGCGCCGCGCCCCGGAGGCCGTCCCTGGGTCTTCCCCGTCTCGGCGCGTTCCCGCACCTCGCTGCGCGCGCTGCTCACCGCGCACGGCACCGGCGGCCGGGACGCGCACCCCCGCGACCTCGCCTTCAGCCTGTGGGCCGGGCGCGAGCACCACCCCCACCGGGTGGCCGTCCTCGCCCACGACCGTGCGGAGTTCACCGAGACCTGCCGGCGGCTGGGGGAGACGGACGGCGCCGAGTGGCTGCTGCTGCCCGACGTGCGCGTATCGGACGGTGGGCCGGGCGCCGGCGACACCGCGGAAGGAGCCCTGGCGAACGCCTTCGTGGCGGGTGAGGAGGAGGTCCGCTGGCGCGACCTCTTCGACGGCGGCACCCCGCCCCGCCTGGTCGACCTGCCGCTGTACCCCTTCGACGAGCAGTCGTTCTGGCTCGGCGACGGGCACCCGGGCCCGCCGCGACCGGGCGGCGACACCCTGACCGAGCTGCTCGCGCTGGTCGGCCATGCCCTGGGGTACCAGGACGTGGCCGCGGCCGACTCCTTCATCGGCCTGGGAGGCTCCTCCCTGTCGGCCCTGCAGATCCAGGCGGAGCTGCTGCGCGAGCGCGACTGGCATGTCGACGTGGCCGACCTGCTCGGCGCCGAGGACTTCGCGGCGCTCGCCGCCCTCATCGACGCCGCGCCCACCGCCGCCGAGGAGGCGCCACCGCCCGGCCGCCCGGTCCGCACGGCGGCGACCGCGTGATCCCCGCCCCGCCGCCGCCCGCCTGACGGCGCCGGCCGCGGCCCCCGACCGGAGCCGGCGCCGCACCGGACACGCCACGAAACCCGCTCGCGACGTTGAGGACCCTCCAAAATGCAGACTTCCGCACCCCCGGTGGAGCGCACCTATCCGCTGACGCGTGCCCAGGAACGCCTCTACTTCCTCCACCAGCTGGACACCGAGGCCGGCATGTACGTCTTCCCCGTGCACCTGCGGTTGCGCGGACCGCTGGACGTCGCCGCGCTCGAAGGCGCGCTGGGCGGCGTCGTCGACCGCCACGAGATCCTCCGCTCCACGATCGCGGTCCGCGGCGACCGGCCCGTCCAGGTCGTCCACGACAGGACCTTCGCCCTGCGCCACCTCGACCTGCGCGACCGCCCCGAACCGGAACGGTCGCGGCGGGAGGACGAGGTGGTCTTCCACGAGACGAACGCGCCGTTCGCCCTGGACGCCGCGCTGCTGCGCGGCGTCCTGCTGCGCCGCGCCGACGAGGAGTTCCTGCTGCTCCTGGGGTTCCACCACATCGTCTTCGACGGCTGGTCGTGCGGCGTGCTGATGGAGGAGCTCAACGAGGGATACCGCCGGCACCGGCACGGCGGCCCGGCCGCCGCCGCGGAACCGCTCCCCCTGCAGTACGGCCAGTACGCCGCGCGGGAGGCGGCCGCCGAGGCCGCCGAACCGTGGGGGGAGCAGGAGGACTTCTGGAAGCGCCGGCTGACGCCGGTGCCGCCGACCCTGCGCCTGCCCACCGACCGCCCGCGGCCGGCCGCGCTCAGCGGCAGGGCCCACCGGGTGTGGAGCTACCTCGACGCCGGGCTGACCGCCGCGCTGGACCGCCGCTCGCGTGAGCAGCGGGCGACGCTCTACATGCTGCTGCTGGCCGCCTACCAGGTTCTGCTGGGGCGGATGGGCGGGCAGGCGGACTTCTGCGTGGGAGGGGCCGGGTCCGGGCGCCGCGACCCGGTGACCCACCCGATGATCGGAACGCTGGTCAACGAGCTCGTGTACCGCTCGGACTACGAGCCGGGGATCACCTTCGCCGAACTGATCGCCCGGGTGCGCCGCACCGCCCTGGACGTCTACCGCCACGACCGGTTGCCGTTCGAGCGGCTGGTCGAGGTGGTGACGCCCGCCCGCAGCCTGTCCCACCACCCCGTCTTCCAGCACGCGGTGACCCTGCAGCCACCGGGCCAGGACCTCGAACTGGAGGGAGTCAGGGCCGAGATCGTCGACACGGGCGCCGAGGGCAGCGCTCTGGACATCGCGACGTCCTTCCACCAGGAAGGGGACCGGCTCGCCTGCGTCGTGGACTTCTCAGCGGACCTGTGGGACCTCCCCTGGGGCGAGACCTTCACCGCCGACCTGGCCGCCGTCCTGCGGGCGCTGGCCGAGGACCCGGGGCAGTGCGTGGACGGCGTCGAGCTGGGCTCGTCGAGGCGCCGGGCCGGACCCGGGCCACGGCCGCCGGCCCCCGCGCCCGCGGCGCCCGCCGGTCGCCCGGCCGCGGACGACCTGGAGCGGGCCGTCACGGTGCTGCACGGCATCTGGAAGGAGGCGCTCGGCCTGGACACCCTGGGGCCGGACGAGAACTTCTTCGACATCGGCGGGGACTCCCTGCTGGGCCTGCGCGTCGTCGCCTCCGCGCGCAAGGCCGGCTACCCGATGCGGCCGCGGCACATGTTCCTCGGGCAGACGGTGGCCGACCTCGCGGCCCTGCTCGTGGCGGAGGTCGCCGGCGCACCCGGCAGCGGCGCGGCCGCGCCGGCGGCCGGCGGGGACGCGGCGGCCGCCGCGGACAGCGTCGTGCCGCTGCTCCCCATCCAGTCGTGGTTCCTGACCGGCCCCGACCCGGAGGCGGGCCACTACAACTACAGCAACCTTTTCGATGTCGCCCCCGGAGTCGACGCGTCCTTCCTGAGCGCCGCGATCGACGCGGCCCTCGACCACCACGACGCCTTCCGGCTGCGGTTCCGCCGTTCCGCCACAGGGCAGTGGACCCAGTCCTACGCCGCCGCCCGGCCCGGCGACGTCCTGCGGGTGTTCGACTTCTCCCCGATGGCGCCCGACCGCGCGGAGTCGGCCTTCGACCGCGCGGTGCGGACCTGCCAGTCCTCGGTGGACCCGGTCGGGGGACCGCTCGTGTCCTGCGCGCTGTTCACCCTGCCCGGGGACCGCAGGAAGCTGCTCGTCGCCGCCCACCACCTCATCATGGAACCGGCCTCCATGGGCATCTTCGCCGACGACGTCGTCACCGCCTGCGAGCAGCTGGCCCGCGAGGAGCCGGTCGAGCTCCTCCCGCAGGGATCGACCTACCAGCAGTGGGGCCGGGCGCTGGAGACGGCCGCCGGCTCCGCGGAGGTACGGTCCGAGGCCCGCTACTGGCGGCGGGTGGTCGAGTCGGCGCCCAGCCGCGTCCTGGTCGACCGCCCGGCCGGCAGGAACGACGTCGCCTCGCAGGCCACCCTGGCCGAGTCCCTGGACCTGGACGCCACCCGCGCCCTGCGCTCCGAGGTGACGGCCGCGACCGGGGCGACGCTCACCGAGATCGTCCTGGCCGGCGCCGCGGCGGCGCTGCGGCCGGTCACCGACGGCGGACCGCTGCTGATCGACTTCGAGACCCACGGGCGCAACGACATCGCCGAGACGATCGACCTGTCGCGGACCGTCGGCTGGTTCGCCGCCCTGTTCCCCCTCGCGCTGCCGGCCCCGGACCCGGCGCCGCTGCGGGAGCTGGACGGCGCGATGAGCGCCCTGCGCGGGGTCCCCCGCGGCGGCCTCGGATACGGACTGCTCGCCTTCATGTCCAAGGACCTGGCCCCGCGCCGCAACCGCGTAGGGGTGACCTACCTCGGTTCGGTCACCGGCGCCGACCGCAGGGACAGGGCGCTGACCTTCGCGGGCTTTCCCGAGCACGATCGCGCGCCGCGCATGATCCGCCCGCACGAACTGGAGATCGGCGCGATGATCGCGGACGACCGGCTCTGGTTCTCCGTCACCTTCAGCGCGGACCGGTACGCGGAGGACCGGATCAGGCAGCTCCTCGCGGCCATGCGCTCCTACTTCGAGCGGCTGACCGCGCAGGCGCGCCGGCCCGCGGAGGTGGCGCGATGACCTACGCCGGACCGCGGACGCCCCAGGACACCTGGGTCCGCCTGCTCGAAGCCCACCCGCGGGTGGCCGCCGCGCGCCTGCTGCCCGGTCCGCCGCCGCGTATCGAGATCCAGCCGCTGGCCGCCGTGGACGAGACGGTCGACGGATGGTCCTACCTGTTCGAGGACCTCTACGACCAGGGGGCGGACCGCGGCGGGGACGCACCCGCCCGGCAGCTGGTCGGCTGGATCGACGGCCTCACCGGCAAGCCGGTGCCGGAAGTCCAGATGCGCGAGTGGACCGACGCGGCAGTGGACCGGATCACCGCGCTGCGACCGCGCCGCGTCCTGGAGATCGGCGCCGGGACCGGGCTGGTCATGGGCGCCCTGCTCGCCGCCGCGCCCCTCGACGAGTACGTGGCCACCGACCTCGCCGCCGCGTCGGTCCGTGCGCTGCGGTCGATCGCCGGCCGGGCCGGCACCGGTGTCCGCGTGCGCGTCCACCAGGGCGCGGCGCACGAGGGGCTCCCCGCCTCGGAGTCGGGCGGCTACGACCTGGTGATCGTGAACTCGGTGGCCCAGTACTTCCCCAGCGTGCGGTACTTGGAGCAGGTCCTCGGCAGGGCGATCGGCCTGATGGCGCCGCGGGGGCACCTCTTCCTGGGGGACCTGCGTGACGCCACCCTGCTCCCGTCCTACTACCGGCAGCTCGCGGGCGACGCGGGCGCGGAGTTCGACCTCGAACGGCACCAGCGCCGGGACTTCGAACTCGGCCTGTCGCCCGCCTATGTCAAGTCGCTGGCGGGCGGCCTCGACGCGGTGACCGCTGTCGAGGCCGCGCCCAAACGGGGCCGCTACCGCAACGAGATGAACGTCTTCCGCTTCGACGCCGTCCTGCATGTGGGATGCCCGCCGCCCGGGACGAGCCCGCGTGAGCTGACGGCTGACGGCGCGCCGGTCCCGGCCGTCCGCCGCCACATCGAGAGCGGCGGCGGACCGGCCGTCTGGCGGGGACTGGCCAACGCCCGGCCGGGCGACCTGGGCGGCGACGCCGTCGACCCGGAGGACCTGTGGGCACTGGACGGGCTCCGCGGCTGGAGGGTCCGGGTGGGGTGCGCACCCGGGTCGGGTTGCGGCGCGCTGGAGGTGTGGGCCGGCCCGCAGCAGGCCCCGGACGCCCATTTCGGGCTGTCCCTTCCCAGCCGGGACGCGGCGGGCGCGACAGCGCAGCCGGCGCTGCCCGCGGGCCGGATCTGGTCCCTGCTGGACGACCTGCGGAAATACCTGGTCGCGGAGGGCGGTACGGCAGCGGCGGCGGACGGCCGCGTCCCCGCCCTCCAGGTCGGCAGGCTCTGCTCACCCGACGGCAGCGTGATCGGACAGGAGGGGGACCGGCCATGACCGAGCAAGTCGACATGAGCCTCCAGGACGTGGCGTCGATGGTCCAGGACGTCTGGGAGGAGGTCCTGGAGCACCGGGACTTCGGGCCCGACTCGGACTTCTTCGCCGTCGGCGGCAATTCCTTCCTGGTGGCGAAGGCGATGGCCGCGCTGTCGAAGCGGGTGGGGGTCCGGCTGCCCCTGCGGCTCTTCTTCGCCGCCCCCACCGTGCGCGGCGTCGGCCGGGCCGTCGCGGAGCAGTTGGGGATCCGATGACGACGACCTACCCCGACCCGGAGTGGAACGAGACCGCCGCGCCCTTCCCCGACCGCGCCACCCTCCCGGACCTGATCAGGGAGGCCGTCGCCCGGGACCCCGGCGCTCCGGCGGTCGGCGATGCCCACGGAACGAGGCTCACGTACCGCGAACTCGACGCGGCGTCCGACCGCATGGCGCGCCTGCTCTCCGAGACCGGCGTCGAACCAGGCGATTACGTCGCGCTGTTCAGCCGGCGCGACACATGGGCGGTGGTCTCCCTGGTCGCGATCCTCAAAGCGGGGGCCGCGTACGTGCCCTTGGATCCCGCGTGGCCCCGGGCCAGGACGGAGCGGCTGCTCACCGATCTCGGCGTGGCCTGCGTGGTCTCCGGGGCGGGCCGGCAGCGGGAGGCACAGCGACTGGCCGCCGAGGTGCCCTCCGTACGCGGGGTGGTCTGCCCCGGCCGTCCGGACCGGCCCGAGCCCGCGGCGGCGCTCGACGAGACGGCGGTGGCCGACCTGTTCGACTACATCGTCGACGACACCGACCGGGTCCGCGCCGCGGGGTTCAACGCCCGCGGCACGGACGCCTACCGCCTCCACGACGTCGAGGCGTACCGCGCGCACGTCGCCGGCCTGGCCCGCGCGGGCGCCCCGCGGCGGCCGGACGTCCTGGAGATCGGCTGCGGCTCCGGTGAGCTGGTGGACGAGCTGGCCGGCGGCGCCAACAGATACGTGGCGATGGACATCTCCCCGGTGTCGGTGCGCAAGGTGCTGGAGCGCCACGGTGAGGGGCGGCCCGCGATCGAGGGGGTCGTCGGCCCTGCCCACCGGGTCGGCGAGCTGGTGACCGGCCGGTTCGACCTGGTGGTGATGTCCAGCGTGGTGCAGTTCTTCCCCGACGCCGAATACCTGTACGACGTGCTGGACGCCGCGGTCCGGCTGCTGCGGCCCGGCGGCCGGGTGCTCCTGGGCGATCTGGTCGACCTCGACCACGAGGAGAACGCGGGCCTCGCACTGTCGCGGGCGTCGTTCGAACGCCTCGCGGAGGTGCTGCCCGCGGTGGCGCGGGTGGAGGTGCACGAGCGGGCCGGGACCGGGCTGGGCGGCGCGCTGGGCCACCGTTTCGACGTCGCCGTCACGGTGGCGGACCCGGCCGGCGCCCCCAGGGCGCGGACCTTCTGGACGGGCGCCGACATCGCGACCCGGCCTGCGGTGCCGCTGCCGGCGCCGACCACCCCGGAGTCGACCGCGTACGTCATCTTCACCTCGGGCTCCACCGGGGTCCCCAAGGGCGTCGTCGTGCAGCACCGGCCCGTGGTCAACCTCATCGCCTGGCTGCGGCGCGCCTACGGGATCGGTCCCCAGGACCGGTTGCTCGCGGTCGCCTCCTTCTGCTTCGACCTGTCGGTGTTCGACATCTTCGGCACCCTCGCCGCCGGCGGCTACCTCCGCGTGGCGGGGGAGGAGGAGCTGCGGGAACCCGACGTCCTGCTGGACCTCCTGGTCGAGGAGCGGATCACGATCTGGGACTCCGCGCCGGCGATGCTCGCGATGGTGACGCCCTTCCTCGGCCTCCGCGACGACCTCGACGGCGCGCCGCTGCGGCTGGTGCTGCTGAGCGGGGACTGGATCCCGCTGACGCTGCCCGGCGAGATCAGGGCGCAGTTCCCGACGGCGGACGTGGTCGCACTGGGCGGCGCCACCGAGTGCACGGTGTGGTCGAACCACTTCCTGGCCAACGACCTCGATCCGGCGTGGCCGAGCGTGCCCTACGGCGTCCCGATCGACAACGCGCGCTACTACGTCCTGGACGGGGGCGGTTCCCCGTGCCCGGTGGGTGTGCCCGGCGACCTCTACATCGGCGGGGACTGCCTGGCCGTGGGCTACGCGGGGGACGCCGAGCTGACCGGGGCGAAGTTCGTGCCCGACCCCTGGTCGCCGGCGCCCGGCGGCCGGATGTACCGGACCGGTGACCGGGCCCGCTGGTGGCGGAGCGGCCTGATCGAATTCCTCGGACGCGCCGACGACCAGGTCAAGATCCGCGGCTACCGGATCGAACTGGGCGAGGTGCGGAACGTGCTGACCCGGATGGACGGCGTCCGGGCCGCGGTGGTGCTGGCCGTGCCCGGTCCCGGCGGACAGCGGCTCGCCGCGTTCTACCGTTCCGGCGGCGTCACCGAGCGGCAGGTGCGCGACTTCGCGACGCGGGAGCTCCCGGCCTACATGGTCCCCGACCACCTGGTCGAAGTGCCCTCCTTCCCCGTCAACCCGGTGGGGAAAGTGGACCGGCCGGCGCTCGCGGCGCTGGTCGCCGGGAAGAAGGGGCGGCCATGACCGGACCGCAGAGCAGCCCGTGGCTGGTGGAGATCGCCTCCGCCCCCCGGGCCGGCCGCGACGAGGTCTTCTACGCCGTGCCGCACGCCGGTGCCGGCGCGGCCGCGGTGCGCGACCTGAGCCGCAGGATCGGGCGCCACGCCACCGCGGTCGCGGTGCGGCTGCCGGCCCGTGAGGCCCGGCTGTACGAGGAGCCGCTCCGCGATGTGCACCTGATCGCGGAGCAGGCCGCGGACGCGCTCGTCCGGCATGCCGCCGGCCGGCCGATCACCGTCTACGGCCACTGCTCCGGGGCCGTCGTGGCGTTCGAGATCGTCCGCCGGCTGGCGGACACCGACGTCCGCACGCTGTTCGTCTCCGCCCACGAGCCGCCCGACCGGATCCCCCGCGACGGGGTGTGGCGGTGGCCCCTCGGCCCGTTCATCAGGCGGGTCGCCGCCGACGGCTACGTACCCGACTTCATCCTTGAGGACGACGAGCTGCTGGAACTGCTCGTGCCCGCCCTGCGCGCCGACTACGAGGCGATCGAGACCTACCGGTCCGAGGGCGGCGCCAGGATCGGGGCCGCGGTGGTCGGCTTCCTCGGCACCGCCGACACGACGGTCGTCGAACCGGACTTCCGGGGGTGGTCCGGGTTCACCACCGGCGGGCTCGAACTCCACCGGCTGCCCGGCGGGCACAACCTGCTGCTCGACCACACCGACGACGTCGCGGACGCCATCATCTCCCGCTCGGGATGGGACTGATGCCGGCCCGCGCAGGCTCGGCGCCCGCCCGCGCCCGCCCCCGACGACAACCCGCTGGAGAGGCTCCGTGAAGGACGATGCCATGTACGACGTGCTGGTGATCGGCGCTCGCTGCGCGGGCGCGGCGACCGCCCTCCTCCTGAGCGAGTCCGGCCAGCGGGTCCTGCTGGTCGACCAGGCGGACTTCCCCTCCGACACCATGTCCACGCTCTACATCCACCAACCGGGAGTGGCCAGACTCGCCGAGTGGGGAGTCCTGGAGGCACTGCTGAAAACCGGCGTCCCCCCGCTGCGCCGCCTGACCCACACCATCGGGACGGTCTCCGTCGGCGGCCCGCTGCCCGGCTACGACGGCATCGACTACGCCCTCGCGCCCCGGCGCCACGTACTCGACCGGCTCCTGACCGACGCGGCCCGGGCGGCCGGCGCGCGCTTCAGGGCCCGGACGAAGCTGGTCGACGTGGTACGGCGGGACGGCCGGGTCGTCGGCGCGCTGCTGCGCGGTCCCGACGGGACCGTCTCCGAGGAGCGGGGCCGGGTCGTCGTCGGGGCCGACGGCATGCGGTCGACGCTGGCCCGCCGGTGCGGTTCGCCGACCACCACCGAGCACCCGCGCCGCACCTGCGTCTACTACACCGGCTGGCGGATGGGCGGCGACCAGGTGCGGCTGGCCGAGTCCCAGCACGCCTACCTCAGCGTCATCCCCACCCATGACGACATCTCGCTGGTCGCCACCTACGCTCCCCAGGCGGACTTCGCCCGCGCGCGCACCGATCCGATGGGATTCCACCTGGGGACGATCAGCACCCTGGCGCCCGACCTCCACGACCGGCTCCGGTCCGGACAGCCGGACCTGCGGCTGACCGGCACGGGGGACCAGCGGAACTTCTTCCGCCGGCCCGCCGGGCGCGGCTGGGCGCTGGTGGGCGACGCGGGACACCACAAGGACAGCATCACCGCCCGCGGCATCACCGACGCCTTCCGGCAGGCCGAGTCCCTCGCGGGCCTGCTGGCCGGGCGGTGCGGGTCCGACCGGGCGGCGGACGCCGCACTGGAGGAGTTCGCCCGGCGCCGGGACGGGATGCTGGCGGAAGGCTACGCGGCGACCCTCGCCGCCGCCGACCTCACCGTCACCGAACGCCGCCTGGCCGCCCACCGGCGCATCCGGGACTCCGCCGAACTCACCGAGGTCTACCTCGGCGTGCTGGCCGGAATGCGGTCGGCGGAGGCGCTGGTGCGGGACGCTCCCGGCGCACCGGACCCCGGGAGGCCACCGGTGACGGCACGCGGGGCGGAGCGTTGAGGCCCGCCGCCGGCGTGCTCAACCTCGGCATCCTCGCCCATGTCGACGCGGGCAAGACGAGTCTGACGGAGCGGCTGCTTTTCGAGTGCGGCGCGATCAGCCGGATGGGCCGCGTCGACCAGGGCACCACGCAGACCGACTCGGACGCGATCGAGCGCGCCCGGGGCATCACCATCCGGTCGGCCGTCGCGTCCTTCCAGGACGGCGACCGCCAGTACAACCTGGTCGACACCCCGGGGCACGCCGACTTCGTGGCCGAGGTCGAGCGTGCCCTGACGGCGGTGGACGCGGTGATCCTGGTGGTCTCCGCGACCGACGGAGTGCAGCCGCGGACCCGCGGGCTGTACCGCGTCATCGAGCGGCTGCGGCTGCCGACCGTGGTGTTCGTCAACAAGCTGGACCGGCCCGGCGCGTCCGGTCCCGAACTGCTCGGCGAGCTGTCCGGCAAGCTGGGACTGCGGCCGCTCGCCATGGGCGTACCGGTGCGCACCGGCACGGCCGACGCGGACTTCGAGCCGGCCGAACCCACCGGTGCCGGTACGCGGTGGCAGTGGGCCCAGGCCCTGGCCGAGAACGACGAGGAGATCCTGGAAGGGCTCGTCGCCGACCGCTGCCCGGAGCCCGCGGACCTGCTCCGTGCGCTGCGCGGCCAGACCGCCGCCGGCCTGGTCCACCCGGTCGTCTTCGGCTCGGCCATCACCGGCGCCGGCATCCGAACCCTGCGCCGGGTGCTCGCGGAACTGCTGGAGCCGCCGCCCGGCGGCGGTGACCTGTCCGCCTCCGTGTTCGCCGTCGGCCGGAACGAGCGGGGCGAGAGGCGTCCGCTGGTGCGCTGCTTCGGCGGTACGCTGACCGCCCGGCAGCACGTGGACGTCCACAGGGCCGACGGCTCCTCCTCCCGCGAGCGGATCCGCGGCCTCGACGTGGTCGCCCCGCCCGGCACCGGGCGCGAGCGGCTCACCGCCGGCCACATCGCGGCCGTCGGCGGCCCGGCGGACCTGCGCGTCGGCGACCGGCTCGGGATCGCGGACGCCCCGGTCCGGGGACGCCAGTTCCCGCCGCCGAGCCTTCAGGTCGCGGTACGGCCGACGGATCCGCTGAGCGCGCCGACCCTGCGCGCGGCCCTGCTCACGCTGGCCGAGCGGGACCCGACGATCCGCGCCGAGCAGGGACCTGACGGCGGCTCCGTCCTCCACCTGTACGGCCATGTCCAGCAGGAAGTGCTCCAGCAGACCCTGGCGGACGAGTTCGGCGTCGAGGCCGCCTTCGACCTGCCGGCCATCGTCCACCTGGAAAGGCCCGTCGGCGCGGGCTCGGCCGTCGAGCTGATCGGGAACGGCTTCCTGGCCACCGTGGGACTGCGGGTCGAGCCGGGCCGCGGCACGACCTACCACCGGACCGTCGAGTCGGGGGCGCTGCCCGCGGCTTTCCACGACGCGGTGCGGGACCGGATCGGATCGGCCCTGTCCCAGGGGTGCTACGGCTGGCAGGTGGTCGACATCCGCGTCACGATGACCCACTGCGGCTTCTGGGCGCGCCCGTTCTCCGCCGCGGGGGACTTCAGGGATGTCACGCCCTATGTACTGATGCAGGCGCTGGCGCAGGCCGGCACCGCGGTGTACGAGCCGCTGCACCGCTTCTGGGTGGAGCTGCCCGCGGACGGTTTCGGGGCCGTGACCAGCCTCCTGACCAGGAGCGAGGCGGAGATCGAATCCTGCCGCCAGGAGTCGGACGCCTGGCTGATCGAGGGCCGGATCCCGCTGCGCACGCTCCCCGGGGTACGCCGGCTCCTCCCGCCGCTGACGAACGGCGGCGCCTCGTGGACGTCGTACACGGACGGCGACAAGGCGGTCACGACCGACCCGCCCCCGCGCCGCGCCCGAACCGACGGGAACCCGTTCGACCGCACCGCGTACATGCTCTTCCTTTCGGACCGCTGAGCGCGGGCGCCGGCTCGCATCCTGTCGTCGCGAGCGCGCCCCGGGGCCGTCCCCGGGGCGCGCTCCGAAGGGATCACCCGGATGTCAGCTGCGGGTCCACTTCTGGTTGGCACCGCCGTTGCAGGTCCAGATCTCCAGCAGGGTGCCGTTGGCAGTGCCACTGCCCGTGGCGTCCAGGCACTTGCCCGAGCCGGTGCCGACGATCGTTCCGTCGGAGTTCAGCGTCCACTGCTGGTTGGTGCCGCCGTTGCAGTCGTAGATGTCGACCGCCGTGCCGTCGGCCGTGCCGCGCCCGCTCACGTCGAGGCACTTGCTCCCGTAGACGGTCAGTTGCTTGGCGGAGGTGAGGGTCCAGTTCTGGTTGGCGCCGCTGTTGCAGTCCCACAGCTCGGTGACGGTGCCGTTGGTCTGCGTGGCGTTGGGGACGTCGACGCAGCGGCTCGACGCCTGGCCCCTGATCGGACCCGTGCTGCCACCGCCGCCGTCGCCGCTGGTCGCGGTGACCGAGAGGTTGTCGAACATGTCGGTCTGGTAGCCGACGACTCCCAGCCCGACCTGGCCGGAGCCGTACGAGCCGTCCGAGGCGGAGCCGAGTGCGGCGCCGTCGAGGGTGGCGCTGATCTGGCTGCCGGTGAAGCTGAGCGAGGCCGTGTGCCAGGTGTTGAGGCCCAGCGAGGCGTGGCTGCCTGACGCGAGGGTGGTCAGCGTGCCGGAGGTGGTGCTCTTGACGATCGACCAGGATCCGGTGTTGCTCAGCCGCAGTTGGTACGCCGCCTGGTGCGACTGCGGCCGCTGCTGGGTGTTGGCCCGGCCGAGCAGGGTCACGGTGCCGGCCTGCTGGAAGTTCACGTCGGTACTGACCTTGTAGTTGCTCCAGGACGTGTCACCGAGCAGGCCGAAGGCGTCGCTGTCGTCCTGCCACTCGATCGGCCGCGACGGCGTGACCTGCTGCAGGCACTGGCCGGTCCTGCCGGCGGCGCAGGGGCGTACCTCGAAGGAGCCCTGCATGTCGGAGAAGTACTTCGCCTCGGCGCGGGAGGCGTAGGAGTCGTAGGTGTCGGTGTACGGCAGCGCCAGCGGCGCGGACGCCGGGCCGGCCTCCGTCCCCTTGCCCTGGCCGGTGGTGGTGGTCACCGAGTAGATGCGGTTGGGCTGCAGCGTCAGCGAGTAACTGCCGCCCGTCGGCGTGACGTCGGACTGCTTGACGAACCAGTTCGACGAGCTGGACGAGCCCAGGTCGGTGGACCACACGTGGACGGTGCCGGTGTTGAGCCCGCCCGTCACGTTGATGTTCACCGTCTGCGCCGCGGAGGCGGTGGTCGTCTCGTAGATCGTCGAGTAGTCGGTGCCGTTGGTGGACTTCAGCGAGATGTAGCTGCCGTTGGCGCGGTTGCCGCCGAGGTAGCCGGAGGCCGAGCCGGTCAGGAAGCGCCAGCCGGGCTGGGCGAACTGGGCGACCTGGGCGTTGGCCCACAGGCTCTTGCCGAGCTGGTAGGCGCCCGACCACGGCGAGGAGGCCACCGCCAGCGCGTCGGTGGCGAACGGCAGGTTCGGGGTGAGCGCGGCGACCAGCGGCCAGTTGATGAATCCGGTCATCTGCCCGTCCAGGTACCCGCGGGTGATGCTGCGGATGTACGGGGCCGAACCGGTCATGTAGTCCTGCGAGCCGAACTCGCTGGCCCACAGCGACTTGCCGCTCGCGACGGCATTGGAACTGGATGAGCACGAAGTCGCGGCACCCAGGTAGCCGCACGGGTAGTGCGCACCGACCACGCCGATCGCGGCCTTGAACGCCGGGTCGCTCTGGGCGTCGTCCGCAGCGCCCCACCCGAAGCTGTCGTCGGCGACGATCTGGACGCCGCTGTAGCCGTGGGAGTTGAGGGCGGTGCGCAGGTTCTCGTACCAGGTCTTGTTGTGCCCGCGCTCGTTCCACCCGCCGATGTAGCTGACCGGCAGCCCGTGCTGCTTGGCGCAGTCCAGCCACTGGACGTCGTAGTCGATCATGTCCTGGGACCAGAAGTTCCCGCCGCCGATCCAGCCGGGCGCGGCCCAGGGCAGAGCGACGATCTTGATGTTCGGGTTGCGGGCGACAGCCTGCTCGCCGAGCCAGAACTCGTAGCCCACGTTGCAGTTGACGTCACCGCGCGCGTGCTCGATGCTCGGCTCCGCGCCGTCGGTGGAGTTGGCGTCGCCGCCGATCTCCAGCTTCAGCAGCTGCACGGCGGCGCCGTAACCCGGCTTGAACAGGTAGTCCAGTATCTGCGAGCGCTGCGTCGCCGGGTAGTCGATGAGCAGCCGGGAGTTGCCGCCCCCGCCGCTGATCGCACCCACTCCGTCGAAGGCCCGGCCGGTGGAGGCGCCGTTGACGGTGATCGCCGTGGCCGCCTGTGCCGCGGGTGCGGCGGCCACCACGGCCCCGGTGCCGGCGGCAGCGCTGAGGAGAAGCGCCATCCCCAGGCGCAGCCATCGCCTGCCGGAGGTCACTCGGCGCGGTCGCCATCGAGGTGTGTTCATATGCCACGATCCTTTGCTGAGGTATGGCCCGGCGGTCGGCCCGAGGTGCGCCTGCGCCGGACCACGGGTCGGTACCCGTCCGGATCCGGGTCCAGCGGAGTCGTGCGAGTGTTAGCGCTCTCATGGGCGTTTCCGGCACGGGTGACGGCTGCTGCCTGCGGTGCTTTTCGTGGTGTTCGTCGCCTGGTGCCATAAGGCAGCCGATGCGTGTGGTGCTCTGTGTTGCTCAAGCGGTGGCTGATCGTAGGAGCGCCCCTGACGGCTGGTCAAGGGTTTTGTCCGGACCTGTTGTTCGACCATGTTGGATTCAGTGCGTAATGGCAGGTCGCTTCCGCTGTTCGGCCGCACGGCCGGAGGAGAAGGAGGCGGTTCGTCGTGATGCAGGCGCTCCCGTTCGTGGCGCCCGGCGAGACCGAGCCGGCGAACGCCGTCGGCCGTTCTGGGACTCCATGTGGTGGGGGCTGATTGGTGGGGCCGGTTCCAGGTGAGAGGCTTGTGGCGATCGGCCGGCCGGCTGCCCGTGGAGGAGCCGGGACGGGCGTGGTCGCGCCGGTGTCGTTCTTGCGGGCTGGAGGCCTGTGGGCCCGGTGGCATGTACTGGTCGATACGCGGGCCCCGGGTGGTCTTGCGCTTGCAAGGAGTGGGGTCATGGCGGAAGAGTTCGAGAGCGGCGCGACGAGTTCAGGGCTACGGCGGTGGAGATGACGCCGCAGCGCCTTGCGCGGGCCCTGACCGGGCTGCTGGAGGCCAGCCACACCGCACCGTTCGACCAGCTGCCCCGCCTGCTGGACACCGCGGCGAAGGAAGCGGGCGCGGGAGGCGTCCGGCTGTTCGTCGCGGACCTCCAGGAGGAAGTGCTCCGCGAGGTCACCGGGATCGGCCTGGACGCCGGCGGAGGCGGCCAGGAGTACCGGATCGAGGGCACCCTGCCCGGCCGCGCCTACCAGCTCACCGAGATCACCTCGCCGGCGAGCGGCGGGGCGTGCTGGGTGCCGGTGCGCGACGGCACCCACCGCCTGGGTGTCCTGCACGTCGAGTCCGGTCCGGGCCGCGGGGGAGGGCCCGATGAGGAGGTGGCGCGGGCGCTGGCGTCGATGGCCGGGCTGCTGCTGGTCTCCAAGCGGGCCAACAGCGACTCCCACGCCCGGTTGACCCGCGTCCGACCGATGGGCGTGCCGGCGGAACTGCAGTGGTCCATGATGCCGCCGCGCACGTTCTCCGACCGCCGGGCCACGGTGAGCGCGTTCATGGAGCCGGCCTACCAGGTGGCCGGGGACGCCTTCGAGTACGCGCTGGCCGACGGCATACTGCACCTGGCGGTGTTCGACGCCATGGGACACGACACCTCGGCCGGACTGACCGCCGCACTGGCGATGGCCACCTGCCGCAGCCACCGCCGCGCCGGCGCCACCATCCCCGACGCCAGCAGAGCCATCGAGGACACCCTGGTCGAGCAGTTCGGTCACACCCGCTACGCCACCGGCATCCTCGCCGACCTGGAGCTGGACACCGGGAAGTTCAGCTGGGTCAACCGCGGCCACCTGCTGCCGGTCCTCATCCGCGGCGGCCGCTGGGCCAGCACTTTGCACTGCCCGCCTGCCGGCCCGATGGGCAGCGGGTTCAACCTGCCTGTCGAGCAGAGAACCGAGCAGTTGGAGCCCGGGGACCGGCTGCTGCTGTTCACCGACGGCATCACCGAAGCCCGCGACACCGACGGGAAGGAGTTCGGGGTCGAGCGGTTCACCGACTTCATCATCCGCCACCACGCCGACAACCTCCCCGTCGACGAGACCCTGCGCCGCCTCATGCACGCCGTCATGGAGTACCACCACGACCGCCTGGAGGACGACGCCACCGTGGTGTTCTGCGAATGGCACGGTCCCGGTACCGCGGGAGGTGAACGCGACCGGCACGGGGCTGCCCCACGTCACCCGTCCCAAGCCTGAGCGGACCCCCAGGGGGCGTTCTTACGACCGCGCAGGGCAGCCGGCCGCTCGCGGTCAGGACCTCTTGGGTCACGATCCGAGGTGGGCACCGAGCCATGGCCTGCGGGCTGGAAACGCCGGCTCAGTCCCCTGTTCCTCCGTCCGTGCGCGTGGACGGATCACCGATTCGCGTACTGCGCTCGAGCGCCGGCGCTGTCCATGTCATGCCCGCCAGGTACGTGCCTGTCTCCAGGCGACACCGGCCGCCCACAGGCCCGACGCGGCGGATACGGCCAAGACCACGGCAACGGTCGATGCCATCAGTTCCGCGGAAATGTACGTGGTGCTTCCCGGTCTCGAAACCGGTCTGGCCAGCCAGGAGCCGACCACCGTACCCAGGAGTCCGGCGACGGCGAGCGGTGCGGTGATCGCCCAGGCGGCACTGCTGCTGAAGACGCGGTGCCCCCCGGTCAGAACCGTCAACGGAGCCAGCGCGCGGCCATTTCGCAGGAATTCGGCCATTGCGCTCACTCCGATGGCCAGGACCAGGATTCCGATGCCCAGCACACCGCACAACCGCACCCATCGGCCCTGGTCGCGGTCGGGGATGCTGTTGGTCAGCCACTCCTCCCCGGGGAATCGAACCTGGGCACCACGGGGGAAGGTCCTGAACGAGAGTTCCTTGAGCGCGGGAGCGGAGGGACCACGGGCGCCGGTCCCTATCACCACCAGGGTGCTGGTCTGGCTCGGTGGATCCGACTGCCGCGCGAGTCCGGCCTGGTCGGCACGCGTGACCTCCAGATACGTACCACCCAGTCCGTCCCAGCGGATCAGCTGCTGCATACGACGGTCGAGCACTTGGTCGACGCGAACCGCGGCGGCCGGACACGGCAGACGGAGACTCCGCAGAGCGGGGCAGCCACCCCGTACCGCGATCGGTCCGCCGCTCTCACCACTGGGCGGGGTCACCACGATCGGTGCGCTTCCCGCGGGCAGACGCCGGAGAAAGGCCTCGATGTCGGGTACGGACACCGTTCCCCTGGGGCCGATCTCGGAGATGCTCCTGTCGGAGTCGCCGAGGACGTTCTCGATCTGGGTGTTGTACGTTCCGAAGAGCCCCTGCCAGGCGATGGCCTGGGTGAAGACGATGAGCGCGACGATGACACCCGTGATCAGGCGGGCCGTGGCCGCCGGATAGGAACTGATCCGGCGGCCTCCGATCAGAGCGCCGGCCCAGCCCCGCTCCCGGCCCTTTCGCTCCAGGACCCGCCCCAGCCCGACGACGACGGCGGTGACCGCCGCGGGCATGGTGAGCACGACAAGCGCAAGACCGATCCAGGTGATCCACACCCGGTGCTCGCTGTTCTGGCCGGCCAGTTCCGGCCCGCGTGCTGCGAGCAGGATCGCCGGCGGACACAGCATCGCGATGCGCCGCTGCCACAGTCCGCGGGGCATCGCGCGGAACCTGTTCCCTCGCGCCCGGCCTGTCATCAGGTCCGCGATGACCGCGGAGCCGAGTGCGATGGCGAGTGCGGCAAGAGGAGCAAGGAGGGCGACCTCGGCGTACTGGCGCAGGTCCGCGGACGCGAGTGCGTAGCCGACGTACGGAATCCTGACATCGTTGAGCATGATCGCGGCGATGGCCGGAACCGACGCGACAGCGCCGAGGATCGTCGGCCGTGCCGTCTCCCCGATGGCAAGCAGCGCTCGGTCACGCCGCATACCTCCCAGCGCGTCCGTCAGCGCACGTCTGCGATCACGGCCGTGGGCTCCGGCGTAGATGCCGACGAACAGCAGGACGAGGCCCGGAAGGAGCAGGAGGCCCATGAGGTGGGCCTGGAACATCCACTCCGGCTTGTCGTCGTCGCGTGCGGTACCGGGCTGCAGGCCGTCGTTGGGCACGCCTGCCTCGGGGCCGAACCCCGTGACCAGCTCGACCGGGCGCTCGACCTTCATGTCCACCGCCGGGCGGATGTAGGCGAGCCACTCGCCCGGGTCTTCGAGGCCTTCCCGTCCGATGGTCCCGGCAAGCCGTCCGTAGCGGGTGGCGATTCCCTCGTGCGCGCCGGCCGCGAGCAGCCCTGGTGAAAGGACGGCCTCGCCCGGTTTCGGCCAATGGCCCACCCCGGGAGGGAGCGGGGCATCGGCCGTGTGCGGCTCGATGTACACGATGGTGAAACCCCGTCGGTCCTTCAGGTCGTCCGAACCGACCAGCCATGCGGTGGATTCCCTGGCGTCGACCCCCTGGGCCTGCCGGACCGGAGTTCTTGCCTCTCGCCGCACCTCCTTGCCGTGGTAAGCGGCGTGCGCGAAGACGAGGGCACCCATGCAGAGCGCGAGGACGAAGGTCGAGACAGCGAGGGCCGCGAACCGCGCGGGTGCCGCTTCAGAACGACGCCCCGCCTCGCGCCCTATGTACAGCAGGCGCCGCCGGAGACCGCCTCTCATCACCTTTTTCATGCCACTGTCGCCCGCCCGCCGACGGGAACCAGCGCGGCCCCCTCCAGATGCAGGATCCTGTCGGCCTTCGCCGCCACGTGCCTGTCATGCGTGACGAGCAGCAGTCCGCAGCGGTGACGTCGGGGAAGGCCGAAGAGCAGCTCCGCGGTGCGTTCCGCCGTATCCGGGTCCAGTGCGCCGGTGGGCTCGTCAGCCAGGAGCAGCGTGGGTGAGTTGATGAGCGCGCGGGCCACGGCGGTGCGCTGGTGCTCGCCGCCGGAGAGCTCCTGCGTCGTGGTCGCCCGCGGTACGCCCAGCTCATCGAGAAGGGCTTGGGCCCGCTCGAAGCTCCCCCTGCGGTCGGACCGTGACAGGAGCGCCGCCAGGGCCACATTGTCAAGGGGGCTCAGTTCGGGAAGCAGTTCGCCGAACTGGAAGACGGCGCCGATGGTCTCACTCCGCAGCTTCGCCAGTTGCGCGCGCCGCAGCTTCGTGACGTCGGTGCCCGCGACAAGAATGCGTCCGCTGTCGGGCTTTACCAGGCCGAGGACCGATGACAGCAAGGTGCTTTTACCCGAGCCGCTCGGCCCTGTGATCGCAACCGATTCACCAGGGCTGACGCTGAGATTCAGGCCATCGAAAAGCGAACGCTTTCGTATGGTGAAGTGGAGGTCCCGTATCTTCAATACGGGAGCGGGTGGGAGCCCAGCGTCGAGATCGGTCATTTGGCGCGCTTTCGGGTAGATATTGCGAACGGCCTCCGCGATCGCGTCGCGAAGGAGCGTCCGGGGGCAGGGCGTCGTGGCCTCTGCCCCCGACGTTCATGACATCAGCGGCCGTCGCCCGGTCGGTCGTCCGGGCCGCACTGGTCCGGAGTCAGGGAGATGTTGAGGCAGCCTGTCACCTTCTGCACGTAGTTGCTGGTGCTGCTGCTGCTGTACACGGTCGTTCCGTAGCCGTTGGTGTCGTCCAGTCGCAGGCCGTGATTGCTGACGCGGTCGTAGAGCGAGTAGACGCCGTTGCCGTCGGAGCAGCCGTCCCTGACGCCGACGTTCGCGTTGTTGTTGCTCAGCAGGCTGAAGCTGTACACCCAGTAGGAATACGCGCTGCCGGAGCACTGCAGGCCATACACGGAGGTCACGTTCTCCCCGGCGTTGGCGTGTGCCGTGGCACCGCTCCCCAACAGGGCTCCCGCGATGGCGACGCTTGCCGCGACCGTCCCAAACCTTTTGACCGTCTGCACGTTTTCTCCTGTTCGATGGTGCTGCCCAGTAGGTGCGATCGGAGACCACCGATCACAGCCGGATCTGCCGCATTGAGACGGACCAGGCGTCCGCGATTCAGGTGGCGGAAACGACGCCACCTGATGAAAGTAATTTGGCGCTCCAAGTAGTCCGGCTTGCGACAGCACAGGATCCTAGGCCGCATCAGCCGCCGTGGGAAGATATTTTCGGAGGAGGGGAAAATATGAGTAGCCGTCAGTTCGCCGATGTGTATTCCGTTTCCGCGTGGCGGGCTCTATTCGAGGCCGGGGCAGACGGAGGGCCCGGCTTTCGCGTCGGGTGGGCGCCGGATTCCACTTCGCCGGTGGTGTGGCGCGGTGAAGACTCAGGCGACCGTTCTCAACGGCGGTCCCAGCGCGTTCGAGGCCGGCGCGCCGCGCGTCCCGGGCGGAACCGGACAGCCGGCAGGGTCACCCGGACCGCAGAGTCCTCCGGAGCCCGTGGTTCTCTCCACCAGAGAACTCCGCCTCCGAGGACGATCGGCCGGCGCAGCGCGGGCGACCTCCGCCCAGGAGGTGACCTCCGGGCAGTACCCGGTGGACTGGTCGCCGCTGACCTCGCTCACGGCCCACCGGCCCGACATAGCCGGTCGGACCAGTCGGCTCGGACTGGAAGCCGCCCTGCCACGAGTAGACCGTCCGGTACGCGGCCGTGCAGCCCCGGCCGGTGCTCCCCCCGGTCGAACCTGTGGATGTACCCGTGCTCGTACCCGAGGTCGTCCCGGACGTGGTGCCCGAGGACGTTCCGCTCGACGTGCCCGACGTGGAGCCGGTCGACGTGCCCGTGCTCGTGCCGGTCGAGGTACCCGACGACGTGCCGCCGGTCGTGCCGGTGGTGCCGTCGAGGCCGAAGAAGTGGATGGCGTACGCAGCCATACCCGTACGCGGCAGTTCATGGCCGGCGCCCTGGATGCTGTACGCCTCGACGTCGACCCTGCCCGAGGAATCGGCGAAGCGGCTGCGGTTCCAGCCGGATTGCGGGGTGTCGGTGGAGGTGGGTGTCTGGCTGAGCCCGAAGACGTCGGTCCACTGCTTGATGTCTTCCTGCAGCAGCTGGTACGGCACGAGGTTGTCCGCGGTGCCGTGCCACAACTGGATCGGCGGCCGCGGGCCGTTGTAGCCGGGGTAGGCCGCCCGCACCGCGTCACCCCACTGCTGTGCGGTGCGGACCATGCTGCCGCCGGTGCACTTGCTGGTGCCCGGCGGGTAGTCGGCCGCGTTGGCGAAGCGGCCGAACGGCACCCCGTCCGGCGTCGACGTGAATCCCGGCGACTTCTCCATCGACCCCACCCCGCCGATCACCGACAAACGCCTGCGCCGCCGCTGAAGCCCGCTCGCCGGAGCAGGCGCGCACCCGTACCCGGAGGAGACCGTCGCTGCGGCCTCCTCCGGACTGCCGCCCGGCGCCTGCCGTCGGGCGGCTACGGGTGGCTGAACGAGAGGTGCGTCGGAATCGGCTATCCGAGAGTCCACCGCTGGTTGTTGGCGCCGTTGCACGACCAGAGTTCGACCAGGGCGCCGTTGGCGGTGGAAGCTCCGGTCACATCCAGGCACAGGCCGGACTGGACGCCGGTGACCGTGCCGTTGGAGTTGATGTTCCACTGCTGGTTGGGCTGACCGTTGCAGGACCAGGTGACCACCTTGGTGCCGTTCGTGGTGCCCTTGGCATTGGCGTCCAGGCAGAGCGTGCTGCCTCCGACGGTGACCGTCAGCTCGTTCGACGAGTTGTGCGTCCAGGTCTGGTTGGCCCCACCGGAGCAGCTGTATATCTGCTGCTGGGTGCCCAGCACCGTGGTCGAGTTGGGGTCGTCCAGGCACTTGCCCGCACCCACCGCGTGCAGCGCCCCCGTGGCGCCGCCGGTTCCGCCGCCGGTGGAGCCGCCGCCGTCCAGCCCCATGAAGTGAATGGCATAGGCGGCCATCGGTGTGCCCTGGATCGGCAACTGGTGCCCGGCGCCGGCGATGCTGTAGGCCTCGACCTGCGTAGTGCCCGAACTGTTGTTGTACCGGGTGCGGTTCCAGTTGGTGACCGGGGTGTCGTTCGACGACGGGGTCTGGCTCACCCCGAGGACGTTCGTCCACTGTTTGATCTCTTCGCCCAGGTTGTTGTAGTTCAGCGTGGTGTCGGCGGTGCCGTGCCACAGCTGCACGCGGGGGCGCGGCCCGGTATAGCCGGGATCGGCGGTGTTGCGCACCATGTCGCCCCACTGCTGCGCGGTCATGGACACCTGGCCCCCGGCGCAAGGCCCGTTCCAGCCGCGCGACGTGCCGGTGTAGAAGCAGTGGTAGGGCACACCCATGAACGCCGCGCCCGCCTTGAACACGTCCGGGTAGTCCGCGAGCATCACGTTGGTCATCATCCCGCCGGACGACTCGCCGGTGACGTAGACGGCGTTGGGGTTCCCGCCGTAGTGCTGCTCGGTGTACGTGATCATGGACATCAGCCCGACCGGGTCACTGCCGCCGCCGCGCGTCAGCGCCTGGTTGGACGAGACGTCCCAGCAGCTGCCGCCCGGGTTCGTCGAGGGATAGATGACGATGAAGCCGTACTGGTCGGCCAGCGATCCGAAATCGGTGCTGGAGTAGAGGTAGGGCCCGGAGCCCTGGCACCCGTGCAGCGCGAGCAGGACCGACGGGTTGGCCTTGACGTTGTTCGGCACGTACACGTACATCTGCAGGTTGGTCGGGTTGGTGCCGAAGTTCGTGATCTGTGTCAGTGAGGCGGCGGCAGCCTGCGGCGCGGCGGGCAGACCCAGCCCGAACGCGGCGCCGACCGCCAGGAGCAGGCTGAGCAGGCGGAACTTCAGATACCAGGATCGCAGCATGGGATCTCTTCCTCCACGGGCTGTCGTTGGCCAACCTGGGTCCGGACGTGGGGTGGTACGCCTCGAAGCGGATGTGAGGTTCTCGTCTCCCGGGATCCTCCTGCCCGTCGTCGGTTCGCCCGGGATTGTTAGCGCTAACATTCTGTGATCGGCTTCCGTCACTCCACGCTCGTGACCCAGTGGGTTCGGGACAATGACGCTGCCCCAGTGCCCGCGACCTGTCAAGGATTCGCACCGGCTCGGTGTGGACGCCCCCCTGGTGCCAAGACACCCAGCGGCGACCCGGCGACGGCCGTGTGTGCTCCGCCGGCACCGACCTGGTCGCCCGCCGCCGGACATCGGCAGACTTCCCGCGCTCCCAGGTCGGCGCCCTCCTCGCCTGCGACCTCCTTGAGGCCGTCACCCTTTCCGGGGCACGACTCCATGCCTTCGCGGCGATCGGGCTCGACAGCCGAAGGACCGGACCCCGGCGCCACCGCCCACCCTCGTCGGCCCTGGCCGCCGGCTTCCGCCACCGCTGGGCCTGAGCCGCGCCTGTCGCGGGCGTGTCGAGCACTCCGGGGGTCGAAGCGCTTCGACGATCTACGCCCGATGTCTTGTCAGTAGCGGGAGTTGGTCCTAGCTTCGTCACCTGAAGCGCTTCCGTCCGTGCCGCGCCCGCTCGCAGTGCGATACGGCAGTAGTGAGTGTTAGCGCTCACGCAATTCATCGTGCCTCACCCCCCACCTCTGAGGACGGTCAGATGTTTTCCCTGTCCTGCGGGCCGGCCCTGACCTCGGCGCCGGCAGGCGCGCTGTGTGCCCTCGGCCCGACCGCCGCTCCCGCGTACGCGGGGTGCGTCCCGCCGTCGGTGCCGCGCTCGCCGTCGCGCGCTCCGGGGCGCAGTTCTCCACCATCCAGGCCGCGGTCAACGCGGCCGGCGGCGGGACGTACGGCACGGAGGGGTAGGCGACCGTCCACGTGAAGGCCGACGGCTTCACCGCGCAGCACCTCACTTTCCGCGACCTGTCCAGCCGCCAGGCCAACCCCTCGGCGACCGGCACCCAGGCGGTGGCACTGGCCACGGAGGGCGACCGGCAGAGCACACTGCCCGCGGCGATCAGGACCGAGGGGCCGTGGACCGGTGTCTCCGGCGCCGCCTGGACGCCGGGACGCTACGGCGAGCACGCCGACACGGGCCCCGGCGCGACCGTCGACTCCGCCCGCTCGCAGTTGCCCGCAGCCAACGCCGCCGCCTTCACAGCCGCCGCCTGCCTCGCGGGCGGCGACGGCTGGAACCCGGCGCAGTGACCGCCGCCTCCGGCCGGACCGGCACGTCCGGGCCGTCCGGCGGGAAGGCGGCGGCCCGTGTCGCACCCCGGACCCACCCAGCCCTTCGAAAGGTCTCGCCACCATGAAGCATGTTCGGATCCTCCCTGCCTGCCCGCCGGACCCCGGGGGCTCTCCCGCCAGGTCCCGGCTGCGTACAGGCAGCCTCGCCGCCGCTGCCGCGGCGGTGGTCGCGGCAGCCGGTCTGACCGTGCTGCACCCCGCGGTCTCGCAGGCGGCCCCTGCCGTGAACAGCAACGCGCTCTACGTCGCACCGTCCGGCACGGCCGGCGCGTCGGGTTCGCAGTCCGACCCCACCACGCTGGCGTCGGCGGTCACACGGATCACCGCCGGCGGCACCGTCTACCTGCGTGGGGGCACATACAACCTCGCGCAGAAGGTCACCATCGCCGCCGGCAACAACGGCACGTCCAGCGCCCGCAAGGAGATTTCGGCATACCCCGGGGAGACCCCGGTGCTGAACTTCTCCGCGCAGAGCGAGAGTTCCGCCAACCGGGGCCTGGAACTCAATGGTTCGTACTGGCACCTGTACGGGCTGACGGTCGAGCACGCCGGCGACAACGGCATCTCCGTCGGGGGCAGCAACAACATCATCGAGCGCACGGTCACCGCCTTCAACCGCGACTCCGGCCTCCAGATATCCCGGGCGGACTCCAGCACCTCGATCAGCGGCTGGCCGTCCAACAACCTGGTGATCAGCTCCGAGTCGCACGACAACGCCGACTCCGACGGCGAGGACGCGGACGGCTTCGCCGCCAAGCTCACCGTCGGCACCGGCAACGTCTTCCGCTACGACGTCTCGCACAACAACATCGACGACGGCTGGGACCTGTACACCAAGTCCGACACCGGCCCGATCGGCCCGGTCACCATCGAGAATTCCCTGTCGTACGACAACGGCACGCTGTCCAACGGCGGCCAGGCCGGCAGCGGCGACCGCAACGGCTTCAAGCTCGGCGGCGAGGACATCAAGGTCAACCACATCGTCCGCAACAACATCGCCTACCACAACGGCCATCACGGCTTCACGTACAACAGCAACCCCGGGGCGATGACGGTCTCGGGCAACGTCGGCATCAACAACACCGAGCGCAACTTCTCCTTCGACGCGGGCACGTCCACCTTCCGCAGCAACACCTCGTGCCGCAGCGGCTCGGGCACCAACGACAAGGTCGTCGGCGACGCCGACAGCTCCAACCAGTTCTGGTCCGGCGTCAACGGGTCGCGCTGCGGCAAGTACAGCGGGGCGCTGGGCTGGTCCTTCGGCTCCGACGGCACCCTCAACGTGACCTTCGGCGGCAACCCCGCCACCGGTGGCACCACGACCACCGGCGCAACGACCACCACCGGCGGGTCCACAACCACCGGGACGAGCACCGGGACGACCACGGGCGCCACTACGGGCGGCACTTCGACGAACGGCGGGTCGACCACCGGCGGCACCGGCACCGGCCCGAGCTGCACGGCCGTCTACGTGCCCAGCACCTGGCCCGGCGGATTCACCGCCAACATCACCTTGACCAACACCGGTTCCACCGCCGTGAACGGGTGGACGGTCGCCTTCGCCCTGCCCTCCGGCCAGGCCGTCACCAGCACCTGGAACGCCACCATCAGCCCCTCCTCCGGCGCGGTGACCGCCACCAACGTCTCGTACAACGCCCAGATACCGGCGGGCGGCAGCCAGTCCTTCGGCTTCCAGGGCACCTACACCGGAAACTTCGCCCAGCCCGCCCCCTTCACCCTCAACGGCACCGTCTGCGCCGCGGGCTGACCACCCGGTCGACGACAGGTCCCGGGCTCGGGTACAGGTGGGGGGCATTGCCAAGCTCAAGATCACGCGCGTAACATCACGCCTGTGAGGTGAAGGGCGTGAGGCTAGTGGAAGCTCACGGCTGCCCCACGCATCCATCGGGTTTGATCATGGGAGACTGCTGTGAAGATCGTTGACCTGCGTCCTGACCTGCGTATGGTGCTCGACAACGGGCCCGGACAGGCATACCTGCTGCGCCGGGGGCCGGACGCGGTGCTGGTCGACACCGGCATAGCCGGGCAGGGCAAGATCCTCACCGAGGCTCTGCGTGACTGGGGCCTGGACCGGGAGTCGCTGACCCACGTCATCCTGACGCACTGGCATCCCGACCACGCCGGGTCCGCCGCCGAACTGGCCGGCTGGCGGAATGTACGCATCTGGGCGCACCGCAGCGACGCCCCGATCATCCGTGGGGACGGCTACGGCTCGCTTCCCGCCCTCAGCCATGCCGAGGAGGAGCTCTACGCCCACATAGCCGGCGGCATCCCCGACGCCCCGCCGTCCCGCGTCGACCGCGAGCTCGACGACGACGAGGTCCTCGACGCGATAGACGCCCGCGTCCTGTCGACTCCCGGCCACACCGACGGCAGTATCGCGCTGCACTTCCCGAACGAGGCCGTCCTGTTCACCGGTGACATCGCCACCGAGCACCAGGGCCAGGTCATCCTGGGGCCGTTCAACCTGGACCGGCCACGAGCCGGCGCGTCTTTCCGCCGCTTCGCCGACATCGACGTCGACACCGTCTGCTTCGGCCACGGGCAGCCGCTCCGTGGGGACGACACCGCCTTGCTGCGCGCCGCGGCCACTGCCGACCAGGTCCCCGACCCTCTCGGCTGACGCGGGTTCGCCCCGGTCCGGCAACGGCGTAAGGTTACGGCCGTGAGCGAAGAGGCCGCCGGGACCAGACGACGCAACGCCCGAGGCGCGGGGCAGGCACTGCGCGGCGACATCGTGTCGGCCGCCCGGGAGATCCTTGTCGAGGACGGCTACGCGAGCTCGGTGACCCTGCGGGGGCTGGCGCGGCGGATCGGCATCGCACCGCAGTCGATCTACCTGCATTTCACCGGTCCCGACGAGATCGTGCAGGCCGTCACCGTCGAGACCTTCGCCCAACTGGGCCGCTGCATCGCGGAGGCGAAACAGGGAATCGAGGCGCCTCGGGACCGGCTCGTCGCCGGCTGCCGCGCCTACATGGCCTTCGGAGTCGACAACCCGAATCTCTATGGACTGCTCTTCCAGCGCAACCGGCTCCTTCGCGGAGAGGAACCCCGTCCCACTTCCGCGGACGAGCCGGACACCCGCGACCCCGACGCCGGGCCGTTCGCCTACCTCATGGAGAGCATCCGGCTCTGCGTCGCCGACGGATCCTCCGACGTGACCGACGTCCTGTCCACCGCGACGCTGCTGTGGGCGGCCATGCACGGCTTCGTTCTGTTGCGCAACGGTTACCAGTTCCCGTGGCCGGACCTCGCTCAAGCCGAGACAGAGCTCATCAGCTCGATCGCGAGACTCCACGAGCCCGCAGCCAGGCCGTCCGGTGCCGCGGGAACGTGACCGATCATCGCCGAGCGGCACGAAGCCGGCCTGGGCCAACCCCGTTGAACAGGCGATTCCCCAACCGTCCAGTGGCAGAACGGTCACCGCGGTGCGCACCACCAGCCGAGACGCCTAAATGCGCTGCGGTGCCCGCAGGCTGACCGGGCGGCAGGCGCGCTCAGTCCTCCGCCTTGCCGTCGAACGCGCCGAGGAGGCGCTGCGCGGCCAGTGCCGCGGTCATCTTCCCGTCCCTGACCTGCTGTTCCAGCTCCGGGGCCAGGGCTCTGACGGCCGGGTGGCCCTGGAGGCGGCCGAGGAGGTCCTCGCGCACCATGCTCCAGGCCCAGTCGACCTGCTGGTCACGCCGTTTGGCGGCGAGCCTGCCGCCCGAGTCCAGCAGGGTGCGGTGCTGCTCCAGCCGCTCCCACACGGTGTCCATGCCGGCCGACTCCAGGGCGCTGCAGCTGAGGACCGGCGGGGTCCACTCCGCGTCGGCCGGCTGCATCAGGCGCAGCGCGCCGGACAGCTCCCTGGCCGCGGAGCGCGCGTCCTGCTCGTGGCGGCCGTCCGCCTTGTTGACGGCGATCACGTCGGCCAGTTCAAGGACGCCCTTCTTGATGCCCTGCAACTGGTCGCCGGTGCGGGCGAGGGTGAGCAGCAGGAAGGAGTCGACCATCCGGGAGACAGCCGTCTCGGACTGGCCGACGCCCACGGTCTCCACCAGCACCACGTCGTAGCCCGCGGCCTCCATGACGACCATGGACTCCCGGGTCGCCCTGGCCACCCCGCCCAGGGTGCCCGCGCTCGGGGAGGGGCGGACGAAGGCCGACGGGTCCACGGCGAGGCGTTCCATACGCGTCTTGTCGCCGAGGATGGAGCCGCCGGTAAGGGTGGAGGACGGATCGACCGCGAGGACCGCGACCCGGTGCCCGCGGGCGGTGAGCATGCTGCCGAAGGCGTCGATGAAGGTGGACTTGCCCACCCCGGGGACACCGGTGATCCCGATCCGCCGGGCGCCGCCGCTGTGCGGCAGCAGTTCGGTCAGCAGCTGCTGGACCGCTCCCCGGTGGTCCGGGCGGCGGGACTCGACGAGCGTGATGGCCCGCGCGATGACCGCGCGCCTGCCGTCGAGTACGCCCCGGACGTAGCCGTCGACGTCGATGTCCATGTCGGGGTCACGCCCCGTCGTGGCCCAGCGCGGCGCCGAGCCGGCCGATCAGGTCGTACGCGGCGTCGGGGATCACCGTGCCGGGCGGGAAGACCGCCGCGGCGCCCGCCTCGTGCAGCGCCGGGATGTCCTGCGGGGGGATGACCCCGCCCACCACGATCATGATGTCCTCGCGGCCCTCGGCGGCCAGCTCAGCACGCAGCGCGGGCACGAGCGTCAGGTGCCCGGCGGCCAGCGACGACACGCCGACCACGTGCACGTCGGCCTCGACCGCCTGCCGTGCCACCTCGGCCGGCGTCTGGAAGAGCGGGCCGACGTCCACGTCGAAGCCCAGGTCCGCGAAGGCGGTCGCGATGACCTTCTGGCCCCGGTCGTGCCCGTCCTGCCCCATCTTCGCGACGAGGATGCGCGGCCGGCGGCCCTCCGCCTCGGCGAAGCGCTCGACGAGCGCCCGGGTGTCGTCCACGGCGGGGGAGTGGCCGGCCTCGTTGCGGTACACACCGGAGATCGTACGGATCCGGCCGGCGTGTCTGCCGTAGACCTTCTCCAGTGCGTCGGAAATCTCACCGACCGTCGCCATGGCGCGGGCCGCGGAGACCGCGAGCGCCAGCAGGTTGCCCTCCAGGTCCGGCCCCGGCTCCCGTCCCGCCGCCTCGGTCAGCGCCCGCAGGGCGTCCTGGCAGGCGCCCTCGTCGCGCTCGGCCCGGAGCCGGCGCAGCTTGTCCACCTGCTGCGCGCGGACGGCGGAGTTGTCGACCGACCGGACGTCGATCTTCTCGTCGGAGTCGACGCGGTATTTGTTGACGCCGATGACGGTCTGGCGCCCGGAGTCGATCCTGGCCTGGGTGCGCGCCGCGGCCTCCTCGATGCGGAGTTTGGGGATGCCGGCGTCGATGGCCTGTGCCATGCCCCCCGCGGCCTCGACCTCCTGGATGTGCTGCCACGCCCGCCGGGCGAGGTCATTGGTCAGCCGCTCGACATACGCGCTGCCGCCCCACGGGTCGATCACCCGGCAGGTGCCCGACTCCTGCTGGATCAACAGCTGCGTATTGCGGGCGATCCGCGCGGAGAAGTCGGTCGGCAGCGCCAGCGCCTCGTCCAGGGCGTTGGTGTGCAGCGACTGGGTGTGGCCCTGGGTGGCGGCCATCGCCTCCACGCAGGTGCGTGTCACGTTGTTGAAGACGTCCTGCGCGGTGAGCGACCAGCCGGAGGTCTGCGAATGGGTGCGCAGGGAGAGCGACTTGGGATTCTTCGGGTCGAACTGCTTGACGAGCCTGGCCCACAGCAGCCGGGCCGCGCGCAGCTTCGCGATCTCCATGAAGAAGTTCATGCCGATCGCCCAGAAGAAGGAGAGCCGGGGCGCGAAGGCGTCGACGTCCAGTCCGGCGGCCTGGCCGGCCCGCAGGTACTCCACCCCGTCGGCGAGGGTGTAGGCCAGCTCCAGGTCGGCCGTGGCCCCGGCTTCCTGGATGTGGTAGCCGGAGATGGAGATCGAGTTGTAGCGCGGCATCTTCTGCGAGGTGTAGGCGAAGATGTCGGAGATGATCCGCATGGAGGGCAGCGGCGGGTAGATGTAGGTGTTGCGGACCATGAACTCCTTGAGGATGTCGTTCTGGATGGTCCCCGCGAGCTTCTCCGGCGGCACCCCCTGCTCCTCCGCCGCCACGATGTAGAGCGCGAGGACGGGCAGGACCGCGCCGTTCATCGTCATCGAGACGGTCATCCGGTCCAGCGGGATGCCGTCGAAGAGCTGCCGCATGTCGTAGATCGAGTCGATGGCGACACCGGCCATGCCGACGTCCCCGGTCACCCGCGGGTGGTCGCTGTCGTAGCCGCGGTGCGTGGGGAGGTCGAACGCCACCGACAGGCCCTTCTGCCCCGCGGCGAGGTTGCGGCGGTAGAAGGCGTTGGACTCCTCGGCGGTGGAGAAGCCCGCGTACTGCCGGATCGTCCAGGGCTGGTTGACGTACATCGTCGGGTACGGGCCGCGCAGGTAGGGCGGCACACCCGGGTAGGTGCCGAGGAAGTCCAGGCCTTCCAGGTCGCTGCCGGTGTAGAGCGGCTTGACCGCGATCCCCTCCGGGGTCTCCCAGACGAGATCGGCCGCGCTGCTGCCGGTGGCCTGCTTGACCGCCTGGCGCCACTGCTCGTGGGTGGCCCCCGGCGGGGTTCCCGGGCCCAGCGGGATCTGCGAGAAGTCCGGGATCTGCATCATGCCGTCACTCCCACGCGGTCGAGGACCGAGGTCAGGACGGCGACCGCGTCGCAGCCCAGGAAGAGGTGGCCGTCGACGTCCGGCCCCTTGCCGGGACGGCCCGCGAGCAGGACCCGTTCCGCCCCGGCCGCCCTGAGCGCGTCCGTGACGGCGTCGGCCTGCTCGTCGTAGAGCGCGTCGCTGGAGCACAGGCAGGCGATACGGGCGCCGCTGGCGGCGAACGCCTCGCCGGCCGAGGCCGCGTCCACCGTGATCGGGTCGTGCACCGGCAGCACCCCGCCCGCCTGGAGGAGATTCGAGGCGAAGGAGACCCGCGCGGCATGGGCCGACTCGGGGCCGAGCGCCGCCAGGAAGACCGCGGGGCGGCTCCCGGTGGCGGCCAGATGGGCGTCGGAGCGCGCCCGCAGCGCTTCGTAGGCCTCGTCCCGGCGTACGCGCGGCAGGCCGCCCGCGGGATGGGCGGGCGGCGCGGCGCGCTCGACGGGCCGCTCCGCGAGGTGCGGGAATTCGCTGACCCCGGTGATCGGCTCGCGCCGGGTGGCGAGCGCCCGGGTGCGCGCCGCCCACACCTCGGCGACGCGTTCGCCGACCAGGCCGGAGCGGAGCGCCTCCTCCTGGCCGCCGGCCCGCTCCAGCTGCTGGAAGAAGTCCCAGGCGGCGTGGGCGACTTCGTCGGTGAGCCGCTCGACGTACCAGGAACCGCCGGCCGGGTCGGCGACCCGCCCGAGGTGCGACTCCTCCAGCAGGATGGAGGAGGTGTTGCGGGCGATCCTGCGGGCGAAGTCGTCGGGCAGTCCCAGCGCGTGGTCGAAGGGCAGCACCGTGACGGAGTCGGCGCCGCCGACACCGGCGCCCAGGGCGGCCAGCGTGGTGCGCAGCATGTTCACGTAGGGGTCGCGGCGGGTCATCATCACCGCCGAGGTCACCGCGTGCTGGAGCTGCGGGGCGGCCTCCCGCGCCCCGCACACCTCGGCGACCCGGGTCCACAGGCGGCGGGCGGCCCGCAGCTTGGCGATGGTCAGGAACTGGTCCGCGGTCGCCGCGTAGCGGAATTCCAGCTGGCCGCAGGCGTCGTCGACGCTCAGTCCCGCCGCGGTCAGCAGGCGCAGGTAGGCGACCCCGGTGGCCAGCGAGCAGCCCAGTTCCTGGGCGGCTGACGCACCGGCCTCGTGATAAGGCAGGGCGTCCACGGTCAGCGCCCGCAGCCCCGGGTAGGCCCGGTGGATCCGCAGGGCCAGGGCGACGGCGTCGCCGGAGTCCGCGGCCTGCCCCGTACGGGCGCTGTGGCCCAGCGGATCGGCACCGAGATTGCCGCGCGCCGCCTGCGGGGCCACCCCCTGCCGGTCGTACAGCCGCAGCAGCCCGTCGGCCGCGGCCCGCAGCTGCGGGCCCGCGTCGAGCACGACGGGCGCCAGGTCCAGGTAGACGCCCTCCAGAGCGCGCTCCAGGCCCGCCGGGGGCAGGCCCTCGGCGCCCAGCGAGAGCCACACGGAGGTGGCGCCGCCCTCCAGGTCGGCGAGCACGGCCTCGTTGGCCCGCTCGGCCGTGCGCGCCCTGTGCCACTGGCGTACGTCCCAGCCGCCCACCGGCCGGCCCCCGCGCACATAGGGCGGGAAGCCGGGCAGGCCGGGGTCGGGAGCGGTGGTGCCGGAGTCGTAGAGGGGGCGTACGACAAGGCCGTCGTCCAGCGCGGTGGACAGCGCCTGCTCCGCCTCGGGGCCCGACAGGTCCTTGCCGGACTTGCGCAGGACACCCGCCACGAGCTGCTGCCACTCCTCGTGGGTGCCGGCCGGGAATTCGGCACCGAGCGGGATTCCGTCGTCAGGCAGAACCGTCATGCGCCCGATGCTAAGGCCTGCCCCCTTGATGGTTTCTAAAGACGCCCTGGAGGCGCCGGGCTGACCTCGGCTGTCGCCGTACGCGCGGCGGCGCCCGGAACCGCGGGCGGCCCCCTATCCTGAGGGGGTGACCGGTTCGCCCTGCCCGCCAGGCAGGCGCGTCGCAAGAGGGAACCCGGTGCAAATCCGGGACTGCCCCGCAGCGGTGAGTGGGAACGACCGCCGTCATGAGCACTGGGCCCGGCCGGGCCTGGGAAGCGACGGCCAGTAGGTGTCCGCCTTCGGCGGATGCGCCCGCGAGTCCGAAGACCTGCCTGTCGCCCGCGTACGACGGTCGTGCGCGGAGTTCCCGGTGACCTCGAGGGCAGGTCGGTGAACGCCAGGCGGTCCGCCGCGCTCCGCGCGCGGTCGGGGCTCCCGGCCGGTCGTCATGCCTTCGCGCCCTCCTCCCGCCACCGGGACGTCCCAGGAGACAGCTCGCGAAGGAGAGTTCCGTGACACCGAAGACCGCAGCCGCGGCAGCACGGGCCACCGTGTACGGCTACCCCCGGCAGGGGCGGCACCGGGAACTGAAGAAGGCCGTCGAGGGCTACTGGAAGGGCCGGGTCGGCGCCGACGCCCTGCGGGAGGCCGCGGCAGGCCTGCGCCGGGAGAACTGGCGGCAACTGGCAGAGGCCGGCGTCCACGAGGTCCCGACCGGCGACTTCTCCTACTACGACCACGTGCTGGACACCAGCGTGATGGTCGGCGCCGTCCCCGAGCGCCACCGCGCCGCGGTCGGCGCCGACGCCCTGGACGGCTACTTCGCGATGGCCCGCGGGACGCAGGACGTGGCGCCGCTGGAGATGACGAAGTGGTTCGACACCAACTACCACTACCTGGTGCCCGAGTTGGGACCCGCCACCACCTTCACGGCGGACTCGGCCAAACAGGTCGCCGAGCTGAAGGAGGCCCTCGCCCTCGGACTCGAAGCCCGCCCCGTGCTGCTCGGCCCCGTCACCTACCTGCTGCTCGCCAAGCCCGCCCCCGGCGTCGGCGGCGGATACGCCCCGCTCGCGCTCCTCGGCCGGCTGCTGCCCGTCTACGCCGAGGTGCTCGCCGACCTGCGCGCCGCCGGTGCGGAATGGGTCCAGCTCGACGAACCGGCCCTGGTCCAGGACCGCAGCCCGGCCGAACTCAAGGCCGTCGAAGAGGCCTACCGCGACCTCGGCGCCCTCACCGACCGGCCCGCACTCCTGGTCGCCACCTACTTCGGCCGCCTCGGCGATGCCCTGCCGGTGCTGGCCAAGGCCCCCGTCGAGGGCCTGGCCGTGGACTTCACCGGACCGGCGGCGGCGAACCTGGGCGACCTCGCGGCCGCCGGCGGCCTGCCCGGCAAGCGGCTCGTGGCAGGCGTCGTCGACGGCCGCAACATCTGGATCAACGACTACGGGAAGTCGCTGTCCCTCCTGGCCACCCTGCTGGGCCTCGCCGACCGGGTGGACGTCGCCGCGTCCTGCTCGCTGCTGCACGTGCCGCTCGACGCCGCCGCCGAGACCGACCTCGACCCGCAGGTGCGGCGCTGGCTCGCCTTCGCCCGGCAGAAGACCGCCGAGATCGCCACCCTGGCCCGCGCCCTTGCCGCCGGCACCGACTCCGTCGCCGCCGAACTGGCCGCCAACCGGGCGGACCTCGCCTCCCGCGCCGGATCCGCGATCACCCACGACCCGGCCGTGCGCGCCCGTACGGCGGCCGTCACCGACGCCGACGGCCGCCGCTCCCAGCCGTACACCGGGCGCACCGCCGCCCAGCGCGAGCGGCTCGGGCTGCCGCCGCTGCCGACCACCACCATCGGGTCCTTCCCGCAGACCGACGACCTGCGCAGCGCCCGCGCCGACCTGCGCGCGGGACGGATCGACGCCGCCGCGTACGAGCAGCGGATGCGGGACGCCGTCGCCGAGGTGATCGCCTTCCAGGAGCAGGCCGGTCTCGACGTCCTCGTGCACGGCGAGCCCGAGCGCAACGACATGGTGCAGTATTTCGCCGAGCAGCTCACCGGCTACCTGGCCACCCGGCACGGCTGGGTGCAGTCCTACGGGTCCCGCTACGTACGGCCGCCGGTCCTGGCCGGCGACATCTCCCGGCCCGAGCCGATGACCGTGCGCTGGACCGCCTACGCGCAGTCCCTGACGCCCCGCCCGGTCAAGGGCATGCTGACCGGTCCTGTGACCATGCTGGCCTGGTCCTTCGTCCGCGACGACCAGCCGCTCGCGCAGACCGCACGCCAGGTCGCCCTCGCCCTGCGCGACGAGGTCGCCGACCTCGAAGCCGCCGGCACCGCCGTCATCCAGGTGGACGAACCCGCGCTGCGCGAGACCCTGCCGCTGCGCGCCGCCGACCGCCCCGCCTACCTGGCCTGGGCCACCGAGGCCTTCCGCCTCACCACCGCCGGGGTGCGCCCGGACACCCAGGTCCACACCCACATGTGCTACGCCGAGTTCGGCGACATCGTGCAGGCCATCGACGACCTCGACGCCGATGTGATCAGCCTGGAGGCCGCCCGCTCCCACATGCAGGTCGCCGGCGAACTCGCCGCCCACCACTACCCCCGCGAAGCCGGCCCCGGTGTCTACGACATCCACTCCCCGCGCGTCCCCGGTGCCGACGAGGCGGCAGCCCTGCTCCGCAAGGGTCTTGAGGCCATCCCGGCCGACCGCCTGTGGGTCAACCCCGACTGCGGCCTGAAGACCCGCACCTGGCCCGAGACCCGCGCCTCCCTGGCGAACCTCGTCGCGGCCGCCCGCACCGTACGCGCGGAGCTGCCCGACCGGTCCTCCTGACCCGACCGCTTTCGGGGCCGGCAAGCCGCACGGCGCTTTCCGGCCCCGCCGGCTGCGCGCACCGGCGGATCCCGCTGCCGGTGCGCGGAGCCGGGCGGAGGCGCACCATGGAAGAGGGCCGTCAGAAGGCAGGCCTGCCCGAATCCGTCCCGAGAAGAGCAGCGGGACTGCGAGTCGGTCTCCCCGAATCAAGGAGATCAGGTCATGGCAACCCTGCATTTTCATCTGAATTCCTCGATGAGTCCGTCCGAGGCGATGGAGGTCCTGACCAACTTCAGCCCCTCGCGTGTCGACGAGTGGCCTTCCATCGACGCCGACCACTTCCAGGTCCACGACCGCGGGGACACATGGGCGGAGGTCACCGAGGGCAATGCCAAGTCGTGGGAGCGGGCACGCTACGAATGGGACCCGTCACAGAACACGGTCACCGTCACCACGCGCGAGTCGATTCCCTTCGGAACGGGCGGCTGGAACTACCGCATGACCCCCACGGACGGCGGCAGCCGCATCGACGTCGAACTCGAACGGCATCCCACCTCTCTCAAGGCGAAGGTGATGGGCTCGATCATCCCCCTGGCCGGACCGGTGGTCCGCAAGGCGTTCAAGGAGCCGCTGAAGACCGCGTAGCCCGCTGTGCCGCGACGGCGGGCGCCTGGTCCAGGGTGCGGATGCGCGCCACGGGCGAGAAGACCAGCCACAGCACGGACAGCGCGCCGCCGGCGGCGGTCAGCAGCAGGGTCGGGCGAAGTCCCACCGCGGTGGCGAGCACGCCGCCCACGACGGCGCCGATCGGGCGCACACCGTAGTTCACGGTGCTGTACGCGCCGGAGACCCGGCTGCGGATGCCGTCGTGGATGACGGCGGTCTGGAGCGAGTTGAGGTTGATGTCGAAGAACATCACCCCGATCCCGGCCAGGAATTCCGCCAGGGCCAGTGCTCCGCCGCGTACCCACAGCGGCCCGCCGGCGACGGCCGCGACGGCGACAGGCGCCGGGAACAGCACCGCACCCACCGCGATGCTCGGCCCCACGCCCCACCTGCGGGACATCCGGGGTGCGATGACCGCCCCCAGCAGTGCCCCGGTCGCTCCCACGCCGAGTGCGAGGCCGATCCCGCCGGCCGTCAGACGCAGGTCGCGGGTGGCGAACAGGACCAGCAGACCGGTGCCGGAGATGAACGTGAAGAAGTTGACGGTGGCGGCGCAGCCGAGGGTGGCCCGCAGAACCGGGTGGCGGACCACGAAGGCCAGCCCCTCCCTCGCCCTGCGCAGCACCGAGGGGTGCGCCGCGGAGGGCGGCGGCTCCTCGGTGCGGATGCGTCCGACCAGGAAGGCGGAGGCCAGGAAGGACCCCGCGTCGGCGAGGACGGCCACCGGGGCGCTCAGCGCCTGCACCAGCGCGCCGCCGATCGCGGGGCCCGCCACGAAGGAGGCCGAACGGCTGGTGCTGAGCTTGCTGTTGGCGTCCACGTAGGACGCTCGCGGCACCAGGTGGGCGAAGAAGGCCGAGTAGGAGGTGTTGAACAGCACCGCCGCGGTCCCGGTGAGCGCCGCGACGGCGTAGAGCTGCGCCAGCGTCACCGCTCCGGCCAGGTATGTCGCCGGCAGGCTGAGCAGCACCAGCGCGCGGGCCAGGTCGGCGGCGACCATCAGCCGGCGCTTGCGGGTCCGCTGGTCGACCCAGGCGCCCAGCACGACGGCTGCCAGATTCGGTGTCCAGACCAGCGCCGTCAGCCAGGCCACCTGGTTGGCCGAGGCGTCCAGCGTCGTCACCGCAATCAGCGGCAGCGCGAGTTCGGTGATCCGGTCACCGAACTGGGAGACGGTCTGCGCCGACCAGAAGCGTATGAAGCGCCGGTCCCGCCAGAGCGACAGGGGCGCCGCGTCGCTCACCGGTCGCCCCTCGCGGGCAGCCCGGCGCCCTCCGGCAGGACGTAGCGCATCAGCCGCACGCGGCGGCCGTCCGCCGGCCAGTCGGCCGCGTCGCGGGTCACGTAGGGGGCCAGCAGGCGCTCGATCCCCGCCTCGACGGAGGCGAGTTCGTCCGCGCTGAGCACCACCCGGGTGTTGGCCAGGCCGGCCAGCCGGCGCCAGACCGGATCGAGCACTGGCTCGACTTCGGCCATCCAGCGGGCCGGCGTCTCCCCGGCCTGCAGGAACATCTGCTCGGACAGCAGCCGGGCGGCCGACCTGCCCTCAACGTCGTTCGTATCCTCCGGCACCTCGAACCGGAAACCGCGGGCCACCGCCTCCCACCGCCGGTAGCGCCGGTCGGGGCCGGGCTCACTGTCACGTACCAGACCGAAGCCGGACAGATGGCGCAGGTGCCAGCTGATGCCCGACGGCGAGGCGTCGATCTCCCGGGCGAGTTCCGTGGCGCTCGCCGGACCGTCACGGCGAAGCAGGTCAAGGACCGCCAGCCGCACCGGGTGCGACAGGGCGCGCATCGCCCTGGGGTCCGTGATCGTCAGGTCGCCCAGCAGATTGTCGGCATCCATGGCGTGAAAGTATCCTTTCACGATTCCCGGGAGTCAACGCCCCTGCCCCCCGGCGTCCTTGGGCCGGCGGGGCCGGCCTGGGTGTGCCGGTGGGAGGGCGCCGACCAGTGGCCGGTCGGCGGGACGGCTCCGCCGATGAGTTCTCCGCCTTCGAACGGTCTATCAAGCGACAGGACCGTTCTCGACAGGAGTGCCATGTCCACCATCCAGCCCGTGATCGTGACCGCCGACCAGGATGTTCTGCTCGGCTTCTATACGAAACTGTTCGGCGCCGAGGAGACCTTCCGTGTACCGGCGGAAGGCCCGGCCTTCTATCTGGGTCTGCGCATCGGCGACACCGACCTCGGCCTGGTGGCCAAGGAGGACCCGGGGACCGGGGCGGCGCCGCGGATCCTGCTCAGCATCGATGTCGACGACGTCGACGAGACCCTCGGCCGGGTCGTGGCGCTGGGCGGCTCGATCAGCGGCGGCCCCACCGACATGCCGTGGGGACAGCGTGTCGCCCACATCAAGGACCCCGACGGCAACCCGGTGAACCTCACGCAGCCGATCCCGGCCGGGTGACGGTGTTCCGGGGGCGTGTCGCACGGCTCCAGGAGCCGTGGCCGGGCACGCGCGGCTCGACCTGACCGGGGACGCCGCCCGACCTGCCCGGCTCAGCGTCGCGGATCTGCGGGCGTGGCCCCGGCAGCGTGCCCGGGTCGGCTTGGAGTGCGCCACCAGCGGGGCGCGGCGCCACCGGTTCGAGGGTCCGCTGCTCTCCGACGTGCTGCGCGGCGCGGAGCCCGGGTTCGATCCAGGGCGGCGCGAGGCTGGCCGCGCTTCCTCATCGCCGGCGGGACCACGGGCTCCCGGGCCCTAGCGGCGCAGGCCGAGTGCGTCGCGGCCGGCGTAGCGTGCCTGGGTGCCCAGCTCCTCCTCGATGCGGATGAGCTGGTTGTACTTGGCGGTGCGGTCGGAGCGGGACAGCGAGCCGGTCTTGATCTGGCCGCAGCCCGTGGCCACCGCGAGGTCGGCGATGGTGGTGTCCTCGGTCTCGCCGGAGCGGTGGGACATGACGACGGTGTAGCCGGCGCGGTGGGCGGTGCCCACGGTGGCCAGCGTCTCGGTGAGGGTGCCGATCTGGTTGACCTTCACCAGGATCGAGTTGGCGACGCCGTCGCGGATTCCCTCGCGGAGCAGCGTCTCGTTGGTGCAGAAGACGTCGTCGCCGGTGAGCTGGCAGTGCTCGCCGAGCCGCGCCATCAGCAGCCGCCACCCGTCGCGGTCGTCCTCGGCCATCGCGTCCTCGATGGAGGCGACGGGGTAGTCCGCGACCAGCTTCGCGAGGTAGTCGACGTGTTCGGCGACGCTGCGGCGTACACCCTCGCCGACGTAGTCGTAGACCCCGTCGCGGAAGAACTCGGAGGAGGCGGGGTCCATGACGACGGTGATGTCCGCGCCGGGCTTGTAGCCGGTCCGCTCGATCGCGCGGACGACGAAGTCCAGCGCCTCCTCGGCGCTCCGCAGATCCGGGGCGAAGCCGCCCTCGTCGCCGACGCCGGTGCTGTGGCCGGCCGACAGCAGGTCGCGGCGCAGGGTGTGGAAGACCTCGGAGCCCATCCGCACCGCCTCGGCGAAGGTGGCCGCGCCGATCGGGGCGATCATGAACTCCTGGAAGTCCAGCCGGTTGTCGGCGTGCGCGCCGCCGTTGACGATGTTCATCATCGGCACGGGCAGCAGCCGCGCGTCCACCCCGCCGACGTAGCGGTAGAGCGGCAGCCGGTGGGCGAGCGCGGCGGCCTTGGCGGTGGCCAGCGAGACGCCGAGGATCGCGTTCGCGCCGAGCCTGGCCTTGTCCGGGGTGCCGTCCAGCTCGATCAGGGCCGCGTCCACGGCGGCCTGGTCCTCGGCCGTCAGCCCCACCACGGCGTCCGCGATGGAGTCGTTGACGGCGTCGACGGCACGCCGGACGCCCTTTCCGTGGAAGCGGGCCGGGTCCTCGTCGCGGAGCTCGACGGCCTCCCTGGCGCCCGTGGAGGCGCCGGAGGGCACGGCGGCGCGGCCGGTCGAGCCGTCGGCCAGTTCGACGTCGACCTCGACGGTCGGGTTGCCCCGGCTGTCGATGATCTCGCGCGCGACGATCCGGGTGATGGCGGTCATGGCAGTTACTCCCGACGGTCGGTCCGCACGGCGGGATATAAGTTCCCCCCGAGAACAAAGTGAGTTCCGAAAAGGAATGTACTCTGCGGTGATGAAGATGCACAACGCCGACGAGAACTGCGGGATCGCCCAGGCCGCCGTCGTCCTGGCCGACTGGTGGAACGTGCTCGTGCTGCGCGAGATCGCCCGCGGCCACGTGCGCTTCGACGCCCTCGCCGCCGAACTCGGCCTGTCCCGCAAGGTCCTGACCGAACGGCTCGGCAAGCTCGTCGCCCGCGGCGTCCTGCGCCGCAGCCTCTACCAGCGCCGCCCCGTCCGGTACGAATACCTGCTCACCGACTCGGGCCTGGCCCTGCTGCCGCTACTGGTCGCCATGCAGGACTGGGGCGACCGCTGGGTCCTGGGCGACGGCACCGCCACCGCGACGGCCGCGCCGTCCGGCGCCGAGCACTCCCGCGTCCACTCCCTGGCCGGCACGCGGCTGCCGGCCGACCTCCTGCTGCCCGCCGCAGACGGCCCCGACCGGCCGCCGGCCGACCCGGGCGCCGCCGCCACCGTGCTGTTCACCTACCCCGGCACCGGAGTGGACTGGGGCAGCGACCCGATCCCCGGCGCCCCCGGATGCACCCTGGAGAACCTGCTCTTCCGCGACGCGTGGCCCGACTTCCGGCGGGCAGGCGTGGCCGTGCACGGCGTCAGCACCCAACTCCCGATCGAACAGGCCGCCTTCGCCCGCGCCCAGTCCGTGCCCTACCCGCTGCTCTCCGACGCCCGGCACCACCTGTCCGCCGCCCTGCGCCTGCCCACCTTCCGCGGCGCGGGCCGGCTCCGCCTCAAGCGGCTCATCCTCGTGACCGGCCCGGACGGGGTCGTACACCACGCGCACTTCCCCGTCGGCGACATCCCCGAGGCGGTCGAGCGGACCCTGCGACTGGCCACGGCAGCCGCCGGCCGCGAGGTCAGGCGGACGGTGTGACCGGGGGCCGCCGATGTGGGTGCCCACCTCCGGCGAGGGAGACCGCAAGGGGCCGCGTGCCCCCGGCGTCCGGGGAGCACGCGGCCCGCGAGGTGCTCAGACCTGGCCGCGCCAGGCTCCCGTCTCGCTGCCGCGGGACTCGATGAACGACTTGAACCTGCGCAGGTCGCCCTTGGTCTGGCGGCGGACGAAGCCCAGCTTGTCGCCGACGGTGTCGGCGATGCCCTGCGGATCGTGCTCCATCTGGAGCATCACCTTGGTGTGCGAGGCGTCGAGCCGGTGGAAGGTCACGACGCCGGCCTGCCTGGCCTCGCCGTCGACCGTGGTCCAGGCGACCCGCTCGTCGGGGATCTGCTCGGTGATCTCGGCGTCGAACTCGCGGTGCACACCGTCCACGCTGGTGACCCAGTGCGTCAGGGTGGGAGTGCGCTGCTCGATGCGGTGGACACCCTCCATGAACTTCGGGAAGTCCTCGAACTGGGTCCACTGGTTGTAGGCGGTGCCGACAGGAACAGCGACCTCCACCGACTCCTCGATGGTCGACATCTGCGGACTCCTTCCGGTGAGTTGTTCCGTTGCGTCCCCGCGTGCCCGCATCCCTCCGGCCGACACACCCCGGCCGCGGTGCGCCGGGCGGCGCCGGAGGCTTCCTCCAGGCCGGTTTGACGAGGCGTCGAGCGGACAGCCGACCGGTGGACCGCCGACGGGCGGAACCGTTCCGGGGCGACGTCGCGGGCCGTCGACGCGTCAGTGAGCCAGGGAGGATGCGGCATGGGCCGTGGCGAGGAAGCGACTGTTCGGGTGGACACGGTGGCGGCACTGGACATACCGGACGAGTGGGTGGCGCTGGTGGCCGTCGACCTCGTCTACCGCTCCCGGGACCCGCTGGCGGTGGAAATGGTCCTGCGCGTTCCGGGCGAGGAGCCGATCGCCTGGACCTTCGGCTGGGAAGTGCTCGCCGAGGGCCGGGAAGCGGCCGTCGGCGAGGGCGACGTACAGGTGCGGCCGTCCTGGGGCTCGACCGGGATCCGCTGCGTGGAGGTGACCCTCGGGCCCTTCCCCGCCGTGTGCGTACGCCTGCCTGAGCAGGACGTCATCTCGTTCGTGGACGCCCTGCGGGCGCGGGTGCAGGGCGACCTCGGCCAGGTGGCCGAGGCCCTCGACTCGGAGCTGGCGGTCATCACGGCCGAGGCCTGAGGCACCGCGGGACGCCTTCCACCGTGTCACGGTCCACCGGTGACCGGCACCTCGGTGCGACACCGCGCCGCGGCGGCGGGCTCAGTCGACGAGTGCCCCCGCGGACAGGTTGGCGACCGTCCCGGTGATCGCCCCGGCCCGGTCGGACGCCAGGAAGGCGGCCGTCTCCGCGACGTCGGAGAGCGAGGGCAGCCGCTTGAGCAGCGTCCCCTGCGCCATGCCGCCTTCGAGGAGTTCCTGGACCGACCGCCCGGCCGCCGCCGCCATCGGCTCGAAGAGTTCCTCGGTGTAGGAACCCGCCGCCGGCGCGTCCACGACGGCGTGCGGGCGGATGCAGACGACCCGGATGTTGCCCGGCGCCAGCTCCGCCGCGAGGACCCGCGAGAAGGCCTCCTTGCCCGCGGCGCTCACGCTGTGCCCCAGGATGCCGCCGACGGCCAGCTTGGAGCCCGGCTCGGACAGCGTCAGGATGACGCCGGGGCGCTCGCGGCCCATGTGCCGCGCCACCGCCTTGCTGGTGATGAACAGTGTCCGCAGGAACCCGTCGATCGGCCGCATGAACTCCTCCAGCGAGAGGTCCGCCAGCAGGGTCCCCTGATCGTGCATGACACTCACGGCGTTGAGGGCGATGTCGATGCCGCCGGCCGCCGCCGCGACCGCGTCGGCGTGGTCCTCGACCGCCCGCTGGTCGAGAACGTCGACCTGTGCGGTCTCGGCCGTCCCGCCCGCGGCCGCGATGTCACGCGCCACGGCGTCGAGCCTCGCCTGGCTCCGCCCGGCGATGAAGACCCTCGCGCCCTCCCGGGCGAAGACCCGGGCGACGGCGCCGCCGATGGCGCCCCCGCCGCCGTAGATCACGGCGGTCCTGTCGGCAAGCAGCGGTCCACTCATGTGCGTCCTCCACGGATGGTCGGTACTTCGGAAAGGTGCGCGGGCCCGACGGTCAGTCGGATTCCTGGCGCTGGATCTGTTCCGCGATGCGCTTGATGCGGTTCAGCCGCGCGTCCCACGTCCTGCCGACTTCGTTCAGTTGGCGGACGGCTCGGGCGAGCTGCGCCTCGTCGACCTCGTAGCGCCGCTCGCGGCCCATCGGCGTGGCGTGCACCAGACCCGCGCGATCGAGGACGCCCAGGTGCTTGGCCACCGCCTGGCGCGAGATCGGGAGGCGGTCGCTCAGGCCGGTCGGGGTGCCGACCCCTTCCGCGAGCAGCAGGTCGAGCAGGCGGCGCCTGGTCGGGTCGCCGATCGCCGACCACAGCTCGTCGTCGACGGCGGTCACCGTGCCACCACCGAGGGGGCGTAGCCGCGCAGCCTGGACAGGAAGACGTCCCAGCCGCGCTCGTGGTCGTGGAAGGCCTCCTCGAGTACGGCGGCCTCCCAGCCGCGCTCCCGCCAGCCGCTCTCGGTCAGCCGCAGGATCGTCCCGTCGCCGGAGGGCTCCAGCTCGACGGTGACCAGGAGGGAGTTGCCCGCGTCGGGCAGCCGGCCTGCGGGGGCGACCCAGCGGAAGGCGAACCTGCGGGGCGGATCGACCTCGACCACCGCTATCTTCTCGACCGCGGCGCGGTCGCCCCACACCAGCTCGCCGACCGCGCCCGCCGCGGGCTCGAACGACGCGTCGTCGCTCCACCACATCCTGATGTGCTCGGGACGGCTCACCACGTCGAACACGATCTCCGGCGCCGCGTCGATGCGGATCTCGCGTGCCAGCTCTCCGAACTCCACTACGGACCTCCCATGGGCAACCAACGGTTGCGCATGACGTTAGCCGTCCGCCCGACGACGCGCAACCTCATGTTGCGTGACGGCCGACGCGCGAACCGGCCGGCATGACACGTCCCGGCCTGGGCATACGCCACGCGTGACCATCGAATCCATGCCGCCCCAGCGGTCCGAACAGACCGCCGTCCCCGTCGTGGCGCCCTACGGAGACCTCGACGTGGAGAACCTGGAGCCCCTCGCCGCCCGGCTGAGGGCCGCCGCCGCGAAGTCGCCGGTCGTCGTCCTGGACGCGAGCGCCGTCACCTTCGGGGACTCGAGCTTCCTGCGCGTGCTGATAGCCGCGAGCCGGCTCACCGAGCTGCGGATCGCCGCACCGCAGCCCGCCTTGCGAAAGCTTCTCGAACTGGTCGGCATGGACCGGCTGTTCGACATCCACCCGACCCTAGAGTCCGCCCGCTCGGCGCCCCCGCGCGCCGGTGACCTGGCACAGCGGTAGGCCGGTCTCCCTTCAGCCGCGGCGACGCAGGCCGTAGACGGCCGCCCCGGCCGCGATCACCGCGGCACCCGCCAGCACGGAGGAGAGCGGCAGGGCGAAGGCCAGGACCAGGCAGCCCGCGGCGCCGGCGATCGGCACGACACGCGCCGGGCGGCCCTCTTCCGGGGTGAGAGTCCAGGCGGAGGCGTTCGCGACGGCGTAGTAGGCCAGCACGCCGAAGGAGGAGAAGCCGATCGCGCCGCGCACGTCCGTCGTGGCGGCCAGGACGGCGACCACCGCCCCGACGGCGACTTCGGCGCGGTGCGGGACGTCGAATCGGGGGTGCACGGCGGCCAGCGCGTGCGGCAGGTGCCGGTCGCGCGCCATCGCCAGGGTGGTGCGCGACACCCCCAGGATCAGTGCGAGCAGCGAGCCGAGGGCCGCGACGGCGGCTCCGCCCCGCACGACCGGCGCCAGGCCGGGCACCCCGGCGGCGCGGACCGCCTCGACCAGCGGGGCGGGGGAGTGGGCGAGGCGGCCGGGGCCCAGGACCAGCAGCACGCAGACGGCGACCGCCGCATAGACGACCAGGGTGATGCCCAGCGCCAGCGGGATCGCGAGGGGGATGGTCCTGCGGGGGTCGCGGACCTCCTCGCCGAGCGTCGCGATGCGGGCGTAGCCGGCGAAGGCGAAGAAGAGCAGGCCCGCCGCCCTGAGCACCCCGCCGGCCGTGGCGTCCGTGCCGATGTCCAGGCGGGCCGCCTCGGCGGAGCCCGAGGTGAGGCAGGCGGTGACCACGGCGGCCAGCACCGCCAGTACGACCGCGACGATCCCGCGGGTCAGGAGGGCGGACTTGCGCACCCCGGCGTAGTTCACCGCGGTCAGCGCCACCACCGCGGCCACCGCGACCGCGTGGGCCTGGCCCGGCAGCACGTAGGTGCCGACGGTCAGGGCCATCGCGGCGCAGGAGGCGGTCTTGCCGACGACGAATCCCCACCCGGCCAGGTACCCCCAGAAGTCCCCGAGCCTCTCCCGCCCGTAGACGTACGTGCCGCCCGACCGGGGATAGCGCGCCGCCAGCCGCGCGGAGGAGGTCGCGTTGCAGTAGGCCACCGCGGCGGCCAGCGCCAGCCCGAGCAGCAGCCCGGACCCGGCGGCCGACGCGGCGGGGGCGAGCGCGGCGAAGATCCCGGCGCCGATCATCGAGCCGAGCCCGATCAGCACGGCGTCGGACACCCCGAGGCGCCGCGTCAGCTCCCCACTGGCGCTGCCGGCCGATGACGTGTCCATAACTCACTCCTGGTGCGACGGCCCTTCCGGGGCCGGAAAGGATCCCGATACCGGGGGCACGATAAGGGAGCGAGATGTACGGACGGGTGCGTGGGAGCGCGCCGTGCGCGGCCCGGCAGGGACTGCCGCGCGGTGCCCGCGCCGCCCCCCGGATGGCGTAAGCCGGCTCGGTGGGCGAAGCTGGTAGTCAGGCCGGACAGGAGGGTGGTCCGCTGTGGACGCTAAGCCGGAAGCCGCTGAGCAGGGCATCGAGCCGAGGGTTCTGGCCCAGCGAATCGGCGAACGGCGCAGACAGCTCGGCGTGGGCGAGATGGACCTGGCGACGCGGGTGGGCATGGCCCCGCGCTATCTGCAACAGGTGCTCGACGCCGGGCCCGACTTCGACCGCGGCGGCTACGTCCGTATCGCGGCCGCCCTCGACATGACCTACGAGGAGCTGCTGGAGGGGCGCGCGGACCTGCCTCCCGGCCAGGACGGGCCCGCCGACCGCCCCGTCCTGGTGCGGCTCACCGAATCCGAGTGCTGGGACAAGCTCGGTACGCACGGTCTCGGCCGGGTGGCCTTCCCCGTCGACCCCGGCCCCGCCGTGGTCCCGGTCAACTACGCCGTCGACGCCCATACGATCGCCTACCGCACGGCGCCGGGCACCACGGCGGACCCGTCGCCCGACGTCGCGATGTCCTTCCAGGCCGACTGGTTCGACGAGCAGCTCCGCCAGGGCTGGAGCGTGCTGGTCACCGGCAATCCCGAGCACGTCGGGGATCCGGAGGCGGCGGGGCGGCTCGCGGAGCTGGCCACCGAGCCGTGGGCCGGCGGCGACCGCCCCCTGTGGATACGTATCAGGCCCCGCAAGGTCACGGGCCGCCGCGTCTCGTCCATGTGACGGCCCCCGCTCCTGCCCCCTACCGCGCCGCCCGCGACGCGTGCGTGCCGGACGGGCGGCTGACCCGACGGCCACCGGAAGGAACCGCTGATGGGGCCGGAGTGGACTTGGCGCTACGAGGGCTACGACCCGGCAGAAGAACGGCTGCGCGAGGCGCTGTGCACCCTGGGAAACGGATACTTCGCCACGCGCGGCGCGATGGCCGAGGCGACCGCAGGGCCCGCGCACTACCCGGGTACGTACGCGGCGGGCTGCTACAACCGGCTCACCTCCGAGGTCGCCGGGCGCGAGGTGGACAACGAGGACATGGTCAACCTGCCGAACTGGCTGCCCCTGCGGGTCCGTGCGGCGGGCGGCCGCTGGTTCGGCGCCGACGACAGCACCGTGCTCGCCCACGAGCAGACCGTCGACCTGCGACGCGGCGTGCTGACCCGCAGATCCCGCCTGCGCGACCCCGACGGGCGCGAGGTGACGATCGAGGAGGCCCGCCTGGTCCACATGGGCGACCCGCACCTGGCGGCGCAGCGGGCCCGGGTCACCGCCCACGGGTGGGGCGGCGAGCTGGAGATCGAGGCGGGACTCGACGGAAACGTGCGCAATGCCGGGGTGGAGCGCTACAGCGACCTCGCGGGAGCGCACCTCACAGAGCACCGCACCGGCGCCACCGGCACGGACACGGTGTGGCTGACCTGCCGCACCACCGACTCACGCGTCGGCATCGCGATGGCCGCCCGCAGCCGCGCCACGCAGGGCGAGGCCCGCGCCGCCACGCTCGCGCCGGGTGGGAACGCGCTCTTCCACCGGATCACCGTGCCCGTGCTCCCCGGCCGGGCGGTCGCCGTCGAGAAGACCGTCGCCCTGCACACCTCGCGCGACCCGGCGATCGGCGACCCGCGGCAGGCGGCACTCGACCGGGTCACCCGGGCGCCGGACTTCGCCGGCCTGCTCGACACGCACGCGGCGGCCTGGGACCGCCTGTGGCGGAGCACCCGGCTCGACGTGCCCGGCGAGGCCGGCCACGTCCTGCGGCTGCACCGCTTCCACGTCCTGCAGACCCTGTCCCCGCACACCGCCGCCCTGGACGTGGGGGTGCCGGCCCGCGGGCTGCACGGCGAGGCCTACCGCGGCCACGTGTTCTGGGACGAGCTGTTCGTGCTGCCCTTCCTCGGCCTGCACCTGCCCGAGGTCTGCCGGGCCCTGCTGATGTACCGCCACCGCCGGCTGGACGCCGCCTGCCGTGCCGCGGCCGCCGCCGGGCGCCCGGGGGCGATGTACCCGTGGCAGAGCGGCAGCGACGGACACGAGGAGACGCAGCGCCTGCACCTCAACCCGCGATCAGGCCGCTGGCTGCCCGACCACACCCACCTTCAGCACCACGTCGGCTCGGCGGTGGCCTACAACGTGTGGCAGTACGGCCTCGCCAGCGGCGACACCGGGTTCCTGTACACCGAGGGCGCCGAGATGCTGCTCCAGATCGCCCGGTTCTGGGCGCACACCGCGGCCTGGGACCCGGCCTTCGGGCGCTACCGCATCAGGGGCGTCGTCGGCCCGGACGAATACCACGACGCCTATCCCGACGCCCCGGCACCCGGCGTCGACGACAACGCGTACACCAATGTGACGGCGGCCTGGGTCCTCGCCCGTGCCCTGGAGCTGGCCGGCGCACTCCCCGCGGTCCGCAGGGACGAGCTGTTCGAGCGGCTGGGGCTGGACGAGGCGGAGCTGTCCCGGTGGGACGACGTGTCGCGCCGGCTGCGGGTGCCCTTCCACGACGGCGTCATCAGCCAGTTCGACGGCTACGGCGACCTCGCCGAGCTGGACTGGGACGGCTACCGGGCCCGCTACGGCGACATCCGCCGGCTCGACCGCGTCCTGGAGGCCGAGGGCGACAGCGTCAACCGCTACCAGGCGTCCAAACAGGCCGACGTGCTCATGCTCGGCTACCTCTTCCCGCCCGCCGAGCTGTCCGCCCTCTTCGCGCGGCTCGGCCACCGGCTGGACGAGACCACGTGGACCGCGACCGTGGACCACTACCTCGCCCGCACCAGCCACGGCTCCACCCTCAGCGGCCTGGTGCACGGCTGGGTGCTGGCCCGCTCGCGCCGCGGCGAGGCATGGGACTACGTCCGCGAAGCGCTCATCGGCGACGTGGCCGACGTGCAGGGCGGCACCACCGCCGAGGGCATCCACCTGGGAGCCATGGCCGGAACCCTCGACCTCGTCCAGCGGGGGCTGACCGGCCTGGAGCCGTGTGCGGACGCCCTGCGGCTCGACCCGGTGCCGCTGCCGGAGATCTCCCGCTTCCGGCTGTCCCTGCGCTACCGCGGCCACTGGGGGGTCGGCCTCGTCCTGCGCGACGGCCGCCTGCACATCAGCGTCCCCGACTCCGGCCGAGAGCCGCTCGACGTCGTCCTCGGCGACCGGCCGCTGACCGTACCGCCCGGTCAGGAGGTCGCCGCGGACCTCTCCGGGTGAGTAGCGTGGAAAAGGGCGGGGGCACGGCGGGCCGCCTCGCCGCCCGGTCCGCCGGCAGGCCGGCTCCCGCCGCGGTCCCGTGCCGCACCGGTACGGGCCCCTGAGCCGAGGGGAGACGAAGAGCCGTGTTCCACGATCGACAGGACGCCGGCCGGAGACTCGCGGCGCGCTGCGGACACCTGGAAGACCGGGACGTGGTCGTCCTCGGCCTGCCCCGGGGCGGTGTGCCCGTCGCCGAGGAGGTGGCGCGCACCCTGCGGGCACCGCTCGACGTGTGCGTCGTCAGGAAGCTGGGGGTGCCCCGCCGGCCGGAGCTGGGCATGGGCGCCATCGGTGAGGGCGACACCCGGGTGGTCAACGACGAGGTCGTACGCAAGACCGGGGTCGGCGCCGACGACCTGGCCGCCGTCGAGCGGCGGGAGCGCGGCGTCCTGCGGCAGCGGGCCCACCGCTACCGGGGCGACAGCCCGCCCGCGCCGCTCGCCGGCAGGACCGCGGTCGTGGTCGACGACGGCGTCGCGACCGGGTCCACCGCACGCGCCGCCTGCCGGATCGCCCGGGAGCGAGGCGCGCGCAGGGTCGTCCTCGCGGTGCCCGTGGCCCCCACCGACTGGACCGACCGGCTGGCCGGCGACGCCGACGAGTACATCTGCGTGGACACACCGAGCCCCTTCCACGCGATCGGCCTGTTCTACGAGGACTTCACGCAGACCGCCGACGCGGAGGTCACCGCCTGCCTGGCCAGGGCGGGACAGCGCGACCTCGACGGGAGCGAGCCCCGGCGAAACGGCCGGGCGGCGCGCAGGGAGGTCGGCATCCCGACGGCGGGCGGCAGCCTCGCCGGTGAGCTGACCGTGCCCGACAGCGCCAGGGGCATCGTGGTCTTCGCGCACGGCAGCGGGAGCAGCCGCCACAGCCCCCGCAACCGCGGGGTCGCCGCGGCGCTCGTCGAAGCGGGCCTGGGCATCCTCCTGTTCGATCTCCTCACCGAGGCCGAGGCCGGCGACCGGGCCAACGTCTTCGACACCGAACTCCTGGCCGGGCGCCTCACCCAGGTCACCGAGTGGCTGGGCGGGCAGCCCGAGGCCCAGGACCGGGCCGTCGGCTACTTCGGCGCGAGCACCGGCGCCGCCGCGGCGCTCTACGCGGCGGCCGGCCTCGGCGACCGGGTGGCCGCGGTCGTCTCCCGCGGCGGTCGCCCCGACCTCGCGGCACCCCGGCTGCCCGGTGTCCAGGCGCCCACGCTGCTCATCGTCGGCGGCCTGGACCGCCATGTCCTCGACCTCAACCGGCAGGCGCAGCGGCAACTGCGCTGCGAGAACAGGCTCGCGCTGGTGCCCGGCGCCACGCACCTGTTCGAGGAGCCCGGCACCCTCGCCGAGGTGGGCGAACTCGCCGCCGACTGGTTCACCCGCCATCTGGTCCCGGCCGGGTGACAGGTCTGACGGCCCGGCGCCTCCGACACACCCGCGGTCCCGGGCCGGGGCGGCCGAGGAGTGACCCACCGGGCCGGCGGGGGGCGCCGCGCGCACCCGCCGGCCCGCCTGACACGCCGTGAATTCCCGGGCCATGGACCGGCGGTGGCGGGAGGTGCGATCCTTGACCCATGCCCTCAGGGACACACAGCCAGGCCGAGCGCGACGCGACCACCGTCGAGATCGGCTACGCCCTGCTCAGCGGGTGCTTCCTCGGCGCGGTGGTCTTCGCGACTCTCGTCGGCCCCGTCGTGGTCTGGGACCTTCCCGCGGCCGTCGACACCCTCCTGCTGCGCACCGGCGGCACAGTGGCCTGCGCTCTCGCGGTGGTCCGGGTCGTGCACGTGCTGCTGCGGCACGCCCGGCGTGAGAGCTGACGGCTCACCGGCTGACGGGTCAGGTCCGGGCGCCGAAGCGCAGGCCGTCGACGAGCAGGGCGATCATCCGCTCGGTGTGGCCGCCGTCGTCGTCGGCGGCGGGCACGGCGAGGTTGCCGATGGCGCGCAGCAGGTCCCACGGGTCGGCGTCGGAGCGGATGGCGCCGGCCTTCGCCGCGCTGTCCAGGAGTGCCGAGAGCGCGGGCTCGAAGTGCTGCTGGAAATAGCCGGGCAGGCTGTCGTAGGCGGTGTCGCCCGAGTGCAGGGCGGCGCTGAGGCCGCGCTTGGTGGCGATGAAGCCCGCGAAGCGCTGGAGCCACCGGGTGAGGGCTTCGAGCGGCTCGTACCGCGCGGCCAGGGTGGGCGCGACGGCCGCGCAGGCGTCGACTTCATGGCGGAAGACGGCGGCGATCAGGTCTGAGCGCTGCGGGAAGTGGCGGTAGAGGGTGCCCGCGCCGACTCCCGCCTTCGCGGTGATCTGCCGTACGGGGGCGTCCACCCCGGCCTCGGCGAAGACCTCGGCGGCCGCGGCGAGCAGCGCGTCGATGCTGCGCTGCGCGTCGGCGCGCACGGCCGGGCGGGGTTGCCCGGCGAGGGTCGGTTCGTCGCCCACGGGTCGTCCTCCTTGCTAACCGGAACGATGTTCCGTATTGTCGTCACCAGTGGAACGCTGTTCCGTTTACCGAGCGTATCGCGGTGCGGCGGACACCCCAACCCCTGAGGAGCACCGTGAAATACCGCACCCTGGGCCGGACCGGCATCAAGGTCAGCCCCTACTGCCTGGGCGCCATGATGTTCGGCGCCATCGGCAACCCCGACCACGACGACTGCGTCCGCATCATCCACCGGGCGCTGGACGCCGGCATCAACTTCGTCGACACCGCCGACGCCTACGCACGCGGCGAGTCCGAGGAGATCGTCGGCAGGGCGCTCAAGGGTCGCCGTGACGACGTCGTCCTGGCCACCAAGGCGCATCTGCCCATGGGCGACGACCCCAACCAGCGCGGGAATTCGCGGCGCTGGCTGGAGCGCGCGCTCGACGACTCGCTGCGCAGGCTGGGCACCGACCACGTCGACCTCTTCCAGGTGCACCGGCCCGATCCGGACACCGACGTGGAGGAGACCCTCGCCGCCCTCACCGACCTGGTGCGGGCGGGCAAGGTACGGGCCTTCGGCTCCTCCACCTTCCTCGCGTCCGACATCGTCGAGGCCCAGTGGGTCGCCGAGCGGCGCGGCCTGTACCGCTTCCGCACCGAGCAGCCGCCGTATTCGATCCTGGACCGCGCCATCGAACGCGAGGTGCTGCCGGTCGCGCGGCGCCACGGGATGGGCACCCTGGTCTGGAGCCCCCTGGCCGGCGGCCTGCTCACCGGCCGCTACCGCAAGGGACAGGAGCCCGACACCCACCGGGCCGGATTCGGCTTCGCCCACATGGGCGACGAACGCCGGCTCGACGCCGTCGAGCAGCTCATCCCGCTCGCCCAGGAGGCCGGGATGCCGCTGACCCACCTGGCCATGGCCTTCGCGATCGCCCACCCCGCGGTCACCTCCGCGATCATCGGCCCGCGCACCATGGACCACCTCGACGACCTCCTCGCGAGCGCCGGGGCCACCCTGTCCGACGACGTCCTCGACCGCATCGACGCGATCGTGCCCCCCGGCCGCGACGTCGGCGTCCTGGACATGGGCTACACCTCGACGGGCCTCACCCAGCAGGCCCTGCGCCGCCCGCAGGCCGAGCGCTCCGCCGCCTGACACGCACCCCGGGGCGGGCACCGGTCCGGGCCGCACCGGACCGGGTGCCGGCCCCGGGGGACCAGGGACGACGCCGTGCTCCCGCGACCCGGTGGCGCTACCGGCGGGTGCGGACCAGCAGGTAGAGGAAATACGGCGTCCCGACGACCGCGGTCATGAGGCCCGCGCCGAGCTGCGCGGGGGCGATGACCGTACGGCCGAGCAGGTCCGCGGCGCAGACGAGGGTGGCGCCCAGCAGCATCGCGGTCGGGACGACCCGGACGTGCCGCCGTCCGGCCAGGGCGCGGGCCGCGTGCGGGGCGACCAGCCCGACGAAGCCGATCGTGCCCGCGGCGGCCACGGCCGTCGCGCTGAGCAGGACGCTCAGCGCGAGCAGGCCCAGGCGGGCCGGCGCCAGGCGCAGCCCGAGGAGCCGCGGGGTGTCGTCGTCCAGGGAGACCAGGTCGAGCCGCCTGCGGCGTACGACCGCGACGGCGGCGCCGGCGGCCAGCACCGCGGCGACCGGCAGCACATCGGGCAGCGTCCGCCCGTAGGTCGAACCGGACAGCCAGGTCAGCGCCTTCGTCGCGTTGAAGGGGTCGGTGAGGACGATGAGCAGGCTGATCAGCGCCGCCGTCCCGGCCGACGCGCCCACCCCGACCAGCACGAGCCTGTCCTGCTGGAAGCCGCCCCGCGCGGCGAGCCCGAAGACCAGCGCGGCGGTCGCCGCGGCGCCCGCGAAGGCCGCACCGGCCACGCTCCACGAGCCCGCCGCGGGCACGGTGGTGACGAGCAGTACGGCGCCCAGGCCCGCCCCGCCGGACACGCCGAGGATGCCGGGGTCGGCGAGCGGGTTGCGGGTGACGGCCTGCACGAGCGTCCCGGAAAGGGCGAGCGCCGCCCCCGCCAGCAGCGCGGCGAGCACCCGCGGCACCCGGGTGTCCAGGACGAAGGTGACGACGTGGTCGCCGCGGCCCTGTGCCCAGTTGACGACGTCGCCGAGCAGCAGCTTGGTGTCTCCCAGCAGCACCGCCGCGACCGCCACGGCGACGAGCAGCGCCGCGAGCCCGGCCACCGTGGCGGTGAAGGCCGCCCGGCTCGGGATACGCAGCCGGTCCGGCGCGGCGGCCGCGCCGCCGTCGCGGGTGCGCAGCGCCATGACGACGAGGAAGACCGCGCCGACGACGCTGGTGACCACCCCGGTCGGCACCGCGACCGCGGTCTGCGCGCTCACCGACGCCCGCAGCAGCACGTCGGAGCCGAGCACGAGCGCCGCGCCGACCAGCCCCGTGAAGGGCATGGCCGCCCGCGCCCGTGCCAGGCCCCGGACGCGGCGGGCGAGCGGCCGGACCAGCGCGGGCGCGCACAGCCCGACGAAGCCGATCGGCCCCGCGAGCGTCACCGCGGCGGCGGACAGCAGCGCGGCGAGCACGACGACGGTGACCCGGGTGCGCAGCACCGGGACGCCGAGCCCGCGGGCGGCGTCGTCGCCCAGCGACAGGGCGTCGACGCGGCGGGCGACCAGCAGCAGCCCGGCGAGTCCGAGCAGGGCGACCGGCGCCATCTGCTGGACACCGCCGAAGCCGTTCTGGCTGACGCTGCCCTGGCTCCACTGGTAGAGCCCGTCGGTCTGCTGGGGGAACAGCAGGAGCAGCGCGTCGGTGACCGAGCCGAGCCCGAGCGCCAGGGCGCTGCCGGCCAGGACCAGCCGCACGGTCCCGGCCCCCAGCCCGGACAGCCCGAGCACGGCGGCCGCCGCCGCCATGCCGCCCGCGAAGGCGACGCCGGAGGAGGCGAGCAGCGGGAAGGACGCCCCGGTGACGGTGAGCACCCCCAGCGCGAGGTAGGAGCCGGCGCTGACCGCGAGCGTGTCGGGCGCGGCCAGGACGTTGCGGCTCACCGCCTGCAGGGCGGCGCCCGCCGCGCCGAGCGCGACGCCGACCAGGACGGCGGCGAGCGCTCTCGGCAGGCGCGACGCGACGACGACGGACGCGTCGCCCGGGTCGGCGCGGCCGGTGACCGCCTTCCACACCTGGCTCGCGCCGACGGCGGCCGTTCCCTGGGTGATGTCGATGACGGCGATGACGGCGACCAGCAGGACGAGCGCCGCCGTCACCGCGGCCGCGCCCACCCGGGACGTGGACGCCGACGCGGTCGGCTGCTCGGCGGTGGCCGCGGCGGGCGGCGGTGCGGTGACGGCCACGGCGCTACTTCGTCAGGGCGTCGACGACGGCGTCGGCGTACGCCTCCATCGACGCCGGCCCGCCGAACATCCACACACCGTCGGGCAGCCGGTCCACCTGGCCGGCCTTGACGAACGGCAGCGACTTCCACACGGCGTTCTTCGCGAGGCTGTCCGCGAAGGGGTCGCCGTCGACGGCGTTGACGATGTAGGCGAACCGCACGTCACCGAGGTTGGTGAGGCCCTCGACGTCGGTGGTGGCCAGCCCGTAGTCCTTGTCGCCCTTGACCCCCCAGGCGTTCTTCAGCCCGAGCCGCTCGTTGACGGCGCCGATGAGGGAGCCGCCGGTGAAAGGGCGGACCGAGACCTGGTCGGACTGGACCCAGCCGTCGGCGAAGGCGTAGCGCACCCCTTCGAGGCCCGCGGCCTTCAGCGCCGCCCGGCTCGCCGCGAGCTTCGCGTCGAAGGCCTGCCCGACGGCGGTCGCCCTCGCCGTGGTCCCGGTCGCCTGGGCTATCAGGCCGAGGTTCTTCGTCATCAGGCCGATCTGGTCGGCCGCGTCCGCGGAGCGCACTTCGAGGACCGGCGCGATCTTCCGCAGCTGCGCCACCGCCGACGCCGGCAGGTCGGTGGTCGCCACGACGAGGTCGGGGTCCAGCGACGCGACGGTGTCCGTGCTCGGCTCGCCGCGGGTGCCGATGTCCTTGGGGGAGTTGGTCAACGGGGCCGCGGAGTCCCACGCCTGATAACCCTTCACGTCGGCGACGCCCACGGGGGCGACGCCGAGCGTGACGAGGTCCTCCACGACATTCCACTCGGTGCCGACGACCCTGGTGGCGGGAGCGTCCAGCTTCACCGTCGCACCGGTCGCGTCGGTGAGCGTGATCGGGCCCGCGGCGGCGGTCGTGGCGCCGGAGCCGGTGGTGGCCGGGGGAGCGGCGTCGGCGGCCGAGTGGGTCGTACCGCACGCGGTCAGGGAGAGCGCCGCGGCGGTGGCGGCGGCCGCGGCGGCCAGGAGGCGGCGGCCGGCGGGCAGGGTGGTGAGGGATCTCATCGGGAGGGGTGGCGCCTTTCGGTACGGGTGTGGTGGCGGCCGATCGCGCGGGTGCGCAGCCGGCCGGTCGAGGTGTCGGTGTCGACGTCGATGCGGATGCCGTAGACCTCGGAGAGCCGATCCGGCGTCAGCACGTCCCCGGGCGGGCCGTCGGCGACGATCCGCCCCTCGCTGAGCAGGGCGATCCGGTCGGCGACGGCCGCCGCCTGGTCGAGGTCGTGCAGGACGACGCCGACCGCGATCGCGTGGCCGTCGGCGAGGTCGCGGATCAGGTCGAGGAGTTCGACCTGGTAGCGCAGGTCGAGATACGTGGTCGGCTCGTCGAGCAGCAGCACACCGGTCTCCTGGGCGAGGCAGCTCGCGAGCCACACCCGCTGGAGCTGTCCGCCGGACAGCTGGTCGACGCCGCGCGCGGCGAGGTGCGCGACCCCGGTCAGCCCCAGTGCCCGGTCCACGACGGCGGCCCCGCCGGGGTCGGGACGTCCCCAGCGCCCCCGCTGCGGGTAGCGCCCGAAGTCGACCACGTCGCGCACGGTCAGCCCGCTCGGCGTGGGCCGCCCCTGCGTCAGAAGCGCGACGCGCCGGGCGAATTCGCGCGAGTCGAGCCCGAAGCCGTCCGTGGCGTCGCCGCTCCTGCCGCCCTCGCCGTCCTCGCCGCCGACCGTGAGCGTGCCGCTCCGGGCGCGCTGCAGCCGGGCGAGCGTACGCAGCAGCGTCGACTTCCCGCTGCCGTTCGGACCCACGAGCGCGGTCACCTCGGCGGGCCTGATCGCTATCGCGGCGTCGTGCACGACATCGGTCCGGTCGTAGGCGACCGTCATTCCTGTGGCCGACAGCCCATGGCCGCGCGAGCGCGCCCGACTGCCGGCGGCTCTCTGGCCAGGCATCATGGAGCTTAGGTTAGCCTAACCTTATTCATGCGTCGTGCATGGGTCGGCGCGGAAGATGCCCCACGCGCCCGAGCCTCCGGGGCCGATGTCTCCGACTCCGCCCCGGACGCCCCCGATTGCGACCGTCTGTGCCGGAGGCGGTGGCGGGTGGTGCGGGCGCGGGCGTCCTGCGGTCAGGCCGAGAGCGGTGGCGACCGCCGCCCACGAAGCGGTCCCGGCCCGGGGGCGCCGGGAGCGCGCCGAACGGGGTTTCGGCGCAACCGGGTTTTGCGCGGTCAAAATGCCCTGGGTGCAGGGAAGTTGGGGAGGGACCCGGGCGGAGTGGCCTGCGGCGGGGCCTATGATGGGGGCCGAAGATACCGGTGGTCACCGGGGGGCGGCCCCGGGTCCGAGTGGCGGCGGGGTTGTGGACATGGCGGACGGGACAGCTCTCGACGACGCGGAGTCGGAGTCGGCAGCCGAGCTGCAGGCCAGTATCCGTACGGACATCCCGCACAGCGCGCGGATGTACGACTACTTCCTCGGCGGGCGGACGAACTACCGCCCCGACCGCGAGGCGGCCGACGAGGTCGCCACCATCTTCCCCGGCGTCTTCCTCGGTGTGCTCGAGAACCGCGACTTCATGCACCGCGCCACCCGCGTGCTGGCCCGCTCCTACGGGATAAGGCAGTGGCTGGACATCGGCACCGGAATCCCGACGTCGCCGAATCTGCACGAGGTGGCGCAGTCCGTCGCCGAGGACGCGCGGGTGGTCTACGTCGACTACGACCCGATCGTGCTCAACTACGCGCGCGCCCTGCTGCGCAGCACCCCGGCCGGCCGCACCGCGTACGTACAGGCCGACGCGACCGACACCGACGCGATCCTGTCCGACCAGACGCTGGCGGCCACGCTGGACCTGTCCCGGCCGGCCGTGCTGAGCCTCAACGCGCTGCTGCACTTCATCCCCGACGACCGCGACCCGTACGGCATCGTCTCCCGGCTGATGGCGGCGCTGCCGTCCGGCTCCGCGCTGGCGATCAGCCACTGCACGCCGGACTTCGACCCCGAGATGTGGGCGGAGGTGGTCGGCGTCTACCGCAGCTCGGGCACGCCGACCCAGGTGCGTACGCGCGCGGAGGTCGAGCGCTTCTTCGAGGGTCTCGACCTGGTCGAGCCGGGCATCGTCGTCGGCCACCGCTGGCGCCCGGAGGAGACGGACCGCGCCGAGACCCCGCTGGTGTCGGACGCCGACGTGAGCCTGTGGGTGGGCGTCGCCATCAAGCCGTAGGCCGGCGGCTCACCGGGCCCGCGGCAGCGCGGCGGCGACCGCCGCGCGGATGGGCGCGAGGTCGACGTCGGTGGCGATCGACTCCCGCTCCGGCCGCTCGGTGAGCAATCGCTCGGTGCCGAACAGCGCCCGCGGGAAGCGCGGGTGCAGGGTGCGCCCGATGAGGTCGTGCGCGATACGGGTGCATTCCGCGGGCGGCAGCCCGTACCGCAGGCCGATGTGGTCGGCGAGGCGCTGGTGCGCGGAGTCGAAGACGGCCTCGTAGTAGCGCGCCGACGCCTCGGGCAGCCGCTCCGCCTCCGCGATGCCGAGGCGGCACATGCGCACGGTCGGCTCCCACAGCAGCATCTGCAGGAAGCGGCCGCAGTAGAGCACGACGGCCTCGGTGTCGTCGTCGGCGTATTCGCCGGGGGTCCGCAGCCGGTCCAGGTAGAGCTCGCGCACCAGGTCGACCACGGCCAGGAAGAGCTTGTCCTTGCTCTCGAAGTGCGCGTAGAGCGTCCGCTTCGAGGTCGACGCGCGCGCGGCCAGCGTGTCCATCGAGGCGCGCTCGAAACCCGATTCGAGGAAGACGTCCTTCGCGACGAGCAGGATGTGCTCCCGCAGTTCGTCCCCGCGTCGAGCCATGAGTCCGTCCCTCCTGTGCGCGAAGTAAACGGTACGGTAGAGTTTACTTCTGCTGCGGTTGTCCAGCTTCCCGGCCGCGCGTCTGCCGGGCTGCCGCGCCACCGTGTCGTCGTGCTGTTCGTGCTGTTCGTGCTGTTGTGCTGCGGATCGGAGAGACACATGATCGTCGTCACCACGCCCACCGGAAGTATCGGCCACCAGACCCTCGCACGTGTCATCGAGGCGGGCGCCCCGGTCCGGGTCATCGCCCGCGACCCGTCCCGGCTGGCCCCCGAGGTCCGCGAGCGGGCCGAGGTGGTCAAGGGCTCCATGGACGACTCCGCCGCCGTCGCCGAGGTCTGCGCCGGCGCCGACGCCGTCCTGTGGGTGCTGCCGCCGGACCCGCGAGCCGCCGGGCTCCACAGCCACGCCATCGACTTCACCCGGCCGCTGTGCGACGCCATAGCCTCCCAGGGCGTACGCCGGGTGGTGGGCGTGTCGAGCCTGGGCCGGGGCAGGGCCAGGAAGGCCGGGCAGATCTCGGCGGTCTTCGCGATGGACCACCTGATCGAGAGCACCGGCGTGCACTACCGCTCGCTCGGCATGCCCGGCTTCATGGAGAACATCCTCCGGCAGCTCGACCCGATCAGGAACCAGGGCACCTACTTCGGCCTGCTGGCGGGCGACCGCAAGGGCCCGGCCTGCGCCACCCGCGACATCGCCGCCACCGCGGCCGCCCTGCTGCTCGACGGCTCCTGGACCGGCCAGGACGACCTTCCGCTGCCCGGCCCCGAGGACCTGTCACCCGACGACATGGCCGCGATCATGTCCGAGGTCCTCGACCGCCCGATCGCCTACCGGCGGATCCCCGCCGAGGCCTACCGGGCGGAGCTGCTCGCCCACGGCATGAGCGAGCCGTGGGCGCGCGGCCTCGTCGACATGGCGGCCGCGGTCGACGCCGGCCTGTACGGCACCGGGCCGTACGCCTCGCGCTCGGCGTCCCCGACGACCTTCCGGCAGTGGTGCCAGGACGTCCTGCGTCCCGCGATGGCGGCCTGACCCGCACGGGTCTGCGGGGCGGCGGGAAAACCGGTCGAGGACGCGGGCGGGGGAGAGGTAGCGTCCGGGCCATGGATGCCCTGACCGACGCCGAAGTGCGCGCCTCCTTCGTGAACTGCTCGAAGGGCGAGGCCAAGCGGATCAGCCTGCCCCGGCAGATGTCCGAGCTGCCCTGGGCGGACCTGGACTTCCTGGGCTGGCGCGACCCCGGAGCCCCGGACCGGGCGTATCTGGTGAGCCCCGCGGCGGGCGGCGACCCGGTCGGCCTGACCTTGCGGATCGCGCCGGGCGCCCGGCGGAATCTGCTGCGCAGCAGCCTGTGCGGCCTGTGTCTGACCGGCCACGGCGGTGGCGGCGTCGACCTGCTCGCGGCGCCGCTGGCCGGTCCGGCCGGCCGCCAGGGCAACACGGTCGCCCTGTACATGTGCGCGGACCTGGCGTGCTCCCTCTACATCCGCGGCAAGAAGACCACCCCGCTGGTCCGGCGCATGGAGGAGACCCTCACCCTGGACGAGCAGATCGCGCGCACCCGCCGCAATCTGGACGCCTTCCTCGCCAAGGTGACCGCCTCCGCCGCCTGACGCAGGGGCCGGCCCTGCCGCTCACGGCCCACGACGCCCGCGGCTCTCGATGCTCACGGCCTTTCGATCAGCATGGCGACGCCCTGGCCGACGCCGACGCACAAAGTGGCCAGCCCCCGGCGGGCGTTGCCGCGCTCCAGGCGGCCGACGAGGGTGAGCAGGATGCGGGCGCCGCTGCAACCCAGCGGGTGGCCCAGCGCGATCGCGCCGCCGTCGGCGTTGACCGCGTCCGGGTCGAGTGCGAGGCGGCGGATGACGGCCAGGGCCTGTGCGGCGAAGGCCTCGTTCAGCTCCACCGCGTCGAGGTCGGCGGCCTTCCAGCCGGCCCGGGTGAGGGCCTTCTCCGTGGCCGGGACCGGGCCGAGCCCCATCAGGTGCGGCTCCACGCCTGCGGACGCGGTGGTGACGACCCGCGCCCTCGGGGTGAGCCCGTACCGCTCGACGGCCCGCGCGGAGGCGACCACCAGGGCGGCAGCCCCGTCCGACAGCGGTGAGGAATTGCCCGCGGTCACGATGCCGTCCTCGCGGAAGACCGTACGCAGCCCGCCGAGCTGCTCGGCGCTGGTGGCCGGGCGGGGGCCCTCGTCGGTGTCGACCGTCGTGGTACGGCCCTTGCGGTCGGTCACCTCGACCGGGACGATCTCCGCGGTGAAGCGGCCTGCCTGCTGGGCGGCGACGGCCAGGCGGTGGCTGCGCAGCGCGAACGCGTCCGCGTCGGCGCGGCTGATCCCGTCCAGGGCGGCCACCTCCTCGGCGGTCTCGCCCATCGACAGCGTCTGGCGGCTGCCGAAGCGGGGGTTGGTGAAGCGCCAGCCGAGCGCGGTGTCGGCGACCTCGCCGGGCTTGGCCCACGGGGTGCCGGGCTTGGCCATCACCCAGGGCGCCCGCGTCATCGACTCGACCCCGCCGGCCACCACCAGGTCCGCCTCTCCCGCGCGGACGGCCTGCGCCGCCGAGGCCACGGCCGTCAGCCCGGAGGCGCACAGCCGGTTGACCGTGTAGCCGGGCACGGTGTGCGGCAGGCCGGCCAGCAGCACCGCCATGCGGGCCACGTCCCGGTTGTCCTCGCCGGCCTGGTTGGCGGCCCCCAGGATCACCTCGTCCACGGCTTCGCCCGGCGCCCCGGCCCGGCGTAGGGCCTCGCCGACGACCAGGGCCGCGAGGTCGTCGGGCCGCACGGCGGCCAGCGCCCCGCCGTAGCGTCCCTGCGGGGTGCGGGCACCGTCGACCAGATAGACCTCGTCGGGCACTTCTGCTCTCCTCGTCGGCGGCGGGCCTGCCGCGACCCGCGGGTTCGGCCGGGCGTGCGCTCCGGCCCTTGACAGGCGGCGCGGTTGCTTGATTACTTGACCAAGCGGCAGGCTAACCGAATGTTCGGTCGGGAGACAACGGGAGCGCGCACGTGAACCAGACCACTGAACCGGCGACAGGCGGCACGGCGGAGGCGATGTTCGCCGCAGACGCGGCGTCGCGGGGCCTGGGCATCGAGCTGCTGCACACCGGCGCCGGCACCGCGTCGGTGCGGATGGCGGTGACCGCGGCCATGGTCAACGGGCACGGCATCGCGCACGGCGGCTACGTCTTCCTGCTCGCCGACACCGCCTTCGCGTGTGCCTGCAACGGCCGCGGGCCGGTCACCGTCGCGGCCGCCGCCGACATCGACTTCGTCGCACCGGCCCGCGAGGGCGACGTCCTGCTCGCGACGGCGCGGGAAAGGGTGAGCTTCGGGCGCAGCGGCATCTACGACGTGAGCGTGCTGCGCGGCGACGAGGTCATCGCGGAATTCCGCGGCCGAAGCCGCGACAGCCGAGCCGCCACGACGAAGGCGTCACGGTGAGCGCCGCCCCGGCGAGCCCCCGCTACCAGGGCCGCCGGCTGGGGGAGGCGCTTCCCGGCGACCTGCTGGACGACGCCGAGCGGATGACGCGCGAGCAGTTGCGCGCCCTCCAACTGGAGCGGCTGCAGGCGACCCTGCGGCACGCGTACGACCATGTGGAGCTGTACCGCGAGAAGTTCGACGCCGCCGGGGTACGGCCCGAGGACTGCCGCACGCTGGAGGACCTGGCCCGCTTCCCCTTCACCACCAAGGCGGACCTGCGCGACGGCTACCCCTTCGGGATGTTCGCCGTCCCCGCCGAGCAGGTCCGCCGCGTCCACGCCTCCAGCGGCACCACCGGCCGCCCCACCGTGGTCGGCTACACCGAGCACGACCTGTCGGTGTGGGCCGACGTCGTCGCCCGCTCCATCCGCGCCGCGGGCGGCCGTCCCGGGCACAAGGTCCATGTCTCCTACGGATACGGCCTGTTCACCGGCGGGCTCGGCGCCCACTACGGGGCGGAGCGCGCCGGCTGCACGGTCATCCCCGCCTCGGGCGGCATGACCGCCCGCCAGGTCCAGCTCATCCAGGACTTCCGGCCGGAGATCATCATGGTCACCCCCTCCTACATGCTCACCCTCCTCGACGAGTTCGAGCGGCAGGGCGTCGACCCGCGCACCAGTTCGCTGCGGATCGGCGTCTTCGGCGCGGAACCGTGGACGGAGGCGATGCGGTCCGAGATCGAGGAGCGTACGGACATCCACGCCGTCGACATATACGGGCTGTCCGAGGTGATGGGACCCGGCGTCGCCCAGGAGTGTGTGGAGACCAAGGACGGGCTGCACGTGTGGGAGGACCACTTCCTCCCGGAGATCGTCGACCCGCTCACCGACCAGGTCATGGCCGAGGGGGAGGGCGGCGAGCTGGTTTTCACCTCGCTCACCAAGGAGGCGCTGCCGGTCATCCGCTATCGGACGCGTGACCTGACGCGCCTGCTGCCGGGCACGGCACGGCCCGCCTTCCGCCGGATGGAGAAGGTCACCGGCCGCTGCGACGACATGATCATCCTGCGGGGGGTGAACGTCTTCCCCAGCCAGATCGAGGAGATCGTCCTGTCCACCCCGGGTGTCGCCCCGCACTTCCAGCTGCGGCTGACCCGCCGCGGCCGGATGGACCACATGACGGTCCTGGTCGAGTCGCGCCCCGGCGGCGCCCCGGAGCGGCACGACGCCTGCGCCCGCTCGATCGCGCGAGGGGTGAAGGACGGTGTGGGCGTCAGCGTCGACGTGGAGATCGTCGCCCCGGACACGCTGGAGCGTTCGGTCGGGAAGATCCGCCGCGTCTTCGACTCGCGCGACGGGTGACTTCGCTCCGGCACCCGCCGGACACCTCTGAGCCCCGGACTGCGCCGGCCGCCTTCGCAGCCGGCGCAGCCGTCGGAGCCTGACAGCCGGGTGTCGTCTCCGAGCCCCTCCGCCGGCCCGGCATTCCCGGTGCGGTCGTGTTCGACCGGCGGTGGGCTACTTCCGGAAGTCGGCGATGCGGTGCTCGACCCAGGACGCGTAGGTGTGCGCCGGCCGGCCGATGACGGACGCGGGGTCGAGGATCTCCGCCCCGCCGCCCCCGGCGGCGTCCTTGAGCTGGTCGAGCAGGAATTCGGCGGCCGCGTCCGGCATGTGGTGGACCAGGTGCGCGTGTGCCTGGGCGCGCGAAATCTCCTCGAACTCGGCCTTCACCCCGAGCGCTTCCGAGACGATGCGCACGCGCTCCACCTGGTCGAGCGACTCGGGCCCGGTGAAGCTGATGTGGTCGAGAGGCTCGTCGGACAGCAGGGCCGCGGCGGCCACCGCGCCGGTGTCGCGCTCGTCCACCGGCGCCATGGCCGCCTTGGGATAGGGACCGCGGACGATTCCCCCCTGGGCGATCTGGCCCGCCCAGGCGAGGTCGTTCGCCATGAAGACCGTGGGGCGCACGAAAGTGGCGTCGATGCCCGAGGCCAGCACCTCCGTCTCGTTGCGCAGGTGCGCTCCGCCGACCCATCCCGGATCGGGGAAGGTGACCGCGGTGGAGGAGAGCAGCACGAGTCTGTCCAGACCGTTCCTGACGGCATGGCCGAGGAAGCCGTCGAGTTCCCCGAGGACGGGGAAGACGAAGGCCCGCTGCACCCCGTCGAGGGCGGGGGCCAGCGTGTCGGGCTTCGTGAAGTCCCCTTCGAAGACCTCGACCTCGGCCGGCAGGCCGCTCTCTGCGGGATTGCGGGTGAGCGCGCGGACCTCCTCGCCCGCGGCGAGGAGCTCGCGGACGATGTTGCGGCCGACGTTTCCGGTGGAGCCGGTGACAAGGATCATCTGAGTCCTCCTTCGGTACGCCCCGGCAAGGAGCGCCCGTGACTGACAGTTGCCGATCTCGTTGGCCGGGCCAACGCTGGTGCGCATCGCGAATCTGCCGGTCTGCATCGACAAATCACCTAAAATGTGAACAAGAGTCCCAACAGTGGACATCGTGTGCCCGCGCGGCTCATGGGCCGTCAGCGGGCAGCGGTGGACTCCCACATGTCCCGCAGCGACTGGCGGACCGAGGTCTTCGGCGCCCAGTCCAGCAGGCGGCCGGCGCGCTGGATGTCGGCCCGCGTCCAGTCCCCGCCGTGCGAGCGCACGGAACCGCTGGCCAGATCCAGCACGTCGGGGCCGTACCCGGCCTCGGCGGCGAGCAGCGTGAGCAGGTCGCTCATGTCGAGCGCCTCGCCCCGGCCGATGTTGACGGCCTGTCCGGCCAGCGAGGACTCCGCCGCCCGTACGACCGCGTCCGCCAGATCCCGTACGTCGACGAAGTCCCGCTGGGACCTGCTCACCGTGAGCCGCAGCCGGTCCCCGGGGGTGAGCCCGCGGAGCCCGCGCACCACAGAGCCGAGAAAGCCGACGCCCGCCGTGCCCGGCCCGAAGACGTTCACCGCGCGCAGGACGACACCCGGCACGCGGCCCTCCCTGGCGGCCCGCAGCACGGCGTCGGAACCGGCCAGCTTCGACAGCCCGTAGGGAGTCCGCGGCTTCGGCTCGTACGACTCCTCGATCACCGTGCCGTGCGGCACCGGACCGTATTCGTGGACGGAGCCGATCTGGACGAACCGCGGCGGCGCGGGCATCATCTCCGCCGCGCGCAGCAGACGCTCGACGAGGTCGACGTGGGCCCGCTGGTTCTCCTCCGGCGACGCGAGCCAGCCTCCGCTGGCGTTGACCACCACCCGGGCACCGGCCGCCGTGAGCAGCCCGGCGATCTCCGCGATCGGGGCCGCCGAGAGGTCCGCCGCGACGAAGGCGTGCCCGGAGACCGCAGGCGGGCGCGTCCTGGCGACAGAGAGGACCGGGTAGCCCGTCGTCTCGAAAGCCGAGACCACCTGCCTGCCGATGGTGCCGGTCGCCCCCAGGACCGCGACGACCGGGCGCAGCCCGTCTGAGCGGTCGCCGTTCACCGGTGCGCTCCCTGGACCGACTCCCGCCACCAGGCGGGATTCTCGGCGTACCAGCGGACGGTCGCGGCCAGTCCCTCCTCGAACGGGATGCGCGGCGCGTAGCCGAGCGCCCGCAGTTTCGCGTCGGTGAGGGAATACCGCCGGTCGTGGCCGAGGCGGTCCGGCACCTTGTCGACCCGGTCCCAGCCCGCCCCGCAGGCGGTCAGCAGCCGGTCCGTCAGCTCGACGTTGGTCAGCTCGCGGGTGCCGGCGATGTGGTAGACCTCGCCGGGAAGACCCCGCTCGGCCGCGACCTGGATGCCGCGGCAGTGGTCGGTGACGTGGATCCAGTCCCGCACGTTCCCGCCGTCCCCGTACAGCGGCACCGTGCCCCCGGTGAGCAGCCGCGTCGCGAAGAGCGGGATGACCTTCTCGGGGTATTGGTAGGGCCCGTAGTTGTTGCCGCACCGGGTGACGACCACGGGCAGGCCGTGGGTCACGTGGTAGGCGCGCGCCAGCAGGTCGCTGCTCGCCTTCGAGGCGGCGTAGGGCGAGTTCGGCGCCAGCGGCGCGGTCTCGTCCCACGAACCGGAGTCGATGGAGCCGTACACCTCGTCGGTGGAGATGTGCACGACACGGCCGACCCCGGCCCTCAGGCAGGCGTCGAAGAGCCGCTGCACACCGAGCACGTTGGTGCGCACGAAGTCGCCGGCCCCCGCGATCGAGCGGTCCACATGGGACTCGGCCGCGAAGTTCACCACCACGTCGTGCTCCGGCACCACCCGGTCCAGCAGGGCGGTGTCGCCGATGTCGCCATGCACGAAGGTGAACCGCCCCTCCACCGGGGCCAGGTTCGCGAGGTTGCCCGCGTAGGTGAGCAGGTCGAGCACGGTCACCTGGGCGCCCTGCCAGGCCGGGTAGGCACCGGCGAGCAGCTCCCGTACGTAGGCCGATCCGATGAAGCCGGCGCCGCCGGTCACGAGGACGCGCATATCTGCACCTTGCTGTGATCGCCGAGGATCAGACGGTGCGCCCGGGGCGTCCGCGGCGCCGGGGTCACCTCCACCTCGTGGCCGATGAGGGATGCCTCGATGCGCCGCACTCCGCGGATCGCGGCGCCGCCCAGGACGACGGAGTATTCGAGCTCGCTGTCGATGATCTGGCAGTCCTCCGCGATCGAGGTGAAAGGCCCCACGTAGGAGTCCTCCACCAGGGAGCCGGCCCCGATGATGGCCGGGCCCACGATGCGCGAACGCCGCACCACCGCGCCCGGCGCCACCGTCACCCGGCCGATCAGCTCCGAGTCGCGCACGGTGCCGGCGACCTCGGGCTCCATCTCCTCCAGGACGAGCCGGTTCGCCTCCAGCATGTCCGCGACGCTGCCGGTGTCCTTCCAGTAGCCCTCGGTGATCGTCGCCTCCACCGGGTAACCGGCGTCCATCAGCCCCGACACGGCGTGGGTGATCTCCAGCTCCCCGCGGTCCGAGGGGGTCAGGGCCGCCACGACCGGGTGCACCGCGGCGGTGAACAGGAAGACCCCGACCAGCGCCAGGTCGCTCTTGGGCTTCTCGGGCTTCTCCTCAAGACCGATCAGCCGCCCCTCGGTGTCCAGTTCCGCCACACCGAAGCCGCGCGGGTCGGCGACCCTCGTCAGCATGATCTGGGCGGCGGGGCGCTCCCTGCGGAACCGCTCCACCGGCTCGGTGATGCCGCCGATCAGGAAGTTGTCCCCGAGGTACATGACGAAGTCGTCGTCGCCCAGGTACTCGCGGGCGATCAGCACCGCGTGCGCGAGGCCCAGTGGGGCCTCCTGCGGCAGATAGGTGACCTTCAGGCCGAAAGCCGACCCGTCCCCGACGGCGCGCTCGATCTCCTGCGCGGTGCTGCCCACCACGATGCCGACGTCGGTGATCCCGGCTTCGGCGATCGCCTCCAGCCCGTAGAAGAGCACGGGTTTGTTCGCCACCGGCACCAGTTGCTTGGCCGAGGTGTGCGTGATCGGCCGCAGCCGGGTTCCCGCACCTCCCGCAAGGACCAAAGCCTTCACGTGATCTCTCCTTCCGCTTGTCCCGGCTGGCCTCCAGCCGGGTCCGCAACCCCACGTCAGGTCGAGGCCAGTGCCTGGACGTCCCGCCGCGCCCCGCCCGCTGCGTCGCGTACCCCCTGGAGCAGCCGCGCCTGCCCGAGGCAGTCGGGGTCGTCGTGGGCCCCGGCCCGCACCGCCCGCGCGAACGCCGCCACGGTGTTGCCCACCTGGTCGTCGGGGGCGAGCCGGATCTCCTCCACCCCGGACCCGCGCGCCACCCGCAGCACCGGTACGTGGTCCGCGGGAGGGGTGAAGGCCCGGTCCACGCTGATCCGGCCCGCGCTGCCGCGTATCTCGTATGCCGACGTGTAGGCGTGTTCGAGACCGAAGGTGAGCTGCGCGGTCACCCCGGACGCGGTCGCCAGCAGGGCGGCGCCGGAGGTCTCCACCTGGCGGCCGGCAGGCGCCGACAGCACCGCGCCTGCCACCCGCAGGTCGGCCCCGAGCAGATGGAGTGCTGCCCGGACCGGGTAGACGCCCACGTCCCACAGGGCCCCGCCGCCCAGCTCGGGCCGGTAGCGGATGTTGTCGTCGGGCAGCGCGGGGACGGCGAAGGAGGCGTGCAGGGACCGCGGTTCGCCGATGGCGCCCGCCGCCAGCAGCCGCCGCACCTCGGCATGCTGCGCGTGGTGGACGAACATCACGTTCTCCATCAGCACAAGGCCGGACGCGGCGGCCTGGTCGAGCAGCTGCGCGGTCCGGGCCGCGTCCGTGGTGAGCGGCTTCTCCGCCAGCACGTGCTTGCCCGCCCGCAGCGCCGCCGCCACCCACTGGGCGTGCAGGGCCGCAGGCAGCGGCACGTACACCGCGTCGACGTCGTCGCGGTCGAGCAGCCCGGCATAGCCGGACACGGCCGCGCAGCCGTACACCCGGGCCTGCTCCGCCGCCCTGGCCGGGTCCCGGCTGGCGATCGCCGCCAGCTCCACACCCGGGCGGGCGGCGATCGCCGGCAGCATCCGGCGCAGCGCGATGTCGGCGCAGCCCAGCACCCCGATCCGCACCGCCGCGCGCCGTCCGCTCACCGGGTGCCCGCAAGCATCCCGTTCAGGCACGCCAGCAGGCTGCGGGCCTGCACGTTGACGTAGTTGCTGTGGCACACCAGCGACGTCAGCTGGCCCACGGTCACCCAGCAGAAGCCGGGCGGCGGATCGAGCGGGACCTCGTCCTCGTCGGGTTCCAGCACCATGTAGCGGCTCTCGGCGTTCAGGAAGCGGCCCCCCTCCTCGGAGTGCACCGCCTCGAACCGCACGATCGACGGGTCGGCGGAGAGCACCAGGTCGAGGAAGGCCGGGCGGTCCTCGGGCGGCAGGTTGTCGTGGTTGCCCGGCACGCACTGCACGGTGGGCCCCAGCTCCAGCGCGTCCAGGAACCCGGCCTCCGCCCTGGCCCGCATCAGGACGTGCAGCACCCCGTCGATCCGCCGGGTGAGGAAGGCGGTGATGCCCAGCCCCCGCGGCTCGATCAGCGGCTGGGTCCACCGGCTCACCTCCCGGCTGCCGGCCTGCACCGCCACCGCGACCACCCGGAAGAACCGGGAGTCGGGCCGGTCGATCGCGTGCGTGCCCTTGCTCCAGCCGGGCAGTCCGGCCATCGGCACCCGCTCGGCCCGCACGCTCTGCCGCGCCCGCTCCGCCGTGAACCACGACAGCAGCTCGACGTCGGAGTAGAGCGCCCCGGCGTTGCGGGACCTGGCCAGCGCCGCCACGAAGGGGTCGCGCGCCCGCTCCGGGTCGACGGCCCCGATCGGGGCGCAGGCCAGCACGGTCCTGGAGTCCATGTTGACGACGTTGTCCAGGTGCAGCAGCTCGCCGATCTGCCCGAGGGTCAGCCAGCAGAAGTCGCCGTGCGGCTCGATGTCGTCGTCGACCTCGACGATCATGTTGCGGTTGCTCTTGCGGTGGAACCACGCGCCGTGCTCCGACTGCAGCACGTCGGCCAGGACCCGGCCCCGGCCCGGCTGGAGGAAATACTCCAGGTACCGCACCGCCGCGCCCTCGTGCACCCGGGTGTAGTTGCTCCGGGTGGCCTGCACCGTCGGCGACAGCTGCAGCAGGTTGGGGTTGCCCGGCTCCATCTTGGCCTGCATGAGGCAGTGCAGGACCCCGTCGATCTCCTTCACCAGGATCCCGAGTATGCCCACCTCGGCCTGCTTGATGATCGGCTGGTACCACTCCCGGTGCGGCCCGGCCTCGGTGGTGACGTGCAGCCCCTCGACGGTGAAGAAGCGGCCGCTGTCGTGCACCAGGTTCCCGGTCTCCGGGTGGAAGGACCAGCGGTCCAGCTCGCCGAAGGGGATCCGGTCCACGCGGAAGCTGTGCGCCTGCCGGTGCCGGTCCAGCCAGCCAGGGAAATCCTCGGTGCTCATCACCGCGCCGCGCGTGGTGGTGAGCGAAACGGCCAGCCTGCCGGGTAACTCGAGGTCGGCGCGGGGGCGCAGCAGGGCGTTCTGGGACATGGGAGGACTCCCTAACCGGATGTGGGTCGTGGACAAGCGGCATCACGGGACCGCGGTCATCCACGGCCGGCCACGAACTCCTGGACCGTGGCGATCACGTAGTCGAGCATCTCCTCGGTGAGCCCGGGGTAGACGCCGACCCAGAAGCTGTGGTCGGTGATGATGTCGCTGTTGGTGAGGTCCCCGGCCACCCGGTGCGGCTGGTCGTGGTAAGCCGGGTGCCTGGTCAGGTTCCCGGCGAAGAGCAGCCGGGTGCCGATCCTGCGCTCTTCGAGGTGGGCCACCAGCTCGCCCCGGGTGAAGCGCGCCTTCGGGTCGACGGTGATGACGAACCCGAACCAGCTGGGGTCGGTGTTCGGCGTCGCGTCGGGCAGGATCAGACCCGGAGTGCCGTCAAGACCCGTGCGCAGCCGCCGCCAGTTGCGCCGCCGCACATCGCAGAACTCGTCGAGCCTGGCGAGCTGGGTCAGCCCCAGCGCCGCCTGCAGGTCGGTCGCCTTCAGGTTGTAGCCCACGTGGGAGAAGATGTACTTGTGGTCGTAGCCCTCGGGCAGCGTCCCCATCTGGTAAGAGAACCGCTTGAGGCACTTGTTGTTCTCTCCCGGCTCGCACCAGCAGTCCCGTCCCCAGTCGCGCATCGACTCCACGATCCGGGCCAGCGCCAGGTTCGAGGTGAGGACGCAGCCGCCCTCGCCCATGGTGAGGTGGTGCGCGGGATAGAAGCTCACCGTGCTCAGGTCCCCGAAGGTGCCGGTCAGCCGCCCGTCGCACAGCGAGCCGACCGCGTCGCAGTTGTCCTCCACGAAGAACAGCTCGTGGTCGTCGGCGAGTCGGGCGATCTCCCCGGCGGGGTAGGGGTTGCCCAGCGTGTGGGCCAGCATGATCGCCCTGGTACGCGGCCCGATCGCCGCGGCGACCCGCTCGGCCGTGGTGTTGTAGGTCCCCAGCTCCACGTCCACGAAGACCGGCACGAGACCGTTCTGCAGGATCGGGTTGACGGTGGTGGGGAAGCCGGCGGCCACCGTGATGACCTCGTCGCCCGGCCGCAGCCGCTGGTCCTCCAGCACCGGGGAGGTCAGGGCGGACAGCGCGAGCAGGTTGGCCGAGGACCCGGAGTTGGTGAGGTGCGCCTTGCGCCGCTTCAGCTTGTGGGCGAACCGCGACTCGAACCGGCGGGAGCTGGGCCCGGCGGCTATCCGCATGTCCAGCGCCGCCTCGACCAGTGCCACGCGGTCGTCCTCGTCCAGCACCGCCCCGGACGGCCAGATCTCCGTGACCCCGGGGACGAAGGCCGAGTCCTGCTGGACCTCCCTGTGGTATTTCCTGACCATCTCCACCAGTTGCTGTCGTGACTGCTCTGCCTGCATGCCCTGCCCGCCTTCCATCGTCAGTGCCTGCCCTCGGTGCTCTCCAGCACGGCGCCCGGCCAGTGCGCGAGCACCCCTGCGGCGAGCGCCTCACGCATGCTCTGCGCCTGCGCGTCCTTCTTCGACACCAGCGGCGGCTCGGTGAAACCCCACGGGAGCGCCAGGTCGGCGTCGAGCGGGTTGATGTCGATCTGGGTGCCCGGCACATACCGCGTGGAGACCACGTAACAGATGCAGGCGTCCTCGGTGAGCGTCAGGAATCCGTGCCCGACACCCTCCGGCACGTACACGCAGCGCCCCGACCCGGCGTCCAGCAGGGACACGTGGTGCTCGCCGAAGGTGGGCGACCCCACCCGCAGGTCGACGACGACGTCGCGGAGCGCGCCGCGCACGCAGGTGACGTATTTCGCCTGCCCCGGCGGCACCGCCACTCCGTGGATGCCGCGCAGGGTGTTCCGCCGGGAGGCCGAGTAGTTGATCTGCTCGGGCCGGAAGGGCAGCCCGGTGACCTCCTCGACCTGGTCGCAGCGGAGGGCCTCGAAGAACACGCCCCGCTCGTCGGGGATCTGCTTCGGGGTGAACACGAACGCACCCGGCACCCGGGTCTCGACCACGTCCATGCCCGTCAGCCCCGGGTGCGGTGCTGCGCGGCCATCCGCTCCAGGATCGGTACGATCTCGCCGGGGCTCGGGGCGGCGGTGATGTCCGCGTACACCGCGTCGGCCCCCTGCTGGAATTTCGGCTCGGTCAGCAGCCGGGTCAGCTCGCCGCCCATCTGGGCCGCCGTCAGACCGTCGCTGTGAAGGGCCACACCCGCGCTCCTGGACTCCAGGTAGCGGGTGCTGGACAGTGCGCTGCCCAGCTCCTCCACGATGATCATCTGCGGTACGCGGTGCACGGCCGCCGAGAAGAAGGTGCCGAAGCCGCCGTGGTGGATGATCGCCGAGCAGGTCGGCATCACCTGGGTGAGCGGCAGGTAGTCCACGATCCGTACGTTGTCGGGGATCTTCTGGTCCTCGCCCAGCTGGTTGGCGTTGACGGTGGCCACCACCTCGACGTCCATGCCGGCGACCGCCTCGAGCGCGGCCGCGACCCGCTGGTCCGGGCCGGTGAAGATCCCGCGCCCGCTGACGCCCAGCGAGAGGCACACCCGGGGCCGCGCCGGCGGCTTGGCCAGCCACTCCGGCACCTGGGACCCGCCGGCGTAGGGCACCCAGCGCATCGGCACCCGGCGCAGCCCTTCGGGCAGCGGCAGTTGCGAGGGCAGCGGGTCCACGGTGAAGTCGCCCATCAGCAGGTCCGCGGAGTACTCGTAGCCGAACCGGCTGTATATCGGGGCCAGCGTCTCGGCGAGCGGGTCGGGCTGCGAGCCGCGCTGGGCTGCGCGGTCTGCGAGCCTCCCGTGGATCCAGGGGAAGTAGTCGGGACCCCACAGCAGCCGGGCGGACGCGGCCCCGGACTCACGGGCCGCGACCGACCCCGGGGCGCAGGCCGGGTCCCAGATCACCAGGTCCGGCTGCCAGTCCCGGGCGAACTGGACCAGGTTGTCGGCGAACGGCGCCCGTCCCTCGGCGTCCGGGTAGTACTGCGCGCAGGCCAGCACCGTGAAGTAGCGGATGGCCTCCCAGAGCCGGGCGTCGTCGGAGCCGGGCTCGAAGCCGAGCGCTTCGCTGAACCGGTCCAGCCCCTCCTTGGGGATGTCCGGCATCGCCGACGCCGGGCCGCCGCCGAGCGGGACGGCGGTGAGGCCGGCGGCGCTGATCTGCTCGGCCAGTGGTGTGCTGCTGGCAAGCCGCACCTCGTGCCCGGCACTCTGCAGCGCCCAGGCCAGCGGAACGCAGGGGTACAGATGGGCGGTCAGCGGCGCGAACGCAATGAGAACCCGCATGGCAGTCCCTTTTCGTCGTCCGTGATGTCAACAGATCGGTAAAGGCCGGCCCGCCGCCATGACATGCGTGGGCATGACATGCAGCCATCGGTGCCGGCGCGTGCGAGGACATGAAAAAAGCGGCGCGGTGCGCCGCAGGGAAATCCCGGCACGTCAACACGCTGACCAGGGGTCCAGTCGAACGATGCGGGGAGAACGGCGGATCCGGGTCAAGGCACGAATCAGCCGTTGCCCCGTATCGTGACACGCCCCTGAAAGAGCGTCAACCCCGTTGATTCACTTTCGGCACGCCCGTCGCTGGCGCCCCTCCAGGTGGCCCGGACGCCACCGCGGACCGCCGGACGAGCCGATCCACAGCGCGACCGGGCCCCGCCGGCGGCCCGCCACCGACCGGGCCCGCCGCCCTGACCTGCCGTTCGACAGCGGACCCTGCGGTACGCACCCGGTCCATGTGATTCCTTCACATACCTCCGGCCCCCCTCGTCACATCGAACCGGTGACCCTGGCACTGTCGCGGTCCGGGCCGCCGTCGGCATGCTGAACAGGCAGCCGGCGAGTGCGCCGAGCTGCGAAGACGCCGGAGACGGCCGACCGACGTGGGGTGATCGGCGTGCACAAGGTCCAGCGGGGCTGGGCTCACCGCGAGGGGGCGGCGCGGCCGCTTCCGGAGGCGCGGTACTGTTCCGGACACGACGCGCTCGGCGAGCACCGGCCGCAGCGGCTGGCCGCCGGGCACCGGCTGTGCCCGGTGTGCGGCGAACGCGTCGGGACGACGCTACGGGCGCTGCCGCGGCTCTACGCCGCGTGCGAGGACGCGCTGGGTCCGGCCCTGGGCGGTTTCCGGCAGCGGGTCAGCGGCAGCCGGTCGATGGGGATGGCCCTCAACGAGCGGGCCATGGACGCCCGCAGCGACATGGTCACCGTCCTCGCCTCCTGGTCCGACATGGTCGTCGGCGAGCGCAGGGCCTCCGCGCCGCGCGGGCGGACCGTCCGGGACCTGGCCACCTTCGTCGCCGCCCACCTGGGCTGGCTGCTAGCCCACCCGGCCGCCGACGACTTCGTCAGCGAGATCGTCACCGTCGAGAAGGCGGCACGCCAGGCCGTCGACGCCGGACCGGCGCCGCGGGAGCTGGGGCGCTGTCCGGAGCCCGAGTGCACCAGCCCGGTGCGGTCCAGCGCACAGCCCGGCGAGGTCTTCGCCGTCAGCTGCGGCGCCGGCCACGTCCTGTCCCCGCAGCAGTGGCTGCGGTTCGGCCGGCGGGCCGACGCGTGACCGGGGTCCCCGCGGTGCCTCCGCGTACCGTCCCCTCGGTGCCGCCGCGTACCGTACCCACCCAACTCGCCGCCCTGGCCCTGGGGGTCACCGAGGCCACCGTGCGCAAATGGGCCAGCCGCGGGAAGCTCACCCGCCACGGCAGGCCCGGACGGGCCGAGTACGACCTGGAGGAGCTGCTGGCGCTGGCCGAGGCCCGCTCGGCCGCGGGCCGGGGCAAGGGTCCCGCCGGCGGCGGGACCGATGACGCCGCGCCGTCCGCAGAGACCGCCCCGCCCGCCGCGCAGGCGCCCCGGACGGGCCGCCGCTAGGCCCGCGGGGTCCGGCCCCGCCTCACCGCCGCCCCTGCCGGCCGACGGTCGACCCGGTTCCGTTCCGCCCCGCGGCCGCCAGGAAAGGGCCCTTCCCGGCGCCGTCCAGCAGGACCGTCACCACGAGATGGAAGCGTCCGTCCTCGGTGATCGACGTCGACACAGAGCCGCCCACCGACGACACCCTGCGCTCGATGCTCTCGAGCCCCATCCCGGCACGCGCCGGGACCGCGGCCCCCGCAGGCTGCCGCAAGCCGTCGTTGACCATCTCCAGGCGGACCGCGCGGCCGTCCCGGACAGCGGATATCTCGCAGCCGCGGACGTCGCCGTGCCGCAGCATGTTCGTCACCCCCTCGCGCAGCGCGGTGGCCAGGATGGTGTCCTGGACCCGGGGGAGAGCGCCGACCTCGATGGAGACCGCCGTCTCGATGCCGGCGGCGGCCAGCAGCGCCTGCGCGGATGCGGCCTCGGCCACCAGCGACATGTCCCGGTAGCCCTGGGCCACCGTGCGGATGTCGGACAGCGCCTGCCGTGAAATCTCCAGGACCGAACGGATCTCGGTGAGCGCACGCTCCGGGTTGGAGTCGATCAGACGCCGGGTCAGCTCGCCTTTGAGGACGATCGCGGAAAGGCTGTAGCCGAGCAGGTCGTGCAGATCGGAAGCGATTCTCAGCCGCTCCTTCATCACGGCCATCCGCGCCATTTCCTCGCGCGCCGCATGGACCTCGGCGACCATGTTCGACAGTCGGCTCATGCCGTAGACGACCAGCCCGGTGAGAAACGCGCAGCCCATGTACCCGAGCGTCATTTCCCAGGGCACCCGGGCGTGCAGGGAGCTGAGCAGGACCAGCGCCGTCGGGACGACGGACAGGACCCACGCGCACCGGCCGCTGAACAGCAGCAGACAGGACCCGGCCAGGAATCCCGCGCCCCCGCCCCACCTCTGGTTGAAAAGGACCAGCGGCAGGAAGACGCACAGCCCCTGGGCCCCCAGCGACCAGGTCCTGCGCTTGCGCGTCCACATGGCGGCGTTCGAGGACGAATGCAGATACTGCATGGCGACGACGCCGCCGACGAAAAAGGCCTCGACGGTGAAGTCGAGGCCGGAGGGCCGGCCCGAGTAGATGGCGATGAGGCCGATGCACAGGTAGCAGCCCAGCACCATCGACATGATCGAGCGGGCCGTGTGGGGGAGCGAGGTTCCCGGCGGCCCACTCCTGCTGGGCGCAGTGTCACTGTCACGGTCGGCTGCGAAGACCACCACAAACCTCCGGGGAGCGAGTGAGGACGGGCTCGGATGAAAACGGCTCGTAGCCGATGACAGTTCTCGACCGGGTTCTCGCTGTTCTTCGGACAGGTCCGGCCCCGGCAGCGCCGCGAACACACAGAGCCCCGGCCCCGGTCGCCAGGTGGGACACAGGCTGCGGCACGGACGGCGGAACGGACGGCAGCACACGGGTGGCGCACGAGCGGGCAGCACCGCGTCGCCCCGGCCCCTCGGTGGCGCGGCGGGCCGGGCCACGGGCGATCGGCTCGCCCGCTGTCGCGACCTTCCGGGACGTCGGTCCGTAGAGGTTCGATTGTCCGCAGTATGCGTGAGCCGCCGGTCGAGCGGTAGTCGCGATCTCATACGGCTCCGGTTCCGAGGCCCCGCCCGGTGACCGCCCGCCACGTGCCGTGGCGCGTGACGAGGCAGGTCAGGACGCCGGGCATCTCCTCGCACCGAGCCGGTGCGATGAGACCACGAACACCTCCTGGATTGCGCTGACGCCTGGCGCGTCCGGCGCCGCGGGACGGGCTGCCGCGCCGGACGCGCGGCCGGTCCCCGCACCCCCGGGGACGTGCCTGGTTTTGGCAGGGCTGAAGTGAGAAGAACCCTGTCATCACGACAGACGTTGACGAAGCCCTTGGGTCTGCTAAACATTGTCTCCTCCTAGGCGCTCCTGGGCGCCGAGCCTGAACAGGGAGCAGCCATGACCACTGGCCCGATCCTCGATCCGCGGGTCCTCGGCAGGGCCGAGACGGCCCACCGGGCGCTGCTGGACGCTGTCCTGGGGGAGGCCGGCGCCTCGCACCAGCAGTGGATCGCACTCAACATCAGCACCTTGAGCCCGAACGAGCTGGACCGGGACCGGCTGGTAGCCCGGTTGGCCATCGCCACGAAGGTGGACCGGCACCTCGCCGGCGCGGTGGTGGGCGAGTTACTCGCGGCCGGGCTGCTGGCGATCGTGCCCGGCGGGGGATGTCCGGTCCGTGCCACCGCTGAGGGGCTGGATTTCCAGCGCCGGGTCCGGGGCGTGTTCGACGAGGCCATCACCCGGCTCTACCTGGGCATTCCCTCGGAGGACCTGACGGTCACCAGCCGCACCCTGGCCGAGATGACAGCACGGATCGACGCCGAGCTGCTGGAGCGTCCGCCGGCCCGGCGCGCCGGGTGGCCCGCCGCCCCGATGTGAGGCCGGCGCCTGCCCGACCGGCGCTGTGAAAGCCGGGATTGACGTGGGCTCAGGGCGCGTGTCACGATAACGACCGACGGCAGATTTGTGTCCCGATCCGAATCTGTCCCTCCAGGTGAATCGTCCCGGCTGGATCCCCGGCCGGTGTGACGACCTGCCAGGACATCCCGGCGGCGCACTCTGCGTCGCTTTTTTCATGCTCTGAATCACGCGATATTGACGGGGTTCGCCCGCTTATGTCACGCTACTTCCGGCGGTCGAGCTGTGCCCGGAACAGGACCGGGCAGCCTCCCGCGGATCCCCTCAAAGCACCACCCAGCCCGTGCAGCCCGGCTCGTCATCGAGTCCGGGGCGCGGGCTTTCCTGCTCCTGCTGCCGAAAGGAAGCCGCTGTGAGTTCGATCGCCGGAACCTGGGACGTGATCGTGAAATCCCCGGTGGGGGACCTGAAGGTCGTCTACACCTTCACCGACACCGCGGGCCTCATCGCCGGCACCGCCGCCAGCGATGCCGAGACGGTGTCGCTGGCGAATGTGGTCAGCAAGGAGACCCCGGAGGGCCGCCAGGTGACCTGGCGCCAGTCGGTGACCAAGCCCGCGAAGCTGAACCTCGAATTCGACGTCACCTTCGCCGGTGACACCCTGTCCGGCTATTCCAAGGTCAGCCGGCTGCTGCCGAAGATCAGCGTCACGGGATCGCGTCGGGCCTGACCGGCCGGTGATCCGCCCGGCCATCCACCCGCATTTCCCGTGGTGGCCGACGGTGTTGTTCGGGTTGGTACGTGAGTACGTGTCGCTGACTGGTATTCGGTTCTCTGTGAGGGGAGTTGTGTGATGGTGGGTGTTGGTGGGGTGCGGGTGTGTGATGTGTTTGTGTTGGGTTCGGGGTTGGCGGGGTCGACGGTTGCGACGGTGTTGGCGTCGCAGGGTGTGAGTGTGGTGTTGGTGGATGCGGGGTCGCATCCGCGGATGGCGATCGGTGAGTCGCAGACGCCGCAGTTGGCGGAGTGGTTGCATATTCTGGCGGAGCGGTATGGGGTGCCGGAGTTGGCGTCGTTGGCGAAGGTGGGGGTGACGAATCGTGTGGTGGGGCCTTCGCATGGGGTGAAGGTGCATTTTGGTTTTCAGCGGCATGTGGTGGGTGTGGAGCCGGATCCGGCGGAGTCGACGCAGTTCGCGATTCCGCGGGTGTTGGCGCAGAATTCGCATATGTTCCGGCAGGACACGGATTCGTGGATGTTCCATACGGCGGTGCGGTATGGGGTGGAGGTTCGTCAGCAGTGGCGGGCTGAGGATCTGGAGTTCGATGCGGATGGTGTGACGGTGACGGGGGCGAATGGTGAGGTGTTCCGGGCGAGGTATCTGATCGATGCTTCGGGGTTCCGTTCGTTGTTGGCGGAGAAGTTTGATCTGCGGGAGAAGCCGGCGCGGTTCAAGCATCATTCGCGGTCGTTGTTCAATCATTACATCGGGATCAAGCCGTACGATGATGTGGTGGATGTTCCGCGGGAGCATCGTCCGCCGATCAAGTGGCACAAGGGGACGATGCATCACATGATCGACCGGGGGTGGTTGTGGATCATCCCGTTCAACAACTACAAGAAGTCGAAGAATCCGTTGGTGAGTGTGGGTCTGCAGTTGGACGAGCGGGTGTATCCGAAGCCGGAGGGTGTGACGCCGCAGGAGGAGTTCGATTCGTTCCTGGAGAAGTATCCGGCGATCAAGCGGCAGTTCGAGGGTGCGCGGCCGGTGCGTGAGTGGGTGTCGACGGGGCGGTTGCAGTATTCGTCGCGGAAGTCGGTGGGTTACCGGTGGTGTTTGATGTCGCATGCGGCGGGGTTCATCGACCCGTTGTTCTCGCGTGGGCTGTCGAACACGATGGAGGTCGTGGACGCTCTGGCGTCGCGGGTGTTGCAGGCGTTGAAGGACGATGACTTCTCCGAGGAGCGGTTCGAGTATGTGGAGAAGCTCGAGGCGGGTCTGCTGGACTTCAACGACGATCTGGTGAACAGTGCGTTGATCTCGTTCTCGCACTTCCGGTTGTGGAATGCGGTGTTCCGGGTGTGGGGGTGTTTCATCACTCCGGGTGTGATGCGGTTGACCGGTGCGCGGCTGCGGTATGTGGTGGACGGGGACAACAAGCATTTCCAGGCGTTGGAGAAGACGGAGAATCCGGGGTTGTGGTGGCCGGAGAGTACGACGTTCCAGCGTATTCTCGAGGTGACGGCGGAGACGTGTGAGAAGTACGAGGTCGGTGAGCTGACCGGTGACGAGGCTGCGGACATCATCTTGAAGGTGGTGCAGGACAGCCCGGAGGTGAATCCGACGTTCGGGTGGAAGGATCCGGCGACGCGGTTCGTCGCGCCGAACACGCTGCATGTGGCGCGGTTCGTGCGGTGGGGGTTGTTCTCGGCGGGTCCGGATATGCGGAAGCTGACCCGTTTCGTGGTGTCCGGCGGGGTCAAGGCCGGTCCGCGTGCGCGGAAGCTGCTCTAGTGGTGTCCGGGGCGGGGCCGGGCGCTTCCGCGGCCGGCGCTCCCGCGTCCGCTCCCGCGTCGGCCTCCGCGCCGGCGCCGGCGGGGGCGTCCGTGCCGGTGGGTGCGGGTGTGGGTGCGGACGGGGTGGTCGAGGCGGCGCATCATGTGTTTCCCGCGGACGGGCGGTCGTTGCGGCGGGTGTGCGGGATGTTCGTCACGGGGGTGACGGTGATCTCGGCGGGTGAGGGCGAGGACGGTGACGGGACGACGGTGAACTCGTTCACGTCGGTGTCGTTGGATCCGCCGCTGGTGTTGTTCTGTATCCATCGTGAGTCGCGGCTGCGCGGGGAGTTGACGCGTGGCGGGCGGTTCGCGGTGAATCTGCTGGCGCGTCGTCATGAGCAGTTGGCGCAGGTCTTCGCAGGGAGGCAGGCGCCGGCTGCGGGGCGGGTGTTCTCGGCGTGGAGTGCGCGGGGGGTGCCGGTGCTGGGTGAGTCGCTGGCGTATATGGATTGTGATGTCCGTGCGGAGTATCCGGGCGGTGATCACATGATCGTGGTGGGCGAGGTCGTGGAGTTGGGTGTGCACCGGCGCCGGCAGGAGCCGCTGACGTTCTTCGAGGGGTCTTTCGGCCGCTTGGAGGAGGAGTTGCGCGCGGCGTACGCCAGGTGGGACGGCTGACCCACCCCCACCCGACCCCCCCGGCCCGACCCCCCCGGCCCGACCCCCCCGGCCCCGACCCCCCCGGTCCCCGGCCCGGGGTGCTCCCGGGCCGCCGGGTTCCCGGGGTGTCCCTCGCCGGGTGCCCCGGCCCTTCGGGGCGGGGTGCGCGCCCGTTCCCGGGTTCCCGGCCCTCGGGGCGGGGTTCCGCCCGGTTCGCGGGGCGCCCGCCCCGGGCCCCGTTCGCCGGGGCCCTGGGCCGTAGGCTGGGCCCGGGGCGGTGCCGACTGAGCGTCGCGGTGCCCGCTGGGACCTGGCGGGTGCCTGCCGGGTCCTGGCGGGTGCCTGCCGGGTCCTGGCGGGTGCCTGCCGGGTCCTGGCGGTGTCGGCCGGGTCCTGGTGGTTTCTGCGGGCTGGCGGTGGCTGCCGTGTCTTGGTGCTGCCGGCCGTTTCGTGATGTCCACCGGAACCTGGTGGTGCCCGCGGTGGGCGGTGCGTGCCGGGGTGTGGTGGTGCCGGGTGAGCGTGTCGGTGCCGACTGAGCGTCGCGGTGCCCGCTGGGTCCTGGCGGGTGCCTGCCGGGTCCTGGCGGTGTCGGCCGGGTCCTGGTGGTTTCTGCGGGCTGGCGGTGTCGGCCGGGTGCTGGTGCTTCTTGCGGGCTGCCGTGTGGCTGTTGCGGTGTTGCCGTGCTCGTCCGGGGTGTCGCGGTGCTCGCAGTGTGGGGTTGCGGGCCGGGCCGGGCCGGGCCGGGGCGGGGCGTGGCGTGGTGTTGGGCGCTGTGGTGTGGCGGGTGTGTGTCGTGGCGTCTGGCGGGGCCGGCCGGTGGTGCGTGTCGCGGCCTGTGGGGCTTTGCGAGGCGTGTGGGAGCCTGGCGCGTGTCGTGGTGCCGGCCGAGTGGCCTGGTGGTACGTGCTGAGCCTGGCGGTGGTGTCTGGCGGGTCCTGGTGTTGGTTGCCCTGCAACCTGGCGTGTGCCCGCTGAAGCCGGTGGTATCCGCAGGTTCGCGATGTCTGCCGGAACCTGCCGGAACCTGCCGGTGTCGGGGTGTCTGCCGGAGTCTGTTGTCCGGTGTGTGTGGCTGTTGTGGCTGTTGTGGTGTTGCCGTGCTCGTCGGGGTGTTGCGGTGTGTGTGGCGTGGCGTGGCGGTGCGGGGGTGGTGTCGGTCGGGGTGGGTTCGCTTGTGGTGGGGTTGCTGGGTGTCTGGCTGCCGGTCCGGCTGTCTGGCCGGCTGGTGTGGTGGTTGTTCGGTGTGGTCTTGTGGGTTGGGTCCCTTGGGGGTTGTGGGGGGCTGACGTTTTGATGCCTGTGCGTTCTGCCCGGGGGTTGTGGGGTGGGGGTGGGGGTGTCTTCGGGTGAGGAGTACCCCTGTTATGACTTTGGGTCGTGGTTGGGCGCGGTTCAACAAGGCGTTGGGTAATCGTGTCGCGGGTCCGTTGTTCGGGCGGATGCCGGGTTTTGGGCTGGTGGTGCATCGGGGGCGGGTGTCGGGGCGGGAGTACCGGACGCCGGTGAAGGTTTTCCGGCATCAGGGTGCGTATGTGGTGACGTTGCCGTACGGGTCGGGGACGGACTGGGTCAAGAACGTGCGGGCGGCGGGTGGTTGCGAGTTGGTGGTGCGTCGCCGCCGGGTGGCTCTGGTGGATCCGGTGCTGGCGGCTGATGACGGGACGGTGCGTATCCGGCGGAGTCTGCGGTTGGCGTTGAAGGTGCTGCGGGTCACGGAGTTCTTGACCCTGTCTCCGGCGCCGGCGGCCCCGGACGGCGCGGCGGGTTTTGAGGGTGGGGCGGGGCGTTCCCGCAGCGGGGACCCGACCGGGTCCCGGCGCTAGGGTCTGCCGTCCGGGTCTCCGCGGCGTCGCGGTGTCCGGCACGCGCGTCTTCCTCCTGCCTTCGGCGGGAGGTGGCCCCAGCGTTGTCGTCGGTCGACGACTCGCCCCGGCCCGAGGGCCGGGGGGTGCCCCCTCCGCGTCGCCTCCTTCCTCCGCCTTGCCGCCGCACGCACCGGACACCGCTCGTTCCTCCACGGAGATCCGAACGACAGGCCCTGGCCCGCGCCTCGGGGCCCCTCGGGGTTTCCCGGCCGGTTTCCCGGCCGGTTTCCCGGCCGGTTTCCCGGCCGGGTTCCCGGCGGGGGCCTGGGCGGTGGGCGGCCGATCCGGCCGTGCGGCTCGCGACCGGGCCCCGGCGCCAGCCCGCCCCCCTCGCGGCCCCGGGGGTTGCCGGACGGGGCTCCTGGCGGTGGGTGCGGCCTGCCCGGCCGGGGGTTCCCGGCGGGGTTGCCCTGGCGGTGGGTGCGGCCTGCCCGGCCGGGGGTTGCCTGACGGGGCTCCTGGCGGTGGGTGCGGCCTGCCCGGCCGGGGGTTCCCGGCGGGGTTGCCCTGGTGGGGGGTGTGGTTGTCCGGCCGTGGCCTGCCCGGCCGGGGGTTGCCTGACGGGGGTCCTGGCGGTGGGTGCGGGCTGTCCGCCGTGCGGGGGCTCCCGGTCGGGGTTGCCGGCCGGGGTTGTGCATGAGGTGGGCGATTGCGGTCGGCGGGTGTCCGGTTGCTGTGCCCGGGATGCGCGACCACCTCGGGTGTCGGCCAGGTCGCCTCTGCCCGGGGCGGTCGGTTGCTGTGCCGTGGGTTTCTGGCCGGGGTTGCTGCCCGGGGTTTCTGGTGGTGGGTGTGGTTCGTCTGGCCGTGGGTGTGGGCGGTGGGCGGGCGTTTTGTGGGTAAGGGCTGTCCCGCAATCCGCGGTGGGTCGGTGCGCGGTGCTGGTTGCCGTGTGTCGCTGCCGGGGTTTGCGGGGCAGCTCTTGGTCAAGGGTTTTTTCATGTGCAGGTAACCAGGGAAGGGAAGTTGTCATGCCGGCACTCGGCGGGATTCACCATGTGAAGTTCGCGGTCAGCGACATCCAGCGTTCGATCGACTGGTACGGCCGTGTCTTTGGTTTTGCCACGACGATGGAGTTCAAGGACGACGAGGGGATCGTCCGGGGTTCGGTGGGCAAGCTCACCGGTCTGGACAACACCCTGCTGGCGTTCCGTGAGAACAAGGAGCTGTCGGACTCGCTGTCCGGGTTCGACCCGGTCAGTTTCGCGGTCCAGGGCAAGGCCGAGGTGCAGTCCTGGGTCGATCACCTCAACGCGGAGGGTGTGGAGAACTCCGGTCTGCGGATCGCGGCGATCGGCTACATCGTGTTCTTCCACGACCCGGACGGCATCAAGCTGCACGTGTACTCCTTCGACACCCCCGCGCCGGACGAGATCGAGGCCTGAGAAGAGGCGGGGTGCCGCCCCGGCCCCGCCTCCTGCCCCCTGTTGGGGGGCGTGGTGCGCGGGGCCGGGGGCGGGCCCCGGTTCGGGCGGCCGGCGGCGCGTATCCGGGGGCCGGTGCTCCGTGAAGGGGAGCCACCGCCACCGGACTTGCGGGCCGCCGGGCCGGGGCCCGCTCCGGGCCTGTCCGGTGGCCGGCAGACCCGGAGCGGGCAACAACCACCCGGCACCACCCGGCACCACCCGGCACCACCCGGCACCGCGCCCCGACCCCGGGGCACCCGGTGGCCGGGGTTGTGCACGAGGTGGGCGATTGCGGTCGGCGGGTGCCCGGTTGCTGTGCCCGGATGCGCGACCACCCCGGGTGCCGGCCCGGTCGCCTCTGCCCGGGGCGGTCGGTTGCTGTGCCGTGGGTCTGTCCGGGGTGGTCTGCCACCCCGATCGGACGCCCGGTCGCCCCTGCCCGGGGGTGGGCTACGGCCCCGAGACCTGTCCGGGTGCCGCGCCCCGGCCCCGGGTGGCTACCGCCGGTTGCCGCCCTCCAGTTCGGGGGGCCGAGTACCCAGTACCTGCTCGGGACGGCCCGCCCCGAGCGTCTACTCGGCTGTCCCACTGCGACCCCGGGGGGCCGATCGCCTCATCCGACCGCGGGGCGGGTGGCTGCCGCCGGCTGTCCGCCCTGTTCCGGGGCGGGTGACTGCCCCTGGCGGGGGTGTGGTTGTTGTGCCTGCCGGGTGACTGCCCGGTACGGCGGCCCGACTGCCGTGCGGTGTGTCCTTCTGCCAGGGGGTGGCCAACTGCGCCCGACGGTGGGCTGGTTGCCGCTTTTGCGGTGGCCAACTGCGCGGTGAGTTCACCCGGTTGCCGTGCCCTGCCCCGGTGGGGTGCGGCCTGCACCGCCCGGCCCGCACCGCCTGGCCCGTACCGCTTGGCCGGTACCGCGTGGCCTGTACCGCGTGGCCGGTACCGCTTGGCCGGTACCGCTTGGCCGGTACCGCGTGGCCGGTACCGCGTGGCCGGTACCGCGTGGCCGGTACCGCTCGGCCCGCACTGCCTGGTCGGCACCGCTTGGCCGGCGCTGCCCGGCCTGTACTGCGTGGCCGGCGCCGCTTGGCCCGCACTGCCTGGCCGGTACCGCTTGGTCGGCGCTGCTTAGCCGGTACCGCGTGGCCGGTACCGCTCGGCCCGTACCGCGTGGCCCGTACCGCTTGGCCCGCACTGCGTCGTCGGTACCGCTTGGTCGGCGCTGCCCGGCCTGTACCGCTTGGCCGGCGCTGCCTGGCCGGCGCTGCCCGGCCCGCATCGCCCGGTGCCCGGCCTGTACCGCGTGGCCCGTACCGCGTGGCCCGTACCGCTTGGCCCGCACTGCGTCGTCGGTACCGCTTGGCCGGCGCCGCCCGGCCCGCACCGCGTGGTCGGTACCGCGTGGCCTGTACCGCTCGGCCGGTACCGCTTGGTCGGCGCTGCGCGGCCCGCATCGCCCGGTGCGTGGCCGGTTGTTGCTTGGTGGGTGCTGTCTGGTGGGTGGTCCGGTGTGTGGGGGTGTTCGTCGGCCTGTCCGCGGGGCGGGGTGCGGGGTGTGGGGTGTGTCCTTGGTCTCCCGGTGGGGGTTTGTTATCCGTCTTGATCGTTAAGGGTTTGTGCTGTTCGGGGCGTCATTAGTTGTAGGCGTTGATGGTTGCCGTTGTATCCGGTAGCGTGGTGTGTGGAGAGAGGAGCTGGACATGACTGGCGGCGAGTACAAGCTGGACATGACGATGATGCTGACCATCCATGATGCGTTCCGGCGTGAGCTGGACCGTATTGCGAAGGTCGCTGAGGGTGTCAGCGATGACCCGCGGACGGTCATGCGGACCGCGTTGGGGTGGAAGCTGTTCAAGACGTATCTGGGTATCCACCACACCACCGAGGACGACACGGTGTGGGGTCTGATGGAGCAGCGGCTGGCCGGTGGTCAGGATATTGCGCTGCTGCACGCGATGGAGGCCGAGCACGCGCAGATCGATCCGCTGCTGGCGGGGATGGACGCGGCGCTGGTCGATGCCGAGAACGGTCCGGCGCGGCTGGGTGAGCTGGTCGCGGAGCTGAACACCTCGTTGCGCGGGCATCTGCAGCACGAGGAGGCCGAGGGGTTGGCCCTGGTCGATTCGACGCTGACGCAGGAGGAGTGGTCGCACTTCGCTGCGGTGCATCTGAAGAAGGTCGGCGAGGACGTGGGTACGTACATGCCCTGGCTGCTGGACGATGCCGCCGCGGACTGGGTCGAGACCGTGCTGGGCCGGCTTCCCGGTTGGGGCCGTACCAAGTACGAGGGTGAGTGGAAGGCCGCCTACGACCGGCTCTCTCTCTGGACGCCTGCAGCCGGCACCACCGGCTGATCTTCGAGCCCCCCGGAGGAATCCCCGCATGTCACAGTACGAAGGAGCCACGACGGACCCGCCCGTGGCCGTTGTGGATCCGCCCGCCGACGGGCGCCGGCTCGGTGTGGCGACCTGGGTGATCGCTTTGGCGCGGTTCATGGTCGTCCTGGACGGCACGATCATGATCGTGGCGCTGCCGAGGATCCAGAACGCGCTGCACATCTCGTTGTCGAACCTGAACTGGGTGATCAACGCGTACTCGCTGACGTTCGGCGGGCTGCTGCTGGTCGCCGGGCGGGTCGGTGACGTCTATGGTCGTAAGAGGGTCTTCAGTGCCGGGCTGGTGCTGTTCGGTGCGGCGTCGCTGGCCGGGGGGCTGGCGCCCAACGGCGGCACGCTGATCACTTTCCGGGCGATCCAGGGTGTCGGTGCGGCGGTCGCCACGCCGGGTGCGCTGTCGCTGCTGATCGCGACGTTCCCCGAGGGCAAGCCCCGTACCAAGGCGCTGGGCCTGTACGGGGGGGTGACGGGTCTGGCGTCGGTGCTGGGCCTGGTGCTGGGCGGTGTGCTGACCACCTACGCGTCCTGGCGGTGGGTGCTGCTGGTCAACGTGCCCGTCGTGATCGGTGTCCTGGCGGGCGTCAACGCTTTGAGCGAGGGCGAGCCGGCCAAGCGGACCCGGATCGACATCCCCGGGGCGGTCGCGGCGACGCTGGGGGCCGGTTCGCTGGTCTTCGCCGTGGACCGGGTCGCCGAGCACGGGTGGAGCGATCCGGTCGTGGTGACCGGGCTGATCGCCGCCGCGGTGCTGCTGGGCGCGTTCGCGGTGATCCAGCGCACGAGCGAGCTGCCGATGATCCCGCGTGAGGTCCTCTCCGACCGGGGCCGTACGGGGGCGAACATCGTGACGCTGCTGATGTCGACGGGCAGCTTCGCGACGTACTTCTTCCTGACGCTGTACATGCAGCAGGTCCTCGGCTACTCCGCGCTGCGCACGGGGCTGATGTACCTGCCGCTGGCGATCGGGTTCGGTATCGCGGCCGGCGGGGTCGGGCCGGTGCTGCTGGCGCGTACCCCGGAGCGGGTCGCGCTGTCGCTGGCACTGCTGATCGCGGCGGCGGGCTCGGGGTGGTTCGCGTTCCTGAGCGTGGGCTCCAGCGTCTACGGGATGGTCCTGCCCGCTTCGCTGGTCACCGGGCTGGGCCTGGGTGCGACGGTCGTGGTCGCCACCGGGATCGGGGTGCGCGGTATCGACAGCTCCGAGGCCGGTATCGGCTCCTCGCTGCTGACCGCGAGCAGCCAGATCGGCGGTGCGCTGGGCCTGGCGGGCCTGGCGACGGTCGCCGCGACCACCACCCAGCACGCCGCGAAGGGCACCGCGCTTCCCGATGCCCTGGTCGACGGCTACACCGCGGGGTTCAAGGTCGCTGTCGGCCTGTACCTGGTGGGCATCGTGGTCGCCTGGCTGACCATCACCCCCTTCGCCGACACCCCGCAGGGCAGGGCGCAGGCCGAGGCCCGGGCCGGCGCCGACACCGGGGCGGAGGCGCAGACGGCCTAGAAGAGACGACAGGGGGGCCGGCCGGCCCCCCGGCCCGGGATGGCACCGGTACACCATCGGCGCTGGGAGCTGACGAGACGATGACCGCACTGACGTACACCGATGCCATGGGCGGCGCTCTGGAGCGGCTGCGCTCGGTCGGCTACGAGCACGGCACCATGCTCGTCAACCACGCGCCGATGGCGGCCGAGGCCATGGCCACCCTGGGCTACGCCGACGACGTCGCGACCTGGGTCGAGGGCAACCTCGCCCACCGCCGCTACAAGGACCTGCCCACCCCGCGTTTCCCGCTGACCGCCGCGGACGAGACGGACTGGCGCTCCGCGCTGGGCGACTTCGACCGCGTCACCGACTGGTGGGACCTGTTCGACCGGGAGCTGGAACTGCACCCCTGGCAGGAGGTCCTGGCCAGGTGGTGGCCCCGCCTGGTGCCGGGCATGTCGGGAGTGATGACGCACGGCGTGATCCGCACCGCGCACGCGGTACGGGCCATCGCCCACGCCGACACCACCGACACCGGCAGTACGGGCGGCAGTACGGATGGCGGTGCGGCCGGTGAGCTCTACCGGCGTGAGCTGGCGCACGGGCTGGGCTACTGGGCGGCCCGCTACTCGGTCCGCGACGCGGCCGCGCTGCAGGCGGCCGAGCCGCTCCCTCCCGCCGCCGGCGACAGCGGCGGGGACGAGGGCGGTGAGGACGGTGGGCGGGGTGCGGCGCTGGCCGCGCTGGACGACCTGGTCGCCGACGCGTGCGGGCACTACGCGGCGACCCGGGCGGGGCATCCGGTGCCGCTGATCCACGCGATCACCGGTCCGGCGGCCGTCCGGCTGGTCCTGCCCCACCTGCCGGCCGACCAGCAGTGGTCCTCCTATCTGGCCGCGCGGCACTGCAGTTTCGGTATCCGCGGCTACTACGGCCCCCCCGCACCCTCCACATCCCCCGGTGGCGGTGTTGCGGGGGGCGCCGGGGTGCCTTCCGCCGAGCAGTTGGTGGCCGACGCGGTCGAGCTGGGCGACGAGCACGCGATCAAGCTGGCCGAGGTCGCGGTGCGGCACCAGGCGCTGCTGCCCGACGAGCGGTACGCCGCGGCGGCGAACGCCGCGACGCAGCGGCTGCGGGGATTCCTCAGTTCGCACTCGTTCTATGATTGACAGCAGGGCCCGCAACAGGCCAGGAGGAGGCGTTGGACGATGGCGGACCCGGATTCGCACGGGGGTACCGCCGCTGAGCTGGCCGGCGCCCCGCTGGCACCGGAGCTGACCCGGTTCCTGCCGTATCTGATGCGCCGGGCGTTCGCGCATGTCTCCTCCACCGCCGACCGCAGTACGCAGGCCCGCGACTACGCGGTCCTGGCCGGTCTCGCCGACGGGCACGGCACCTCGCAGCAGGCGCTGGCCGAGCGGCTGGAGATCAACCGGACGATCATGGTCAAGCTGATCGACCGCCTGCAGGCGGCCGGCTATGTCACCCGTACCCGCAATCCGGACAACCGGCGCTCCTACGTGCTGTCGCTGACCGAGGCCGGGCACGCGGCGCTGGCCGGGATGCAGTCGCAGGTCCTCGAGCGCGACCGGCTGGTGACGGCGAACCTGACCGCCCCCGAGCGCGACCGGCTCAACGAGCTGCTGCGCACGGTGCTGGGCGAGCCGGACCGCACTCCGAGCACGGTCAGTACCGAGTACCTGATCACGCAGGTGTTCTACCTGCTGCGGCGGCGCGGTGACGCGCTGGTGGCCGACGCGGGGATGCGGGTGCGGGACTTCGGCGCGCTCTCGGCGATCGGCCGGCTCGGGCCGTGCCCGCAGCAGCAGTTCGCCCGGTATCTGGCGCTGACCGAGCCGGCCGCGGCGCTGATCGTCGACGAGCTGGCGGGCAAGGGCCTGGTGACCCGGGGCCAGGACCCCGACGACCGCCGCCGCTACGCGCTGGAGCTGACCGGGCTGGGCCGGGAGCGGCTGGCGTATCTGACCGGTGCGGTCGAGGGCCTGCAGGCCGAGATCGTGGAGATGTTCGGCGGCCCGCAGGCCGAGGCCGAGCTGCACACCCTGATCCACAAGGTGATCGCCGCCCCGGTGGCGGCCCCCACCGCCCACTGACCACCCCGCCCCGCCCCTGACTCGGCCCCCCCGGGGGCCGGCCCCCCAGGCGCGGGCGTGGTGCGGGCGGTGCCTGCTCCTGCCCGCTGCTCCTGCCTGATGTTCCTGCCCGATGTTCCTGCCTGATGTTCCTGCCCGATGTTCCTGTTCCTGTTCTTGTTCCTGTGTGTGAAAAGCGGTCCTCCCCGTCCTTGTTCTTGCCCGGCCGGGGGTGGGCCGTTTCGCGCGTGTGCCCGCGCCCACCCATCGACACCTGCAGAAAGTGGGGAAGTCATGTCCCAAGTCGTCGACCAGCTGGTCGGCCTGTGGGCCGGTTCGGTTTCGTACGGCACCACGGTCGAGAAGTTCACCATCGCTCTGGATGCCGATGGGTCGGCCCATCTGAACACCGCGGAGACCGGTGGCCACGGGGAGTGGCGGATGACGGGTGAGGACACGTTCGTCTTCACCATCACCGAGCGGCTGCACGAGGGCGATTCGGGTGTGTCGGGTGATACCGAGGTGACCGGTATCGATCATCTGATCATCAACATCGACGCGAAGCTGTTCGGTACGGCGTTCGTGGGCACCGGCACCGCGGAGGTCTTCGACGCGGAGGGCGCGGTGATCTTCTCGATCGCCGCTGAGACCACTGCCCAGCTGGCGCCGGCCCAGTGATCCGGACCGCGGTGCGCGGCGGATCCTCCCTGTCCTCAATCCCGGTTGCCCATTGTGACGAGAGGTACCCATGAATACGGATGTGATCGTGGTCGGCGCCGGTCCGGCGGGGATGATGCTGGCCGGTGAGCTGCGGTTGGCCGGTGTCGAGGTGACGGTGCTGGAGAAGCTGGCGGCGCCGACCGGTGAGTCGCGGGGTCTGGGGTTCACCGCCCGGACGATGGAGGTCTTCGACCAGCGCGGGCTGCTGCCGCGGCTGCCGCCTTTCGAGGTGAGCAACGTCGGTCATTTCGGTGGGCTGCCGTTGGACTTCGGGATGCTGGAGGGGGCGCATTTCGCGGGCAAGACGCTGCCGCAGTCGCAGACCGAGGCGATGCTGGCGGGTTGGACCGCCGATATCGGGGTGGATTTCCGGCGCGGGTACGAGTGCGTGGGGGTCCTGGCCGACCAGGACGGGGTGACCGCGCAGATCGGCGGGCCCGGGGGGTTCGAGGAGCTGCGGGCGAAGTACCTGGTGGGGTGTGACGGCGGGCGCAGCATGATCCGCAAGGCGATGGGGTTCGACTTCCCCGGCACGGGGGCGTCGATGGAGATGTTCCTGGCCGATCTGCGGGGCACGAACGTGCGTCCGCGGATGATCGGGGAGTCGTATCCGGGCGGGATGGTGATGGCGACCCCGCCGACCGACGGGGTGCAGCGGTTCATCGTGTGCGAGCGGGGCACGCCGCCCAGGCGGCGGACGTCGCCGATCGAGTTCGCGGAGATTTCCGATGCGTGGAAGCGGCTGACGGGGGAGGACATCAGCCATGCCGAGCCGGTGTGGCTGAGCTCGTTCGGTAACGCGACGCGGCAGGCGACGGAGTACCGGCGCGGGCGGGTGCTGCTGGCCGGGGACGCGGCGCACATCCACCTGCCGGCCGGCGGGCTGGGGATGAACACCAGCATCCAGGACGCGGTGAACCTGGGGTGGAAGCTGGCCGCGCAGGTCCACGGCTGGGCGCCCGAGGGGCTGCTGGACACCTACCACGCCGAGCGGCACGCGATCGGCCGTCGGCTGCTGATGAACACCCAGGCGCAGGGGCTGCTGTTCTTGTCCGGTGACGAGGTCCAGCCGATGCGGGACCTGTTCACCGAGCTGCTGGGCTACGACGTGGTCGCCAAGCACCTGATCGCGATGGTCTCCGGGCTGGAGATCCGCTACGACGTCGGCGCGGGCGACAGCCCCGTGCTGGGCAAGCGGCTGCCGAACCGGGACCTGGCGACGTCGGCGGGCACCGGGCCGGTCTTCGAGCTGCTGCGCACCGCGCGGGGCCTGCTGCTGGACCTGGCCGACGACGAGGGGCTGCGGGCGGCCGCCGCCCCGTGGGGCGACCGGGTCGACGTGGTCACCGGGACGCTGCCCGGCCTTGCCGGGGACGACCCGCTGGCCGCGGCGCGGGCGGTGCTGGTGCGCCCCGACGGGTACATCGCCTGGATCGACCCGGGCACCGCGGGCGGCCTGGACGAGGCCCTGCGCGGCTGGTTCGGGGCGCCGCGCGAGGCGGGGGCGGGCCGGCCGTGACGGCCGTGGAGCTGCCGGCCGGGCACGAGGTGCCGGCCGGGCACGAGGTGCCGGCCGGGCGCGGGGCGGGGGCCGCCTTCGACGTGGCCGCCGCGGTGCGGCGGCTGTCGGACCGGGCGGACCTGGCCGACCTGGCCGACCGCTACCTGCGGGCCCTGGACGAGGGGGCCTTCGACGAGCGGTGGGCGCGCTCGGTGTTCACCGACGGCGTGGAGCTGGACTTCCCGCCCGGCTCCCACAGCGGGATCGCCGGGGTGGAGGACTTCACCCGGGGCTTCATGGGGCACTGGGAGCGGACCCACCACAACGTGTCGCACTACGCGATCGAGGTGGACGGCGATGCCGCGTCCCTGGCCTGGAACGTGGTGGCCATCCACGTGCACCACGGGTCGCTGCCGCCGCCGGCGTCGGCGGCGCACTTCTATCTCGGCGGCCGGTTCGAGGGTACGGCGCGCCGTACCGGGGCGGGCTGGCGGCTGCACCGGCTGGCCTTGCGGGTGGTGTGGACCACCGGTCCGGGCATCCGTTCGATCGCCCGGGTCATGACCGGTACAGACGGAGAACAGGCAATCACCACATGGAAGGAAGGGACAGCATGACCAAGGACGTTCCCAGTGTCGAGCGGCAGCGGGAGATCATCGACATCGTCTACAACAAGGGCCTCAACGACGGGGACCTGAGTGTCGCGGACCGGTATCTGACCGCGGACTACCAGAGCCACGGCAGCTACGACGACTCGGTGCGCGGCCCGGCGTCGTTCAAGATGACCATCGAGATGCAGCACCGGTCGTTCAGCGACATCAAGTACGAGGTGCTTGACGTGGTCTCCGAGGGCGACCGCTCGGCGATCCGGTGGGTGATGAAGGGCAAGCACACCGGCCCGTTCCTGGGTATCCCGGCCACCGATATGGATGTCGAGCACCACGCGCTGCTGATCCTGCGCTTCGAGGACGACCGGATCGCCGAGCGGTGGGGCCTGGTCGACAACTTCACGCTGATGCGGACCCTGCAGGCCGTCTCCGGCGGCGGCCGCCCCGGCGGCCCCGGCGGCCCGGGCGGCGGCCCCGGCGGTCCCGGGGGGCCTGGCGGTCCTGGCGGGCGTCCGATGGGCGGTCCGCCGGCGGGTGGTCCGCCGGCCGGCGGGCGTCCGCAGCCGGCGAACTCCTCTTCCTGACCGTCACGCGACGCCGACCGTGACACCCCCTCCGCCCCACCCCCCCTTTTTTTTCTTGTGTCTGCGGGGGGCGGGGCGGGGGGGTGTGCTGTGCGGGTTGTGCCCGGGCCGCTGGTGCGCCCCGGGCCTCATTTTTTTCTTTTTCCGACCGGTGGCAAGGCGGCTCCCGCCCCCGGGCCCGGCCCCCCGCACCCCCGCCCACCCCCCCCTTTTTTGTTCGGGTTCTGTCCCCGCCGGTCGGGGGCGGAACCCCGGGGGGTGTGTCCGGGGGCTTGGGGGGGTGGGCCCGGGCGGGGCGGGGGCGGGAGGCGATGGGAGGGGATTGGGGTGTCCACCGAACCGATCCGGGTGGTCGTCGTCGTGGGCTCGGTCCGCGCGGGGCGTCTGGCGCCGCAGGTGGCGCAGTGGTTCACCGGGCAGGCCGGGCAGCGCGGCGACCTGGTGGCCGAGGTGGTCGACCTGGTCGACCACCGGCTGCCCGACGACCTGGACCCGGCCGCACCCGAGGTGGCCGCGTTGCGGCCGGTGCTGGCCGCGGCTGACGCGTTCGTGTTCGTCGTGCCGGAGTACAACCGGGGTATCCCCGGGCCTTTGAAGACGCTGATCGACCATTACAACGCCGAGTGGGAAGCCAAGCCGGTGGGGTTCGTGACCTACGGGCTGAGCATGGCCGGCGGTGTGCGCGCGGTGGAGCACCTGCGGCAGGTCCTGGGGGAGTTCCACTGCGTGGCCATGAAGGATATCGCGATCTTCCCCCGGATCCTGAGCCATTTCGATACCGCCGGTGCGTTCGCCCCCGATGCGCAGGGGTGCAACGAGGCGGCGAAGGTCATGCTCGACCAGCTCGTCTGGTGGGCCGACGCGCTGCGGGCCGCCAAGGCCAAGCGCCCTTACCGCACCTGAGCGGACCCGAACAGCCACACCGTGGAGGGAAGAATCATGGGAGACAACGGCAAGGCGCCGGCCGACGACCAGACCTATGACGTGGCGATCCTGGGCGCGGGCATGGCCGGCGGGATGCTCGGCGCGGTCCTGGCCCGCAACGGCGTCAAGGTGCTGCTGATGGACGCCGGCACGCATCCGCGGTTCGCCGTGGGGGAGTCGACGATCCCCTACACCTCGTCGATGACGAAGATCATCGCCGAGCGGTACGGGGTTCCCGAGATCGAGCCGCTGGCCAGTTTCCGGGGCGTCAACGACAAGGTCAGCCCGATGTCGGGCAGGAAGTCGAACTTCGGTTTCGTCTACCACGTCGAGGGCCAGCCGCAGCGCCCGGAGCAGATCAACCAGCTGGTGATCCCCGAGTGGCAGCGCACCGAGTGCCACCTGTTCCGGCAGGACTCCGACGCGTACCTGTTCAACCTGGCGGTGGACTGCGGGGCCGACCCGTGTCTGGACACCCGCATCACCTCGATCGACATCGACCCGGACTCCGGGGTGGTGCTGCGCTCCGCGCAGGGCGCCCAGTTCCGGGCCAGGTACCTCGTCGACGGGGCCGGCTACCGCTCGCCGACGGCCGACGCGTTCAACCTGCGCGACGACCCGCCGCGGGCCCGGCACCACTCGCGGAGCCTGTTCACGCACATGGTGGGGGTCACCCCCTTCGATGACGCCTCGGCGGCGCAGGCCCACAAGAACCCCAGCCCCTGGCACCACGGCACGCTGCACCACGTCTTCGACGGCGGGTGGCTGTGGGTGATCCCGTTCGACAACCACGAGGGCGCCCTGAGCACGCTGTGCAGTGTGGGGCTGACCCTGGACGAGCGGGTGCACCCCAAGCCCGAGGGCAGCGCGCAGGAGGAGTTCGACGCCTTTCTGCAGCGGTTCCCGCAGATCGCCGAGCAGTTCACCGGCGCGCGGGCGGTACGGCCGTGGATCAGCACCGGGCGCCTGCAGTACTCGGCGTCCAACACCGTCGGCGAGCGCTACACGCTGACCTCGCACGCGGCGGGCTTCATCGACGCCCTGTACTCGCGCGGCCTGACCAACACCCTTGAGGTCGTCAACTCCCTGGCGTGGCGGCTGATCGCCGCGTCCCGGGACGGCGACTGGTCCACCGAGCGGTTCGCGTACATCGACGACCTCCAGCAGGGCCTCTACGACGTCCACGACGACCTGGTCTACTGCTCGTTCGTGGGCTTCCGCCACTACGAGCTGTGGAACGCGGTCACCCGGGTGTGGAAGACCACGAGCATCCTGCCGACGATGCGGATCGAGAACGCGCTGCGGGACTTCAAGGCCACCGGTGACGAGCAGGTGCTGCTGGAGCTGGAGAAGACCGACACGCCCGGCCTGCCCGCCCCGGTCGGCAAGGACATCAGCGCCCTCCTGGCCTTCACCCGGCAGACCTGCCAGGCCGTCGAGGCCGGCGAGCTGGAACCCGCGGCAGGCGCGGAGCGGATCTTCGCCTACCTGCGCGACACCCCGTTCGTGCCGGCTCCGCTGGAGCTGGGCGAGCCCGACAACCGCTACTTCGAGGCGACGCCGGAGCTGCTGGAGCGCCTCGGCCAGTGGGGGCGCAACCGCTCCCCGCAGCACATGCGGTCGCTGTTCGCCTGACCTTGCCCCTTCCCCACCCCTACCGGGTCCTCGGGCAGGCACCAGGACCGGGCCGGACCGAAATGAGGGTAGTGATATGCACAGCAGCTTGATCGTCGCCCGGATCGAACCCGGCGGCGACGGCGACGTGGCCCGGCTGTTCGCGGAGTTCGACCGCACCGAGATGCCGCACCTGATGGGGACGCGGCGCCGGCAGCTGTTCCAGTTCCGCGGCCTGTACTTCCACGTCCAGGACTTCGACGACACCGACGGCGGCGAGCGGATCGAGCAGGCCAAGGTCGACCCGCGCTTCATGAAGATCAGCGACGACCTCAAGCCGTTCATCCAGCCCTACGACCCGGCCACCTGGCGCTCGCCGGCCGACGCTCTGGCGACGCGGTTCTACAGCTGGGAGGGCTAAGACGTGTCCACCCGACGAGTCGTCATCACGGGGGTGGGCGTGCTGGCCCCCGGCGGCATCGGCGTCAAGAACTTCTGGAGCCTGCTGTCCGAGGGCCGCACCGCGACCCGCCGGGTCAGCTTCTTCGACCCGACGCCGTTCCGCTCCCAGGTCGCCGCCGAGATCGACTTCGATCCCGAGCTGTTCGGCCTGAGCCCGCAGGAGATCCGCCGGATGGACCGCTCGGCGCAGCTGGCGGTCGTCGCGACCGCCGAGGCGGTCGCCGACTCCGGCCTGGACGTCCAGGCCATGGACCCCTACCGGGTCGGCGTCGCCCTGGGCAGCGCGGTCGGCGCGACGATGGGCCTGGACCAGGAGTACCGCGTCGTCAGCGACGGCGGCCGGCACGACCTGGTCGACCACGAGTACGCCGTACCGCACCTGTACAACTACCTGGTGCCCTCCTCCAGCGCCGCCGAGGTGGCCTGGAAGGTCGGCGCGCAGGGCCCCACCACGGTGGTCTCCACCGGCTGCACCTCGGGCATCGACGCGGTCGGCTACGCGGTGGAGGTGATCAGGGAGGGCTCGGCCGAGGTGATGATCACCGGTGCGACCGACGCGCCGATCTCACCGATCACCCTGGCGTGCTTCGACGCGATCAAGGCCACCACGCCCCGCAACGACGACCCCGAGCACGCCTCGCGGCCCTTCGACGGGACCCGCAACGGCTTCGTGCTGGGGGAGGGCTCGGCGATCTTCGTCCTGGAGGAACTGGACAGCGCCCGGCGGCGCGGCGCGCACATCTACGCCGAGATCGCCGGCTACACCTCCCGCTGCAACGCCTTCCACATGACCGGGCTGCGCCCGGACGGCCTGGAGATGGCCGAGGCGATCTCGGTGGCCCTGGACCAGGCCCGGATGAACGCCACCGACATCGACTACATCAACGCGCACGGCTCGGGCACCAAGCAGAACGACCGGCACGAGACCGCGGCGTTCAAGCTGAGTTTGGGCGAGCACGCCCGCAAGGTCCCGGTCAGCTCCATCAAGTCGATGGTCGGCCACTCCCTGGGCGCGATCGGGTCGATCGAGATCGCCGCCTCGGTACTGGCGATGGCGCAGAACGTGGTGCCGCCGACGGCGAACCTGCACACCCCCGACCCCGAATGCGACCTGGACTACGTGCCGCTGACCGCACGGGACTGGCACACCGACACCGTGCTGACCGTCGGCAGCGGCTTCGGCGGCTTCCAGAGCGCGATGGTCCTCACCCGTCCCGAGCGGAGGCCGGTATGACGGCGACGACCGTGGTCACCGGCCTGGGGGTGGTCTCGCCCAACGGGCTGGGCGCCGCCCCCTACTGGGACGCCACCCGCGCCGGGAAATCCGGCATCGGGCGGGTCACCCGCTTCGACCCCTCGCAGTACCCGGCACGCCTGGCCGGCGAGGTCCAGGGCTTCGTCGCCGAGGACCATCTGACGGGCCGGATGATCGTACAGACCGACCACATGACGCGGATGGCGCTGGTCGCCGCCGACTGGGCGCTGGCCGACGCGGCGATCGAACCGCGCGGCCTGGACGGCTACCACATGGGCGTGGTCACCGCCAGCTCCGCCGGCGGCTTCGAGTTCGGCCAGGGCGAGCTGCGCAAACTGTGGAGCAGGGGCAGCCAGCACGTCAGCGCCTACCAGTCCTTCGCCTGGTTCTACGCCGTCAACAGCGGCCAGATCTCCATCCGGCACGGCATGAAGGGCCCCAGCGGCGTCGTCGTCAGCGACCAGGCCGGCGGCCTGGACGCACTGGCCCAGGCCCGCCGGCAGATCCGCGCCGGCACCCGCCTGATGGTCTCCGGCGCCGTCGACGCGACGATCTGCCCGTGGGGCTGGGTCGCGCAGCTGGCAGCGGGCCGGATGAGCACCAGCGACCAGCCGGCCCGCGCCTACCTGCCCTTCGACGCCGACGCCCGCGGCCACGTCCCCGGCGAGGGCGGCGCGATCCTGGTCCTGGAGGAGGCCGACGCCGCCGCCCTGCGCGGCGCCCGCATCTACGGCGAGATCGCCGGCTACGGCTCCACCTTCGACCCCCGCGACGCCACCGGCGGCGCGGGCCTGCGCAAGGCGATCGAAGTCGCCCTGGACGACGCCGGGGTCCGCCCCGCACAGGTCGACGTGGTCTTCGCCGACGCGGCCGGCATCCCCGAACTGGACCGCGCCGAGGCCGACGCGATCGGCGCGGTCTTCGGGCCGCGCGGCGTGCCGGTCACCGCACCCAAGACGATGACCGGCCGCCTGTCGTGCGGGGCGGGCGCCCTGGACACCGCGACCGCGCTGCTGGCCATCCGCGACTCGGTCATCCCGCCCACCGTCAACATCGAACCGGCCGCCGACTACGACCTGGACCTGGTCACCGGCCGCGGCCGCCCCACCCCGGTACGCACCGCTCTGGTGCTGGCCCGCGGATACGGCGGCTTCAACTCCGCGCTGGTGGTCCGGGCCCGCACCGCCCACGCCGCCGGGCCGCAGGCCGGGCCGGACCACACAGAAAGGACACGCTGATGACCGCTCGGCAGTTCACCCTGGACGACCTCAAGCGCATCCTGATCGAATGCGCCGGCGCCGACGAGGCCGTCGACCTCGACGGCGACATCCTCGACGAGGGCTTCGAGGCGATCGGCTACGAATCACTGGCGATCCTGGAGACCGGCGGCCGCATCGAGACCGAGTACGAGGTCGCCCTGGACGAGTCGGTCCTCTCCGTCCACGCCACCCCCCGCGAACTGATCGCCGCGGTCAACGAACTGCTGACGGTGGCGGCATGAGCACCCCGGGCGGGCCGCTGGCCCTGGTCTCCGGCGCCACCAGCGGCATCGGCCTGGCCGTCGCCCGGCTGCTGGCCACCCAGGGCCACCGGGTCTTCATCGGCGCCCGCGACGCGGCCGGCATCGAGGCCACCGTCAAGGAACTGCGCGCCGAGGGCCACGACGTCGCCGGCCGCACCCTGGACGTCCGCGAGGACACCTCGGTACGCGACTTCGTCGCCGCCGCCGTCGACCACATGGGCACCGTCGAGGTCCTGGTCAACAACGCCGGCCGCAGCGGCGGCGGAGTGACCGCCGACATCCCCGACGAACTGTGGCACGACGTGATCAACACCAACCTCAACAGCGTCTTCCGCCTGACCCGCGAGGTCCTGACCACCGGCGGGATGCGGCACAAGACCCGCGGGCGGATCATCAACATCGCCTCCACCGCCGGCAAGCAGGGCGTCGTCCTGGGCGCCCCCTACTCGGCGTCCAAACACGGCGTCGTCGGCTTCACCAAGGCACTCGGCAACGAACTCGCGCCGACCGGCATCACCGTCAACGCGGTCTGCCCGGGCTATGTGGAGACCCCCATGGCCCAGCGCGTCCGCGAAGGCTACGCGGTGGCCTACGACACCACCGAGGAGGCGATCCTGGAGCGCTTCACCGCGAAGATCCCCCTCGGCCGGTACTCCACGCCGCAGGAGGTCGCCGGCCTGGTCGGCTACCTGGCCTCGGACGCGGCCGCCTCCATCACCGCCCAGGCGCTGAACGTCTGCGGCGGCCTGGGCAACTTCTGAACCCAGCCAGGGAGGAACGAGCAATGGACACCCCCGTCGTCCGCGAGGTGGAGCACGAGATCACCGTCGCCGCCCCGGCCCGCGAGGTCTACCGGCTGATCGCCGAGGTGGAGAACTGGCCGCGGATCTTCCCGCCGACCATCCACGTCGACCAAGCAGGCCACGGCCCCGGCCACGAACGCATCCGGGTCTGGGCCACCGCCAACGGCGCCCCCAAGAACTGGACCTCACAGCGCGCCCTGCACCCCGACACCCTGCGCATCGACTTCCGCCAGGAGGTCTCCACCCCCCCGGTCGCCGCGATGGGCGGCGCCTGGATCATCGAACCGCTCTCCGCGGAGTCCTCCCGGGTCAGGCTCCTGCACGACTACCGGGCCATCGGCGACGACCCCGAGGGCCTGGCCTGGATCGAGCAGGCCGTGGACGGCAACTCCCGCTCGGAGCTGGCCGCGCTGCGCACCAACCTCGAACTGGTGGTCGGCTCGGAGAAGCTGACCTGGTCCTTCGCCGACACCGTCCACATCCAAGGCGACCCCAAGGACGTCTACGACTTCATCAACGAAGCCGACCTGTGGTCGCAGCGCCTGCCGCACGTGGTCCGGGTCAACCTCGGCGAGAGCGAACCGGGCCTGCAGGAACTGGAGATGGACACCATGTCCCCCAACGGGTCGGTGCACACCACCAAGTCCTACCGGGTCTGCTTCCCCCACGACCGGATCGTCTACAAGCAGACCACCCTGCCGGCCCTGATGGACCTGCACACCGGCTGCTGGACCTTCCAGCCCACCGCCACCGGCGTCGCGGCCACCTCCCAGCACACCGTCGTCCTCAAGGCCGAGAACGTCACCGCCTACCTGGGACCCGACGCCGGCGTCGCGGAAGGCAAGGCCCACGTCCAGGACGCACTGAGCACCAACAGCCGCGCCACCCTCGGACACGCCAAGACCTACGCCGAATCCCGCCGCTGACCACCGGGTTCGGCGCCGACCGCTGAACCGCCGGCGTTCGGCGCGTTTCTTCTTCAGGGCCGGGCCGCCGGATCGGGCTCCGGGGCCGGGCACCGGCCGCCACGAGGTCCGCGGCGGCCCCCCCCTTTTTTCGACGACACTTCGAGGAGGACCACATGGGCAAGCTCTCGGGCAAGACCGCGCTCGTCACCGGCGCCAGCCGCAACATGGGCCGCGCCATGGCGCTGCGCCTGGCCGCCGACGGCGCGCTGGTCGCGGTGCACTACAACAGCGGCAAGGACGAGGCCGAAGCGGTCGTGGAGACGATCCGCCAGGCCGGCGGGAAGGCCTTCGCGGTGGGCGCCGAACTCGGCGTGCCCGGCGACGTCGCCGACCTGTTCGCCGCCCTGGAGGCGGGGCTGAGCGAGCACGCCGGGGCCACCACGCTGAACATCCTGGTCAACAACGCCGGCGTGCTGGGCGGGATCTCCCCGGAGGAGACCACCTCCGAGCAGTTCGACCGGATCTACGCGGTCAACGCCAAGGCGCCGTTCTTCCTGATCCAGCGGGCCCTGCAGAACATGGCCGACGGCGGCCGCATCGTCAACATCTCCTCCGGCCTGACCCGCACCTCCAACCCCGACGAGATCGCCTACGCGATGTCCAAGGGCGCGGTGGAGATGCTCGCGCTGCACTTCGCCAAGCACCTCGGCCCGCGCGGGATCACCGTCAACAGCGTCGCCCCGGGCATCACCCGCAACGACAACCCGGTCTTCTCCATGCCCGAGGTCGTCACCGCGATGGCCTCGATGTCGGCGTTCAACCGGGTCGGCGAACCCGAGGACGTCGCCGACGTGGTGGCGTTCCTGTGCTCCGAGGACGCCCGGTGGATCACCGGCGCGTTCATCGACGCCAGCGGCGGCACCCTGCTGTGACCCCGCTGGCCGGGCCGGCCGCCGACGCCGCCCGCCGGCCCCCGCACGCCGGGGGCCGGCCGCCGACGTCGACGACCGGCCCGGCCCCACCCCCGACACCAGCCGCCCACCAGCCGCCTGCCGGTCCGTCACCGGCCGGCCGCCGATCGCTGACCTCGACCCGCGGGAGCCGGATGATGAAGACCGCCAAGTACCCGGCCGCCGGGCCCGCGGCCCGCCCGCCGGCCGGGGACCCCGCCCCGCGGTGGGGCCTGCTGGCCGTGCTGGCCGGCAACATGCTCATCGACTCCCTGGAGGTCTCGGCGACGCTCGTCGCGCTGCCGGCGGTGGGGGCCGGCTTCCACCTCGCCCCGAGCACCGCCCAGTGGGCGATGACCGCCTTCGCGATCGGCTTCGGCGGCCTGATGCTCTTCGGCGCCCGGGTGGTGGCCATCCACGGCGCACGCCGCGCGTACCTGCTGGCCCTGCTGGCCTTCGCGGCCGCCTCGCTGCTGGCCGGTGTGACCGGGAGCTTCGCGGTCCTGGTGGCCTGCCGGGTCGTCAAGGGCTTCTGCGCGGCACTGACCGCGCCGACCGGCCTCGCGATCATCCTCAACACCTTCCCCGAGGGACCCCCGCGCAGCAGGGCGATCTCGGTGTACACCGTCTTCGGCGCCGGCGGGTTCACCGGCGGGCTGCTGCTGTCCGGCCTGCTGACCGACATCAGCTGGCGGTGGACGTTCGCCGCCCCGGCGCCCGCGGCACTGCTGCTGTTCCTGCTGGGACTGCGCATGATCCCGGCCGCCGCCCCGGCCGCGGGCCCGCGCCGCCGCTACGACCTGGCCGGCGCGGCCACCGCGACAGGGGCACTGGTCTGCCTGGACCTGGCGATCGCCTCGTCGGCCGGCCACGGCGTCTCCAGCGTGCGCGTCTGGGGCGGCCTTGCCGGCTTCGCCGCCCTGGGCGCACTGTTCGCCGCCGTCGAGCGCGCCGCGGCCGACCCGCTGCTGCGCCTGCCCCCGCGCACCGGCAGGGCCGGCATGCTGCGCTCGGCACTGGGCGCGGGATCACTGAACGGCTCCTACCTGGCGCTGCTGGTCGTCATCACCTTCCAGTTCCAGACCAGCCAGGGCTGGTCGCCGCTGAGGACGGCGCTGGCGATCCTGCCGGCCAGCGTCCCGCTGGCCCTGCTCGCCCTGCGCTCCGGGCGGATGATCGCCCGCTTCGGGACCAGGCGGCTGATCGCCTACGGCGCCCTGCCACCGGTGGCGGGCTACCTGCTCTACGTGCGGCTGCCGGCGCACCCGGACTACCTCACCGCGGTACTGCCGACGATGCTGCTGGTCGGCGCCGGCTTCGTCCTGTCCTTCGCGGCGCTGAACACCCAGGCCACCGCCGACCTGCCGCCGGCCGAACGCGGCGGGGCCGCGGCCCTCTACCAGAGCGCCGTGCAGATCGCCGCGGTGGTCGCCCCCGCCGCGGCCGCGGCACTGTTCCAGTCCGGCCTGGCCGACGGCCCCGGGCACAGCTCCGCACTGCGGCCGGCGATATGGCTGGTGGTCGGGATCGGGGCGGTCGGGATGGTGGCGGCACTGACCGCACCGCGCCGCCGCCCCGCCCCGCTGCCGCGCCCCGCCCAGGCAGGAGCCGGCGCCAAGCAGCCCTGACCCCCGCACCCTTGCCGCACCGGCCCGACCCGCACCCCCCGCCCGGTCAGCCCAGGCTGCCCGGTCCGCCAGGTCCGGCCCCTCCCTCCACAGGCGAAGGTTGACTCCACCCATGACGACTGTCGCGAGCTCCGAGACCCCGCACGCCCAGCCCGGCGGGGAGCGTTCCGGGCCCCGGTCCCAGCGGGAGCGGCTGGCCGAACTCGGCATGATCAAGGAGCGGGCCCGCGCCGGGACCGGCGCCGCGGCCACCGAGCGCCAGCACGCCCGCGGCAAGCTCACCCCCCACGAGCGCATCGGCCTGCTGCTCGACCCGGGCTCGTTCACCGAGGTCGAAGGACTGCGCCGGCACCGCGCGACCGGATTCGGCCTGGAGGCCAAGCGGTACCACGGCGACGGCGTCGTCACCGGCTGGGGCACCGTCGAGGGCCGCACCGTGTTCGTCTACGCCCACGACTTCCGGATCTTCGGCGGCGCCCTCGGCGAGGCCCACGCCGCGAAGATCCACAAGATCATGGACATGGCCCTGGCGGCCGGCGCGCCGATCGTCTCGCTCAACGACGGCGCCGGCGCCCGCATCCAGGAAGGCGTCTCGGCGCTCGCCGGCTACGGCGGGATCTTCCAGCGCAACACCCGCGCCTCCGGCGTCATCCCGCAGATCAGCGTGATGCTCGGCCCGTGCGCGGGCGGCGCGGCCTACTCGCCGGCGCTGACGGACTTCGTGTTCATGGTCCGCGGGACCTCCCAGATGTTCATCACCGGCCCCGACGTGGTCCGCGCGGTCACCGGCGAGGAGATCACCCAGGACGGCCTGGGCGGCGCCGACGTGCACTCCGCCGTCTCGGGCGTGTCGCACTTCGTCTACGACGACGAGGCCACCTGCCTGCAGGACGTGCGCCACCTGCTGTCCTACCTGCCCTCCAACAACCGGCAGCTGCCCCCCGGCGCGCCCACCGACGACCCGGCAGAGCGCGCCAACCCCGCCCTGCTGGACCTGGTGCCGGCCGACCCCGCCCGGGTCTACGACATCCACCACGTCCTGGAAGAGCTCGCCGACGACGGCGAGTTCTTCGAGGTGCACACCGCCTGGGCGCCGAACGTGGTGTGCGCACTGGCACGCCTGGGCGGCGAGGTCGCCGGCGTGGTCGCCAGCCAGCCCGCCGCCTCGGCCGGCGTGCTGGACATAGACGCCAGCGAGAAGGCGGCACGCTTCGTGCAGTTCTGCGACGCCTTCAACATCGCGCTGGTCACCCTGGTCGACGTGCCCGGCTTCCTGCCGGGAGTCGACCAGGAGCACCACGGCATCATCCGCCGCGGCGCGAAACTGCTCTACGCGTACTGCAACGCCACCGTGCCGCGGATCTCACTGGTGCTCCGCAAGGCCTACGGCGGGGCCTACATCGTCATGGACTCCCGCTCGATCGGCACCGACCTGGCGCTGGCCTGGCCCACCAACGAGATCGCCGTGATGGGCGCCGAGGGCGCCGCGAACGTCATCTTCCGCCGGGAGATCAGCGCCGCCCCGGACCCCGAGGCAGCCCGCCAGTACCGGATCAAGGAGTACAAGGCCGAGCTGATGCACCCCTACTACGCCGCCGAGCGCGGCCTGGTGGACGACGTCATCGACCCGGCCGACACCCGCAAGGTCCTGATCCGCGCACTGGCGATGCTGCGCGGCAAACACGCCGAGCTGCCCCACCGCAAGCACGGCAACCCCCCGCAGTAGCAAGGGGGGCCCCAGCCCCACACCCCTTTCGGGGTGCTCTTCGACGGGCGAGGCGATCGGTGGCGGCAGCAGCCGGCACCACCACGACCGCTTCCAATCCCCAAGAGCACCACCAACCGAAAGGAGTCACCCGTGGTCACACAGGCACCGCCTCAGCAACCCACGCCGTCGCTGCCGCAGACCTCCAGACCCGCACCCCGCAACCGCCTGCACTCCCTGACCGGGATGCGCGCGGTCGCCGCGGCGATGGTCTTCGTCTTCCACACCACCCAGCCGCAGATCAGCCCGTTCACCGGCGCCACCGCCGGGAGGGCGGCACGCTGGTTCACCTGCTTCGGCCCGATCGGGGTGTCGTTCTTCTTCATCCTCAGCGGCTTCGTCCTGACCTGGGCCGCCCGCAAGGGCGACACCCCCGGCCGGTTCTACCGCCGCCGCCTGGTACGCATCTACCCCAACCACGTCGTGACCTTCGCCGCGGCGATGGTGCTGTTCGCCTCGGTGGGCTTCATGACCGGCACCAAGGCCACCGCACCGCGGCTGTGGCTGCCCAACCTGCTGCTGCTGCACGCCTGGACACCGCACCTGGACGTCCAGCTGGGGGTGAACCCGCCGAGCTGGTCACTGTCCTGCGAGGCGCTGTTCTACCTGTGCTTCCCGCTGCTGTACGCCCTGATCCGCAAGATCCCCCCGCGCGCCCTGTGGGCCGCGGCCGGTATCACCGCGGGCCTGGTCGTGGCGGTCCCGGCACTGGTCTACGCCCTCCTGCCGGGAGTCCACGGCGCCGCAGGCCCCATGGGACTGCCGGTGACACCCGACCAGATGTGGCTGGTCTACGCCTTCCCGCCGGTCAGGCTGCTGGAGTTCGCCCTGGGCATGCTGATGGCCCGGATCGTGCTGACCGGCCGGTGGATCCCGGTCCCGACCACCGCCGCCGCGCTCCTGGCGGTCGGCGGGTTCTTCCTGACGTTCTCCCTGCCCTTCCTCTACCGTTTCGACGCGGCCACCGTGGTGCCGCTGGCCCTGCTGATCCCGGCGGCCGCAGCGGCGGAGGGCCGCGGCCGCCGATCGATCATGAGCAGCCGGCCCATGGTCCGCCTCGGCGACCTGTCCTTCGCGTTCTTCATGATCCACGCCGTCATGCTCGTCACCCTCACCCGCCTGTTCGCCGGCCACCAGCGGTGGTCCGACGGCCAGGCCTACGGGGCGATCGCCGCATACGCCACGCTGTGCCTGGCGGCGGCCTGGGTGCTGAACACCTTCGTGGAACGCCCGATGGTGCGGTACTTCAGCCAGTCGCGAGCCGCGCGAGCCGAGCGCGCCTCCGCCTGACCGGTACCGCCTTACGCCCGGCCCGGCCGGAGCGCTCCCGCGCCCCGGCCGGGCCGGGCCCACCGACCTACCGCACCCGCGTGTTACTGCCGTATCGATCGCCGTTCTTCCTGCCGATTTGTCTTGCCGTGCCGTGCCGGTGCCGGGATGCCCGGACGCCGGCGCCATCCCCGCGTCGATCACGAACCCGCTGCCACGGCCGGTGCCGGGCGGCGCACTTTTTGGAGGACAGCCATGGACGAGGTCAGCATCTGGGTGGGCGCCGCCCCGGAGGCGGTGTGGGCGGTCGTGGCCGACCCCACCCGCTACGGCGAGTGGAGCCCGGAGAACCAAGGCGGCCGCTGGCAGAGCGGGGCCGAGCCCGGACCCGGCGCGGTCTTCAAGGGCACCAACAAGCGCGGCGTCGTGCGCTGGACGACGACCTGCACGGTACTGGAGTACGACGCGCCCAAGCGCTTCGCCTTCGAGGTCGCCGAATCGCGGATGCGCTGGGGCTACCGCCTGGAGCCGCAGGCCGGCGGCACCCTGGTCACCGAGTGGCGCGAGCACGCCGGACCGCTGCCGATACCGGCGCGCATCATCACCGCCAGCAGGCTCCTGGGCAGGGACCGCGAGCAGCTGATGGTCGACGGCATGCAGGCCACACTGGAGCGCGTCAAACGCGCGGTCGAAACCGACCGGCGGTAACCGGCCATGCGCGGCCTGAGCCGGTACGAGAACACCGTCGTCCTGCGGTACGGGACCGCGGACACCGCCGCCTTCACCCGGCAGGCGCACCGGATCCTGCAGACCCGGATCGGCGGCTACCGCGGCTACGGCGTCACCGGATCACTGATCGTGCCGGTGGCACTGGACCTGGCCGACGCAGGCGACCCGACGAGGCTGGGACTGCGGATCAGCGCCGAACCGCACGCCGGCACCGGCAGCGCACCACTGGACCTGGACGCGGTCATCGAACCCGACCCGTACGCCGGACTGCGCCTGGCCGGCCTCGGCCCGGTGCCGCTGCCGCTGCGCCGGGGCACCGTCGACGCGGTGCGCTGCGCGACGCTCGTCTTCGGCCTCGGAGACATCGACAGCGAGGGCCCGACCGCCGAGTTCGGCCTGACCGTGCGCTCGGAGGCCGGCCTGCAGTGCGCCTACGCCTGCGGCACCCTGCACGAGCCCTACGCCCCGCGGTGGGAGGCCTCGGTCCGCTCGGCCGCCGTCGCGGCCCGCGACCGCGGCCTGCCCGCGTCCGCCGCGGTCGGCCAGATCGCCGCACACTGCCTGGCCTGACAGCCGCCGGGCCCCGGCAGAACAAGGAGGCGGCGCCCATGCCCGCACCGCTGCGCTGGGCCCTCCTCTTCCTCCTGCGGTGCCTGCGGGACTTCGGATACCTGATGGTCTGCATCCCCCACCCGCCCCGGCACCCGCCCGCGCCCCCCCGGCCCGCGGCGCCGGGCCACCCCGAGCAGGTCACCCCGCTCTCCGCACTGCCCCCCAGGAGCGGCGCCGCTGGAAGGACCTGGAAAAACAACTCCGCTGACCTGCCGGGCCGCCGGGCCCGACGGCCCGGCAGGTCAGCCGGCGCTCGCCCCGGCGGGGCGGAAGGCGTCGGTGGCCGCCAGCACGGCGGCCCTGGTGGCGTCCCCCGACAGCCCGTGCCCCTCGCGGTCGACCAGCACCAGGCGCGCGTCGGCCCACACCTGCGCCAGCTGCCAGGCGATGTCCGGCGGCCCGCTGATGTCCATCCGCCCGTGGACCATCACCCCGGGGATCCCGGCGAGCCTTCCCGCACCGCGCAGCAGCTCCCCGTCGCCGAGGAAGCCGGCGTGCCGCCAGTAGTGCGTGACCAGGCGGGCGAAGCGCAGCCGGAAGCGCGGGTCGAGGTAGCGGGGATCGGGCCGGTGGCCGCCGTGGGTGGCCACGTGCACGTCCTCCCACCGGCACCACTCGGCCGCCGCCCGCTCGCGCACCCGCGGATCGGGGTCGGCGAGCATCACCGCGTACGCCTCGGCCAGGTCGCCCCCGCGCGCCGCCTGCGGCACCGCGTCGCGGAAGCGGGCCCACTGCTCGGGGAAGACCCGCCCCATGTCCCGCGTGATCCACTCCACCTCGCGGCGGGTGGTGCTGGTGACGCTGAAGAGCACCAGCTCCGAGACGCGCGAGGGATGCCGCTCGGCATAGGCCAGCGCCAGCGTCACCCCCCAGGAGCCCCCCAGCACCAGCCACTCGCCGACGCCCAGGTGCCCGCGCAGCAGCTCGATGTCGGCGACCAGGTGCGCGGTGGTGTTCGCCGCCAGCGAGGTCCCCCACTGCGCCGCGTCCGGCGTGCTGCGCCCGCACCCGCGCTGGTCGAACAGCACGACACGGTAGGCCGCCGGGTCGAACAGCCGGCGCCAGAACGCCCCCGCCCCCGACCCGGGCCCGCCGTGCAGGACCACCGCCGGCTTGCCCGCAGGATTCCCGCAGGCCTCCCAGTACACGCGGTTCCCGTCGCCGACGTCGAGCACCCCGTGCTCGTACGGCTCGACGGGGGGATAGAGCCCGGCCATGTGCGACGCACCCCCCTGCTCCGATCTGACAGCACTGTTACATTATCAGGGTGAGGAACCCCCCCGACCCGGCGGCCGTCGGCACCCTGCTGCGCCACGTCCTGGAACTGCTCGACGGCGACGTGGCCGGGGTCTACCGGGAGCAGGGCCTGCCCGACTACCGGCCCCGCTTCTCCCCGGTCGTCCGCGCCCTGCTGGCCCACGGCCCGCTGCCGGTCCGCGACCTGGCCGCCGCACTGGGCGTCACCCACTCCGCCGCCAGCCAGACCGCCGCCCAGATGGCCCGCGCGGGCCTGGTCACCCACACCGCCGACCCCCGTGACGCCCGCCGCCGCCTGGTCGAGCTGACCGACAGGGCCCACGCCCTGCTGCCCCGGATCCAGGCCGAGTGGAACGCGACAGCGGCGGCGATGAGGGAACTCGACGCGGAGCTGCCGATGCCGCTGGCCGACCTGCTGACCCAGGTGTCCCGGGCGATCGAACGCCGCCCGTTCGGCCTGCGCATCGCGGACGCCCGCCAGCGGTAGGCCCGCACGGCCCCGGGCGCCGGCGGCGCGGCCCGTTACCTTCCGCGCCCCCGGACGCGGGCACCCCTAGGACGCGTGTTCGCCGCCGCGGCCGCCGCCGGGCGCGTCGTGTGCCGGTAGCCGCAGGCGTGTCGCGCGGCCGGCCCGCGGCGGCGCGCCCGGCCGGCACCGTCCGTGCCCGCCGCATCCAACAGTTACCGATATGTCCGGAATTCGTAACGTCGTCCCGGTGATCCTCCGGCCGGGCCGGTATCCGGGCCACAGTGGTGCATCTCGGCACCGGCCGGGAGTAATAGCACCATTGGTACGGCTCCGGCCGTGCCCGCACGAAAGGGGACCAAGTGTCCCGTATCGCCTTCCGCTTGACCGCGACCGCCCTGGTGGCCGGCTCCGCCCTCGCCGCCGCGGCCCTGCCCGCGGCGGCCGCCGACCACGGCCGGCGTCACGAGCAGCGCCCGCAGGTGGTCCTCGGCGAGGTCCAGCACGCGGCCCCGGGCCGCTCCCACCGGTCGCCGAACGAGCAGTGGGTCACCGTCACCAACACCTCCGGCCGCCCGGTGAGCCTGGACCGCTGGACCCTCAGCGACTCCGACCACCACACCTACTGGTTCGGCCACGTCACGCTGCGCGGGCACCAGTCGGTGCGCGTCCACGCCGGCAACGGCCGCGACACCGGCCGCGACCTGTACCAGGGCAGCCGCATCGCGGTGTGGGACGCCTCCGACACCGCGACGCTGCGCGACAGCCGCGGACACGTCGTCGACACCGAGTCGTGGGGACGCCGCCACCACCACCACCGCTGACCCGGCCCCCGGGCCGGTGGACCCGCGCCCGGCCGCCCGCAGGGGCGGCCGGGCGCGCCGGCGTGTGCCCGGCCGGGCGGGTACGGGCGGGCGACGGCCTGCGCGGCGACGGCGTGCGCACCGGGCGCCCTCCGGCGCCTCGGGCGCGCACGCCTGGGCCCCGTCGGCCGGGCGGGTGTCACTTCGCCCGGCGGCGTGCCGCCCGCGCGGAGTGGTGGACCTCGCTCTGCTGCGGCTCGTGCCACGACCCGGCGCGCGGCTGCGGCGCCCGCCCTGCCCCGCGCCGGCGCGCGACCGCCTTGGCCCCCCACCAGAAGGCGAGTATCAGCACCCCCACGATGATGATGCCGAAGATCACAGCCCACGCCACGACGCCCGAAGACGCCAGCTCGGTGGTCTGCCGCACCGCTGTGTCCATGGGGATCCGCCTTTCCGCATACGCCTGCCCCGGGGCGCCTGCCCGCGACCGGAAGGGGCCCGTGGCGAAGCCGCCCTCCCGCTGCGGCTGCCCGACCAGCCCGCCGCGAAACAGCCCGCCCCGGGCGCCCCTGCCGGCAGCCGCCCGCCTGAGGAACAAGCACCCACCTCGATACGCGGCGGCAGCGCAGAGCCGGCCTCGCGCCGTACGGCGCCGGCACGGTCGCCGCCAGGTCCGCCCCCGCCGCGCACGGCCCGGTCGGCCACGGCTCCCCGCCGCCTCGCGTGCCGGACCGCGTGCCGGGTGCGGGTCAGCCCTTGCAGGCGGGGTCGGCCAGTACGACGGGCGCGGCCTCGCGCGTGGTGACGAACGCGCGGTAACCCGGGGCCCCGGCGACGCACTTGGTCGCGATGTTCGCGAACCCGTCGGGGAAGTTGGTGACGTCGGCCGGAGTGTCGTCCCCGCGGTGGCCGGAGACCGGCGAATCCCCCAGCCCCCGCCGGTCGCTGGAGCATCCGGACAGTGCCGACACCACGATGACAGCGGACACCGCCGCAACCAGACATCTCGTCATACGCCGCTTCATCGCATCCCCCACCTCGACCCGCACGCCCCCTCCGGGGCGGACGCCATGAAGGACACCCCGCGAGCCCACCCGGTTCCCCCGCCCCCCGGCCCGCGCCGCCCAGGTCGGCCCGGCCGCGAGGCGGGCCCGTCCCCGCACGACCGGGTCCGCCCGGCTCGTGGCGTGCCGCGCACGCCCGGGGGCGTCCGCGCGCCCCGGCAGCGGCGGGTGACACCCCTCCCAGGTGCGCGATTCGCACGCTATCCGATGTGCGATTCGAGATAGGGTCGGGGCCTGGAGGTGTGCGGTATGCCCACGGAGGACGAGCTGTTCGGCGCGGTCGACGAGCTGCTGGAGCGGGTGGCCGCCGCGGAGGCCCTGCCGCCGCCGGCGGAGCGCAGGCGGCTGCGGGAGGCCGCCGGGCTGAGCCAGGCGCAGGTCGCCAAGGCGGTCGATACGCGCAGGGAGGCCGTGGGGAACTGGGAGTCCGGCCGTACGGAGCCGCGCCCGCCGCAGCGCGCCGCCTACGCCCGGCTCCTGGAGGGCCTGGCCGCACGCTTCCCCGCCCCGCAGGCCCCGGCCGCCCCGGTACCCGGACCGCAGCCGGCCGCCGCCGTACCGCAGACGCCCGCCGTCCCCGCACCCCCGGCGCCGCAGGCCGGGCCCGCGCCGCGGCGTCCGCAAGCCGCCGCGCCCGCGCCGCGCCGGCCTGCCGCCGGTGCAACCCCCGCCGCCGCGGATCCGCGGTTCGCGCACGGGCCGCTGGGCGTGCTGGACGGCGACGGCCTGCTGTACTGCGCGGGCGGCCTGGTGCTGGAGTGCCCGGCCGCGACGGTGCCGGAGCTGGTGGAGTGGACGCTCGCGCAGGGCAGGCTCGGGGCGGTGCGGCTTCACCCGTGGGGGAGGGACTCCGACCCGCTGGTCGTGGTGACGGCGGCCGGCGCGGCCCGGCTGGGGCTGCCGGAGGCTCTGGAGGACCGGCGTGCGCTGCGGCTGCCGGAGGACCACGCGGCCGTACGCCAGATCGCGAAGGCGAAGTGGCAGCTGACCCAGCGCGGCTTCGGCCCGTGGGCCCGGATCTACCGGCCCGCGCAGGGGCGGCAGCGGCAGTGCGTGCAGCTGGCCGTGCTGCCGTGGGGCGCCCTGGACTCCCGGGCCTGGGCGGCCGCCGACCGGCTGCCGCCGGCGGAGCTCGCCCGCGTGCTGTCCCTCTACGCCGCCCGGGTGCTGACCCCGCGCGGCTCCACCGCGGTGGCCGGGCTGGAGCTGATGACCGCGCTGCGCCCGCCCACCCGGGCGGTCAGGGACGATACGGCCGGCACCTGGGCCCCGGGGCCGGTGCCCGGCTCGCTGACCGCAGCGGTCGACCCGGCGCCGCCGGAGGCCCCGGACGAACACCCCGTGGTGGCCGCGTCGTTCCCGCGCGGGCAGCAGCGCACGCAGGCCGACGTCCTGGACGAGGAGGCGTTCGACTGGGCCCGCGACCCGCAGGCGCTCACCGACGCCGAGTGCGCGAAGCAGTTCGCGGTCGGCGTCGATGTGAACACCGCGTTCCTCGCGGCCGCGAACCGCCTGCCGGTCGGCCTGTCGGGGCCGGAGCACGTGAAGGCGCCGCGGTTCGACAAGACCGTCCCGGGGTCGTGGCTGGTGGACCTGTCCGGTATCGGCATGGACCCCCGGCTGCCCAACCCGTTCACCCCGCACGGCCACCGCCCCGACGGCCCGGCCTGGTACGCCACCCCGACCGTCGCCTACGCCGCCGAGCTGATCGACACCTACGGCCTGCCGCTGGCCGTCGCGCCGATCGAGGCGTACGTGCGCAGGGACGCGGGCCCCTACCTCGACCCCTGGTACAAGCACCTGTCCGCGGCGTACAAGCAGACGATGGCCGACCTGGGGGTGACCGCCGATCTGAGCGCGGGGCAGTTCCTCGCGGCGATGGCGGCCCACCGGCAGGCCGACCCCGGTCTTGCCGCGGTGCTCTCCGCGATCAAGTCGACGGTCAAGGGCGGCATCGGGAAGCTGCGCGAGCGCCCGCAGGGCGCCGCCTACCGGCCGGGGGAGCGGTGGCCGGCGCTGGAGCGCCCCACCTGGCGCCCCGACATCCGCGCGGCCGTCGTGGCCGCGGCCCGGGTGAACATGCACAGGAAGCTCCTCAAGGTCGCGGCCGCCACCGGCGGTATGCGCCCGGCGGCCCGGGTCGGCGGGGTGTGGACGGTGCTGCCCGGCCCGGGCGCGCTGACGCCGATCGCGGTGCTCTCGGACTGCGCGCTCTACCCGTCGGCGGGCCCGTCGCCGCTGGACGTGCTGCCCTACGACGCGGCGGGCAAGCCGGCCCCCGGCACCTTCCGCCTCGGCGTCTCGCCCGGCATGGTCAAGCACGAGGGCACGCGGCCGCTGTACTGGGCGGTGGAGCTGCTGGAGCAGGAGACCAACCCGGCCCGGCACATCAAGGCCGACGAGCCGTAGGCACCGGGCACCCGCAAGCGTCCGCCCCCGACGCCTTCGACCCGGCCGCTCTGCGGTGCCACCGGGAGCGCCTGCCGCCCCTGCCGGGCCCTACCCCGGGCCGCGGCCCTGAACGTCCCGGGGGCTGCGGGGTCCCTATCCTGAACGGGCCGTCCCGGCATCCGCGAACGGCCCGGGGCGGCCCGGCAGGGAGGCGCGATGATCCACAGGAACGGGCAGCGGGGCCCCGCTGCCCCGCACGGCACCCCGGGCGGGGGGGAGTAGGGCGTGGGCAAGCTGCAGGACAGCCTGGAGCGGGCGAGCGCGGCCGCCGCGACCCGCCCGGTGCCGAAGTCGGCGCAGGCGCGGATGCGGTTCCTGCTCAAGCAGGCCAAGGGCTCCACCCGGGTCGTGGCCGACCGCCTGGGGGTCTCCCAGCGCACGGTGGAGCGGTATCTCAAGGGCACGCTGCGCCGGCCCCGCAAGGACCTGGCCGCCCGCCTGGAGCGGGAGGTACGCCGCGACTGGCAGCCGCGGGTGAAGGCCCGCGCCCGCAGGCACGCCGCGACGTCGGGCGGCATCACGGTCGAGACGCGAGCGCAGCTCGGCTACACCGGCGCCCCCGGGTCGAGCGACCAGGACCGGACCCGGCTGCTGACCCAGCACCTCCCGCCGGCCTACGCCGCCCGCCTGTTCGACGCGCAGGCCGCCGGGGCGGGCGAGACCGACCTGCAGGCGATCGTCGCCGAGGGCCTGCGCGACCTCTACTTCCGCGACCGCGGCCGCCGCGCCCGCTCCCTGGAAGAGGTGCGGATCAACCACATCGACTACATCGAGATCGGCTTCTGACCAGGCACGCGGGGGCGTAGGGCCGTCGCCCGGGTGAAGCTCAGCACTCCCGCTGTCCCTGCCGGCCCGGTCCCGTTCACGGGCACGCCTGTTCCCGCCCCTACCATTTGGGCTGATCTTTTGCCCCCGGCGTCGCGTGGCCCACTGCGACTGTGCCAGGCTTAACCGACAACAGTTCGAAATGGGGAGCGCCCGTGGACTCTTTCGCTGATGCCGCTCCGCAGGACGGACCGCAGCTGTCGGTCTCCTGTGCGCTGGGGTCTCCCAGCGTGGTCACCGTGCGCGGGGAGGCGGACCTGGACACGGTCGGCCTGCTGCAGGAGGCGGTGGACCGGGCGCTGGGTCACCATCCCCACCTGGTCTTCGACCTCGCCGGTGTGACGTTCGCGGACTCCACCTTCCTCACGGTGCTCCTGCAGGCCCGCCAGACCGCGCTGGGCCAGGGCGGGAGCATCCTGCTGGCCGCGCCCAGCAGCAGCGTCCAGCGCCTCCTGGGCGTGATCGGGGCCGCCGACCTGTTCCCGGTCTCCACCACCGGACAGCTCAAGCACTCCTGAGGACGGCCCGCGGCACCCACCAGGCGGCCGGCGGCCGGCAGGGGAGCCGGCGGGGGAGCGGGCGCGGTGCCGGGGGCGGTGAAATCGGCCCAGACCTGCTTGCCGCCGCTGTGCGGGACCGCGCCCCACGACCGGGCCAGCCGGTCGACGATCACCAGCCCCCACCCGCCCGCGGGAGGCGGCCGCAGCACCGGCAGGGCCGGCGAGCCGTCGCTGACCACGACCCGCACCCGCCGCGCGTCGAAGACCAGCAGCAGCCCCGCCGGCCCGCCCGCGTACCGCAGCGCGTTCGTCACCAGCTCCGACACCGCCAGGGCCAGCACCCCGACGTCGGGGTGCCAGCGGGTCGGCCAGGCGAACTCCTCCACCTGCCGCTGCGCCCACCGGCGCACCCGGGCCACCTCACCGGGAGCACCCCAGACCGCGACGAACCGCTCAGCCATCACCGATCATCGCCAGCACACCTTCCACCGCCCGCCGCGCACGGCCCGGTGCGGCCACCGGGCGGTCACACCACCCGCCTGCCCCGGCCGGCGATCCCCACCGCGCACGACCGCGTGCTGCCCGCCCCGCGGGCGCTGCTCGCGGACCCGGGTGTTCACGGCCGGGTGCGCGTCGTCGCCGTCCGCGTACAGGCCGCGCTGGGCCTCCTGGAGGAAGAGGTGCCGTGCGGTGTCCGGGCCCGGTATCGGCCGGCCGAACAGGAGCCCGGCCAGGAGGTTCCCGGCGAGCACGTCGAGCCGGTGGCCCATGATCGGCGCGGGCGCGCCGGCGACCAGGTCCAGGACGCGCAGCAGCTCCGGCCGGACCGGCCCGCCCGGCGCCTTCGCGCGGCGGCGGCGCTGCCGGGCGAGCCGGTGGAGGTGCCCGCGTTCGGTCTCGTCCAGGCCCAGGGCGCGGGGCGAGCGCCAGGAAGCCCGCAAGATCGTCCACGCCCCCGATCACGGGCACGGCACGGCCCGCGAGGGGTGGTCCTGCCTTTGCCAGGAAGTCCCCTCCGACGGACAAAGGCGCCCCTGTACGACGCGGTCCGGGCGGGCCGGGCATCGGTGGCGACACACCCCGTCGAAGGCCACAGCCATGAAGGCGCTCATCGTCTGCGCCCACCCCGAACCGCGCTCGCTCAACGGCTCGCTGAAGGACCTCGCGGTCTCCACCCTCCAGGCGGCCGGGCACCAGGTGCGGGTGAGCGACCTGTACGCGATGGGCCGGAAGGCCGCGGCGGGCGGGGTCCCGCGGCGGGGCGCGTACGCGGGCCGGCCTGCCGTCAGTTCGGTGCGCTGTGGGCGCGGTGTCTCCGCCACCGGCGCTTGGCCAGCGTCCACAGCCCCGCGACGGCGGCCAGCACGAGCCCGCCGAGCCAGGACTGGCCCCAGGGATGCCCGTGGCCGGTACGGCCGCCGAAGTGCCACACCAGTACCCCGGCCGCGTACATGCCGACCGCGATTCCCGCACCCCGTAGCCGTCCCATGCCCACCGGCTACCCGAAGTCCCCCGCCGGACACCGGACATCGGCGCCGGCCGGGCCCGCCGTCACCGGTCGACGTGGACCCGGACAGCCCCGCCGAAGGGGGCCGGCCCGCCGCCGGCGGTCAGCAGCACGTCGAAGGGCTGCCGCACCCTGCGACGCGTCAGGCGCCAGACCCCGTCCCTGCGGCGGTACTCGTCTTCGTAGCTGCCTCCTCCGACCACCCAGTGGCGGTCGGGAAGCTGCGCCAGGACCACGACGTCGGAGCGGCCCGTCGCCGCGTCCCCGCTGACGGCCACCGTATGGTTCGCGGTGGCGTGCTGCATGACCGGGAAGGTCCGCCACTGCTGCTCGACCGCGGCGCAGATGGCCTCCAGCCCGATGAAGACGCGGTTGGGCCCGGTCTCCCATATCGCGTCCAGTGCCCATACCGCCTCCCAGCGGAGCCGGTCGCGACGGTCGGCGCCCACGCAGTAGTCATGGGCTAAACGGTGCAGCGCCAGCTCCGCCTCGATCGCGTCGAGGCGGGCGGCCAGAGCTTCCAGCGTAGTCATGCCGGGCACGCTACCCAGCGCCGGAGCAGCCCGGCAGGGGTCCGCCGGCCACCCCTGCCGCCTACGTGAGACAGGGACGGGCTCCGTCGTGGCCGCGGAGCGCGTCCGCGCGCGCCGGGCCGATGACCGAGCTGCCGGGCCGGCGCCACGCGGCGCGCGGGACCTCGCTGCCGGCGCGCGTGCGGGGGCCGGCCGCCGCTGCTGCACCGCCGGCCGACCGGCGCGGCCCGGCGGTCGACACGGCGCCTCGCCCGTCCTTGCGGGCGCAGCCTGGGGGGCCGTGCGGCACCCGCATCCGGGTTTCCGTGGTCGTCGACGAAGCGCACGCTCCCGCCCCGTCGCGTGCCACCGAAGTCGGACCGGCACGGATCCAAACGGTTTCCGCTCACGTCCTAAGGAGTGGGGCGCCCCGGGTGGCGCCGGAGACGCGGCGAGACGCGGAACCGGGGCCGGACCCGCCGGTGACGAGGCGATCACGAGGGGGGACCATGCGCCGAACCGTGGGGGAAGCGGCAGGCGGCCGGCAGCGGCCGCCGGCCCACTGGCAGGCGGGCACCGGAATGCTCGTGGCCGTCGGACTCCTGGACCTCTTCCTCGTCGGCGGCGCCGCCGTCGCGATCGTCGGCGATCCCTCGTGGTGGCGCGACCCGCTCTACGCCCTTGCCTTCATCCCCTGGGCGGCGGCCAACCTCCGCAGCCTGCGCTGGCGGATCACCGCGGTCCCACAGGGCCTGCGCGTCCGGCTGTGGGGCACGACCTCACTCCTGCAATGGGATTCCCTGCACAGCGTGGTGTCCGCCAGGGGCGGTGTGCTGGCCGTCATCGGGAGGCACACCGACGTGGTCGTCACCATCCGTTTCGCGGGGCCCTTCGCCGCGAAACGGATCGCCGCGGAGATCGACGCCATGATCGCGGACCCGGCGCTGCGGCCGCCCGCCCGGTAGGAGGCACCCGGCCGGCTGCCCGCTGCCCCCTCCCGGGTGCCACCGGGCAGCCGCTGCCACGCAACGCCGCCGGCCGTGGGCGGACCCTGCGGTCGGGCTCGAGCCGATCCCCCGCGGCACGGGGGCCCTGCGGGGAGGAACACATGACCGTACTGCACCATTGCGTCTCCGTCGTCGCCGTGACACCCGAACAGTTCGGGCAGCTCGCCGAGTCGGTCCTGGACTTCGCGCAGTCCACCCGGAGCCGGGGGGAGGCGATCGCCGTGGAGGACGGGCGGACGGTCCCGGACGTGCGGCTGGTGAAGGGGCGCCACCTACGGCCCGGCGCACGGTACGACCTCTCGCACGCCGGCGGCACGGGCACGGCGGTCCTGGCCATACAGCAGTGGCAGCGCGGCAGGTCGATCGCCGTCGAGCAGGTGGTGACGTCGGACGAGGGGACGACGCGGACGGCTGTGCGACTGCGCGCCCCCGACCGTCCGCGGCTGCTGGAGGCCGACATACGGGTGCGGGGCTCCCAACCGCTGCGGCGGGTGGCGGGGAAGGGCCAGGTGGATCTGGCCGCTTGGTGGACGGCTGCCGCGCTCACGCCCGGGACGCCGCCGACCGCGCACGCCCCGGCGACGGCACGGCTGAGCCACCCGCTGGGCCGCGCGCGGCTGCACCTGCGGCCGCGGCGCGCGCGGGACGGCCGGTGGGAGGTGGGCGTCACCGTCGCCGTGAACGGGCGCTGGCTGCTGCGGCCCCTGGCCGCCTTCGCCCTCATGGTGGCCGGGCGGCCGGTGCGACGGGAGTTCCGGTCCGCGGTGGAGCAGGCCGCGGGCGCATGGGATCAGGCGATCGGCGAACTGCTGGCACTCAGTCCGGACGAGCTGCGGGCCCGCCTGACAAGGCTCGCCACCGAACGAACCGAGCACGAGCCGCCCGCCCCTTGAGCGGGCCGTGCCGGTCAGCCGATCGAGATCCTGGAGCGCGACCATCTCAAGGAGGCGACGCGCTCGCTGCAGCGCCGCCGGCGCGAGGTGCTGGTGCCGCGCTGCCTCGCGGACACGACCGGGACGCAGGGCGCCGAAACCCTGGGCCTGTCCGTGGGCTCGGGCATGCGGTTCCCGCGGCATCGCGGCCCTGCGCGCGGCGATGGGACGCACACCGCCCAGCTGACCGGGAGGGCCGGAACAGGACGTCGGCGCTCACCGCGGACCCGCCGGCCGACGGGGCCCCGGCGGTTGCCGGGACCCCGTGAGCTGTGCGCAGAACGGTCAGAAGCCGGTGCCGTCCTGCCGTGCGACGGTGGCGGTGTCGTTGCCCCGGTCGGCGTCGGTGATGCCCGGGGGCAGGGAGGTGACCGTCGCGACCGCCGCCACGCGGTGCCAGGGCGCGTAGTGGCCGACGGTCCAGCGGTAGGTGACGGCTTCGCCGGGGGCCAGGCCCCTGGTGGTGATGATCTCCCACGGGGACACGGCGTTGTCGATGACAGGGGCGGGCACCGCGGTGGTGCCGTCCCCGCCGAGGACACCGACGGCGTGGACCTCGTTGCACATCCGGCTGGAATCGCCGTGCGCGCAGATGAAGGGGGGTACGGCGAGGTTGCGAACGGTGAAGAACACCCTGACGCCTGCCGGGATGGCGGTATCGCCGGTGTTCGTGATCCAGCCGCGCCCGGACCCCCCGAGGACGCTGTTCGGCTCTCCGGGCCGCGGCGAGTCCAGGGTCAGGGAGACGGCGACGTCGGGTCCCGCCGCGGCGGACGCCGGCCCGCCGGCGAGCAGGGTTCCCAGGACCGCGGTCGCTGAGGCCAGGGCGGCGATCCGGCTACGGTGCCGTGCCAGGCGCCTGGCGCCCGCCAGCGTGTGGTGTGCCATGGGCTTCCTCTTCTGTAGGGGTGTGCCGAGGGGGAGGATCCTGGCGCACCGGGACGACGTCACGAAGGGAGGGAATCGCGGATCGGGGGAACACGACCCGCACGGGTGACACCCGGCCTTGGCCACCTGGCGGATCGACCGCGGGCCGAGCCGCACCTGGGGGGTGCGGCGCCGTGGTGCCCGCGTCCGGAAGCGACCGCCGGGGGCCCCACGCAGATCCGCTCGGCCAGAAACGTGTCCGGGACCGAGGGATTCCTGTCCCGGATCGTGGATGGCGGACGACCGGCGGCCAGCGAGACTCGAAGAGAGCCGCCAGGCGCCCGAACACGAACCGCAGCAGCCCGACGAGCAGGAGAGCGCAGATGCCCGAGACCGTCGCGGGAATCGAGATCCCCGACAGCGGCCTGGTCCGCGCCGCGACCGAGGTGACCCGGCAGGCGGCCGACGACCCCGCCGACGGGGACACGCTGTACCACCACTGCCGGCGCGTGTTCCTGTGGGGGATGCTGAAGTCCCGGGCACGGGGCATCGAGGTCGACCCCGAACTCGCCTACGTCGGCGGCATGTTCCACGATCTCGGTCTGACCCGCAGGTACCGCACCGGCGGGCAGCGCTTCGAGATCGACGGCGCGGACGCCGCCGAGGCGTTCCTGCGCGAACACGGCAGGAGCCGGGCCGACGCCCGCGACGTGTGGCTCGCCATCGCCCTGCACACCACCCCCGAGGTGCCGCTGCGCCTGGCCCCGGAGACCGCGGTGGTCACCCTCGGGGTCGAGACCGACGTCCTGGGCCTGGACCTGGACCAGATCAGCGACACCGACAAGCGCGCCGTCCTTCTGGCCCATCCGCGCCCCGATTTCAAGCGCCGGATCCTCCACGCCTTCTACGAGGGCATGGCCGAGCGGCCCGACACCACCTTCGGAACCATGAACGACGACGTCCTGGCCTACTTCGACCCGTCCTTCAAGCGGACGAACTTCGTCGACACCATCTTGCGCAACGCCTGGCCGGAGTAGGCCCGCCCCGGCCGCCCTGCCGTGGGCCCGCGAACCACGGGAGGCGACTGCCGGCCCGCGGATCCGCGGGAGAGAGCCAAGCCGACCTTCACCGCGCCCGTCGGGAGCGCAGCCGGGCGCGTGTCCCAGCCCGCTTCCCTCTCCCGGACCCGGAGCGCCCGGCCGGGTGCCCGAAGCCGCGGGGACGGGCGGAGGCGTCCCGGTGGTCGCTGCGGCTTCAACGCCGGCGGAAGAGCAGCAGCCGGAGGGTTTTGCGGGCGTCGCGGCGCCGGTCGGGGCGACGGGCGAGCAGGGAGGTCAGGGCGGCCGTGACGACGGCGGCGCCGTGCAGGGCGCCGGTGGCGATGGGCAGCAGGACGATCGCGTGCGGCAGCATGGGCGTGCCTTCCGGTACCGGGGTTGCGGTGTGCGGGTCGCGGGACACCCCGGTTCTCCGCCGTCCGGAGGGTTTCCGGCAACGCCCCCTGGCCGGCGGCGTCGCCATATAGCCTGGTGAGACCCGTAAAAGGGAGTTTCCTGAGGCTTTCGCAGGAGTGCGCATGACGGTGATGGGTCGTGAGGCGACGGCGTTACTGGTCCGGTTGCGCGAGCTGTACGAGTCGGCGGAACATCCGAAGCAGGATGCTCTGGTACGGCGGTTGAAGGCGATGGATGCGACCGTCAGCACCACGTCGGTCAACCAGTGGCTGCTCGGGAAGGCCCTCCCCTCCAACCCTTCGGTCTTCCTCGCCCTGGTCGCCCATCTGCGCGGCCTGGCGAAAGCACACGGGAACACCGACACGCCCGCTGACGGCTGGTGGGCGGAGCAACTGCGGCTGGCGCACGAGGAGCACGGCGCCCGGCGCGGCGGGAGACCCCGTACCCAGGCACCTTCGCCGCGCGGACCTCGGTGGAGCCTGCCGGACATCGCGCAGGACTTCACCGGACGCGGAGCCGACCTCGACACCGTGCTGGACGCCCTCTCTCCCGGCTCGTCGAAGGAGGGCGTCGTGGTGATCGCCGGCATGCCCGGTGTCGGCAAGACGGCCCTGGCGATCCGGGCGGCCCACCGCGCCTACGGCCGGGGCTGGTTCCACGGAGTGGTCTTCGTCGACCTGCACGGCTTCAGCCCAGCCCGGGAGCTGACGACGGGTGAGGCCGCCGCGGTGATCCTGCGCGAGCTGGGCCACAGCGTGCCGTCCGCACCGGAGAGGCGCATCAGCGGTCTGCACGAAGCGCTCGCCGGCGAAAGCCCTCTGCTCATCGTGCTGGACAACGCTGCCTCCGCCGGGCCGCTCCAGCAGCTGGTGCCGCGCCAGGGCGCCGGGCCGGTACGGCACCGGCTGCTGGTCACCTCACGCGACACGCTCCCCGCTTTTCCGGCCGGACGCCCGCTGACCGTGGAGCCGATGTCCGCCGAGGAGTCGGTGCTGCTGCTGGGGCGTGCCCTTCACGACGGCCGAGCGGCTGCGGAACCCGCCGCCGCCACCCGGCTCGCCGGCCTGTGCGGCTGCCTCCCGCTGGCGCTGCTGATCACCGCAGCCCAGCTGCGGGAGGACCCGTCGCAGTCGCTCGCCGCCCAGGCGGCGGGTCTGGAGGAGACCCACCGACGGCTCGGCCGCCTCAGCGTCGACGACACCGACGCGGAGAACCGCCCACTGGCCGTGCGCGCCGCCTTCGAGCTGTCGTTCACCCCGCTCGCCGAGGAGTACCAGCGCGCTTTCCGGTTGCTCGGCATCGCGCCCGGCCCGGACACCGGCGCGGAGCTGGCCTCGGTCGTACTCGGCCGGGACAACATCGACACCCAAGCACTGCTGCGGAACCTGACACGCCGGCACCTCGTACGGCGCCTGCGGCACGACCGCTGGGACATGCACGATCTGCTGCGCCTGTACGCCGTCGAGACCGCCGTGCCTCAGGAGCGGGACACCGCACACGCCCGGGTGCTCCGCCACTACCTCAAACGGGTACTCCCGACCTGCACCAAAGCGGTGTCCGGCCGGCCCGGGGAGCGCCGGGAAGCGCTGGCCTGGATGGACGCGGAGCACCGCTGCGTCACCGGCGCGCTGGTCGAGGCAGCCAGGCACGGCCAGGTCCGCGAAGCCCTGCGGCTGACCGAACACATGTCGTACTACTGGGAGCTGCGCTGGGAGGTCCAGGAGTGGATCACCGCGGCCCGGGCGGTGCTGGACGCGGGCCCCGGCACCGGCCGGGACGTGAGCTCGGCGTCCCGGGAGCTGGGAAGCGCCTACCGGGTGGCCCACCGCTACGACGAGGCGCGCCCCCACCTGGAACGCGCCCTGGACACCGCCCCGGACCAGGCCACCCGGGGGCTCGCACTGCACGGCCTCGGCCTCGTCGAACTCCGGCAGGGCCGTTACCAGCGGGCCGCCGCCCACCACCGCCAGGCCAAGAACATCCACTCCGCGCTCGGTGACGTCGCAAGCGCAGCCCTGGCCACCATCGCCCTCGGGGACGCGGAACGGATGTCCGGCGACCCCAAGGGCGCGGCCCGAACACTGTCCCAGGCGATCACGCTCCTGGAGAGCCTGTCGGGGAAGCCGTACAACGCCGCGCGGGGGATCCTGGAGACAGCGCACGGCAACCTGGCGCTCGCCCTGATGGGCTGGGACCCCTTCGCCTACGGGCTCTGCGCCGTCTACCACTTCTGCCGCGCCCTGCGCATCGCCGTGGAACTCGACGACCGGCCCGACCTGTTGCTGTGCCTGACCAACCTCGCCGCCCTCTATCTGGAGATGTGTCCGGCCTGCCTCGCCGGGGTGGCGGCCGAGTGCGCGGGCCGGGTGCTGGCCGACGCACGGCCGACCGACGACCCCCTCCTCATCGCCCGCGCGCAGCTGAACGCCGGCAGAGCCCAGGTGGCACTCGGCGACGAGGGCGGCGGCCGGGCGACGATGCTGCCGGCGTGGGAGGTGCTCGCGCCCGGCAGCGTCGCCGAGGACCCGGACATGGAGAAGTGGGTCCCCTCCAGCGCGGGCCTCCACGCCCCGCGATGCACCGGCCTTTCCGGCTCGATGCTCTGGACGAGGCCCCTGCACCGGTCGGTGCTCGCCGGCGACTTCACGGACCTGGAACAGACCACCTTCTACGGAGACTTCCGGACGGTTTCCTTCGGCCTTGGACCCCGCTCCCGCCCCGGTTCCTGAAACCGCGCCAGCCGCCGCGGTGCACGACGCGGGCCGGGCCCCGCCCACGCCGAGGCGAGCGTGACCGGCCGCCAGGCAGACTCGTGCCGTTCGGCCTTCGAGGACCGCCTGCGAAAGGCGCTGGGCTTCGTGGCGGCGGAACCCCGACGCGCCAGGGCCTGCCACCCACCGGTCAGCGAAGACGCGGGCGTCCGCCCTCGACCCCACCGGTCCGACGCAGGTCGACACCGCCGCCTCCTCGGAGCCGGAAGGCCTGCCTGGTGCGCCCGGTGCGGCACCGGCGGTCCTCCCGCGAATCCCTCGCGCTGCGAGGAGTCTCTTGTCCCCTCCACCGTTTTCCATCCAACGGACCACGGGTTCACGCCAACTGGCGGACCTGGCCGCGCGCGCCGCCGGCCGGCGCCGGCGCCGTCACCGTCCGGGCGCCCGGAGCACCTCTTCGCGCAGGTCAGATCGCATCGCACTGCGCGTGGGGCGCGGTGGTCCGGTGCACCCGGCGGTGTCACCGGCTCCCCGTCGCCGGTGATCGCAGCGGGACGCCGGCCCTACCGCTTCCAGGCCGTCCCACCAGCAAGGACACCCGTCTCAGGCACCGCGGGCAACAGGTTGTCGCGAAGCGTCGCGGTCACGTGACGTCGCCTGGAGGCTGTCGGGGAAGGTCCCTATGGTGGAAGGGGCGATGTCGCCGGGCGCCGGCCGGGCGCGGTGACACCGGCTGCCGTCCCCCCGCATGCGGAGTACGCGGTTCACGATATTGCGGAGCGATCCCATGGGAAATCGCCAGTTCGCGGAGATGCTGATGCGCGCGAGATTGCGCTCCGGCATCACCCAGCAGCAACTCGCCGACCTGTCCACGGTGAGTTCGCGTGCTATAAGGAACCTGGAGAAGGGCCATGTCAGCCATCCCCGTAGAGAGACCGTCCAACTGCTCGCCGAGGCGCTGCGGATAGAGGACGCCACTCTTCAGCGACTGCTGCAGAGCGCCGCCTACGAGGATGCCCAGAATTTTCGCACAGGATTCGGCCGGGGTGACCCGTGCGCACCGGACTTCGGCTTGCTGGAGGACAATCGAGATCCTTTCCGCCGCCGGGACGGGGGGATCTCCGCACCCGGCCGCGGGCATCTGCCCCCCGCTGCCGCCGGACCGTCCCCGACGCCGCCCCTGCCCGGACCGCAGTACGAGTACAAGGCCGTGCCGCTGCCCGAGGGCGCGGGACGCGCCCGGGTCACCGGCGTGCTCAACGAGGAGGGCCGCGCCGGCTGGCGACTGGCCGCCGTCGACGGGGACTCCGTATATCTGGAACGCCGTACGGATTGACGCCGTACGGATTGAGCGGTCCCGGATTGACGCCGTGCGGGCCGCGCTTTCATCCCCGCGCCGCCCGGTCCTGGCGGCCTGTTCGGAAGGCGCGCATTCCGTTTCGGTTCCCGGCCCCGCGGATTCCCCGGATGCCGGTCAGATTCCGGCGGAAGATGCCGGATCCGCTGCCGGATTCTCCTAGCATCGATCGGGCGGACTTCTTCTCCTGAAAGCCTCGGAGAGCCTTCGATAACCAGGGAGCCTGAGAATGTCAACGCCTGTGGTGACGACCGGCACGGAGCTTCCACCCGGACCGAGAGAACACCTCACCTCCGACAGCACCCGCCGCATCCTCCGCCTGCAGAACTCCTTCCTGTGGCACGCCCGGGACTTCCTTCGCGACGCAGGGTTCATGGAACTCCTGCCGCCCGTCATCGGCCCGGTCACGGACCCGGGCATCCGCGGCGCCAAGCAGGTCGACGTGGATTTCTACGGTCACCGCTACAAGCTGATGACGAGCGCCTTCGTCTACAAGCAGACCGCGCTGCTCGCGCACGACCGGATCTTCTACGTCGCTCCGAACGTGCGCATGGAGCCGCTGGAGACCTGCTCCACGCAGCGTCACCTGGCGGAGTTCCACCAACTGGACATCGAGATGGCGAACACCAGCCGTGAAGAGGCCATGGACCTGGCCGAGGGCGTCATCGTCAGCGCCACGCGCGCCCTGATCGCCGAGTCGGAGGGCGAACTGGTCGCCCTGGGGCGCGACATGGACGCCCTGCGGGCGATGGCGGCCGCCCCGTTCGAGCGGCTGCCCCACGCGGACGCGGTGGCCCGGCTCGTCGAGGGCGGCCACGCCCAGAGCGCCGCCGCCGAGATCGACTGGGAGGGCGAGCGCATCTTGTCCGAGGGCAGCGCCCGGCCGGTGTTCCTGACCGACTACCCCAAGGGCTCACGGGTCTTCCTGGAGCGCGAGGACAGCGAACGGCCCCGCATACTGCGCACGTTCGACCTGCTCATGCCCGAGGGGTACGGCGAGGTCATCAGCGGCGGCGAACGGGAGTCGGACTACCGGCGCCTGATCACCCGGATGCGCGAGACGGGGGAGAACCCCTCCAAGTACGGCTGGTATCTGGAGGAGGTGAAGAAGGGGATACCGCCGAGCGCCGGCTTCGGCCTGGGCATCCAGCGCTTCACGCGCTACCTGGTGGGTGCCGATTACGTGTGGCAGGCCACCGCCTTCCCCAAACTGCCCGGCGTCGTCTCGCCCTGACCAAGGAGATGCTGACATGCCCCATGTCGCGCCCCCGAACGGTTCCGCCGGGCACCTGCACGGCACCGGTACCGTCCTGCCCGAGTCCTGCTCCGCCGCCCCCTACGCTCCCGGCCCGAACGTCGGGAGCCCCTACGCGCCCGGTCTGTCCGTGCCGGGTCCGCGCACGCCGGGCCGCGAGCCGGGGGACCCCGGCGGCTCCCTGCCGGGCGCCGCGGTCCCCGCCACCGCACTGCTCGACACCGGCCCGAGCCGGCCGCCGCGCCCCGCCGGCCTCGCGCCGACCGTGACCGTGACCGCGGCCGCCGCCGCCCCCGTACCGTTGCCGCGCGGGGCGTGGCAGGCGCCGGCACTGTCCTGCGCACCGCCCCGGGTCCTGCTGCTCGACGGAGACCCCGTCTCCCGCCAGGTCTTCGGCTGCACCCTCGACGACGACGACCAGGTGAGCCTGGTCGCCACCGGCGACAGCCGGCAGCCGCTTGCCGACTGGCCGCTGCACCGGGCCGATCTGACGATCCTGGTCTCCGGCCCGCTGGAGAACCATGTCCTGAAGGCCCAGGACGTGGCGCGCCGCGGGGGCAGGTCGCTCCTGGTGGGCGTCGATTGGACCAAGCACCGGCTGGACGCCGCGCTGTCGTCGGGGGTGTCGGGCTGCCTGAGCAAGGACTGGGCGCTGTGCCACCTGCCGCAGGCGGCAGCCGCCGCCGCGACCGGACACGTCGTCCTCTCGCCCGACCTGGTCGGGCTGTGCGTCTCGATGCAGCCGGCGGACGCCGGGCGCGGCCTGGCACGCCGCCTGCGCTGCCTGACGTGCAGGGAGCGCGAGGTGCTCACTTTGCTGGCGGAGGGGATGTCCACGGGCGAGGTCGCGGGCACTCTCGTGGTCTCCCCGGCCACCGTCAAGAGCCACGTCTCCCACGCCCTGACCAAGCTGTGCGTACGCAACCGCCTTGAGGCCGTCCTGCTCATGCAGGCCGCCCTGGGCTGCGGTGTCCAGCACGGTGACTTCCACCCCGGAGGGATCTGAGGGCACCCCCCCTGCCCGGACACGTCCCGGTGGGCCGCGGCCGCGACCTGTCGCGCACCCTCGACGGTTCTAGGAGCGCCCCAGCTGCTGCGCCAGCCCCGCCACGGTCGGGCGGCGCAGCAGTGTCCGCAGGCGCACCTCCTGCCCGAAGTCCGCCTTGATCCGGCCCAGGAGCCGCAGCGCCAGCATGGAGTGGCCGCCCAGGTCGAAGAAGTCGTCCTCGACACCGACCCGTTCCACACCCAGGACGTCCGCGAACAGCGCGCACAGGCGCTCCTGCACAGGGCCGCCCGGGGCGTCGCGGGACCCGGTGGCGGCCGCGGCCGCGGCCGCGTATACGGGTGCGGGCAGGGCCCGGCGGTCCAGCTTGCCGTTCGCGGTGGTGGGGAACCGGTCCACCGTCACGTATGCCACCGGCCGCAGATGCTCGGGCAGCTCGGCCTGCGCCTGCGCGCGCAGCTCCCGTGCCGCGGGAGCCGCTCCCGGGCGGGGCAGCACGTAGGCGACGAGCCGCTGGTCGCCGGGGCCTTCGGCGCGTACCAGGACGCGGACGCCGGCCACGTCCGGGTGACGGGCGAGCGCCGCCTCCACCTCGGCGGGCTCGATGCGGAAGCCGCGCAGTTTCAGCTGGTCGTCCCGTCGCCCCAGGTACTCCACGGTTCCGTCGGCACGCCAGCGGGCCAGGTCTCCCGAGCGGTACATGCGGGACCCGGGCGGGCCGTAGGGGTCGGCCACGAACCGCTCGGCGGTCAGGCGGGCCGCGCCCAGGTAGCCGTGGGCCTCGCCCACTCCGCCGAGGTACACCTCGCCGGCCGTGCCCGGGGGCAGCACGCGCAGCCGGTCGTCCAGGACGTAGAAGTGCTTGTTGGCGACGGGGCCGCCCAGCGGTACGGATCCCTCGAGGCAGTCGCGCAGGGTGACGGGCCGCCACACGGCGACCATCATGCATTCGAGCGGCGAATAGGCGTTGACCAGCCGCAGTGCGGGGCGGCGGCGCAGCAGCCGCTCCAGGTGGCCCGGTGAGGCGGCCTCGCCGCCGGTCAGCAGCAGCCGGACGGTGTCGAAGGCCGAGGGGTGCTGGTCGATGAGGAAGTTGAGCAGGCTGGCGGAGAAGTGGGCCACCGTGACGCGGTGTTCGGACATGAGGCGCACCGCGACCTCCGGCTCGGGTGTCCCGCCGGGCTGCAGTACGCACGTGGCGCCCGCGAACAGCGCCGACAGCAGCTCGAAGGCGAACGCGTCCCAGGACATCGGGGAGCACTGGAGGACCACGTCCGACGGGGTCACGCGGGCGAACTCCTGCCCCACCAGGCTGCCGACGACCGCCCGGTGCGACGCCACCACCCCCTTGGGCGTGCCCTGCGAACCCGAGGTGAACAGCACACAGGCGGGGTCCTCGCCGCCGGCCGCCACTGCCGGGTCGGTGTCCGGCAGGCCGTGCAGGAGGGCCGGATCGTCGGTCCGGACGGTGTGCGGGCCGTCCGGGCCGCAGGCCGCGGCCGGCAGGGGGCGGTCGCTCACCACGACCCGGCAGCCGGTCGCCCGGATGCACTCGGCGGTTCGGGCGTCGGGGAACGCCGGGTCCAGCAGCACATGGCCCGCACCGGACTTGAGCGCGGCGAGCAGCGCGACGACCAGCTGCGGGCCGCGCTCCAGGCGCACGCCCACCCAGTCGCCCCTGCGGACGCCGAGTCCGGTCAGACGGTGCGCCAGCTGGTTGGCGCGCCGGTCCAGCTCGCCGTACGAGACGCGCTCGTCGCCGAAGACGAGCGCGGTGGCCTGCGGGTCGCGTGCCGCCCGGTCGGAGAACACGGTGTGCACGCAGGGCCTGTGGGGGAGCGGGAAGCGGACGCCGCGCCCCGCGGCCAGCATCCGGTCGCGCTGTTCGGGGCCGCACGGTGCCACGTCCGCGGGCCGGGTCGCCGGGTTCTCCGCGAAGGCCTCCAGGACGCGTGCCAGGTCGGCGGCCAGCGCATGGGCCAGCGGTTCGGGGACGCGGGACGCGTCGTGGTGCAGCCGTACCTCCAGGTGCTCGCGGGGCGTCACCACCACGGTCACGGGATAGTGGGCCGTCTCCGTGCAGCTGATGTCGCCGACCCGGATCCCGGCGAACTCCGCCGCAGCGGACAGGCCTTCGGGCTGCACCTCCACGGTCACCGTCGTGTCCAGCAGCGGTCCCGCGATTCCCGCGGCCCGGGCGGTGTCGCCCAGGCCCAGGTGGTCGTGCGGGTGCAGGGCCAGGCGGTGGGTGTGCACGTCGGCCAGCAGGCCGGCCAGGCTCGTGCCCGCGCCCGTCCGCACCCGGACCGGCACCGTGTTGACCAGCATGCCCACCATGTCCTGGACCCCGTGGAGTTCGGCCGGGCGGCCGCTGAGGACGGAGCCGAACACGACGTCCTCGCGCCCGGTCCGCCGCGCGAGCACCAACGCCCACGCGGCCTGCACCGCGGTGGTGAGCGTCACGCCCTGGCTCCGTGTCCGGGCGAGCAGAGCCGCTGTCCGGGGCGCGGGCAGTGTGTGGAGTGCCGTCGACCAGCGCGGTGCCGTGCCGCCGGAGCCCGGCGCCAGCAGCGTCGGGGTGGCGCCGGCCAGCTCCCGCCCCCAGGCCCGTTCCGCGGCGGCCCGGTCGCGGCCGGCGAGCCAGCTGAGGAAACGCCGGTAGGGCACCGCCGGCGCCAGGTCCTCCTCCGCGTACCCGGCGAAGATCTCGCGCAGCAGCACATGGGCGCTCCAGCCGTCCAGCACGCAGTGGTGCGCGGTGACCGCGAGGCGGTGCCGCCCGGCGTCCTCGGCCACCAGGTCGAACCGCAGGAGCGGGCCGCCGCGGACGGTGACGCCGGCGGTCCGCGCGGTCCGCAGCGCCGCGTCCCCGTCGCGGCCGGCCGCCACCGACCAGTGCGGCTCCGCGGCGTGCGGGACCACCTGCACCGGCTGTCCGTTGGCGCGGTAGTGGATGCGTGCCCGCAGGTTGGGGTGGCGCACCAGCACCCGGCGTACCGCCGCGCGCAGCCGCTCCGCGTCCAGGGGGCCGTCCAGCGGCACGGTGTACTGGGCGACGTACACGCCGTGCTGCCCGTCCTGCGCCAAGGTGTGGAACAGCAGGCCCTCCTGCAGCGCGGTGAGGGGGAGTATCTCGTCGATGACGGGGGCGGACATGGGCCTCCTCCACTTCGGGACGGTCGGGACGGTCGGGACGGTCGGGACAGCGGTCAGCCGCGCGGCAGTTGCGCCGCCAGGGACGCGTACTCCCCTGGGGCCAGATCGGGCAGCAGCTCCGGCTCCGCACCCGGGTCGTGCGCCGTGGCCTGGCAGGCGGCGGCGGAGGAGGCCAGTTCGGCCAGCGAGTCACCCCCGATGACATCGGCCACCGTGATCACGATGCCGCGGGCACGCGCCCGGTTCACCAGCCGCATGGCCGCCAGGCTGTCGCCGCCGAGACCGATGAAGGAGCGGTCCGGCGCCGCGTCCCCGGCGGCCAGGCGCAGCACCTCCTCGGCCGTCGCACACAGCCACGCCTCCAGCCCTCCCTCGACCGGCCGCGCCTGCGGTGCCCGACCGCCGGGCCGGGTCGCCGGGCCGGGCCGGGGCGGGGCGGGCAGCGCGGCCAGGTCGAGCTTGCCGTTGCCCGTCAGCGGAACCTGCTCGAGGACGGCCCACGCGGTGGGCACCATCGACTCCGGCAGCGAACCGCGCAGATGCTCGCCCAGCGCCTGCCCGCCGGGCACGGGCTCGCCGGGCGCGGGCACCACGAAGCAGGCCAGCCAGCGATCGCCGCCCGGCGGCCCGGCACACACCACCGCCGCCTGCGCGACGGCCGGATGAGCGGACAGCACCGCCTCGATCTCGCCGAGTTCGATGCGCTGGCCGCGCAGCTTCACCTGGCGGTCCGACCGGCCGGCGTACTCCAGCACACCGTCGTCCCGCCGCCGGGCCAGGTCCCCGGTGCGGTACAGCCGGGATCCGGGCGGTCCCAGGGGACTGGCCACGAACCGCTCCGCGGTCAGCCCCGGCCGGGCGAGGTAGCCCTCGGCCAGCTGCACGCCCGACAGGTACAACTCGCCTGTCACGCCGGGGGGCAGCGGGGCGAGCCGCCTGTCCAGGACGTGCGCGCCGGTGCCGCTCACCGGGACGCCGATCGGCACGCTGTCCGGGTCCGCGCCCGGACGGCAGTGCCAGGCGGTGGCGGCCACCGTCACCTCGGTCGGCCCGTACAGGTTGTGCAACTCGGCGTCCAGCATGCGCAGGCAGCGGTCGCGCAGGGACACCGGCAGCGCCTCGCCGATGCAGAGGATCCGCCGCAGCGAACGGCAGCGGTCGGTGACCTGCGCGTCCAGGAAGAGCCGCAGCATGGAGGGCACGAACTGCACGGTGGTCACGGCCCGGTGTGCGATGAGGTCGGCCAGCCCGTGCGGTTCCCGCTCCAGGCCCGGCGGCGCGACGACGACCGCGGCGCCGTGGAGCAGGGGCCACAGGTACTCGTAGGCGGACGCGTCGAAATTGACCGGCGTCTTGACCAGCACCCGGTCGTCGGCCTCCAGCGGCACCGCCTGCTGCATCCACCGCAGATGGCTGACGATGGCCTCGTGCCGCACCACGACGCCCTTGGGGCGCCCGGTCGACCCGGAGGTGTAGATGACGTAGGCGGGGTCCTGGGCGCGGGCCGGCCGTATCGGCTCCCCCCGGTCGTCGTCCCCGGAGGCGTGCGGCGCGGGCAGTGCGGTGAGTACCCGGTCCGGGGCCGCCTCGTCGAGGATCAGCGCGGCGCGGCGCGGCGGAGTGTTCGCGTCGAGCGGCAGGTAGGCCGCGCCGGCGCTCAGCACGCCCAGCAGGGCGACGACCAGGTCGGGGGAGCGGTCCATGCGGACCGCCACCACGCTGCCCGGCCCGATGCCGTCGCGGCGCAGCGCGCCGGCCACCTCCCGCGTCCGGCGGGCCAGCGTCGCGTAGTCGAGGGTGGTCCGGTCCGCGATCACGGCCGCGGCGTGCGGGGTGCGCTGCGCCTGGCCGGCGACGAGGTCGGCGAGGGTCGTCACCGGGCTCACCTCGCCGGGGAGGGTGCCGGCTCGCCCGCACGGGCCGCGACCACGGTGAAGTGGCGGTCCACGAACTCCAGGCACGCCGCCCGGTCGCGCCGTGTCAGCACCACCCGCCAGCCGTCCGGGACGGCGAGCTGCGCGGGCCACAGCGAGTAGCGCTCCTGGTCGTTGGCGAGCACCAGGTAGGGGGCCGAGTCATCCTCGAACGGATGCGTCATGGGATACCTCTTCCTTGTGTACGGTCGGCAGCGGACCGACGTCGTCCCTGTTCACCGTGGTCGTGTCGTACTTGCCGAGGGCGCTGATGAGCATGCGCACCTCCAGGTCGAGACAGGCCGCCAGGCGCAGCAGTCCCCGCTGCGGATCCTCGTCGGCGGCGACGAGGGCCGCCCGGCCCAGGCCCACCGCACGGGCTCCCAGGGCCAGACACTTCACCGCCCGCGTCCCCTCCCACACGCGCCCGCCCGCCAGCAGGCACCCGGGCCCCCGGCCGGCCGCGAGCAGGCAGTCGAACAGCGGCAGTCCCACGTGGTCGAGGAAAGCGCCGGGCGCCCAGCCGGTGCCTCCTTCGGCGCCGTCCACCGTGACGCTGTCCGCGCCGGCCTCCCAGGCCACGCGCGCGGCGGCGCCGACGTCCCGGCCGGGGTGGAGCTTCACCCACACCCGGGCGCGGGGGTAGTTGTTGCGCATCAGGTTGATCTGCTGGCGCAGGATCTCCTCGGTGTACGTGCCCGGACTGGAGGCGCGCAGCATCCGGCCGTCGCCGGGCATCGCCAGCAGCGCGTACTGCTCCTCGACCGCCGCTGCCGCGGCGGTGCCCAGCAGCGTCATCCCGCCCAGGCCCGGCTTCGCGCCCTGCCCGGTCTTCAGCTCGAAGGCCAGCCGGCCCTCCTCCAGGAACGGACGGGCCGCCGGATCGCTGTAGACCAGGTTCCACACCTCGGCGTCGGCGTCCTCGGTGCTCTGCTGCACCACGATCCCCCCGTGCCGCCCGTCGCTCTCCTGCCCGTATGCCTCGATCCGCGCCAGCAGCGCCTTCGCGGGCCGGCCGCCCAGGCGCCCGTAGCCGATGACCGGCACCACGTTCTCGCCGACGACCAGGGGGATCCCCAGCCGGCCCGCCTGCCTGCCCAGCGAGGTGCCCAGGTCGCCGCGGGCGGCCGCGGTCGACCCGAACGCCGAGACGTAGAAGGGGAGCCGGGAGGGGAAGCCGCCGATGACGGTCTCCAGGTCCACGTCCGACGGCATCGGCTCGCGCCCCAGGTCGATCAGCTTCTCCAGGCGCTGCTCCATGAACACCGGCGGAAGCAGCCGCAGCCGCTCCAGCGGGTCGTCGCCGCGCGCCGGCCCCGTCCAGCCGCTGCCGTAGAGCGTGCTGCCGTAGCCGTCCAGCGGGGGAAAGGCCGCCTCGATACCGGTGCGGGCGCGCTCGCGCACAGCGGCCTCCGGAAATCCTGGCGCGCGCAGCATGCCGTTCATCGGGGGCCTCCCGTAATGGAATGCGAGATCCCGTCGCATCGGGTGGCACCAACGTAGCCCGGGGGCGGGCGGCGCCCGGAGCATCCGGCCGCAACTTCCTCTGAAAGAGGCCCAGGTGTCTCCCGCGGTGGTCTTTCTCCCCTCCGGGTGGAAGGAGTTGCACGCGAGAATGATTGACCGGAACTCCGCATCCATGGGTCGATGAGGGCATCTGGAAGGCCGCGAAAGGGGCTACCGATGGAAGAACGTCGAGTTTCGATTTTCGACACCACTTTGAGGGACGGTGAGCAGGCGCCGCGCAATTCCATGACCCCGCAGCAGAAACTGGAACTCGCGCTGCGGATCGAAGCCCTCGGAGTGGATGTCGTCGAGGCCGGATTCCCCGCCTCCTCGCCCTCGGAGGCCGAAGCGACGCGCCTCATCTCCCGCAACCTCACACGCGCTTGGTTCACCACCTTCTGCCGCGCCGTGCGCGCCGACATCGACTGCGCCGTGGCCGCGGGCGGCACCCGCCGGCACGAGGTGCAGATCCTCGCCACCTCGAGCGAACTGCACCTGGAGCGGAAGCGCCGCATCTCCCGCAAGGAGTCGATCGACGAGATCACCGAATCCGTGCGGCACGCCCGCGGCTTGGGCGTGCCCCGCGTCTCGCTCGGCCTCGAAGACTCCTCGCGCGGCTCGGACAGCCTGCTGCGCGCCCAGATCGAGGCGGGCGCGGACGCGGGCATCACCTGCGTCGTGGCGGCCGACACCTCGGGCTGCATGACGCCGCAGGAGTACGGCGAGATGATCGGCAAGGTCCGCTCCTGGGCCCCGCCGCACGTGAGCGTGTTCACCCACTGCCACGAGGACTTCGGGCTCTCCACCGCCAACACCCTGGCCGGGCTGCAGGCCGGGGCCGACGGCGTGCAGACCACGCTCGGCGGCATCGGGGAGCGGGCCGGCAACGCGGCACTGGAGGAACTGGTCGCCATCCTGGCCTACAAGCACGCCTCGCTCGGCCTGTACACGGACATCGACACCAGCGCCATGTACGCCGCCTACACGGCGCTGCGCCGCGTCATCGGACTCGACCAGCCGCGCAACAAGGCGATCTTCGGCGCATACGCCTTCGGCAGCGCCGCCGGGATCCACCAGGCCGGGATCCTGCGGGACCCGTCCACCTACGAGTTCGTGGAGCCAGGGCGCTTCGGCCGGGAGCGCTCCATGCTCATCGCCCGCCACTCGGGCCGCGCGGTGCTGCGGCACCTGCTCGACACGATGGGCGTCGACCTCGGCGAGGACCAGGTGGAGGACCTGTACCGGCGGCACATCAGCGAGCGCACCGGGGGCGACTGCGAGGACATCTCCGTGCTGAGGCGGCGGCTCGCCGAGGAGTTGCTCACCGTCGGGGCGGGCCGCTGAGGCGGGCTCCGCCGCCTGCGGGAAGGGGCGGTGGGAAGCGGACGTGGCGGTCCGCTTCCCACCGCCCCCCTCTGCCGCCCGACGGCGTCGGCCACCGCGGCGGTCAGTCGTCGATCAGGCCCCGCACCCCGTCCTTCCAGCGGTCGGCGTAGCGGTCGGCCGCCGCGCGGTCGCGGAAGGCGTACGTCTTCAGCAGCCAGCGCGTGGCCGCCCGTTCGGCGTCGAGGATCTCGATGCGGTCCCTGCTGTGCAGACCGTCCTGGTTGGCGAACAGCAGCAGGTCCCCGTCGCGCATCCGGTGGCGCTGCTTGTCGGCGACCACCAGTGCGTTCTTCAGCGCCAGCAGCGCGTCCTTGGCCACGCCCGGTGCCTCGGGGACCACCGACGTCGTCGTCTCCAGGTAGCGGATCGAGTGGTCGCCCTCCAGGATCGGGTGTGCGCCGGAAGAGCGCTGGCTGCTGTTGGTGTCGCGTGAGAAGACGTCGAAGGACGTCGTGAAGTACGGCCGGCGCAGGATCCGCTGGTCCTGTTCCGACAGGTTGCGCAGCAGTTCGCGGCAGCCGACGAACGTCGTGTAGATGACCTCGTCCTGCGGGCAGCGCATGCCGAGCAGGGCGATGTGGTCCGCACGCGCCCAGTGCGCGGTGCGGTCGTTGTGGAAGGGCAGCTCGCTGTCGCTGAATCCCGTCTTCATGCCGCTGTACTTGTTGATCGCGATGACGTCGGTGAAGAAGTCGCCGTTGTTCCGGCTGCCGTACGCCATCAGCGGGGTGCCGGTCAGCCGGGCGATCAGGGCGAGGAACGCCTCACCGACGAAGGTCGTCTTCTTGCGGTACTTGTCCGCCACCGGATCGTCGAGGTCGAGTTCGGGCACGTGCGGGTCGACGGGGCAGTTCCGTATCACGTGTGCTTCGCTGCGCCCGCTGTGCCGGTCCTGCCGGATACGCGTGCACACCTCCACCAGGAACGGCGGAGCGGCCACCTGTGCCACGCCGGCGACGAATTCCTCGTGGTTCCGGTACGGATTTCCCGGTACGGCCCCGAGCACGGCGAGGAGTTCGCCGTGCTGGGCCGGGGTGAGTACATGAATGGGTTCCATTCCCTCATCGTCCGCCGGTGTTCCGCGCGAATCATCGGTCGACCGGCCGAGCGGACTCCACCCGGGGGCGAGTGAGTTCATCACGGCTGTCGATTCCGGTGCGCGCCCGGGGTGTTTCGATGAGTCGCAGCAAGCGACCGGGTGCCTCCTGCGCCGGAGGCACCGGGCGGGAACGCGCCGGACGAAGAGATCACGGATGCGGAGGTATCCGCCGTGGCACCCCAGACACTGGCCGCGAAGGTGTGGCGCGAGCACGTCGTGCGCCGTACCGGGGCCGGCAACGACCTCCTCTACATCGACCTCCACCTGCTGCACGAGGTGAACACCCCGCAGGCCTTCGCCGGGCTGCGGGCCGCCGGCCGCACGGTGCGCAGGCCCGACCTGACCGTGGGCACCGAGGACCACACCACCCCCACGACCGCGGTCGACCGGGTCGACCCCGACGCCGCGCGGCGCCACCAGCGCCGCCTCATGGCACGCAACTGCGCGCAGTTCCGGATCCCGCTGCACCGGCTCGGCACCGCCTCGCAGGGCATCGTCCACGTCATCGGGCCCGAACTCGGCCTGGTGAGGCCCGGGATGACCGCCGTGTGCTGCGACTCGCACACCACCACCCTCGGCGCGTTCGGCGCCCTGGCCCTGGGGATCGGCACCAGCCAGGTGGAGCACGTCCTGGCCACCCAGACGCTGCCGCTGGCCCGGCCCCGGGACATGGCGGTGACCGTGACCGGCACCCTGCCCGCGGGCAGCACCGCCAAGGACCTCGCACTGGCGGTGGTCAACCGGGTGGGCACCGGCGGCGCCCAGGGCCACATCGTGGAGTTCCGCGGGCCCGGCGTGCGGGCGCTGTCCATGGAGGGCCGGATGACGCTGTGCAACATGGCCGTCGAGATGAGCGCCAGGGCCGGGCTCGTCGCCCCCGACGAGGTCACGCGCGACTACCTGGCGCACACCGTGCCGCGCGACGCCGGGCGCTACGACGGCCTGGCGCTGCACGGCGACGACGGCGCGGTCTTCGACCGCGAGATCGAGATCGACGGCACGCGCGTGCTGCCGCGGGTGTCGTGGGGCACCAACCCGGCGCAGAGCGTGCCGATGGACGGCCGGGTGCCCGACCCGTGCGACCTGTCCGACGAGGCCGAGGCCGCCGCCGCGCGCCGGGCACTGGACTACATGGGCCTCGCCCCGGGCACCGCCGTGCGGGACATCGCGGTCGACACCGTGTTCATCGGGTCCTGCACCAACAGCCGCATCGAGGACCTGCGGGCCGCCGCCGTCGTCCTTGAGGGCCGCAGGGTCCGGGTCGACACCGTCGTCGTACCCGGCTCGGCACGCGTGCGCGAGGCGGCCGTGGCCGAGGGCCTGGACCGGGTCTTCGCCCTGGCCGGGGCCGACTTCCGTGCGGCGCCGGGCTGTTCGATGTGTGTCGGCCTGGGCGAGGACCGCCTCGGCGCCGGGGTGAGGTCCGCCTCCACCACCAACCGCAACTTCGAGGGCCGCCAGGGCGCCGGATCGCGTACCCACCTGGTCTCGCCGGCCGTCGCCGCGGCCACGGCCGTGCGCGGCCGGATCGCGGCACCCGGCGACCTGTGAGGGCCGTGCCGCCCCCCGCCCACTGCCCCGCCCACTGCCCCGCCGCCGCAGACGACGATTGAGAGGAGACGCCCGTGACCGCGTCCGCGCCCCCTGCCCCCCGGTCCCCGGTCCCCGCGTCCGGCCCGTGCCCGCCCGCCACCGCCCACACCGGGACGGCGGTCCCTGTGCGCATCCGCGACGTGGACACCGACCAGATCATTCCCGCGCGGTTCTGCACGAACACCGAGCGGACCGGCTTCGCCCGGGGCCTGTTCGCCGACCGGCGGGCCGAACCCGGCTTCGCCCTGGACGACCCCCGCCACCGCGGCGCCACCGTCCTGGTCGCCGCCGAGAACTTCGGCACCGGCTCCTCGCGCGAGGCCGCCGTCTGGGCGCTCGCCGACCACGGGATCCGCGCCGTCCTCTCGCCCCGCTTCGGCGACATCTTCCGCGCCAACGCCTGGCTCAACGGCCTGTACGCCGTCACCGTGCCGCAGGGCTTCGTGGACGCCCTGTGGCACGCCCTCGACGAGGACCCGGCCACCGAGGTCCGCATCGACCTGGGCGACCTCACCGTCACCGCCGCCGGGCTCGTCCAGCCCTTCGCCCTCGACGCCGACACCCGGATCCGGCTGCTGCGCGGCCAGGACGCCATCGGCGCCACCCTGCACCACGAGAACGACGTCCGCGCGTACGAGGAGCGCCGGGCGCCCACCCCGACGACCGCGGTGTGCTTGCCCGCCGCCGGTCCCCGCGGCGCGCGGCGCCGCCGTCGCGCCCAGGAGGAGACCGTGTCACCCGAGGAAGCCGTGCACGCCATGTACCGCCGCATCGACGAGGGCGACTTCGCCGGCTTCGCCGAACTGTTCGACGAGAACGCCGTCTACCACCGGCCCGGCGGCCCGCCCCTGGCCGGCCGCGACGCCATCGAGTCGTACTACCGCGAGAAGCGCACCATCGCCGACGGCACCCACACCCTGGCCCGGGTGCTCCTCAGCGACGGCGCCGTCGCCGTCGACGGCACTTTCAGCGGCCACCTCGCCGACGGCCGCGAACAGGCCCACCGCTTCGCGGAGATCTTCGAGCTCGCCCCCGGGGGGCTGTTCACCCGCCGGGACTCCTTCCTGTTCGTCTGCGACTTCTGACCGCCACCGCCCGCGGCTGCCCCGTCACCGAGCACGTGAGGACACCCACATGACCGTCAGCACCGCCGCACCCGCCACCGTGAGGGGCGAGGCCGGCATCGAGAAGGCAGAGATCGGCGACTTCACACCGCACATGGTGACCCTGCTGTGGACCGAGGACAACGGCTGGACCGGGCCCGCGCTCGGCCCGCACCAGAACCTGTCGGTGTCCCCCGCGAGCGCCGTGCTGCACTACGGCCAGTCGATCATCGAGGGCCTCAAGGCGCACCGCCAGCCCGACGGCTCCTTCGCGATCTTCCGGCCCCGCGACCACGCCCGCCGCTTCCGCGGCTCCGCCCGCCGCCTGTCCATGCCGGAGCTGCCGGAGGACCTCTTCGTCGACGCCCTGGAGCAACTGGTCGAGGCCAACCGCGAGGCCGTGCCCGACCGGCCCGGACACAGCCTGTACCTGCGGCCTTTCATGTTCGCCTCGGAGGCCAACCTGGTGCCGCGCCCCGCCCGCGCCTACACCGTGGTCCTCATCTCCTTCCTCATGGGCAGCTACCTCGGCCAGGACGCCGACGCGGTGACCGCGTGGATCTGCCGCGACTACCCCCGCGCCTTCCCCGGCGGCACCGGAAGCGCCAAGACCCCCGGCAACTACGCCCCCACCATGCCCGCCCAGCTCGCCGCGGGGCGGGCCGGCGCCCAGCAGGTCGTCTGGCTGGACGCCAGGGAGAGCCGGTGGGTCGAGGAGATGGGCAGCGCCAACCTGTTCTTCGTACGCGGCCACGGCGCCGACCGCACCGTCGTCACCCCGCCGCTGAGCGGGACCTTCCTTCCCGGCATCACCCGCGACTCGGTCATCGCCGTCGCCACCGAGCTCGGCCACAGGGTCGTCCAGGAGCCCGTCGCGATCGACCGGTGGCGCGCCGGCTGCGAGTCGGGCCTGATCACCGAGACCTTCGGCTGCGGCACCGCCGCCGTCGTCACCGCCGTCGGCGGTGTCCGCGACGGCGGCGAGGAATGGCGCATCGGCGACGGCACCCCCGGGCCGGTCGCCCGGGGCATCCGCGAGCGCCTGCGCGCCCACCAGCACGGGCTGGTCCCCGACATCCACCGCTGGCGGCACCCGGTGGGGGAGGGACGGCGAGGATGACCACGACGACCGCACCGCTGCTGCCCGCACGCGTCGACGCCGGCCGGCTGCTGGCGAACCTGGAACGGCTGCGTGCCATCGGCGCCACCGGCCAGGGCGGCGTCACGCGCCGCGCGTTCAGCCGCGAGGACGTCAAAGGCCAGGAGCTCGTGGCCGGGCTCATGCGGGAGGCCGGCCTCGACGTGCACATCGACGCCGCCGCCAACCTGGTCGGCACCCGGCGCGGGCGCGACGGGACGGGGCGGCCCCTGGTCCTCGGCTCGCACCTGGACACCGTGCCCGGCGGCGGCGCCTACGACGGCGCCTACGGGGTGCTCGCGGCCGTCGAGGTCGCCCACACCCTGCACGAGCACGGCACAGTGCTGGACCGCCCGCTGTGCGTGATGGCGTTCAGCAACGAGGAGGGCACCACCGGCACCCCCGCCATGTTCGGCTCCCGCGCGGTCGCGGGCTGCCTGCGACCGGGCGAGCTGGACCTGGAGGTCGCCGGGCAGGACCGCTCGCTGGCCCAGGTCCTGGACGCGGCGGGGGGCGACAGCAGGCGCATCGCCGATGTGCGCCGGGACCCCGGCTCGGTGGCCGCCTACCTCGAACTGCACATCGAGCAGGGCCCGGTACTGGCCGGCTCCGGAACCGACATCGGGATCGTGGAGGGCATCTCAGGCCGCCTCACCGCCGAGGTCACCGTCCGGGGGCAGGCCAACCACGCGGGCACCACCCCCATGGCGGACCGCCACGACGCGCTCCTGGCCGCCGCCCGCCTGACCGTCGCCGTCCCCTCGCTGACCGGACCCGGCGGCGCCGTCCGCGTGGCCACCGTCGGCGACTGCCAGGTCTGGCCCGGGGCGTGGAACGTCGTCCCCGGCCGGGCCCGCCTGATCGTCGACCTGCGCGACATGTCCGAGGACAGCCTGCAGACCGGTCTCGACCGGCTGCGGGCCGAGGCGCGGGAGGTGGGGAGCACGACCGGCACCACCCTCGACGTCACCGAGGTCCAGCGGGTGAGCCCCACCCTGTGCGACCCGGACCGGCGGGCCGCCGTGCGCCGGGCGGCCGACGCCCTCGGCCTGTCCAGCGTCACCCTGCCCAGCGGCGCGGGCCACGACGCCCAGTGGATGGCACGTGTCGCCCCGACCGGAATGATCTTCGTGCCCAGCAAGGACGGCGCGAGCCACGCCCCCGACGAACACACCGCGCCCGCCGACCTCGTCCGCGGCGCGGGCGTGCTGCTCGGCTGCACCCTGCTGGAGGGAACCACGACATGACCACCGCCACCCGCGTGCCCGCCCTCCCCATCCAACGGGGCATGTGGCTCGCCTCCCAACTCGACCCGATCGGGTCGGAGTTCACCGTCTCCACCGCGACACGCCTCACCGGCCCGCTGGACCCCGCGGCACTGGACCAGGCACTGCGGGACGTGACCGACCGGCAGCCCCTGCTGCGGTCGCGGTTCGCCCGCTACGGCCGAAGCGGCCTGTCCCTGGTCGTCGACCCCGACCTGACGGCCACCCCGACACAGACCGACCTCGCCGGCCTGCCCACCGCCCAGGCCGAGACGACCGCCCGCGACCTCGTCGCCGAGACCGCACGCGTCCCCTTCGACCTGGAGCGGGGCCCCCTGCTGCGCGCCATGCTGCTGCGCCTGGCACCCGAGGACCACATCGTCGCACTCCACCTGCACCACGCCGTGTGCGACGGCGACTCCGTGCGGCTCCTGTACGACGCCTGGAGCCGCGCCTACGCGCGGCGCACGGCCGCGGGCGGCGCCCACGATCCCGTCCCCGCGGAGCGGGGCACGCACGACGACACCCCGGACTACCACCGGCACGCCGCCGTCACCGAGGCCGAACACGCCGAGGGCCTGGCCTACTGGAGCCGCCGCCTCGACGGCGTGACCCCGCCGGCCCTGCCGCTGACCGGACACCCCGGACGCACCGGCCGGGACGGCGCCGGCCACACCTTCCCGGTCCCCCCCGCCCTGCTGCGGCGCGTCGACGCCTTCGCCCGCCAAGCGGGCACCACCCGCTACACCGTGCTGCTGACAGCGTTCTCCGCGCTGCTGGGACGTCTGTGCCGCACCGAGGAGGTCACCGTCGGCACCACGGCCTCCACCCGGCTGGCCGAAGACTCCCAGCACGTGGTCGGCCCGCTGTTCAACACCCTCGCGCTGCGCACCGCCACCCCCGCCGGCACCGCCTTCCGGGACGCCGTCGACACGGCGACCGACACCGTCCTGGACGCCTTCGAGCACGTGCGGGTGCCGTTCGAGGACGTCCTGGACACCGTGCGCACCGCCTCCTCCTCCGGGCTGCGCAACCCGCTGTTCAACGTCTTCTTCGAACTCGACCACGCTCCCGCGCCCGCCCTGCGCCTGCCGGGCTGCGCGGCGGCGCCCTTCCGCTTCCCCGACCACGCCCCCAAGACCGACCTCATGCTCGCCCTCAGGCCCGACGGCGACGGACTCACCGGCGAGTTCACCTACCGCACCACCGCCTGCGACGACACGGGCGTCCGCGCCCTCGCCGACGGGTTCACCGCCCTGCTCGACGCCGCACTCCACGCGCCCGGCACCGCGCTGGACGACCTGCCCGTCATGTCGCCGGCCCGCCGCGACGACGTCCTGCACGCCTTCGCCGACGGCGGCCGCACGGCCCCCGCCGACACCTGCGTGCACCGCCTCTTCGAACAGCAGGCGCGGTCCACCCCCGACGCCGTCGCGGTACGCGAACTGGGCGGCGACAGGCGGACGCTGAGCTACCAGGAGCTGAACGGGCGGGCCAACCGGCTGGCCCGCTACCTGCGCGCCCGGGGCGTGACCCCGCACGACCGGATCGCGCTGCTGCTGCACCGCTCACCGGATCTGGTGGTGGCCTGCCTTGCCGCGTGGAAGGCCGGAGCCGCCTACGTGCCCCTGGACGCGGCCTTCCCCGACCCCCGCCTGGAGTTCGTCACCCAGGACAGCGGGGCGCGCCTGGTCGTCACCGAGTCCGCCCTGGCCGGACGGGCCGCCGCCCTCGGCGTCGGCGTCGTCGTCCTCGACGAGGCAGCGGCCGCCGTCGCCGCCCACCCCGGCACCGACCTGCCCGACGGACCGGGCCCGGACGCGCTCGCCTACGTCATCCACACCTCCGGCTCCACCGGCAAGCCCAAGGGCGTCCTGGTGGAGCACCGCGGGCTCGCGAACTTCCTCAACTGGTGCGTGCGCCGCTACGCCGCCGAAGGCGACGGCGGGGCACCGCTGTTCTCGTCCATGGCCTTCGACATGGTGGTGCCCAACCTGTACACCCCGCTGCTCACCGGCCAGGCCGTCGCGCTCGCCCCCGACGGCCTGCCACCGGACCGCCTCGGCGAGGTGCTGGCCGCCGGAGCCCCCTACAGCTTCGTCAAACTCACCCCCGGCCACCTGGAACTGCTCACCGCCCAGCTCACCCCCGGCCAGGCCCGCGGCCTGGCCCGGCTGCTCGTCGTCGGAGCCGACGCCTTCCCGCCCGCGGCGCTGACCGCCTGGCGCGCGCTCGCCCCCGACCTGCCCCTGCTGAACGAGTACGGGCCGACCGAGGCGACCGTCGCCAACAGCGCGTACGAGATTCCGCCCCCCGCCGCCCCGGGCACGCGCGAGAGCGACGAGCCCGCCACCCTGCCCATCGGCAGGCCCATCCCCAACACCACCATGTACGTCCTCGACGACGACCGCCGGCCCGTGCCACCCGGCGTCACCGGCGAGATCCACATCGGCGGCACCTGCGTGGCCCGCGGCTACGCCAACCGGCCGCAGACCACCGCCGAACGGTTCGTCGACGACCCCTTCGGCCCGCCCGGCGCCCGCCTCTACCGCACCGGCGACCTGGGCCGCTGGCTGCCCGACGGACAGGCGCAGTTCCTCGGCAGGTCCGACCACCAGGTCAAGATCAACGGCTACCGCATCGAACCCGGCGAGGTCGAGGCCGCCCTGGCCGCCGTCCCCGGCGTACGCCAGGCCCTCGTAACCACCGCCGGCACCCCCTCAGGACCCCGGGCCCTGGTCGCCCACGTCGTACCCGACCCCGGCACCGCGTTCGACGCCGACGCCCTGCGCGCGGAACTCGCCCACACCCTGCCCGCACACCTGGTGCCCGCCCGGTTCCTGGAACTCGCCCGCGTCCCGCTCAACGCCAACGGCAAGGTCGACCGGTCCAGGCTCCCGCAGCCCACCTGGGGCACCAGCGGCCCCGCCGCGCCCCGCGGGGCGCGCACCCCCGCCGAGGAAGCGGTCAGCCGTGCCTGGGCCGAGGTCCTCGGCCTGGCCCCCGACGCCTTCGGACCCGACGACAACTTCTTCGGGCTCGGCGGCAACTCCCTGCTCGTCCTGACCGTCGTGGCCCGGCTGCGCGGCCTGCTCGGCGCCGACCTCACCTTCGCCCGCTTCCTGCAGGACCCCACCGTCGCCGGGGTCGCCGCCGCCGTCACCGACGGGGCACGCCCGGCCGGCGGCCACAGCCTGTCCCAGCTCGCCCCCGGCGGCGACGGCACACCCACCGTGTTCGTCCACCCGCTGGGCGGGACCGTCTTCTGCTACCGCCACCTCGTCGAGATGCTCAGCGGCCAGGCCCCCCTCTACGGGCTCACCCTCGGCGCCCTGCGCGGCGAGAGCCCCGACGGCGACGACCGGCTGGAGGACACCGCCGCCCGCTACGCCGCCGAGATCCGCGAAGCCGTGCCAGGACCGGTCAACGTCGTCGGCTGGTCGGCGGGCGGCGTCATCGCCTTCGAGACCGCCCGCCGGCTGCGCGCGCTGGGCGGCCAGGTCAGCCACCTGGTCCTCCTGGACCCCAGCCCGCCGCAGGAGAACACCCGCTGGCGCCAGTACGTACGCCAACTGCGGCGCATCCGCTCCCGGCTGGGCCTGGCCGGGGACGAGGAACGGGAGGAGGAGTTCCAGGCCGTGCTGCGCGGCGACCTGTTCCAGGCCATGGGCATCGACCCGTCCACCTGCCGCGACTACTCCCTCTTCCCCCAGGACGTGCTGTACATCTGGCAGCGCCAGCTGGAGACCCTCGGCGGCTACGAAGTCGGCTCCTACGAGGGCCCGATGACGGTCCTCACCTCACAGGAACGCGACGGGGACGACCAGATCCTGCTCGTCGCCAAGTGGCAGGAGCACGCCGGCGGACCCGTCAAGCACATCCAGGTGGGCGGCGACCACCTCGGCATGATGCGGCTGCCCGCCGCCGCCTCCTCGGCCGCGGCACTGCGGGAACTGATCACCGGGGACGGGGAGGGCACGGCATGACCGCGCACGCCGACGCCGAACAGACCATCGGCGAGTTCTACTCCGAGTTCCCCTACCCCTGGCACGCCACCCGGCTCACCGCACCCGACGACCCCGGCCTCCACCCGGCGCTCCTGGCCCAGGAACTGGGCGACTTCACCCACCGCCGGATGCCGCGCGACGCGCGGATCTGGGTACCGGGCTGCGGAGTCAACCAGGCACTCATCGTCGCCCTGCGCTTCCCCGGCGCCGAGGTCGTCGGCAGCGACGTCTCCACCGACTCCCTGAACCTGTGCCGAACCGCCCGCGACCAGCTCGGCACACCCAACCTGACCCTGCGCGAGGAGGGCATCAGCGAGGCCGGGTACCGCCAGGAGTTCGACTACGTCGTGTGCACCGGGGTCATCCACCACCACCCCGACCCCGGACTGCTCCTGGACCGCCTCGCCGCGGCACTCAAGCCCGCCGGCGTACTGGAACTGATGGTCTACAACACCTACCACAGGCGAGAGATCACCGCGTTCCAGGAGGCCATGCGGCTGCTCGGCCGCGAACAGGACCTGTGGTTCGCCCGCCGGGCCGCCGGCTCCCTCACCCGGGACAGCGAACTGACCCGCCGGCTGCGCGCGGACCTCGGCGAGCCGGAGGAGCAGTTCGCCGACAGCTGGCTCAACCCCTGCGAGCGCAACTTCACCGTCCGCAGCCTCCACGAGACGGCCCGCGCGGCCGGCCTCGCCCTGGAGGCGCCCTGCGCCAGCCCGCTGGCCACCGGACTCGACCTGTACGACTGGCGGGTACCCTGCGCGGACGGCCAACTGCTGCGCCGGAGCGAGGCACTGGACGACGTGACGCGCTGGCAGGTCACCCAGGCGCTCAGCGTCGACCGCAGCCCGCTGCTGTGGTTCTACCTGCGCCGCACGGACAACCCGCTCCCCGCCCTGCGCGAGGCCGACCGCGACGAGGCGTTCCTCGACGCCGTGTTCGCCCCGGTGACCGCGAGCGAGCGGGTGTGGGTGATGGGCCGCTCCGGTGGCTACCGGCCCCTGGACGCACCGCAGCCCCTGGTCACCGGCCCGCCGCCGGTCGCGCCATGGCTGGCGGCGGAGGCGGACGGCACGCGCCCGCTGCGCGAGCTGCTGGCCGCCCGCGGCGGCCCGCCGGCCCGCGACGAGCTCCGCGACCTGCGCATCCGCCTCACCACGCCCTCCTTCCCGCACCTCAGAGCGGTGACCCACCCCGGGTGAGGCGGACGGCCGTGCGGCCGGCGCGGGTGCGCGCCGGCCGGCCGCGGCGCGAGACGCTCCCGGCGGGCTCTCAGGCGGGCACCATCGGCTCAGCGGACGCCGGGCGGGGCAGGCCCAGCAGGTCCAGGGCCGCGTCCGCACCGTCCGCGGCCCGGACGATGGACCGCTCCCGGGCCGTGAAGAACCCTTCCTCCTCCATCCGGTCGAGCATCGATATCAGCGGCTGAAAGAATTCCCCCACATTGACAAGCACGACCGGCTTCCGGTGATAACCCAGCTGGTTCCAGGTCGCCACCTCCATCAATTCGTCCAGGGTGCCGAATCCACCGGGCAACACCAGGAAAGCATCCGAGAGCCGGTACATCAGTGCCTTGCGCTCGTGCATGCTGGACACCACGAAGACCTCGCCGCAGGCCTCGACGGCCCGCTCCCGCTCGTGCAGGGCGTGCGGGATCACCCCGGTCACCCTCGCACCGGCCCGGTACGCGGCCTGCGACACGGCGCCCATGACACCCGAGCCGCCCGCCCCGTACACCAGGTCGGCGCCCCGCCGCCCGAGCGCGTCGCCGAGCGCGGCGGCGGCCTCCACATAGAGCGGGGTCCGCCCGCCGCGCGATCCGCACAGCACGCCGACACGGCGCGCACCCGAGGGTGAGAAAGCCATATCGAAACCCTTTCCTCTTCGTCTTCCAGGGGTCCTTTCCGGCAGGCTAGCCAATCCACGCGGACATCTCGGCGGAGCGGAACGGATTTCCACCGCGGGAGGAAGAGCGGGGAGCGGCGGGGGAGGAGCCGACACGCCGACCCCGCACGGGGCGCCCGCCCGAACCCCTCGGACCCCGACACATGAAACACATATTTCACAACCCGCCTCCCCCTCCGCGGAAGGAAACGCACCTCCACGCAGGCCTCCGGGAAACGGCCTGCTCAAGCACCCCGTGCCGCGCGGCACGCTTGCGGAGCCGAGGACACCGGCGCACTATTGAAAGATGTCTTTCATACCGCAGGCGGACCCCGGAACCGGACCCGGCCGGGTATCGATCACCGACGTGCGCGTCCTGGGCGCCTTCGCCCACCCCCTGCGCCTGCGCCTGCTCCACCACCTGATGCGGACGGGACCGGCCACCGCGAGCCGGTGCGCCGAGGCGACGGGCGACTCCGCCTCCAACTGCAGCTACCACCTGCGCCTCCTCCACCGGTACGGACTCGTGGAGCGGGCCGAGGCCGAACAGGGCGCGGACGCACGCGACCGGCCCTGGCGCGCCGTGGCCACCGGCTTCGACTTCCTGCCGGACGGCGACGGGCCCGAGGCGCTCGCCGCCCACTCCGCGGTCATCGGCGCCGAACTGGGCGAACTCACCCGCCTGGCCAGGTCCTTCCTCGCGAGCTTCGGCTCCCTGGACGAACCCTGGCAGCGAGCAGCGGTGTTCGACACCTACGCGCTCACGCTCACCCCGGACGAACTGGTCCACCTCGTCTCGGTCATCGACCTGCTCGTGCGGCCGTACATCGTCACCAACCGCGAGCAGGCCCCGCCCCAGGCATCCGAGATCAGCTTCAGCCTCCAGGCCTTCCACCGCCCCGAGGAGCCCAGGTGAGCGCGACACCCCGCAGGCACAAGCCCCCCGACCGCACCGGGACCGCCCGCAACTCCCCGATACGCCACCCGCGCTTCCGGGCACTGTGGGCGGCCGGGCTCATCGACGACACGATCGACTGGATGCTCGTCACCGCCATCCCGATCTTCGTCTACCGCATGACCGGCTCGGCGGGGACGACCTCCCTGGCCTTCCTGATCGAACTCACCCCCGGCATCCTGGTCGGCTCCCTCGCCGGAGTCGCCGCCGACCGCTACGACCGCAAAAACCTGCTCCTCGGCTGCACCCTGCTCCACGCGGCCCTGGTCGCCCTGCTGCTCCTCGTCTCCCCCGGCCACCTGCTCTGGCTCGTCTACACCGTGATCGCCGGCCGCGCCGTCTGCGCGCAGTTCGTCCTCACCTCCAAGAACGCCCTGCTGCCGGACCTGGTCGACCCCGGACAGAGCGTGGCGGCCAGCAACCTCGTCGTCCTCAACTCCAACCTCGGGCGGCTGGGCGGCAGCCTGCTGGGCGGCATCATGGTCGCCGGAGGGCTCCGGCCGGTCGCCGCGGCCTCGGTCGCCGGCCTGCTCCTGGCAGCCGCGGTCGTCAGCCGCATCCGCCGGCCCGAGACCACCCCCGCCACCGCACCCGCGCGGCCGGCACCGCCCGACCCCTCCACCGCGACCCGCCGACCGGGCACCTCACGCCTGCGCCAGGTCGCCCGGCACTGGCGGGAGGGCGTCGCGGTCATCCTGGACGACCGCCGGCTGCGCTTCTCCTTCCTGTCCGCGATCCTCTGCGCCATCGGCCAGGGCCTGTTCGTGGTCCTGTTCGTCGTCTTCGTCGCCAAGACGCTGCACGGCAGCGACGCCCAGATCGGCGTGCTGCGCAGCGTCCAGGGCATCGGCGGCATCACGGGCGGCCTGGCACTGGGCGTCCTGGGCACCCGCGTCCACCCCAAACCGCTCATCACCTGGGGCGCCCTCAGCTTCTCCGTCCTCGCCCTGCTGATCTGGAACGCACCCACCACCACCGCGTTCGGCGTCTACATCGGCCTGTTCGCCGTGGTCGGCCTGCCCGGAGGCATCTACTACGCCGGCATCCTGGGCATGGTCCAGCAACGCGTCCCACCCGGACACCTCGGCCGCGCACTCGGCTCCTTCTACACCGCCTTCAACGGCGCCCAGGCCATCGGCATGGCCCTCGCGGGCCTCCTGGCCGACCGCCTGGGCCCCGTCCCCCTGCTCAACGCCCAAGCCCTCCTCTACCTGGCAGCCGGCCTCACCACCCTGCTGGTCCTGGGCACCCGCAACACCCCCGAAGACCGCACAGCGCACACCCCCCCCCCCAATCCCCACCCCCCGCCACCGACTCGGCACCCGCCACCACCCCCCGCTGACGGCGCGCCCCTGCCCTCCTGGGATCCGACGGCTCCCGCCGGAGCAGCACAAGCGGTGCACTGCCGGCAACGCGCACGCGACGGAGGGGGACGTGGCATCGCCCGTAGGAGGCGGGCAGGATCGATCCGGGCCCGTAGGAGGCGGGCAGGACCGATCCGGCCCGGCCCGCTCGCGCGGGGGCGTCGGCGCTGGTGGCGCCTGCGCCGGCGGGCGGAAGCGGAAGGGGGCGTGGCCGGGGCGCGGTACGCGCGGCCGGGCCGGGCCTGGCCGCCGGATTGGCCGGCGGTCCGGTTCCGCCACCCGGAGCAATGCCCGCACCGTTCACAACGGGCACCTCCCGCGTCGATGAGAACGGGGACACCGCGCCGTCCGGGGGTGCGCGGCCCGTGCCGCGCGCCCGCCGCGTCGGCTGTGGGAATCCGCATGCGGTCGCCCGGGGCACAGTGGTAGACATCCGGCGTGCGAAACACTCTGGACTTCCCCGACCTGCTGCGACTCATCGACGAACGGTCGGCCGCCTTCCGCGCCGCGGTCGCCGCCGCCCCGAGCCTGGATGTGCGGGTGCCGACCTGTCCCGAGTGGACGCTGTTCGATCTGGTGCAGCACCTGGGCGAGGGGCGCCGCGCCTGGGCCGCGACCATCGCCGCGGGACCTGACGCCGCGGCCAAGTCCGCCCCGCGGGGCGACGCGTCCGCGCCTCGGGAACGCCAGGCCCTGCCGGCCTGGTTGACCGCATCGACGCAGGAACTGCTGGACGCGCTGCGGGAGGCCGGCCCGGACCGCGGTTGCTGGACGTGGTGGGGCAGGTCGCAGTCGCCGCGGACCTGCGGCGCCGTCGCCCGGCACCAGCTCCAGGAGATCGCGGTGCACACCTACGACGCCCAGCTCACCGTGGGCGCCCCGCAGCCGCTGCCGGACGAGGTGGCACTCGACGGTGTCGAGGAGTTCCTGTCGACCATCTGCACGACGACGGTCGCCTGGCCGCACGAGCCCGCCCGTGTCGATTACCACGCCGCCGAGGGCCGCTCCTGGCGCAACCGGCTCTCCGGCGACGGCGCGCGGCTCGACCGCCTGCCCGGATCCGGCACCGGGCCCACCGCCGGCGAGGAGCCGGACGCGGCCGACGCCTCCGCCCGAGGCACGGCCAATGAGCTGGTCCTCGGCTTCTACGGCCGTATTCCGCTCAACTCCCTGAAGCTGGAGGGCAACGAGCGTATCTTCGACCAGCTGGTGGCCTGGGACCCGGAGCAGTAGTCCGCACCGCCACCGCCCCCACAGCACGACCCCCCCGTGCCCCGCCCGCCCACGCGGCCGGGGGGCACTGCTCGCTGCTGCTGGCGGGGACAGGGGCGGCCGGTGGGCGCAGGAGGCGCTGTACTGCCTTCAGTTTCCCCAGCCTCGCCGCGTACGAGGAGTACCGCACCCTGTTCGGCCGCGACCCCGACTTCATCGAAGCCGACCGCATCAGGGACGACAGCGGCTGTGTCCTGCGCTACGAACGCACTTTCATGCGCCCCCTGCTCCCCGAGGCCCCTGACCGCCGCGCGCATCAGAGGCAGCCGCTGCGCCGGTAGCCGGCGCTGCCCCTGCGGTCCCGTCGCTCAGGGGCAGGAGCTGACGCCCAGTCCTGAGCGACCGGCGCGACGTGAGGAACTGCATCGCCGGACCGGTGCGTCGGCGCCGCTTCTTCTGCGGGCCCAACTGCGCGCGAGCGCCTACCGGCTGCGCCGCCGGCGCGAGCGGGCCCACACGCTGGTGACGATCCTGGTCGACAGACGCCCCGGCGGGGGAGTTCCCGCGCACCACCACCGGCCGCCAGGACCGGCTGCCGGCCTGGCAGAGGTTCGTACCGGTGGCGATGAGGCGCACGGCCACCGGTTCGGTCCGCAGAGGTGCGTTGCCCCCTTTTCCGACGCCGCCGGGCAGGAGAACCCGGCGCGCCTCACCCCCGCTCGTGTGTTCTGCTTTCTGCTTTCTGCTGCTTCTGCGCGGATGTCGGCCGACAGATGGCTTCTCCTTTGCACTCCCATGCGTTGTCATGAGCATGTTGGTCAGGTGCTCCACCCTCCCGAGAGGAGCTCATCAGCGTGAGAAGCCCGAAAACCGCAGCAGCGATCTTCGCCGCCGGCGCGGCCCTGGTCCTGGGCGGCGGCCTCGGCACCGCCGCCGCGAGTTCTCCGGACGCCGCGGGCCTCGGCCCGGCGGCGGTCGGCGTCTGCAGTTCGACCGCGGTGTCCGGTCAGTCGGTCCGGGGCGCCCTGTCCCAGGACGAGGTGCACCGGCTGCTCTCCCCCCTGACGTCGCAGCACCGCGCGCAGTACGGGATCCCCGACAAGGGCCCGCTCGGCGCCGGAGCCGGCGGCGCCGCCGTCCGGCCGCTGGTCAGCATCCACCCGGCGCAGGGCACCGCCTTCAAGTCGGCGTCCGGCTCGGACGGCTCCTGCGCCACGCAGTCGGTCTCCACCCAGCTCACTGTCAGGAACAGCGCCACCACCATCTACACCCCGACCATGTACCCGCCCGGCGGCTCCTGCGTCGAACTGGTCACGGTCTACACGCCGACTGTCCGCTCCGTATCCGCCTGGGACTGGTGCCGGAGCGTCAACTTCGCGGCCTCGGTGCCCATCAACAGCTCTTTCCTGAGCACCTACACGAACGGCAGCGGTGCCTACACCGGACGGGTCGTCAAGACCCCGGCCTCCGGCAACACCTGGACCGCGGCGCTCTACAACTACGCGGCCGGCCGGTGGGACACCCTCTTCACGCAGTCCGGGACCAACCAGTCCGGGCGCACCGACGGCTGGGACATCGAGGAGCTGTACTCCTCGGTCGGCACATCCGGACGAGCGTACTCCTGCGACGACATGGCCGGCCTGACCTTCGAGTCCAGCAACATCGCGGTACGCAAGAACGGCACCTGGTCCACCGCGACCTCCGCGAACTCCGACACTCACTACGACCAGCCGAACAGCGCCTTCTACTGCCCGACCCGCAGCTATCAGATGATCAGCACCTACGACCACTGGAAAGCCGTGGGCTGACCGCTCCCCGCTCCCGGTGCGCCCCGAAACCCGGGGCCCACCGGGAGGCCGGCCGTCCTCTCCCGGCGGGCAACTGCCGGCGGCCCCGGCTTCGGGGCCGGAGCCGGGCAGCCGGACCGCTGACGCGGGCGAAAGGCGCGGGTCGGACGCAAGCCCGGTGCCGTACATCCTCGTTGCCGTCTCGGCTGAACCTCTCCACCGGCTCGGGCGTGGACTCGGGGTCGTCCAAGCTCACGGTCGGCCTGGCTTCTCCCGCGACGACCGAGCGCCACGCAGCCAGGACCCGCACGCCCCGAGTCTCTTGTGACCGCCTCGGCAACGGTCGGAGCGAGCAGGGCGTCACGGTCTGCGTCGGCCCCGGCCGCCCTGCGACTGGTGGCAGGCGTCGACGTCGCGGCCTGCCGGCGGGTCGACGGCGGCAGCGGGCTGCTGCCCGCCGGCGGGGGCGAGGGAGGCCGGCAGGTGGAGCTTCTCGGCGGCGTCGCTGTCCTGGTCCGGGTAGTAGAGCACGAGCAGCAGGTCTCCGACGGCGAGCTTCTCGCGGTTGAGGCGCGGTTCGCCCACGACCGGATGGTTGACGGTGCTGGTGCAGCCGAGCGCTTTGATGTCGTGCCGTGCCCACAGGGTGCGGAAGCGGTTGCTGGCCAGGGACAGCTCGCCGACGAGTTCGACCGACCGGTTCCCGGCCCGGCCACCGATGGCTACCCCCGGCAACGGACGATCGATTGTCGGCTTCGTCCAAGGCGTCGGCGCCGGAGGCGCCACCGCGGCGCGTCGTCCGCGCTGATCGACTTCGCGCCGGAGAACCCCGGTCGTGGCGAGTTCGCCGGCACGTCCATCCCCGGCTTCGCGCTGGGCGCCGAGCGCGTCCTACCTCGCGCCGGGCCCGAAACCCACCGCCACCCTCGGGTGCCGGAACCAGCCGATGACCGGGAGGTGCGTTGACATGGCTAACGCCACTAGCTTATGGTTAATGCAGTTAGCCAATCCAGTGGAGGAAGTCATGACCGAGCACCTGACCATCGGCGACAACACCATCGCCTACGACCTGATCGGTGAGGGCCCTCTCGTCGTTCTGGCACACGGCCTGGGCGACAGCCGGCACTCCTACCGTTTCGTCGCTCCGGCCCTGGCCGCGGCCGGCTACCGGGTTGCGAACGTCGACGTGCGTGGCTGCGGCGACTCCAGCCTCGGCTGGGACGGTTACAGCCGCTCCGACATCGCCGGCGACCTGGTCGCCCTGGTGCGCCTCCTCGGCGGCCCGGCCGTCATCATCGGCCAGTCGATGAGCGGCGGAGCCGCGACCATCGCGGCCGCCACCGCGCCCGACCTGATCGCCGGCGTCATCGAACTGGCACCGTTCACCCGCAAACAGCTGAACGACCTCGGCGGACTAATGCGGGTGAAGCGCTACCGGTCCGGTGCCACCCGGATGGCGCGGGTCGCCCTGCTGGGAAGCCTGCCGGCCTGGAAGAAGTACCTCGACCTGGCGTACCCGGCCAAGCCCGCCGACTGGGACGGCGAACTGGCCCGCATCGAGGCCAAGATGAGCGAGCCCGGCCGGATGAAGGCTCTGCAGGCCATGTGCCAGTCCGCCGCCGACGCCGGCGCGCAGTTGCCCAACGTCGCCTGCCCGGTCCTGGTGATCGAGGGCAGCGCCGACCCCGACTGGGCCGACCCGCGCGCCGAGGGCGAGCGGATCATCGCCGACCTGCCCCAGGGCCTCGGCGAACTGGCGGTCATCGAGGGCGCCGGCCACTACATGCACGCCCAGACACCCGAGAAGGTCGTCGCGCTGGCCCTGCCCTTCCTGGCCAGGACGCTGACCCTTGCCTAGGGCCGGACTGTCCCCGGCGTCGATCACCGAGGCCGGCGCCACGCTGGTCGACGAGATCGGGTTCGCCCAGCTCAGCATGGGCCTGGTCGCCGAACGGCTCGGGGTCAAGACCCCCTCGCTCTACAAGCACATCACCGGTCAGGCCGACCTCGCCCACCGGATCGCCGTCCTGGCCGCGACCGAACTCGGCGACGCCATCCGCGACGCGACACAGGGCCGCGCCGGCGGCGACGCCCTCGCCGCCGCCGCGCAGGCCATGCGCGCATATGTGCGAGAACATCCCGGCCGGTACACGGCAGTCAACAGCGCACGCCCGGACGGGCCCGACGACCCGTTCGTCCCCGCCGGCAACCGGGCGCTCAGCTCCCTCTCGGCCGTGCTGCGCGGATACCACCTGGACCCCGCCCAGGAGGTCCACGCCCTGCGGATGCTGCGCAGCATGCTGCACGGGTTCTCGACCCTCGAAGTCGCAGGCGGCTTCCAGTACGACACAGACGCCGACGACAGCTTCACCTGGATGATCACCTTCATCGACCAGGGACTCCAGGCCACCACGCCAACCCCCGGGCCCGCAGCGCCCACCCGCTGACGAACGACAGGCGGCCACTCCTGTGATCGACAAGAATCCGTCCCGGAACGACTATGCCCGAGGGGCACTGCGATTCCTCACCGAACTCATCGCGTGGGTGGGCGCTCCCTGGGCCCTGTGGCCGCACTCGACAGCCCTGGCGATAGGCGCCGTGGCGATACTGATCGGGCTGCCCGCGCTCTTCAGCACGCCGGGCGACAGGCCCGGCGGCGGCACACCCGTACCGGTGCCCGGTATCGTGACGATCCTCCTGGTGCTGATGCAGCTCGCAGCCGCCACAGCGGCAACGTGGGCGCTCTGGCCCTGGTGGGCCGCCACCGCGGCGACCGTGCTGTGCCTGACCGTGACAGTCACCGAACAACCGCGCTGGCGCCGGCTGCTCAGCGCGCCGGGCAGCCCCACCGGAGCGCGACCTGGAAGGTCGTCATGACCGACTCCCCGTCCGCAGCCGCACCGTCGACCTGGGGCCGTAGGGCGGACAGCCGCGCTTCTCGGTGCAGTCAGCCAGGACCGGCGTAAGGTCCGGCACATCGTCGACCAGGGCGACGAACCGGGCCAGGTGGTCCTGGGGCAGCCGGTCGTCCGGCGACGGGGGATCAGCAGAACCTGGGCGGGTCGAACCGGTACCGGGGGAGGGGAGGGCCCGAGCGATCCGTCATGCGTGAGGCGGGCTTCGCCGGGCAGAGTTCGTGAGCCGTTCGGCGAGAGCTTCGACGAGGCCGCGGAGCTCATCTGGGCGTTCGACGATGAAGGGCCGGTCCAGCGAGGCGAGGACAGCCGGCAGCCAGTCGAGCCGTTCCACCCGGAGTCCGACGCGGGACCAGCGCACGGCCTGCGGATCTGCGCCGCTCGGGGAAGGGAGTTCCTCCACGATCGCGATGCCGGCGGGAAGCCGGGTGTGGATCTGCTCGGCCGTCCCCTGGATCCGCAGGGCCACCTCATGCCGGTACGGAGCTGTGGCGAGCCCGGTCAGTACGCGCTCCGCCGGGTCGAGTCCGGCGGGCGGTTCGAACGAGCCGGGTAGGGTCCTCACCCCGGCGATGCGATCCAGCCGAAACGTCCGGTCCTCGCCGGCCGTGAGATCCGCAGCCGTGACGTACCACCGGCCCGAGTGGGCGACGACCCCGTGCGGGTGAAGTGTGCGTTCGCTGCGCCGGCCGTCGGCGGCTGTGTACCGGATCGAGATCGGCCGGTGATGGTCGACCGCGTCGGCGATCGCGAGCAGGACCGTGGATTCGGGGGCGACCGCCCCGCCGGGCCGATCCGTGAAGGCAAGGGAGCCGAGCACGGCGTCGAGTCTGCGGCTCAGCCGCTCGGGCAGCACTCGTCGGATCTTGGCCGCCGCCGTCTCACTCGCCGTGTCCGTGGCCAAGCCGGCTCGCCGACCCGCGACCAGGCCGAGCAGCACGGCGAGCGCTTCGTCGTCGCTCAGCATGAGCGGAGGCATGCGGTAACCGGGGGCGAGGCGGTAGCCGCCGTAGCGGCCGCGCACCGACTCGACGGGCACATCGAGGTCGACGAGGTGACCGGCGTATCGCCGCACGGTGCGCTCATCGACGTCGAGCCGATCGGCGAGTTCGGTCACGGTCCGGATGCCGCCCGACTGCAGGAGTTCCAGCAGGGCGAGCACGCGGGCAACGGGGCGAGGCATGCCCCGAAGTCTCCCGCATATACCGGGCGGGTTCCGCCCGGTATTCGTCGTAGCTTGCGATCAGAAGCACCGACGGACCAGGAGAAGACCATGGACTTTGCCTCTATCCGCATCATCACGGGCGACGTCGCCCGCCTCGTCAACTTCTACGAGTGCGCCACCGGAGTATCTGCCGACTGGTCCAACGAGGACTTCGCGGAGCTCAGGACCACCTCGGCCACCCTCGCGATCGGCAGCACCCGCACCGTCCCCCTGTTCGCGCCCGGCTCCGCCCGCCCGGCCGACAACCACAGTGTCATCCTCGAATTCCTCGTCGACGACGTGGACGGCGTGCACAAGAACCTGACCGGCTTCGTGGAGGACTTCGTCAACGAACCCACCACGATGCCCTGGGGCAACCGTTCGCTCCTGTTCCGCGACCCCGACGGCAACCTCGTCAACTTCTTCACCCCCCTCACCCCGGCTGCCATCGAGAAGTTCGCTCGCTGAGCGACAACACCGCCGCCCGGCCTGCATGGTTACGGTCCGGCAAGGATGGCGTCCGCACCCGGGACGAGCGGGCACCGGGTGACGTGAGCGGGGACGGAGTCTGACAGTGGGCGATCGTGGTACGGAGTTCGCGCGGGTGCCGGGGAGCCGGCCGGCGGTCGGCCACTTCCTGCGGTTGCGTCGGGACCCGCTGGGCTTCCTGGACTCGCTGCCGGAGTACGGGGACCTGGTGCAGGTGCGGCTCGGCCCCTGGCGGGCGTTCGTGGCCTGCCACCCGGACGTGGCCCACGAGGTGCTGACCGACTTCCGGCGCTTCGACCGCACCGGCCCCGTCTACGACAAAGTGCGCCAGGCCATGGGCGCGGGTCTCGCGACCGCCAAATACCACGATCACCGCCGGCAGCGACTGGTGATGCAACCGGCCTTCCGGCACGAGCACCTGCGCGGCTACGTCGAGGTGATGCGCGACCAGGTGACCGCGGCCACCTCCGACTGGCGGGACAGCCAGGTACTCGACCTCACCGAGGCCATGTTCGACCTCACCACCAGGGTGGCACTCGCCACGCTGTTCTCGTCCCGACTGGACGGACAGCAGGCGCGAGAACTGCGGAACGCCTTCGACGTCTTCCTCAGCGGCCTCACCTCCCGGGCGGCACTGCCCGGCATCGGCCGGTTGCCGACGCCGGGCAACCGCCGCTACGCACGGGCCCTCGCACACTGGCAGGCCCAGGTGCGCCGGCTCATCGCGGGCTACGGCGAGCCGGGCACCGGACAGGACGACCTGATGTCGCGGCTGCTGGCAGCCCGGGACGAGGAGGGCCGCGCACTGTCGCACCAAGAGCTCTCCGACCAGGTCGCCGTGCTGCTGCTGGCCGGCGGGGAGACGACGTCGTCGGCTGTGGTGTGGGCCGTCCACCTGCTGTCGGGCCGCCCGGACGTCCTCGCCGCGGTACGGGCCGAGGCGGACGAGGTGCTCGCCGGGCGGGCGGCGGGCTTCGCGGACCTGCCACGACTGAAGCTGATCGGCCGGGTCGTGAAGGAGACCCTGCGGCTCTACCCGCCGGGCTGGCTGACACTGCGGACCGCCACACGCGACACCACACTGGGCGGCCACCGACTGGCGGCAGGCAGCATGGTGCTGGTCAGCCCCTACCTCCTGCACCGCCGGGAGGAATTCCACCACGATGCCGCCCACTTCGAACCGGACCGCTGGCTCGCAGGCACACCGCCCACGCGCGGCGCCTACCTGCCCTTCGGCGCGGGCGCCACCAAATGCATCGGGGAGGAATTCGGTCAGGCGGAGGCGACCGTGATCCTGGCGTCCCTGCTGGGCCGGTGGGAGCTGACGCCGATCGGAGGGCCGGTCACATGCTCGGCCCGGCTTGTCCTCTCGCCGGCGTCATTCCCGGTGCGGCTCATCGCACGGTCTGCCACCGGCTGAGCGGACAGGACCCAGCCCCGACGACTGCGCCCACCACCAGTGCCCCGGGCGGCCCGGGTACCGCCTTGCAGCCCGACCCCGGACCGCCGGCAGCGGGCCCGACGGGAAGAACCGGTCCGCGGCCACTCCCCATCACCGCTCGCCCCAGCCGCCGGTTTGCCGAATCCGCCCAGGGGCACGCGGCCACCATGACCGACGAGACGACCGAAATACCCGCCGAAGAACACCTGCTCCTCAGTGCCGACACCAACGGCGATGGAAGACCCGACGTCTGGATGAGCGACACCACCGGCGACGGCAAGGCCGACCTGTACCAGTTCGACACCACCGGAGACGGCACCGTGGACGTCACCATCGTCGAGGACACCAGTCACGGCGAAGCCGAGCGCACCGTCATAGAGGGCGACGGAGGCCACCCCCTCCCGGCTTGACCGCCCCTGCCCGCCTCCCCCTCTTCCGGTTGCCGGGGCAGAGTGCGGCTCGTGAACTCGGCACAGGGTCACGCTGTCGGTGCCGCCGTGAGGTTGCTCCGCCTTTGACGGAGCAACAGGCGGTGCATCCCCAGGATGCGGGCACGGTCCGGCCGATCGCTGCGAGGCCGAAGGCCTGGCGCAGCAGGGGGGCTTCCGGCCGCACCGTCCCCCGCAAGGCGTAGCGGACCTCCGCGAGCACCCGCCGGCTGTGCTGGGTCCACTGGGACATCCGCCCCAGGCAGGCCCGCAGCGCCTGCAGCACCGCGCAGTCGGTCCCCGCCGTCGCGCACGCCGCGGCCCGTATCCCGCTCGATCCGCTTCCGCGTGGGAGGACCACAACGCGTCGCTGTCCGGGTTCGGGTTCAGCGCCACCGGCGCGAGGATCATCCGCTCGCCGAGGTCGGAGGCGCTGCCCGGGGTGACGGGCATGGCGACCAGGGCGGGACCGGCGTCGAAGCCGCGGTGGCCGCGCACAGGTCCAGGGGACGGCCGTCACCGGCGACACCGAACACCGACCGACCGTGCCCGACAACGGTGATGATCTGGACCCGTACGCCGTCGGAGCGGCCCGGACCCGCGCGGCGCGGCAACCATTCGCAAGAGTGGGATACGGCGATCTGCTGTGGCGGCCGAGCGGTGTGTATGCGGCGTCGGATGGTGGATATTGTTGAGGGATTCCAGCTGGTTCCCCTATGTCACGGAGTGAAACAGCCTCACCCCTGGAATACCTCAATGTCTGTCGTGTGGTGACCAAGCCGCTGCTGCTTTCTGGCCGGCATGCGGTTGAGCGGCTGCCGTAGGCGCGGCCGGCTCTGTTCACGAGACGTGAACAGAGCCGGCCCGCAACGCTTCCTCCATCTCGGACCGCGCCTGCTGCTCGGCAGCGCGGGAAGCGGCGACTACGCCGCGGCTTCTTTGCCTGACGATGTCGAGCGTGAGGCGGCGGGGTCTGTCGCGGGCCCAGCCGGTGAGCGGGCCGGTGCAGCCGCCGTCTGCCCAGACCAGGCGGATCGTGCGGTGTGCGGCCCGCGGTCGTTCCAGGAGTGGCGCGGCGGCCGCCGGTGTTCGCCGCGGTGGCCGCGACGACCGGCAACAGGCCGAGGCGGTCCGTGACCATGCCGCTTGCGGCCCGGGACCTTCTTCCCGCCGTCGTAGCCCCGGGTGGCGGCCGGCACCCGGGGATGCTGCCCTCGCGGACCGGGAGTCGATGATCCCGGCGGTCGGCTCGGCGGGCCCGTCGGCCGTCCATCAGCCGCTCCGCTGGATTCCTCACCCCTGATGGTACCTGTCAGGTACCATCAGGGGTATGCCAGCTTTGAACATCACCTTCACCGACGAGGAGCTCGAGGCGGTGCGCGCCGCGGCCGCCGCCGAGGGCAAGAGCCTCAAGCAGTACCTCCACGACCTCGCGCTGCGCGAGCAGCAGCGGGCCCTCTTCGTCCGCTACGCCGCGCACTTCGGCGACCGGCACCGGCGGGAGTTCGACGAGGCCTTCCCCGACGAGGTCCCGCCGGCCGCCGCCCGCCGGAGCGAAGCTGCCTGATGCCGCCGGTGCTCCACATCGACGTGCCCTGGCTGCTGGACGTCCAGGAGCAGGCGCTGCCCGAGGACGTGACGGTGGCCGACTACTCCGCGCTGGTCGCGGCCGTCGCGCGCCACAAGACGAAGATCCCCCGGCATGACGCCTCCACCCCCGACCCGGCCTGGCGGGCAGCCGCGCTCCTGCACACCCTGGTACGCCTGGAGCCCCTGCCGTACCGCAACTCCCTGTACGCCTGCCAGGTCGCCGCCGCCTACATGCACGCCTCCGGCGAAGGCATCGACCCCCCCTACGGCGCCCTGGTGGACCTGGTCCGCGACATCCAGTCCCGAAAAGCCGACCTCTTCGCCGCCGCCGACCGCATCCGCACCTGGCGGATCTGACCCACCCACCGCCCGCTGGTAAATCTGCTAGCGATCACTGGGTGAGTAGCGCGCTGACTTGGGGATCCGGTGGACGTTCCAGGATTTTTGCTGTGATCTGGTGTGCCTCTGCGCCGGGGTTCTTGTGAAGCTTCGGAAGCCGGAGAGGCTCTGAGGCGCAAGTTCAGTGATCGTCTCGGAATGCAGTGATCGGCATGGGATTTTCTTGTACCTGCATAGTTGAGGTGGGTCAGTTGGGGCTGGTGCAGGGTCGGATGACACCTTGACCTGTCACCCGCCCCTGCACCAGCCCCATGCTGTCGGGTGGGGTTGTCGCGGAGAGGCCCGGAAGCGGTGACCTGGTGATCACGGGTGGCTTGTTCCTGGTGGGGCAGGGAGGTGTAGCCGCCGTCGACCAGGTGCTCGGCGGGCAGCAGTCCGCGACGCGCGAGGCGGGTGTGGATGCCGGGCAGGACCTTGCTGTCGTGCGTGGTGGCTGCCGTGGTGGCCACGTCCGTGATCACGTTGGGGCTGTCGGGGGCACACGTCTCGGTCAGATGAGCCGAGAAGCCCTTCCAGGTGATGATGTGTCGGTGGCGGGCTTAGTGGGCCGAGATGTCGTAGGGCGAGACGATCGCCCGGGCCCGCCTTCGCGCTCGGCGGTGCGCCAGCGCAGGCGGCTCGCAGCGTCGTGGTGGTAGTTCTGCAGCATGATCTGGCGCAGGGCCTGGACGCAGGGGCCGAACGCCCGATTCGCTCACACCGCTCACACCGCCTACACCGCCACTTGGCACCCGCCGCTGACGGCTCGCGCAGACCGCTTCGAGCCGGTGGAGGGCGCTGTGCCGCAGCTGAGCGTCCACGCCCGGGCGGGTGGCCACCAGCATCCGCCTCAAGGCACTCCTGCGGGCCTCCAGGGCCCCGGCCGGACCCGTCCAACCGGCCCGCGCCGCACGCGGGGGAAGCCGTCGCCGACCGACCAGGCGACCGCCGCGGCGCCGTACGAGCGGCTGCAGTTCGCCGACCCGCCGCCGACGGCCAGGAGGCCCAGGAGGACCAGGAGCAGCAGCTGGCGCTGAGCCCGGAGCGGCTGGCCCGGCTCGAGGAACTGCAACGCCGGATCGACGGGATCGCCCGCGAGACACCGAAGCCCAAGCCGAGCGAGCACCGCGGCGAGACCGCGGCACCGCCGCGCCGACCGGACTACCGGCGGCACTTCTGAGGCCGTCACCTCACGCGGCGCTGCAGCGCGGGCCCACGCGGCCAAGCAGACGACGGTACGCCCTGACCTGAAAACGGAATAAGACCGTTCTGTCGTCTACGGGCGGCTTCGTCAATGAGTGCAGGGGCTGGCGTAGGTCGTGGGTATATTTCGACGTTCGAATATGTTCGTCCTGTTGGGTTGTTATGTTCCCGGCGGTGGGTGCGGCTGCGCTGCCGCACGCTGTGCGTTCGGGGCTGAGCCGGATGTTGCGCCCACTGTCGAGATGTCATCCGTTGAGCGAGCACGCGGGGTTCTGTGTGCCCGCGTGCGGAGGGGCGTTGCGTATGTGGCTTTCCAGGAGAACCCGCGGCAGGCGAGCGTGGGGCAGTACGGCCCTGGTCATGGTGGTGGCGCTGGGGTTAGGCGCCGGTTCGGTGGGCGCGGCCGCGGCCGCGCCGCAAAGGTCGAGCGTGGCGGCGCAGGCGCTGCAGGCCCCGATGGTCGACTCGGTGCAGCCGTTCGCCTCCGGCACGGTGCATGTGACCGTGACCGCGGGCGACACCGCACAGGAAGCGGTCGCCCGCGTCGACGTCCACGCCTACGCGCTGGACGACAACGGTGATCCCACCGGGGCGCCGGTGGCCAGCGGGCACGTGCTCAACCCGGACCCGGCCAACCCGCCGGTGGTCAAGGTCGCGGGCCTGACCAACGACGTCAACTACGCCTTCGAGGCCACCGAGACCACCGCCGGCGGGGCGCTGTCGGGCGTCTCGACGCCGTTCGTCGGCGGCCCGCAGACCCCGAAGCCGCCGCTGGCACCGACGCTGGCCACCGTCCTGGGACGGGACACCAAGCTGCTGGTCGTGTGGAACCCGGCCAACCCCAACGGCTCGCCGGTGACCTCCTACACGGTCACCGCGACACCCAACGGCCCCGGTACCAGCGTGACCGCGAACGTGGACGGCACCGCGATCCACACCACCTTGACCGGGCTGGTCAACGGCAAGTACTACTCCGTGGCGGTCACCGCCACCAACGCGGCCGGCACCTCGCCGGCCGGCAAGTCCGACAGCCAGACCGTCGGTGCCGAGGCGAACGGCACGGTCGCCGCCCGCCCCGCGTACACCTCCAGCGCCCCGCAGGACGTCTCCGCCGGACCGCCCCCGCCCGGCGCCGACGGCAGCCAGCCCGCCCCCAACTCCCTCCAGGTCAGCTGGGATCCGCCGCTGGACGACGGCGGCCACACCATCACCGCCTACACCGTGGACGCGGCCGCACCCGGCCAGCCGCCGATCGTGGCGACCGTGCCTGCCACCACCACCAGCACGACGCTGACCGGCCTGGCCCCGGACGTCGAGTACAAGATCACCGTCACCGGCACCCAGCACAACGGGCAGCTCAGTGCCACCAGCACCCCGGTGACCGCGGCACCCCACCCGATCCTGGCTCCGGGAACGGTGGTCCTGTCCGACGCGTCCGTCGCGGCCATCACCCAGGTGACCGACACCACCGTGGTCTTCACCGATCCGCCCGCCCAGGTCACCGCACTGGCGGTGAAGAACATCATCGCCGTCGGCGGGAGCACCAACCCGCTGGCCCACTCCGGCCTGCTGCGCGTCGTGGACAAGATCAGCGTCTCGGGCGGCACGGTCACCCTCACCACCAGCCAGGCCGCACTGCAACAAGCCTTCCGGTCGCTGGACTTCACCGCCCACGGCAACCAGGCGACCTCCGGCGCCCAGGGCTACCAGATCCAGATGCTCAACCCGAACTTCCAGGCATCGGTGGCGCCGCAGGTGGCGATCCCCATCGCCAACAAGACCTTCACCCTGGACCTGGCCGAGAAGCTCGCGAACGACCCCAAGGGCAAGGAGCGGCTGGGCAACCCCAAGGTCACCGCCAAACTGACCGCCGCACTGAGCCTGACCACCAACTGGGAGGCCAACGCCAGCTTCCAGGACGACCCGAACGGCTCGTGGTACTCCACCAAGACCTTCACCTACGACTTCTCCGCCACCGCGACCGCGAAGGCGTCGATCAAAGGCGAGCTGGGCATCGTCTACAAGCACGAGACGCAGCGCGAGGAGCTGCTGAGGCTCAAGCCGGCCGGTACCGGCTGTGTGATCGTCTACGCGATCGCGTTCTGCCCCTCGCTGACGATCTACACCCAGACCTCGATCGACGGCTCGATCACGTTCACCTTCGACGCCACCTACGAGCGGACCATGGGCGGCAAGGTCCACCGCGACAGCAGCGGGAACACGCACAAGACCGACCTGACCAAGGACGCGGTCACCACGTTCAACTACGACCTGAACGCCGCGGCGAAGGTCACCTTCGCGTTCCCCGTGTCGCTCAAGATCCTCATCTACGACGTCGCCGGGCCCGAGCTGGAGGTCACACCCTCCATCGACATCGCGGCGGACACCGCAGCCAACCCGTGGCTGAAGGTGACCGCGCCACTGAAAGTCTCGGTGTTCTTCCTCCTGGACTTCAAACTCACCACGTTCTCCTTCGGCGGCGTCGTCTACAACACGACGTTCCCGCTCTACCAGTCCGCCGGGGCGTTCCCGATCCCGTCCCTGTCCAGCGCTCCCGCGGCCGCCGCCGAGAGCCCGCGCACCGCGGCCAAGTCCGCCGGCTCGACGGTGGTCGCGGCCGCCGCGGCAGCCGCCAGGCAGTACGCCGTCACCTGGCCGGCGACCTGCGACCCCGCGCAGGGCGTCGTCTGGTCGATGGCGGCCGGCTCGCTGGGCACGGTGAGCCAGAGCGGCCTTTACACCCCGCCCGCCAACCCCGGAAGCAACTTCACCGACCTGATCAACGCCACCACCGCCGGCACGGCCGGCTGCCCCTCCGTCGTCACCCAGGCCGCCTACCACCACGGGGCGAGCCTGCCCGCCGCCCCGCACTCCGCGGCGATCAGCGCGGACGGCTCCACCGTGACCTGGACCGCTCCCGCCGACGGCGGCAGCCCCATCCAGGAGTACCTGGTCACCGTCGTGAACAACCCCGGCGACCCGGCCGGCTCCGAGACCGTCCTGGGTACCGCGCCCGGCACCGCCACCTCGCTGGCGATCCCCGCCGACCGCATCCCGCAGATCGAGGCCGGACACGCCAGCGTCCAGGTCACCGCGGTCAACAGCCGCGGCCAGGGCCCCGCCTCCGCCCTTTCACCGCCGGCTCCCGCCACCAACCCGCTGCCCGTCCTGACCACCTCGACGGCGACCGCGGGCGGCGGCAGCATCACCGTGACACCCGACGTCTACAACCTCGGTGGCAGCGATGCCACCAACGTCTCCTACCGGCTCACCTACCCGGCCGTCTTCACCAACCCCACCGCCCCCTCCTCGTGCACGGTCAACACCGCGAGCCGCACCCTCACCTGCGACACGGGAGCCATCCCCGCCGGCACCGACAAGATCACCCCGCTGATCTCCTTCACGGTGGGCGCCATGACACCCGGCACGAGCCACCCCCTCACCCTCACCCGCACCGCCGCCAGCCCCTACCCCAGCGACCCCAACAACGGCGTCGACACGCTCACCTGCAAAGCCGACACCGCACTGAAGGTCACCTGCTCCTGACACTCCTCCGCACCAGCCGGCCGAACCCGCCGGAGACGGACACCTAGCAACACGCTGGGAGCGACCAACAAGCCGGCCCCACCGCCGCACGGCGGTGGGGCCGGTGGGGCCGGTGGCAAGGGAACACAGCTCAGCGTGATGCGACCCTTGTCTCCAGGTCGCTACGGCACGACTCCTTAGGCCATGTCGCTGCGCCTACGGGCGATATGCATCCCAGGCGATATCCCGTTGTCCGGATCGGGAGCCGCCTCCGCCGCCAGCGAGCCGCCCCCGCAGCGGTCCCCGCCGCTGTCCACCCGCGGGGACCGCCCCGGGGCGGGGAGGACGCCGTGCCGCAGTCGAGCGTTCACGACCGGGCGGTGCCACCGGCATCAGCCTGCAGGCCCTTGTGCGGGCCTCCAGGACCCCGGCCGGACTCGTCCAAACCGGCCCGTGCGGCGCGCGTCGGTAAGCCGTCGCCGACGGACCAGGCGAGCGCCGCGGTGCTGTGCGAGCAGTTGCAGTTCGCCGATCCGGCCGGGCGGACGACGACGGCCAGGAGGACCAGGAGCGGCAGTTGGTGCTCTCCCCGGAGCGGCTGGCCTGGCTCGAGGAACTGCAACGCGGATCGGCGGGCTCACCCGCGAGACACCGAAGCCCAAGCCGGGCATGCGCCGCAGCGAGACCGCTACCCCGCCGCCCCAACCCGGCTACAGGCGGCCCGGCTGAGGCCGGCGCCTCACGCGGCGGTGCGCAGGGGCCGGTCGGGGCGGCACAGCGGGCAGGGGGCTGCGTCGTCGCGTGTCAGGACGGCGCGGGCCTGCTCGGTGCTGGCGGGCCGGGCGAGGTCGCGGGCCGCGTGGCATTCGCCGCGGTGCACGATGCGGGCCGGCCCGCGCTCGGGCCCGGAGTACACCTTCTCTTCGACTTTCCAGGCCGGGGTGGTGCCGGGCCGCTCGGTGGGCACCTGGTCGTAGGGCTGGCCGTCGACCGGCTCGCACAGGGCGGCCGGTGCGCGGAAGTCGACCGGGGCGGGCAGGACCAGGAGCCGGCCCCGGTCGCTGCCCTGGCTGGGCAGGTGGATCTGCAGGTCGTACCACCAGCCGTCGGGTTCCCTGCGCCGGGATTTCACCACGGCGTACAGGTGCTGCCCGTCCGGGAGGGTGACGTCGACCAGCGGCCCGTCGCCCTGCGGCAGCGCGGCCGGCTGCCTTTCGCCGTGCTCCTGGTCCCGGTCGTCGCTCACCTCTCCAACCTAGTTCGATTCTCCGTTCGATTCCATGTGTGGAACGCTCCCCGCCGCCGCACCCGGGCCGCGTTCCACGGACATCACTACCGCAGGTCACAGCCGTGGAACGGTGGAGCGGCGACCCGGATCAGCAGGTGGGCAACCCGGGCGGCTACCCACCTGCTGGTCCCGTGGAACGCCACGCAAGGGCGGGTAACTCCATATAACGGTGGGGAACGGGGCAATCGCGGCGTCATGGAACTCCGCCGACCGTGCGGGCGGGCTACCGGCGGGCGTTCGCCGCCGGCCGCCGCGGCCGCGGTGGCGGGTGGGGGCGTGGTGGCGGGTGGGGGCGTGGGTCGGCCGGGGACGGCTGGCCCACACCTCGGGTGCTACGGGGTGAAGTTGGCGTCGATGACCTGGTAGAAGGCGTGGCCGGTGTCGGCGACCTCCCACACGCCGAGGATGACGTGGTATCCGGAGCGGTGCGGCAGCGTGATCGTGTGCGGCTTGTCGAGGTTCGGGTCGTTCTCAGCGGGGGGCATCTCGTGGTGGGGGATGTCGCCGTAGGGCTTGTGCGTCGCGAACGGCTCGCTTTCGAACTGCGCGCGGCTCAGGGGGGCGTTGGGGTCCCAGCCTTCCCTGGTGATGAAGTAGTTGAAGCGGCGCGTCCTGTGCTTCATTTTGAAGTTCCACTGGAAGGGGGCGTCGGCGCCCGACTGCAGGTCGACCTTCGGCCAGTCCCTGACCTCGTCGAGCGCGACGGCCGCCGGTTCGCTGCCGCTGCTGGCGATCCGGCCGTCCGGGGGTACCGGCTTGGGACCGCTGGGGTTGTCCGTCGGCACGTCCGGGTCGGACAGCCCGACCTGGTTCACCGGAAAGAACTTGCCGCCTTCCAGCCCGCTGGACGGCCAGCCTCCGTCGAACTCGATGTCCGCGCGGGAGCGCGGGTGTGTCATCCACCCGTGTCGGGGGGCGGCTTCTACGCGATCTTGTGTGGTCATGTCTTCTCTCTGCTCCCCGCCGATGCGCTGGGCGCCGGTGGTGTCCGTTTCGTGCGGGGGCGAAGCGGGCGGCATGGGCCGGCCGCTCTGCTCGCCGCGGAGTAACGAAGGTCACTGTAAGTTACCTTAAGTGGCTGCGATTTCTACGGAGCGTCACTCGAATGAGGCGAGTCCAGGGACGTGAAGCCGGAGAGCGCGGCCATCCCGGCCGGTGTATGCCGAGCGCTCCGGCCCGGGACGGGTGGTTCGTCCGTCCCGGGCCGACCCGTGCTAGCTAGGCGGCATGCCGCCCCTTGACCAACCCCTTGACCACGCTGTGCCATGGTCGGCCGGTCCTTGCGTTTCTCCTGGACAGCGGGGGTTGCCCGGTGGGAACAGACCGCGGACAAGGGGTGCCCGTGCAGGCTGCGGTCCGGCTCGTCGGCGATGGGCACCGGCGGGCGGAAGGGAGTCGCGGTGGCAGGCGCAGAATCGAGCGCGAGGCAGGTGCCCGCGCGGCTGGCGCGGGGTGCATCCCGGAGGGACCCGCAGAGCGGCAGCCGAGTGCACTGCTGGGGCGCGGCAAAGTACATGGAAGCGGCGCGGGGCAGGGTTCGGGCAGGTCAGCAGGTTGGGCAAAGTGCACTGCTGTCGGTGCGAATGGCATGGCGGGCACCGGCTGGTGGTCGCCGGCGGGGTTTCTGCGCGCTGTCGGCCGGTCCCGGGGCAGGCCTCACGGGGTCGGCTACCGCCGCTTCCCCGAGGGTGTCCCCGAGCCAGCACCCAAGGGTGCACCCGACCGCCTCGCGCACGGCCGGAGCGTTCTTCCTGGTCAGGCCCCTTGTCCCGAGGTCACCGGGGATGCCGACAACCCCTTTGCCCTCCACCCTCCTTGGCCGTACCTGGGGAAGGGGACGGTGCGGCGTAGGCGGGCGGCAGGGTGCGAGGGGTCCAGGGCCGGTTTCGGCCTGCGGCGGGCCCGGGCCGGGCCGCTGGCTGCCGCTGATGCGCCGGCCGAAAGGGGGCCGGGGCGGGTTGTCGGCGGCTCAGGCGACCATGGAAGGCCTCCACAGCAGAACGTCGCAGGGGAGGCGCAAGTGGCGGACACGGCAGGCTCGGTGACACCGGGGGAGCAGAAGGCGCGGCGGCCGCGGTCGGCGGTCCGCGACCGGGAGGACGTGCTGCGGGTGCTGGGGGTGCTGAAGGTGGCGACCGCGACGCAGATCATGGAGCTGGTACGCCCGCACCTGTCCGACAACAAGGCGATCCGCAAACGCGCTGCTGGCGCTCCGGGCCGACAGGCTGGTGCTTTCGGAGGGCAGCACTGCGGGGCCTGCGGGGAAGTTCGGTGCACCGGACCGGCGCGGCGAGCCGTCGCAGAAGCTGTGGGGCCTGACGAAGGCCGGCCTGGACTCCGCCGCGATCAAGCTGAAGCGAGAGCCCGACGTGATGGGCGGCCGTGCCCGCGGCGCCGGTACGGGGGGCGCTCCGCACGCGATGGCCGTCAATTCCACGGCCGTTGCCTTCATCCGCGGCGGCAGGCTCCCCGGCGCCTCGGCCGGGATCGGCGGTATCGACTCCTGGCGCACCGAGGCCGCGCACCCGCTGTCGTCCTCGGGCAAGCGCAACGTCCGCGCGGACGCGGTGTTCCAGGACAAGGACGCATGTGTGCCGCTGCTGATGGTGGAGGTCGACCGCTCCACCGAGCCCGCGCACGTCCTGGCGGACAAGGTCGCCTCCTACGCCGACTTCTACGCCCGCCGGGTGCGGCCCCCGGGACTTCCTCCCAGCACCGGCCACGGCACGATCGGCGACCTGAACACGGTGCCGTTCTGGGAGACGCTCTACCGCCGCACCGGCCTTGCGGGTCTGCCGCCGCTGGCGATCGTGCTCACCGGGGCCGGCCCCACCGCGCTGGAGGGCCGCATGCGCGCGGTCGGCCGGCTGTCCCGCGAGTTCTGGGCCGGGCAGGAGCACGCCGAGTACAGCTACGGGACGAGCGACGACGGCGACGGCGGCTTCTACCTCGGCTTCACCGGCAAGGTCCCGCTGGTGATGACGACCCTGGACCGCCTGCAGCAGCACGGCCCGATGGGGCCGGTGTGGTTCCGCGTCGCGCAGGAGCGCGGCCGGGAGCCCGAGCCGCTGCTGAAGGCGCTCACCGACACCCGCACGGCAGCCGAGTACCGCCAGCGCAGGAAGCAGCGCGAGCGCGCGGCCCCTGCACTCTCCAGCCTTCGCGTCCGCTCGGGGAGGGCCAGGGCCTGGTGCGTAGCGGGGGTGTCAAGGGCCTCCAGGTCTGATGGCAGCCCCGGCGGCTACGCGCTGGCGGGCTGCGGCTTGGTAAGGCCTCTGCGACCCGGCGCGCCATTTGTGTGAAGTGCGGGGACATGAAGCTGACCAGGGAGTCCAGCGTCGCTCGAGCATGCGCGACGCCCGTGCAGGCAGGCCTGCGTCCGCAAGCGTGAGGGGGCTTCGTCGCCGTCTCCCGGCAGAGGGTCATGACGGATCGGCGTCGGCATTTCCGGTTCGACCGTGGGCGTCCGGTGCGCTCAGCAGGTGTTGCGCACGGGAGGGAACCGCGGTCCCTGTCGGGCCCGTGTCCCTGGACGAAAGGGAGAGATGGCCGGGCCGAATCGGCGGGGGGCTCTCATGCAGATCATCGACGTGTCGGAGTACGACATTCGATCGGCTGTCATCACGATGCGGCGTAGGGGGACGCCGCTTGAGTTCGTGATCTTCCCTATGGTGCATGCGGCGCCGCCGACGTTCTTCGCGCAGGTCCGCAGGAGGCTCCGGGAATGCGATCTCATAGTCGTGGAGGGAATCCGGGGGAAGTCCGCCGTGGTGAGTACCCTCACGCTCGCATACCGGCTGGCCGCGTGGCGGCGGCGCAACGGACTGCAGGAGCAGCGGGACGAGTTGCTGCTTCCCGAGGGTGTTCCGGTCATCAGGCTGGAGACGACCGCGGCGGACGCGGCGGCAGACCTCAGGGCACTGCCGTGGTGGACCCTCCTCTTTCTCATGGTTCTGGCTCCCGTGGGGGGCTTGGTGATCGCGCTGTGGGGTCCGCGTGCCCTTCTCCACAAAGCCATGGCTGTCGAGTACCTGGCGACGAGCGAGGAGGCGGAGCCGGCGGCCGACGACGATGCCGTCCACCACGCGTTGGCCTATCGGCGTGACCGACGAGTGCTCGACGCGCTCGCCGAGATCCACGAGCAGCGCGCCGGCGAGCCGATCCGGGTGGCCGTCGTCTACGGGGCCGGCCACGTCCCCGCGATCGTGTCGGGGCTCCTCGAGCGTTACGGATACCGGCCCCGTGGTGCGGAGTGGCTCACCGTCTATGCCGCGGCGTGAGATCGCCCGAGGGGTGTCCCGGCTTCCAGGACGGCCTCACCGGCGCGTCGGGCGGGTCTCTGGTGGCCCCGCTCCGCCGGCCTCGTTGAGGCCGGGCGCAGCCTGTAGGCGCGCTGCCAGGCGACCGGCCAGGCTGGGCACCAGCTCGGGTCGATGGCCTCGGGTGCGTCGCGGCGTGCTTCGGTCAGCGCGCCGAGGGTGGAGCCGACGGGCAGGCCGGTCGCCTGGCAGCGCGCCTCGCCCGTCGACCGGCAGTCCTCAAATTCTTCAGCCAGACCCCCACCGGGTGCCCGTTCCAGACCGCTGTCGTGGGTGCCAGGAGGCTGCCGCGTTCGGCCGCCCACCCCTCCCGCGCTGACAGCCCCTCGGCGAAGGCGACTGTTGCGTTGGCCGTCCTCGTGGATGGAGAAGCGTTTCGTTCTGCGTGGGGTTGTGGTTCAGGGTGGGCATATGCGGTTGGGTGTCGGTCCGGGTAGGTACATGGATCGTTCTTGTGCGGTGAGGTCGCGGTTGATGGCCCGGCAGATCTGGGTGGCTGTTCCGGCCGGGTCGGGCAGGGTGGCGTCCCACAGCCGTACTGTGCCGTCCCAGCTGCTGGTGGCGAGTGTGCGGCCATTGGGGCTGTATGCCACCGACGTGACGCCGCTTAGTGTGGTGAGAGTGGCCCGGGTGTAGCCGGTGGCCGTATCCCACAGTCGTACTGTGCCGTCCCAGCTGCTGGTGGCGAGGGTGTGGCCGTCGGGGCTGTATGCCACCGACGTGACGCCACTGGTGTGGCCCTTGAGGGTGGCCCGGGTGCGGCCGGTGGCCACGTCCCACAGCCGTACGGTGTCGTCGTTGCTGCTCTGGGTGGCCACGGTGTGGCCGTCGGGGCTGAATGCCGCCGATATCGTGATAAGGCTTGGGTACTTGAGGAGGGCCGTGGTGCGGTGGCCGCCCAGATTCCACAGCCGCGTCTCGGCGAGAGGCCAGTTGGTGGCCATATCCATACTTCTGCCCTGACCGGTGATGGCGAGGGTGGTGGCGTCCGGACTGAATGCCACCGATTCGACGATGCCCACGTGGCCGTCGACAGTGGTCCCGGCACGGCGGGTGGCCAGGTTCCACAGCTGGACCGTGCCGTCGTGCCTGCCGACGGCGAGGGTGCTGCCGTCGGGGCTGAAGGCCACTGATGTTGTGGGGTCGGAGCCTCCGTTGAGGGTGGTCCTGGCGTGGTGGGCGGTGGTCAGGTCCCACAGTTCCACGCTGCTCGTCTGGTCCGCGACGGCGAGGGTGGTGCCGTCTGGGCTGATGGCCACCGACGATGCCTTGATGGTGTCTGTCGTGAGAGTGGCCCGGATGCGGCGGGCGGCTGCGTTCCACAGCTTCACCCCATCGCGGTCGCCGGTGGCGAGAGTGCGGCCGTCCGGGGCGAACGCCACCCACGCCGCCATGCTCAGGTGAACCGGGAGAGCGGCCCGGGCGCGGGTGGTGTTCCACACCCGTACGGTGTCGTCGGCGCCGCCGGTCGCCAGGGTACGGCTGTCCGGGCTGAAGGCGAGCGACGTGACAGGGCCGGATTGTCCGGTGAGCGTGGCCTGGACGCGGCCGTCGATGGGATACCCGGGGTGCGCGGGGAGTCCGCTGACGGCGTCTTGGGCGTGGTCGCCGACCAGGGGCCAGAGCTGCACGGTGCCGTGTCCGCTGCCGGTGGCCAGGATGGTGCCGTCGGGGCTGAAGGCCACTGACTGCACACCGTTGGTGTAGCCGGTCAGGGTCGCGCGGTTGCGGCGGGTGGCGATGTCCCACACCCGGGCTGTGCCGTCGTCGTTGCCGGTGGCGAGAGTGCGGCCGTTGGGGCTGAAGGCCACGGACGTCACGGAGGCCGGGCTGTGGAGGACTGCTCGGCGGTGGCCGGTGCTCGTGTCCCACAGTTGTGCTGTGTTGTCGCCGTAGTAGTCGTTGCCGGTGGCGAGAGTGCGGCCGTCGGGGCTGAAGGCCACGGACGTTGTACCGGTGGCATGCGGGGAACGCCGTGTGTGGCCGGTGTCCACGTCCCACAGCAGTAATGTGCCGTCGCCGCCGATGGTGGCCAGGGTGGTGCCGTCCGGGCTGAACGCCATCGACATCACGTCGGTGTCGAGGTGAAGAGTGTGCAGGACCCGACGGGTGGCCACGTCCCACACCTTCACCGTACGGTTCCCGGTGGCTGCCAGGGCGCGGTTGTCCGCACGGAAGCCTACCGAGATCCGGTTGTCGCCCAAACCGGTCAGTGTGGTTTTGGTGCGGCCGGTGGCTGCGTCCCACACGCGCACGGTGTTTTTGTACGCGGTGGCGACGGCAGTGCCGTCCGGACTGAAGGAAACGGACTGCGCACCGCCGGTGTGGCCGGTGAGCCGGCGCTGGAGGGGGACGGCGCCGGCGGCGTAGAGGCTGGTGAGGGCCTCACGGGTGGGGCTGATGCGGTACGCCGCCACGGCCAGGAGGGAAGCCAGGTCGGAGTCGGTGTTCAGTAAGGCCGTGGACTGGGCGGCGACCTGCCGGGACTGGGCTTGCTGTTCGGCGGTGAGGGCGCTTCGGCGTTCGTCCAGTGCCAGGTCGGCGTTGGACTGGGCTTGCTGTTCGGCGGTGAGGGCGCTTCGGCGTTCGTCCAGTGCCAGGGCGGCGGTCGTGACAGCGACGATGAGCAGGAGTGTGAGAACGGCTGCCAGCGTACGCAGTCGCCGGGTGGCGTGGACCGCTGTGCGCTGCTCACGGTGGCGGGTGTCGAGGCTGGTGGTGAGGAAGGACCGTTCCACCGGGGTGAGGTGTTCGCGGTCTTCGGCGGCGAAGGCCTCTTCTGCTCTGGTCAGGCGGCTGCCGCGGTAGAGGGCGCCGGGGTCACGGTCGAGTTGGTCCCAGGATGCTGCGGCTTCGGTGAGTTGTCGTTGCTGGCTGAGGAGTTCGCGGTTCTGGTCGATCCAGGCGTGCAGTCGGGGCCATGAGGTGATCAGGGCTTCGTGGGCGAGGTCGACGCTGTCGTGGTCGAGGGTGACCAGGCGCGCGCGGGCCAGGTGGTCGAGGACCAGTGTGGTGTCGGCGGGGCTGCAGGCGGTGAGTTCGGCACGGGCGGCGGGGCGGCGGGTGTCCTGAGCCCCCGAACCTGGTGTGATCAGCCGCAGGAGCAGGCGGCGGGCGAGAACGGCCTGCTCGGGGGAGAGCTGGGTGTACACCTCTTCCGCGGTACGGGCGATGGAGCCGTGGACGCCGCCGGCGGCCTCGTAGCCTTCCAGGGTCAGGGTCCGGGCGTGGCGGCGGCGCCAGGTCTCCAGCAGCGCGTGGGACATCAGGGGCAGGCCGCCGGGCTGGTCGACGACATCGGTGATGACCCGGGCGGTCAGGGCGCGTTCCAGGATCAGGCCCCCGGCGGCAGCGGGTTTGACGATCGCCTCCCGCAGTTCCTGTGGGCTCATCGGGCCGACGAGCAGGTTTGCGGCGCGCAGGGCGTCCGCCAGCCCGCGGTGTTCGGAGCAGCGGCCGTAGAAGTCAGCCCGCACAGCGATCACCACGCGCAGGCGGCTGCCCGGCGCGAGGGCGGTCAGCAGCAGGTCGATGAACCGGTTGCGCTGGCCGGTGTCCTGGCAGAGTGTGAAGACCTCCTCGAACTGGTCCACCATCACCCAGGTGTCCGACTTCGACTCTGCGCCCACGGGAACCAGAGCGCCTGCATGGACGCTTGCCGGATGCTCCCCTGGGGTGAGGATCCGGATCACCGCCGGACGGCCCTCGGGCGGGGCGCCTTGCAGGGCCGGAACCAACCCGGCCCGCAGCAGCGAGGATTTCCCACTGCCGGAGGTACCGACCAGACCCGCGAACCGGTGCTGTCCTGTCAGCCGCACCAGATCGGTGATCAGCTGGTCCCGGCCGAAAAAACGGCCCTGGTCACCGGGCTCAAAACGCGCCAGGCCCCGGTAGGGAGCCAGCGTTCCGTCGTCAGCCGCCGGCAGCGCCGCCTCCGCGCGAGAGGCCTGCCACCAGCGCCTCTCCCACTCGGCGGCATCCCCGCCACAGGCACCCACGTAAGCCAGGGTCACGGGCAGGGAAGGCAGCCGCCCACCGGCGGCAGCCTCGGACAGTGTGGCGGCCGCGTACCCGGCGCTCTCGGCCATGGCACGGTAGGCGACCCCGCCGGCCTCCTGGCGTAGCAGGCGCAGGTCGTGGGCGAAACGCTGGACCGGCCCGGCCTCGGGATCCAGTTGGCTCTCCCGGCGTCCCATGGCTCATTCCCCCTTCCTTCCGTGCTGGACGGCGTCTCATCGACCCTCGAGCCGGCCCCCAGCGTGCGACTGCGCAGAGGCTTTGGAGACCAACCGTGCAGGAACGCGCTGTCCCGCGCCAGCATGCGTCCGACCCTCTCCCGGGGGCAGGCGCGGCTGGGCGGTCACGGTGCCCGCTCTCGTGCGCCGGAGCCCGGCGCCGTGAGTGTGCGCCGGCGAACGGATCGACGTGACGGACTCGGCCGTCCGAACCGTCCGCGGGTGACGGCCTTCGCGCGGGTTCCGCGCGAAGGCCGGTGGAAAAGGAGGGTCAGCAGTTGACGATCTGCGTCACGGGTGACCAGTTCACGCCGGCGGACGCGTAGTAGTAGGCGCCGGGCATCCGCCAGGTCGACCCGTCCGTGAAGTAGGCCGTGGGAACGGTGCCACGGGTCTGGTTGTTCTCCCACGAACCCGTGGTGAACCAGGGGATGGGATATGCGCCGCATGAATACATGCCGATGTTGTCGCCGCCCCGGTACGCGTTCTGGTAAGCGCAGAACCAGTAGTAGTCCGCGGTGGGCGAGCACTGGGCGGCGTTGTCCACGGCGGGCCTCACGGCGCCCAGTTGACGCGGCCGGCCCTCCCCGGGTACCGCGACGTTGAGGACCGCTCCTTTCAGGTCGATCTGGTTGGGGGAGACCTGGGTGCCCTTCCCGGCCAGCTTGGTCAGGTAGGTGTCCACCTTGCTCTGCAGGCCGGTGGCCTGCTTGGTGCTCAGCCCGGCCTCGCGGGCCTCGGCCACGAACCCCGCACGGCCGCTGGCCGCGGCGCTCGCCGTGCCGCTCCCGGCGATCGTGGCGAGCGCCATCATCGTGAGGAGGATGATGCCCGCCAGGCTTGCCCTTGTCTTCTTGTACACGGTGTTCCTTCCGTCGTCAGATGCTCACGGACGGGCCGGACACGGGGCTCACACGGTCCCCCGTGTCCGCCTCCCCCGGGAGGCAGTGGCCCCGAGCCCGACTTCGCCGTCAGCCTCACGGTCGCGGTCCCCTCCTTGCGGGTTCCGCTAGAACGATTGGAGCGTCCGCGAAATTGATTGGCAGCCCTGTTCGGCCGTGCCTGTCAACTGCTGCCCCGAGGACGGTTGCCCGTGCCTCCGGCTACCAGCGCATCCCCAACTCGGCCAGCTCCTGGTGCCGCTCCGCCGTCAGTTTGTCGGCCCGTCTGCGGGCGTTGTCCACGAACATGCCGAGCTTGTGTTCGACTCCGTCCACGACCTCGACATGCTTCCTGGGCACCTGGAGGCTGCCTTCGCGGGTGTGGAACTGTCGGGCGGCCAGGATGTTCGCCGCCCATTTGTCGGCCTGCGTACGGGGCGCCTGCGACCTCTCCTCAGGCTCCGCCGGGGACAGGTGGAGCATGTGCTCCAGCATCCACGCCTGAGCAGGCAGCAGGGCATCCCAGCCCAACCGCTGCGCCTGGACCCACGCCCCCAAATCCTCGCCCTGCAGCGTCATCTGCCCAGGGGCGGTGGGCAGTTCGGTGCCGGCCTCGCTGAGGTTGCGGCACAGCTTGTAGCAGCGCTGCCAAGCGACCGGCCAGGCCGGACGCCATGACGGGTCGATGTTCTCGAGCGCGTCGCGGCGCTCTTCGGTCAGCGCCCCGGCGGTGGAGCCGACCGGCAGGCCGGCTTCGCGCCGCGCCTCGATCTCCGCCGCCTTCCTGCCTGCCGTCCTCAGATTCTTGGCCCACACTGCGTGTCCTCGCCCGACTGTCGCGATGTTTCCTCGGTGGGATGTCACAGCCCGCGTTATGCGGAGCGGCGATCTGACCTGCGGTTTCGACGCAGTGGTTGAACCGCAGAGCTGACGCTGATGTGACGACTTCTTCTGACGCCGGGCGAGGAATCCCGGGACATTGTCATGAGGAATCCACTGGGGAAAGGCGGGCTGACCTGCAGGTTTATTCTAGCGCGAGGAGGTGTTGAGTACGCAGCGCCGCTGGCCGATGTTGAGGGCGACGAGTCGGCCCCACGCGTGTGGGGCGGAGCGAGCCTACTCGGCAACGGCCACCGCTTTGATCGAGTCATCCCCACAGCTGTGGGGTGGAAGACCTCGGGGAACCCTCTCTGTCAGCCTTGGGTGAGACGTCCCGCTTCGTCGGGTTAGCTTGAGAGGGCACGACAGGAGAGCCACCCCCTCATGACCAGCACCACGCCTGCCGGACCCGACCCGGCCGCGCGGCCGAAGCGCCGCACCCTCAGCCCCGAGTACAAGCTGCGGATCGTGGCCGAGTGCGACGCCGCACCCGACAACGAGAAGGGTGCGGTCCTGCGCCGAGAACGCCTGTACCACTCGCGCGTCAAGGAATGGCGGGCCGCGCGGGACGCCGGGGCCCTGGAGAAGCTGGTCGACAAGCGCACCAGCCCGGTGAGGCCGAAGAGGTCGGCTGCCGGGGCGGAGAACGAGAGGCTGCGCCGCCAGGTGGAACGGCTGGAGAAGGAACCGGCCCGGAACAAGGCTGCGCTGGAGGTCATGGGAAAAGCTTCCGCGCTCTTGGAAACGATCTCCGAGAGCGCGGACTGAACGCTGCCGCCGAACCGGTGGTCGACGACGCGTTCACCGGCATCGGTGACAAGCCCGGTGCCACGGCGGCCTGCCGGCTGACCGGCCGCTCCCGGACCACCCACTACCGCCGGCTGCGGCCCCCGCCCGAGCGAAAGCCCAGCAAACCGCAGGCCCAGCCCTCGGCCCTCACACCGAAGGAACGGGCAGCGGTCCTGGAGCTGATGAACTCGGGCGAGTACGCCGAGCTGCCACCCGCGCAGACATGGGCCCGCGAGCTGGATGCCGGGCGCTACCACTGCTCCGTCTCCACGATGTACCGCATCCTGCGCGAGAAGGGCCAGTCCGGCGAACGCCGCCGCCAGGCCACCCACCCGGCGAAAACGGTGCCCGAACTGGTCGCCACCGGGCCCTCCCAGGTGTTCACCCGGGACATCACGAAGGCGGCCGGGCCGGCCGAGGGCGTCTGGTACCACGCCTACGTCATCATCGACATCGTCAGCCGCTACATCGTCGGCCATACCGTCGAGGCCGCCCAAACAGCGGTGCGGGCCGAGGAGCTGATCCGGGAGACCATCGTCGGCAACGGCATCGTGCCCGAGACCGTGCACGCCGACCGCGGCACGTCGACGACCTCCAGGAAGGTCTCCCAGCTGCTGATCGACCTCGGGGTGACGAGGTCGCACTCGAGGCCCGGGGTCTCCAACGACAACCCCTACATCGAGGCCCACTTCAAGACCGTGAAGTACATGTCCGACCACCCCGAGCGGTTCGATTCGCTGGCCCACGCCCGCGAGTGGTTCGAGGCGTTCATCGCGTACTACAACCACGAGCACCGGCATTCGGGCATCGGCTGGCACACGCCCGCCAGCATGCACTTCGGCACCGCCGAGGAGGTCCGAGACCACCGGGCCGTCACCCTCGCCGACGCATACCGCCCGCAGCAGCACGGCCCGATGGGGCCGGTGTGGTTCCGCGTCGCGCAGGAGCGTGGCCGGGAGCCCGAGCCGCTGCTCCAGGCGCTCACCGACACCCGCACGGCAGCCGAGTACCGCCAGCGCCGCAAGCAGCGCGAGCGCGCGGCGGAGGCTGCCGAAGCCGAGAGGCAGCGCCGTGAAGCGGCCGAGCAGCAGCGTCTGGGTGAGGAGTGGGGGCGCTCGGAGTGGTTCGAGAAGCGGAAGAGGAAGGTGAAGAAGCTCGCCCGCCTGTGGAATGAGCCCAAGGCCGAAGACGAGCGGTGAAGCCCTGGCCCGCGCATCTCACGCCGGTGACAGTGGCCGGGGCCGGATGCGTCACCGCTGCGACAGTGCCGCTGCGCTGCTCGCTCCAGCCTTCGCGTCCGTTCGGGGGAGGCCCTGGAGCGTAGGCGCCTGGGCAGGGGAGCACCGTGATGCGATTGGCTCCGCAGCGAAAACGGCTGTTGGCGCCGACCTGCTCGGGGGCCGACGCCAACATGTTCGTACGTCAGGATGAGACGGTCGCGTAGAAGCAACGGTCCTGGACGCCGTTCTTCTGATCCAGACCGTCATCGTGTAGGTGTGGTCTTCGGGCAGGTTCGGACCCACCCACCCGCTCCAGTACGGGGAGTTGTGTCCGCTGGTGGTCGCCACCCGGCCGTCGCTGAGGTATGCGTAGATGGCGTAGCCGTCAGCCAGCCCGTCGTACGCCCTCAGGGCATCCCCCGGGTTCCCGTCCTGGGGGTCCTGGCTCCACTGGCCCATGCCCATCTCCTGGCCGTTGAAGTTGTAGATCACCAGGTCCGTGTAGTTCCCCGCCGTGGTCTGGACGACCCGCAGTTGCTGCGCGGCCGGCGCGGCGGCATCGGCCGCACCCGCACCGGTCACGAGCACCCCGCCGGTCAGTACGGTGACAGCAGCTGCTAAGCCGGCCATCTTGATACGCATAGTTGTTCCCCCTTCTGCCAAGACCCTACGCATGGCCCTGCTACCTGCAGGCCTGGACGCCCGGGTGACGGCTGCCAGGGTGTGCTGGGTCTGGCTGGTCGTCTGCGCGAGGCTGCGACCGGCCTGTCCGGCAGCATCCGTCGCTTCGGTCTCCGCCGGCCGGTTCTGCAAGGCGGCAAGCGATGTGATGAACCTGCTCAATTTCTTCTTCAAAGGTTTGCCCTTCTGACGGAGGCGCCGGCGTGCCGACCGTTGGTGTGCCGAGTCCATCGGCGGCGGGATTGTCTGGCAGCCCGCTGTGACCAGGTGGAACAACCCCGGACGGCTGGACGGCGCCGGGAGTCTGGTTCCGTCCGAGGGGCTGATAGCGCCCTTGTGGGGTGTGAAGAGGGGTGCGTAGTGTGCGACGGGTTCCGCCCGTGGACGGTGGGGGAAGACGGGATGGTGTGCGGGTGGTAGGGCGTCCTGAAGGGCCGTTAGATCCCGGTGCGGGTCCGATCCAGCTGTTAGCGGCTGAGTTGCGGAGGCTGCGGGCAGAGGCGGGCAGTCCGACCTATCGGGAGATGGCCCGCAGGACGAGCAATGCTCAAGACCTGTGGATCGGTCCCGGGAGGGCACGCGGAGGGCGTACCTTCCCGAATGATCCTTAAGGTCTCCGAGTAGGCCCGCGTCACAGCGCGGGTCGGGAAGGCACGCCCAGCGCTCAGCGTAGTCACCGATGACGGCTCCACCCAGTCCGGTTCCCTGATCGACGAGATCGTCCGCGAGGGCGCCCGGCGGATGCTGGCTGCCGCCCTGGAGGCGGAAGTCAACCAGTACATAGCCGAGTTGGTTGCTGAGACCGACGAGCAGGGGCATCGCCTGGTGGTCCGCAACGGCCGCCACCGGCCCCGGACGGTGGCCACGGCAGCTGGGGCGATCGAGGTTCCGCGCCCCGGGTGAACGACCGCCGCGTCGACGAGTCCACGGGAGAGCGCAAGCGGCGCTGGGACAGCCCTGGCGCCCGGACGCCCTCCTCGACTCATCCAACTGGCTGCAGCTCAAAGCAGCCACCGCGTAGAACACCGACGCGGCCAGACTCCTCGCCGAGCGCGGCCGCACCAAACGGATCCGCAACGCCGCCAAGACCAACATCCAGCGGCACAACTCGCACTGAGCCGCAGGTCAACTCATCCACAAGTCTTGACTATTGCTCCGCCAACCCGTAATCGGCTTGGATCCGCAGTCCGATGCTCATCTCGGATCGCTTCACATACAGCCACGAGGATGCCGCGGTGCATGGGCAAAGGACCAGGACCGCGATCGTCGCCCATACCAGTGTCGGGCGGTCGCCGCGGATGTCGGGAAGATCGGGGATGACGAGTATCCCTCCCACCCACGTCAGCGCTGCCACCCTCAACCCGCCACGAAGTAACTGACGAGCAATCATCGCTCTGCCCCCAGGAATGACTGCCGCCCCACGCTGAGGACCCAACGGGCCCATGATGCAGACTCATGGCACCGTCCGTGGGTTGTACGAGCATCTGCTGGCCGGCCGGGTTCTTGTGCAACCAGCGGGTGCGGGAGAGGCCTGCTGGGACCGGGCGAAGTCGGCCCGAGCGGATCGCCTGTGGTGCTCCTTCATCGTGATCGGCAGTCCTGGGTGTGGAGATCCCTGACGGGGTCGGGCGTTGACCCGGCTGCGCCGTGCGGGGTCCGCTGAGGGTGTCGGGTCAGTTGGGGCAGATGGGCTGTTTGGGCTGGTCGGGGAGGTAGAGGGCGTGTTCGTCGGGGGTGAGGTCGCGGTGGACTGCGTGGCAGATCCGGTCGATGGACTGGGTGGGGGTGGGTAGCGCGACGTCCCATGTGCGTACGGTCCCGTCGGCCGCGGCGGTGATGAGGGTGTGGCCGTCGGGGCCGAAGGTGGCCGTGCGGACCGGTGATGCGGGGCCGGTGAATGTGCCCCGGACGCGGCGGGTGGAGGGGTCCCACAGTTGGACGGTTCCGCTTCGTCCTCCGACGGCCAGTGTGCGCCCGTCGGGGCTGAATGCCAGGGCTTGCACGGGGTCGGTCTGTTCGGTGGTCAGGATCCGGGAGTGTCGGCTTGCGGTGTCTACCAGCCGAACCACGCCGTCTGCCGTGCCGAGGGCCAGTGTGTGCCCGTCGGGCCTGTAGGCGAGGGCGGCATGTCCGATCCCGGTAATGGACGCCCCGGAGGCATCGGGGACGATGACCGCGCGTCCTTTATCCGTGTTGCACAGGTACACAGCACCGGTTGACGCGTTTACTGCCACGGTCTTGCCGTCAGGGCTGAACACTGCGGTGCACATCCCGGGGACGTTGCAAGACAAAGGCAAGGTGTCGCGGACACGGCCGGTCGTCACGTCCGTGATCTGATGGCTTCCATTGTGGCCGTCAATGATCACGGTGCCCCCGTCCGGGCTGAACACAGGTGGCCCCACGCTCTCGTCGCGCAGGCGTGTGGTGCGTCCGCTGACGGTGTCTTTGAGTAGTACCTCTTCCGGGCGCACGATGGCCAGCAGGCGGCCGTCGGGGCTGAGGGCAAGGGCTGTGGCGGAGGTGGCGCCGTCGATTTGTTGCGTGCGTCCGGTGGTGAGGTCGTGGAGCTGCACGTGCCCGTGGCCGTCGCCCAGTGCGATGGTGCGGCCGTCCGGGCTCACTGCGGTCAGTCCGCTGTGAGCGGTGAACTGGGCGCGGAAGGGGACGGTGTCCCACAGCCGTACGGTGCCGTCCTCGTCGGCGGCGGCCAGAGTGCCCCCGTCCGGGCTGAAGGCGAGGTTTAAGGCGTGGGTCGTGCCGGAGGGCAGGGTCCGCTGGCGGCCGGACCGTGCGTCCCACAGGCGGACAGTGAGGACGTCGGTGGCGGCAAGGGTCTGGCCGTCGGGGCTGACGGCCAGGCCGCCGACAAGGCTGCCCCAGCGGATGTTCATGACGGGCAGTTGGTGCCCGGTGCGCAGGTCCCACGTGCGGATGTCTTGTCCGTCTCCTTCCACAGCGGCCAGGGTCTGCCCGTTGCCGCTGAGTGCAATGTCCGCGATGCTTTCCCGTACGGTGAAACGGTTCCGTACCCGGCTGGATGTGGTGTCGAGCTCCATCACCTGGCTGCCGACGCTGACAGCCATGGTGCGTCCGTCCGCTGACACCGCCAGCAACGCATTCGCGTAGCCCGCGTGGGAGACGAAGCGGTCGCGCTGACGTCCGGAGGGTATGTCGGTGATCCGGATGTCACCGAGGCCTTTGGTGTCGACCAGGACCCGCCCGTCGGCGCTGAGGATCCCGCTGCACTCCCTCCCCGGGGCGTCGATGACGGTGCGCACCACCGAGGTTCGTGTGCTGTGCGATTCGACCTTGCCGTCACAGCGGCTGAGCAGCACAGCGCGGCTGTCGGCGCTGAACGCCACCGAGGTGACAGGCCCGCCGGAGCGGCTGAGGGCAGTGGGGGCCCGGCCGGACTGCAGGTCCCACAGGAGCGCCGGGCCGTACCTGCTGCCCGCGGCCAGGGACTGCCCATCGGGGCTGAACGCCATGGACGTCATGTCCGGGAGCTGGCCGGGGAGTCGGCTGCGGAGCGGTTGGGCGGCGGCCGTCTGCAGGGAGGCGGTGGCTTCTGCGGTGGGCGAGGTGCGGTAGGCCTGGACGGCGAGCAGTGAGGCCAGATCGGGGTCGGTGGCGGCCAGCGCGTCGGCGCGGGCGGCGAACTGCCGGGACTGCGCGACCTGCTGGGCGGCGACGGCCTGGCGTCTGGCCTGGTCGCTGTTGCGGCTTTGTGCTACGGCGGTGATGCCCGCGGTGATGGCCAGGATGAGGAGGATCGACAGGGTTGCGGTGAGGGTGCGCAGGCGGCGGGTGGTGCGTGCGGCGGTCTGCTGCTCATGGCGGTGTGCCTGCGTGCTCGCGGTGAGGAACGCGGTTTCGGTGGTGGTGAGTTCCTGTTTTCGGCAGGGCGGGGGGAATGCTTCTTCGGCTGCCGCGAGGCGGGTGCCGCGGTAGAGGGCACCGGGTTCGCGGTCGAGGTCGTGCCAGACCGTGGCGGCTTCGGTGAGCTGCCGCTGGATCCGCATGCGTGCGCGTTCCTCGTTGATCCATGTCTGGTAGCGGGGCCACGCGGCGATGACGGCTTCGTGTGCGAGGTCGATGGTGTTGTTGTCCAGAGTGAGCAGCCTGGCCCGGGCGAGTTGCTCCAGTACACGGCTGGTCTCGGCCGATCCGGCGCCGGGTTCGCCGGGTTCGCCGGGTTCGCCGGGTTCGCCGAGTCCGCCGAGTTCGCCGTGCGTGGTGGGGCGGCGGGTGTCGGGGGTGCCGTCGCCGGGGGTGACCAGGCGCAGCAGGATCCTGCGGGCGGTGTCGGCCTCGTGCGGGCCCAGTCTGCTGTACAGGTCCTCGGCTGTTGCGGCGATCGCGCCGTGGATGCCGCCGGCCGCCTCGTACATCGTCTCGGTGAGTACCCGGCCGCGTCGACGGCGCCAGGTTTCCAGCAGCGCGTGGGAGACCATCGGCAGGCAGTTGGGCTCCGCCGATGCCTCCCGCACGATCCGCGCGGTCAGCGACCGCTCCACTATCAGCCCGGCGGCCGCGGCCGGCCTGACGATCGCCTCCCGCAGTTCGGCCGGGTTCATCGGGGGGACCAGGATGGTGGTGTCCCGCAGGGCCTGGGCGAGGCCGTCGTGTTCGGCGCAGCGGGCGTAGAAGTCCGCCCGGACCGCGATCACCACGCGCAGCCGGCCGCCGCGGGCCGCTGCAAGGACCAGGTTCAGGAAACCCGTCCGCTGGGTCTCATCCGCGACGAGGGTGAACAGCTCCTCGAACTGGTCGATGACGACCACGGTGTCGCCCTCGCCCTCGCCTTGGCCGGGGGCCAGGGCGGCCGCGTGCACGGACAGCGGTCTGGGGCCGGGGGTGAGGATGCGGATGACCGCCGGGCGGGCGACCGGGCCGCTGCCGTTCTGCAGCGCGGGCACCAGCCCGGCGCGCAGGAGCGAGGACTTGCCGCTGCCGGAGGCGCCGACCAGGGCCACTAACCGGTGGGCGCGCACCTGCGCCGTCAGATGGGAGACGAGCTCGCCGCGGCCGAAGAACAGGTCGCGGTCACCGGGCTCGAACCGCTCCAGCCCCCGATACGGCGCAACGGTCTCCGGATCGAGCGGCACCTCCTCCTCGTCCACCTCCGAGGCCGCCTGGTACCACCGCTCCTCCCACTGCTCGGCTACGCCGCCGCACGCCTGAACGTAGGCCAGCAGGACCGGCAGGGTGGGCAGCCGCTCGCCGGCGGCGGCGTAGGACAGGGTGCTCGCACCGCACCCCGTACGCCGGGCCATCTCGCGGTAGCTGGGGCTGCCCGCCTCCTCCCGCAGCTTGCGCAGTTCACACGCCAGCCGCTGTACCGGTCCTGCGTCCGGATCCAGCGGACGCTCAGGACGCCCCGCCACCAGCCACCACCCCTCCCCTGTACCGGTCAGCCCAACTGGCCGGTCGTCAATTAACCGGTGCCCAGTGTGCAGGGTGCGCGCATTGACCCAAGTGACGGAAGCAGCCTGCCGGTCAATCCGACGGTTGATGGACTCGGAATGTGCCCGCCGCCCGGCAGGCACCCACAGGAAGGTGCTCCGCGACGAAGGGTCGTGGGCAACAAGGGGAGGGGATCAAGATGAAGGTTGCGTTACGAACGAAACTGGCGGTGGCGGCCGCCGCACTCGCCCTACCGGCTACGCTCCTGATCGGGGCGGGGACGTCCTCGGCCGCCAGCGCTCCCAGAGGCGTCAGCACCGAGGTGCATCCGATGAACTGGACCAGCTCCATCTCCATGGTGCGGGCCAACAACGGGTGGCAGTCGCGCCGGTGGAGCGACGTGTCGTACACCCAGATCATCTTCAAGGGCTGCGTTTCGACGCACAACCAGAGCGTCACGATCGAACTGCGCCAGGACATCAGCGGCGCCCCTGACAAGTCCTATGGCACCCACGTACTGACCAACTGCTTCCACGGCAAGGACAGTTCAGGCACGTGGGACGGTCTGCCCTCGGGAAACTACTTCTTCCAGATCGACGCCGTCGACGACTCCGGGGCCTCCGACGACCCGGTGTCCGTGTCAACCGTCATCCAGGACACCACCAAGGCCGACGGCTAGCTACGGCCGCCTGTCGGCAGGCCGCCGCCGCCCGCCGACGGCCCGCGATCCACAACCGGCGGTAGGGTGCGGTCACCGCCTGTAACCGCCTGAACGGTGGTCCGTACTGGTGCAAGCAGGCCGGTCATGTCCCACCCCGCCGCCGGATCATCCGGGGGCGGGGCGGGGCCGTATGCGGATCGGTACCGGGCCAGGGCTGCGATGCCGACTGTGAGGGGCGTGCTGGTGGCAGCGCTTGTGCGCCAGCCTTGTTCGGCTGGTGACTGCCTGGTCATGGGTGTGTGGGTGCCGGTTGGCCTGCTGTCAGGGGGTGACCAAGCGGCTGCCGTTCAGCGGCGGGGATGGGGCGGATCGGCTGTCGTGGGTGTGGCTGCTCCCACTTCCACACGGGGGCCTCGAACGTTGGCGACGGTCGGGGTGTTCGTTGTGGTGAAGGGCCGGCAGCGGGGGGCAGGACCCGGTGGTGGCTGGAGTGCAACCTTCTGGGCACGGGGCTTGTCATGCTCATGGACGCGTCAATCGTGGTCTGGAGCAACTCTTCTGGGGGGAAGTAGATTTGATGAATAGATGTATCCCGCGCCGTGTGGTGGCGTTATCCGTAGCCGCGCTGACCGTGGCTGCCCTGGGCGTGCTGTCCGGCGGCACGCCGGCCGCCGCCGACACCACCGCACCCGTTATCACCCTGCAGCACCCCGCGACGGTCGCCGTACCGACCGCCGTGGCCACCGGCGTGGCCACGACCGCCCAGGCGTACCTGGTGTACACGACCGATTCGGGCGTGCTGACCGGCGCCACCATCACCGTCGACGCGCGGAAGCTGGCGAGGATCGCCGACGTGAGCTTCCCCGACGAATGCACGGTGAGCAACGCGATCGCCACCTGCTCGGAGTTCTTCTCCGCCGGCGGCCCGGGCGAATTGATCGCCGGCCCGCAGTTCACGATGACGGCCCATGCCGGCGTCGCGCCCGGCACCACCGCCTCGTACAAGATCACCGGGATGGCGGACTCGGCGACCTTCGTGGGCGCCACCGGCTCCGTACAGATCGGCGGGCCGGCCTTCAACCAGGTCCAGCCGCCTGAGCACACCGGGCTCGCGGTCGGCTCGACGGTGAGCGAGCCGGTGGAGTTCACCAACACCGGCGACCGGCCGGCCGCTGCCGCGCAGGCGTTGCTGATCGCCTCGCCCGGCCTGACCTTCGCCCAGCACTACGCCAACTGCCGGTACAGCTCCGTACCGGACGATCGCGAGGCCGAGAAGGCGCTGTGCACCTTCGACCAGCCGATCCTGATCGGTGAACGGGCGGCGCTGGCCACACCGGTGGACCTGAACGTCACTGCGACCGCCCTGTACACCTACCTCGACACCATCACCGCTCCGAAGGGCGACCCGCTCCTGAAATCGGAGCTGGCCGGCCGCACCTGGACGCGGGGCACGGGCACCACGCTCAAGCTCCAGGTGCTGGACCCGGGGCAGCCGAGCACTGCGCCGGTCGGCAAGGTCTCGCTCCCGTTCGCCGACCCCAACAGCGACGACCGGATGACCGCGCTCCAGGCCGACAACACAGCGGACTTCTCGGTCAGTGGTGCCACCGCGCAGGCGGCCCAGGGCGACACCGTCCCGCTCGACGTCAGCATGACCAACAACGGTCCGGCGACCTTGTTCGACCGCAGCATTTCGGACTTCGGGGTCATGGTCACCCTGCCACCGGGCACCACCGTGGTCGGCTCGTCCGCGAACTGCCACCCGGAGACCGACGACGACCCGCAGGCGGCGGCGCACGGTCCGTATGACTGCGTCGACAGCTACCTCGAACCGGCCGGGCATACAGCCGCCTTCACCGTGACCGTCCGGGTCGACCAGGTGATCGCGGGCGCGCAGGGCTCAGTGGCCGTCCTCTGGGGTGTGGACGGCGGCGGACGCCCGACGTACGACCCGGACGTGGCGGACGACAGCGCGGTGCTCGCCCTCAACTAGCGTGTCCAGAGCGGTCGTCGGCCGCGAACGAGCGAAGCCCCCGGCATGGGAATCGGGGGCTTCGCCGTATGCGGGGTGACGTCTGTCGCGGTCAACAGATCTGAGCGGTACGTAGAGGCCTGCCTTCGATCGTTCTGGCTCGCCTACCAGCGCATCCCGAGCGCGTCGAGTTCCGCCCGCCGCTCCGACGTGAGCTTGTCGGCCCGGCGCCGGCAGTTGCCGATGAACAGTCCCAGCTTCACGGTGGTCTGCCTCCCGTCCGGCTCGCTGAGCTGGACGACAGCCTTGCGGGGAACCGTCTGGAGGCTTCCCTCGCGGGCGTGGAACTCCTTGGCCGCCCCGGATATGTTCAGCGCCCATTCGTCGTTCTGTGTGCGGGCCGCTGACGGCCGCTCCGACCCCGCCGGGGACAGGGGGAGCATGTTCTCCAGCATCCAGGCCCGCGCGGGCAGCAGCTGGTCCCAGCCGAGGCGCTGCGCCTGGACCCACGCCCCGAGATCCTCGCCCTGGAGCGTGATCTGTCCGGGGTCGGTGGGCAGCTCGGTGCCGGCCTCGATGAGGCCCCGGCACAGCCGGTAGCGGCGCTGCCAGGCCACCGGCCAGGCCGGGCACCAGCTCGGTCGATGGCTTCCAAGGCATCGCGTAGATCCGAGCCAGGGTTCGTTTGCCCCCTGGTGAGGGTGGATCAGCCGTGGTGGCCGCCGCCGTCGAAGCCGCCGTGGTGGCCACCACTGTGGCTGGAGCCGCCGTGGTGGCCACCACCGTGGCTGGAGCCGTCGTGGTGGCCGGTGAGCCAGCTTGAACTGTGGCTGTGGTTGTTGTGGTGGCGGTCGTAGTGACCGGCGTCGCTGACGGGGACGGCTGTGGCGGAGTCGTCGATGGTGTTTCTGCTGCCGGAGGACGGACCGCGCCAGGGGCCGTGCCCGAGCCTTCGTGTCAGCCTTCTGGCGATGCCTGCCGCCAGGAGGATGGCGACCAATCCGACGATCCAGATGATCACAGGTGCGGTGGAAATCATTGTGCTCCCATCTCGCCGTGCTGAGTCTCAAGGATCGGGTCGGCTACGTGCGATGTCACGGGACTTGATGCACTTCAGAGCTTGGAGGGTCCCGGGAGCACTTTGGGTTCACTGGTGGAGCGTCGGAACCGGGCGAGCGCAGCCGCCACCATGGCTGGGCAGCATGGCCCCGTGCCCTGGTCCTTCGCGGCGTGCTGCTACCAGCGCATGCCCAGCTCGGCCAGCTCCTGGTGCCGCTCCGCCGTCAGTTTGTCGGCCCGTCTGCGGGCGTTGTCCACGAACATGCCGAGCTTGTGTTCGACTCCGTCCACGACCTCGACATGCTTCCTGGGCACCTGGAGGCTGCCTTCGCGGGTGTGGAACTGTCGGGCGGCCAGGATGTTCGCCGCCCATTTGTCGGCTTGTGTACGGGGCGCCTGGGACCTCTCGTCTGGCTCTTCGGGGGTGTCGTCTGTCCGTGCAGTTGCGACACGAGCATGAGCCGTTTCCAACTTGGCGGAGCGGCAGGTCAGTTGGCGTCGGCGTGGCGTTGAGGAAGTAGTGAAGCTCCTGGTAGATGGGTTGTCGACCAAGATCAACCTGTCCGCCCGGAGCTTCACGTGCTTGTCTACCCATCGGGATCGATCTGTCCAGCGCAACCCTGCGGTACCTGTCCGGTCTGCTGGCCACCCGGCGCCGCGAGCGCGGGACGCGGTGGCGCCGGCTCAGTACGGACCGGCAGGCCCTGCTGGTCCTGGCCCACATGCGCTGCGGCCACACCTACGCCCAGCTCGCCGCCGGGTTCGGCGTCGGGATCGCCACCGTCTACCGGTACATCGGCGAGGCCGTCGAAGTCCTGGCAGCCCTCGCCCCCGGCCTCACCACGGCCGTCCGGACCGCGGCCCGCAAGGCGTTCGTGATCCTGGACGGCACACTCCTGCCGATCGACCGGATCGCCGCCGACCGCCCCTTCTGCTCGGGAAAACACAAGAAGCACGGGATGAACGTGCAGGTCATCGCCGACCCTTTCGGCCGGCTGCTGTGGGCCTCGCCCGCCCTGCCCGGAGCAGTCCACGACATCAAGGCCGCCCGCACCCACGGCATCATCGACGCCTTGGCCGGCGCCGGCGTGCCCTGCTGGGCCGACAAGGGATATCAAGGGGCCGGCGGCACGGTCCGCGTCCCTTACCGGGGCCGCTGGGACACGCTCTCCGCAGGCCAGCAGGCAGTCAACGTCTCCCACGCCAGGATCCGCGCCCTGGGCGAGCAGGCGATGGCCACGCTCAAAACCTGGCGGCTGCCGCGCAAGCTCCGCTGCAGCACGACCCGCATCACCAACCTGGTCAAAGCCGTCCTCACGCTTCACCTGGCGACGTCAAGCTGAGGTTGGAAAAGGCTCAATGGCTCCATCACAGCTTGCTGGGGCAGCACGCTCATCCCGTAAGTCACACAATAGTCTGGGGCGTCCTGAAGCCAAGGAGGAGCGCTGCGGCGGCACCAGCCTCGATCTTTCGTGACGGTTCGTCGGCTTCCCTTCGGCGCGTTTGCGGTCGTAGTAGCGGCGTGGTTCGTCGCAGCTGCGGATGCTGATCAGTGCGGAGGTGTAGAAGACGCGTTGGAGGCCTCGGCTGTACCGCTTCGGTCGGCGGAGGTTGCCGCTGATCCTGCCCGAGTCACGGGGAGCTGGTGCCACCCCGCCGAATCCCGCCAGGCGGTTGGGCGTGCCGAAGGCGCTCATGTCCCCGCCGGTGGAGGCCAGGAACTCGGCGCCGAGCAACGGGCCGATACCCGGCATGCTGCTGATCACCTCGGCGTCCTTGTGGTCATGGAATCGCGCCGCGATGAGCTTGTCGGTGTCCGCGATAAGTCCGTTGAGGCGCATGACCTCCTTGACCACTGAGTGGACAAGGAGGGCGGCCGGCTTCTCTCCAGCAACGCTGGTCAGCTGCCTACCGGCGGCGTCGGTAGCCGTTGCGGCCAGCTGAGCGGAACCGCGGACCTTCCGGTTGCGCAGCCAGGTTTCCAGGCGGCGGGCACCGATGCGACGTATCGCCGCTGGCGTCTGGTAGCCCGTGAGCAGCACCAGCGGACCGGCGTTGGTCAGGTCGAAGGCTCGTTCCAGGGCCGGGAAGATGCCGGTGGGGTGCCCTCGCAGCCGGTTGATCACGCGGGTGCGGTCCTCGACCAGGTCACGGCGGTGGCGCGTGAGGACCTTGAGCTCGGTGACGAGCGGGTCGCTGGGCCGCCCAGCCGTCCGCACCGGACGCAGCCCCGTCGACGGTCGGGTCGACCAGGTGCCCGGCCGTCGACGGAGCGTCGTACCGCCGCGCCGGGGGAGGCAGCGCGCGCCCTCCGAGGCCCGTCAGGGGTATGCCGTGCGCAGCCGGGCACGGCCGGGTGTTCCTTGTCACGCCCCCTGCATGTTTGCCGAGATCAGAGGCCGTTTTGCCGGGGGGTTTTGCACAGCAGAAGGCGTCTATGGACGTGGGTCGGCCCACCGGCTCCCAGGACAGTCGATGGGGGCAACTTTGCCCTCGCTTTGCCATCGAAAACGGGGTCCCGCTGAACGCCTTACGCGGCACGTCCCGGCCGTGTGAGGATCCCCCGGCTACTGACTGCGAAGCGGCTGAGCCGCTTCTGAGGAGGCATGGTGGAAATCACGTGGGGGGGTGCCCGGCGCCGCGGCCCGGGCAATCCGAAGAGGACGTCACGATGGCTGAGACGGGTGTCGGCGCTGGCGGTACTGGCCATGGCTGTCGAGACGGCGACCGTCGCGGCCAACTCGGGGGTGGCGTTCGCCGCACCGCGAACGGTGCACGAGGGAGCGGTGACAGCGACTCCTACGCCGACGCTGGGAGCGGCGCAGGCCCAGGACGTGCCGTCGGCTCGCCTGATGGCGCGTCTGCAGCACCGGCGCATCGAGGCTCTGAGCGAGCGTACGGACGCGTCGCAGACGTTCCTGAACCCGGACGGTTCGGTGACCTACGCCGTCTCCGCGCAGCCGGTGCGGGTCAGGCGCGGCGGTGGATGGACTGACCTGGACGCCACGCTGCAGCTCGGCGCGGACGGGAAGGTCGCACCGGTGGCGACGGAGTCGGCGTTGTCGCTGTCGGGGGGTGGTGGGGGTCCGCTGGCGACGATGGTCGTGGACGGCAGGAGCGTGTCGCTGTCGTGGCCGTCGAAGCTGGCGATGCCGGTGCTGTCCGGTGACACCGCGACGTACGCGAACGTGCTGGACGGAGTGGACCTGCAGGTCACCGCTTCGGTGACAGGCGGTGTGGAGGAGACGCTGGTGGTCAGGACCGCCGCTGCCGCCGCCGATCCGGCCCTGGCTGATCTCGTGCAGGGTGTGGCGACCGGCAGCGGCACCAGCGCCGCCACGGACGCCGGCGGCAACCTGACGGTCAAGGGTGCCCGCGGCCGGCTGCTGGTCACCTCCCCGGCGCCGGTGATGTGGGACTCGGCCACCAGCGCCGAGACCGCTGCCCCATCCGCCGGCGCGAACACCGCCGGCTCGGCGCCGTCCCCAGCCCGCACGCGGACGGCCGCCGGAACCCGTTCCAGCGCCCGGGGCCCGGGCTCGCGTTCCCACCAGGCACGCGTCACCGCGCGGCTGAAGGACCACACACTGCACCTGGCCGCCGACCACCGGCTGCTGACGGCGAAGTCCACGGTCTTCCCGGTCTACATCGACCCGGCGTACGTGCCGCACCCGGCGTCGGGCTCGACGCTGCACTACGACGAGGTGCAGCAGGCCTACCCCACGACCTCGAACTGGGGCGTGACGCCCAGCGGCGGCCTGGCCGTCGGCTACCAGGGCTTCTCCTCGCCCACCGGCATCGAGCGCACCTACTACAACCTCAGCATCCCCAGCTCGATCTGGGGCGCGGTCATCCAGTCCGCGAAGCTGAACACCAAAGTCAGTAGCGCCTCGGCGTCGGGAACCAACACGGACACGGTCAACGCCTTCTCCACGTGCGCCATCAGTTCGACGACGACGTGGAACAAGCAGCCGTGCAAGGACACCGCGGCAAACCCCAACTACCCCTCCCCCAGCGCGTCGACGACGTTCACCACCACCAGCAGCAGCCCCAACCTGCCGGTGACCTTCGACGTCACCTCGGGCATGCAGAAGATCGCCGACCTGCACAACACCAACTGGACGATGGGGCTGTTCAACGCCACCGAGACCAACGACCTGGACCGGGTGAAGTTCGCCAACAACCCGACGTTCTCGATCACCTACAACCACCGGCCGTCCAAGCCAACGCAGGTCGCGCCGGTCACGGGTGCCAGCGTCAACGACGCCACGCCGGCCCTGCAGGCATCGGCGACCGACGCCGACAGCGACACGGTCAAGGAGCTTTTCCAGGTCGACAAGACCGACGGCACCACCGTGGTCGCCTCGGGCTACTCCGCCTACGTCAACTCCGGTGCCACGGCGACCTGGTCGCCGACCACCGCACTGGCGGACGGCACCTACGAATGGCACGCCTCCTCCTACGACGGCCAGAACTGGTGGAGCCCGAACAGCGACTGGACCGCCTGGCGCACGCTGACCGTCGACACCAGGGCACCGGCCACCACGTCCGTGTCGTCGGGTGACTTCCCGGCGGGAACCTGGTCCGGCACCGCGGACGCCTCGGGCGACTTCGCCGGCTCCTTCACCTTCACCCCGCCGACCACCGACACCGCCTCGGTGGTGTGGACGCTCGACGGCGGCACCGCCCACACCCACACCACCACCGGCACCGCCGTCTCCGACACCCTGACGTTCCGGGCCGGCAAGCACGTGGTGAGCGCCACGACGCACGACAAGGCCGGCAACGTCTCCACGGCCACCACCTACACCTTCTACGCGGGCGCCGGAGCAGCCCTGCTCTCGCCCGCCCAGGGTGACCGTCCGGCCCGCCGGATGGAGCTGGCCGGGCAGGGGAAGTCCACCGAGACCGGCGTGACCTACCAGTACCGGATCGGTGAGACCGACACCTGGCACACCGTGCCCACCGCGGACGTCCGCGCACTTGACGGCTCCGCCGCGGGTGCCTGGCCCGTGGCCGCACCCGGTGGCGTACCGGCCGCACTGACCTGGAACGTCACCGACACCCTGGCCCAGGACGGGCCGGTGGACGTCCGTGCGGCCTTCACCGACGGCACCAGCGCCGACAACTCCCCGGCCAACACGGTCACGGTGGACCGCAACGCCGGCTCCGCCCCGTCGCTGACGGCCGGTCCGGCGTCAGTGAACGCCCTGACCGGGGACGCGGCGATCAGCGCCACCGACGCCTCCGGATTCGACCTGTCCGTCACCCGCAGTGCCACCTCGCGCCGTCCCGCCAACGGGTCCGCGCAGGAGGGGCAGGTGGCCGTCTTCGGTCCGCAGTGGACCTCCGGCACCACCGCGGAGACCACCAACTCCGACTGGTCCTACCTCCACGCCACCTCCGCCACCTCGGTGGCCCTGGTCGACGCAGGCGGGAACCCGACCGGTTTCACCGCCACCACCGGCGGCGGATGGAAGCCCGAACCCGGCTCCGAGGACCTGGCGCTGACCGGAACGCTCACCGGTACCTTCACGCTGAAGGACAGCGACGGCACGACCACCACCTTCGCCAAGGTCGATCCCGCCGCCACGGCGTGGCAGGTCAGCTCGACGTTCCTGCCCACCACCGACTCCACCACGCAGGTGGTCTCGGAGAAGGTCACCGTGGGCAGCACGGTGCTGGCACGTCCGAAGTACGTGGTGGCTCCGACCTCCGCGGTCACCCAGGCCACCTGCGCCGCCACGCCGGCGACCAAGGGATGCCGGGTCCTGCAGTACGTCTACGCCACCGCCACCACGGCCGGCGCCTCGACCTTCGGCGACTACGCCGGCCAGGTCTCCCAGATCAAGCTGTGGGCAACCGACCCGGGCGGTTCCGCGGCCACCGCGTCGACGGTGGCCCAGTACGCGTACGACACCGCCGGCAGGCTCCGCCAGGAGTGGGACCCGCGGATCAGTCCCGCGTTGAAGACGGCCTACGACTACGACAGCGCCGGCCGCATCACCACTCTCACCCCGGCCGGTGAACTGCCGTGGACGTTCGCCTACGGCAACGTGGGCAACACCGCCACCGCGAGCGACGGCATGCTGCTGTCGGCCTCCCGGGCGACCCTGACGCCGGGCAGTGCCACCCAGACCAACGGCACCGCGACCACCAGCGTGGTCTACGACGTTCCGCTGAACGGCACCGGCGCGCCCTACGCCATGGGCAGCAGCGACGTCGCCGCATGGGGGCAGGGCGACGTGCCCTCGGACGCCACCGCGGTCTTCCCCCCGGATGCCGTCCCCGCCTCGCACGACGGTGCGTCGCTGGCCGACGACGCATACCGGCGCGCCAGCGTCACCTACACCGACCCCTCGGGCCGGGAGGTCAACACCGCCGGCCCCGGCGGGCACCTCACCACTACCGAGTACGACCAGTTCGGCAACACCGTGCGCGAACTGACCGCCGCCGACAGGGAGCTGGCGCTGGCCACGGCCGGCGACGGCCTGGCCAAACAGCAGCGACTGGGCATCGACGGCCTCGCCACGGCCGACCGGGCGCGACTGCTGTCGACCCTGTCGGTCTACAACAGCATGAGCGTGGCGGCGGACGCCGGCACCGACAAGGACACCGACCCGGCCAACGCCGGCCAACGCGAGCTGGAGACGTTCGGGCCGCTGCACATGGTGACCCTCGTCTCGCCCCTGCACGCGGCCGACGGCGGCACCGACCTCCCGGCCGGATCGTTCGTGCCGGCGCGACAGCACACCGTGACCGCCTTCGACCAGGGGCGCCCGACCGACGGCACCGCCACGGTGGCCGACCAGCCGACGACCGTCGTCGTGGGCGCGGCGGTGCTGGCCGGTGACACCTACTCCGGCGACGGCGACGTGCAGACCAGTACGACCGGCTACGACTGGGTCATGGGCCTGGCCAACCGCTCGGTCACCGATCCGGCCGGACTGGACGTGGTCAGGACCACCGGCTTCGACGCGCAGGGCCGCGTCATCAGGACCGCACTGCCCAGGTCCACCGGGTCCGACGCCGGTGCGACGGTGACGACCTACTGGTCGGCCACCGGCACCGGAACGTGCAACGGCCGACCCGAATGGGCCGACCTTGTCTGCTCCGTCGGCCCGGCCGGCGCGATCACCGGCGGCGGCAGCAACCCGGCGCAACTGCCCACCAGGACCACCACCTACGACCGCTGGGGTGACACGGCCACCGTCACCGACACCGCGAACGGCATCGCCCGCACCACCACCACCACTTACGACGGCGCGGGACGCAGAACTGGAACCTCGGTGACCGGCGGCGTGGGCACCGCTGTACCGGACGTCACCTTCTCCTACGATCCGGCCACCGGCCAGCAGACCACCACCAGCACCGCGAGCCAGACGACCTCCACCGGCTACGACGCCCTGGGCCGGCAGGTGTCCTACGCCGACGGCACCGGCAACACCACCACCACCTGGTACGACACGCTGGACCGGCCGACGAGGGTCACAGACTCGGCGCCCTCGACCACCACCTACACCTACGACACCGCCATCGACCCCCGGGGGCTGGAGACCTCCCGTTCCGACTCGGTGGCCGGAACGTTCACTGCCACCTACGATGCCGACGGCGACCTGGCCGGCGAGACCCTGCCCGGGGGCTTCACCCTGGCCCTCACGCGTGACGAGAGCGGCACGCAGACGTCGCGCACGTACACACGTGACAGCGACGGGCTGATCCTGGCGACCGATGCGGTCACCCAGACCGTGCAGGGCCAGCAGGCCAGCCACACCACCGACACCGGTGCCCAGGTCTACGCCTACGACGCGGCCGACCGCCTCACCCGCGTCGACGACACCCAGCAGGGCACCACCACCCACCGGGCCTACGCCTTCGACGGCGACTCCGACAGGACCGGCCTGATCACCACCGTCGACAACCCCGACGGCACCGCGGGCACCCCGGTGTCCACCGCCTACACCTACGACAGTGCCGACCGCCTGCAGACCCAGGGTGGGAACGGCGGCATCGTCTACGACGCCTTCGGGCGTACCACGGCCCAGTCCTCGGGCGCCGTCATCGGCTACTACACCGACGACCTCGTCCGCCAGCAGACGTCCGCCGACGGCGCCAGCCGCCAGACGTGGACGCTCGACCCCGCCGAGCGTCTGGCCTCCTGGACGACCGAGACGAACACCGCCGGCACCTGGAACCAGACGGGCGCCAGGACCAACCACTACGGCGACGGCACGGACAGTCCGAGCTGGACCGCGGAGGACACCAGCGGCACCCTGACCCGCAACGTGCGGGGCATCAGCGGAGACCTCGACGCCGTCACCGCCGGCGGCGGCACGGTGCTGCAGCTCACCGATCTGCACAGCAACGTCACCGTCCAACTGCCGCTGGACACCGCGACCGCGCCCACCGCACTCGCGTACGACGAGTACGGCAACCCGCTCACGGGAGCGGCGGTCCGCTACGGCTGGCTCGGCGGCAAACTCCGCTCGGCGGAGACGGTCACCGGCGCCACGCTGATGGGGGTGCGCCTGTACGACCCGACCACCGGCCGCTTCCTGTCCACCGACCCGCTCCCCACTGTCGGTGCCAACGCGTACGACTACGCCACGCAGAATCCGGTGACCCGTTCGGATCTGACCGGCATGTACTGGTTGTTCGACTTCTACCACTGGAAGGGGCACATCGGTTTCGGTTTCACCGTCCAGCAGGCCCGTATGATGTACCAGGGCTACCTCTGGGGCGCCGCGGGCCTCATCGGCGGGCTGTGCTCCTGGGCGCTGGGCGGCATCGGGGCGGCCATCTGCCTGGGCGTCGTCGGGGTCATCGTCGGCGTCATGTCTCAGGCCGTCAGTGCCTGGGGAACCTACAGGTACCGGGAAGTGGTCTTCTCCTACGGCTGGCACTGGAGCTGGTACGGAGGACACCCGTACTTCCATCACTCCGCAACTCACACCTGGTGGTAGGCGAGAACATGGCGACGAACATCGTCAAACGCACCGCACTGCTGGTCTCTGTCGCCGTGGTCGCCTTCGTCGTGGGGTGGCTCGTCAGCGGCAGGCGGTTCCCTCCCGCGTGGGAGCTGGTGACCTGGCTGTGCATCTGCACCGTGGCGGTCGCCACCGGCCTGTGGCTGCGTGAGCGGCGCTCGACGCGGCCCTGAGCCGACAGGGCGGGCCCGTTCCCCGGTCCGAGTGGACCGGGGAACGGGCCCGCCGCGTATCAGTGGTGCGGGCCCGGCCGGGGCGAGGCGGGGAGCGGCTCGGCCGCCACGGCCGGGGCGGGCGGGCCCAGCCGGGCGAGCAGCAGGGCGACGACGGCGGCGAGTTCGGCCGCGCTGCGCGACTACGCGGACGAGATCGACGGGGTACGCGTCATCTACTTCGTCACCGCCCTGCGGAACCTGTCAAAGCGATTGAGGCAGGTAGTTCGTTCTAACGCTGCGTCGGGATCGGTGGGTCGTCCTTCGGTTTGTTGATCCAGACGGTGCCTGGGAGTTTGGGTGGTTCGAGTGGCCTGCGGACGAAGCGTTCGGGGTGGCGTTCGTAGACGGCCTGGAGGATGTCCGCGCGCATGTCGCGGAGCCGTTCGGCGAGGCCGAAGTGCACGTGGTAGGGGGTGTGGAGACCGATCCCGGAGTGCCGATGCTCCTCGTTGTACCAGTGGAAGAAGCGGGTGCACCATGCCTTGGCGTCCTCGAGGGAGCCGAAGCGCTCGGGGAAGTCGTGCCGGTATTTCAGGGTCTTGTACTGGCTCTCGCTGAAGGGGTTGTCGTTTGACGTCTTGGGCCTGGAGTGGGACTTGGTGACACCGAGGCCGGCCGGCATCTGGGCGACGTTCTGCGCGACCATCGGCGACCCGCGGTCCGAGTGGATGGTCAACCGCCCGCGGTCGAGGCGGTACTTGGCGACGGTCTCGGACAGGAAGCGTTCGGCGAGATCCTTGTTCTCACGGTCGGCGACCATCCAGCCGACGGTGTAGCGACTGAAGATGTCGATGATCGTGTAGAGGCAGTAGTAGACGCCCTTCACCGGCCCCCTCAGCTTGGTTATGTCCCACGTCCAGACGCGGCCTGGGCCCTCGGCGACGAGCTCGGGGATCTTGCGGGGCGGGTGGACGGCCTGCCGCCGGCGTTCACGGACCTCACCGTGGCGGCGCAGGAGCCGGTACATCGTCGATTCCGAACACAGGTAGACGCCCCGGTCCAGCAGGACCGCGTATATCTCGGCGGGCGCCATGTCGGCGAACTCGGGCGAGTGCAGCACGTCCAGAGCAATTGTCAAATCCTGTGTATCGGTGAGTTTGGTCGGACTTCCCAGGTCGGGCTTTGAAGTTGATCGTTGTGCACGATGATGTCTGCGTGGTCGGTCGGACGGGCTGTGGCGAAGTAGAGCTGCTGGGCAGGGATATAGCGGTTGCGCCAGGACCTTTCGATCTCGGCTGTGTCGGCGATGGATGATCCGGCCAGCGCTGCATCTCGGTCTTTGGCGCGATCTATCGTCTGCTCGAATGGGACGGACACGAAGATGCTCAGGTCCCACCGGTCGATGAGTTCTGGGCGCAGGAGGAAGACGCCGTCGAAGAGCAGTACGGCGTCTTCGGGGGCGGTCGTGGCCGGCGGGGACGAAGGGGTGTCGGTGTCGGCGTCGTAGACCGTGTGCTGGAACCTTCGGTTTCCGCCCGGGCCGAGCGGATCGAGCAGGACTCGGCACAGCGCGGCGTGGTCGTGGGCGTCGAAGTAGCAGCCTTCGGCGGAGTACTGGCCGCGCCGGTAGCGCTGTGCACGGGGGAAGAGGAAGTCGTCGATGGTCGCGCGGATGACGTCGTGGTCCTGCGCGCGCAGGACGACAGCGAGCTCGTCGGCCAGCGTGGTCTTGCCGGAGGCGGGCGGCCCGTCGATGGCGACCCGGAGCGGGTGCGCGGTCGTGATGGACGTGATCACCTCGGTCAGTCTGCGGATGAGTTCCCCGCGGGTGCCTTGGTCCACTGCTGCCTCTCTTACGGTGTCTCGGTTTAGCACCCCATGTCAGGCTGCGGTCGCTGGCTCGCGTTCGACCAGGATGCCGCGTTCGAAGCGGGCGCCGGCTCGGACGAGGGCGACGAGGTGGGGTGCGGTGATCGCGCGCCAGCGGGCCTGGGCGGACTCGGCGAGCTCGTCCTGGACACCGCTGACGGCGTCCCCAAGGTCCCCAGCCCGGGGATCGTCATCATCGACGAGATCGACGCACACCTGCACGTCTCGTGGCAGAAGCGAATCGGCGGCTGGCTCAAGACGCACTTCCCGAACATCCAGTTCATCGTCACCACTCACAGCCCCTACATCTGCCAGGCGGCCGACCCGGGCGGCCTGATCAGGCTCCCAGGCCCCGACGAGGACAGCCCAGTGGAGACGGTGCCCCAGCATCTGTACGACCGGGTCATCTTCGGAAGCGGAGACGACGCCGTACTCTCCGACCTCTTCGGGCTCGACACCCCCTACTCGGAACAGGCAGAGCAGAAGAGGGAAGAGCTCGTAGCCCTGGAACTGGACGTTGTACGCGGCAACGCCACAGAGCAAGAGAAAGCCCACTACCGTGACCTCAAACGCAAGCTGACCAGCTCCCCGGCAACCCGTGTCGACGAGATCGCAGCCCGGCTCCACTCCCGCACCCGGCGGGAACCATGATCCGCATCACCCGGGTGCCGCTCCCGCAGACGGCCCTGACGAAAATGGTCGGATACACAAGCGACATAGGACAGGCATCCGTTCCCCGGCAGCGGGCACGGGAGTTATGGAAGCACACCACCGTCCGGAAGCACATACACCCGGTGCTGAAAAGCACCCTCGCGGAGATGGCGCCCGGGCTGGAACGCTGCATGTACTGCGGGGACAGCCAGGGCACAGACATCGATCATTTTGAGCCCCTCCGGGTCAACCCGCTCAGGACCTTCGACTGGAACAACCACCTGCTGGCGTGCTCCCTGTGCAACAGCCACCTGAAGCGTGACCAATTCCCGACTGCCGACGACGGAACGCCCTTACTGATAGACCCCAGTCGCGAGGATCCTGCCGCGCACCTACACCTCTCACTTGCTGCAGGTGTATATCTGGACCTCTCGGACAGAGGCAAGGAAACGATCACCATATTCGGTCTCAACCGGAGGATTCTTGTTGAGGGGCGCCTCCGTGCCTACCGACTCACTCCGCTTTTACTGGAGCGTTGGCGCGATGCCTTCGAGCTCGGCGATGTGGAGCGTGCGACGCGTTGGGCGGGCGACATCTGGGAACAGCCGACCGCCGATGTCGTCCACGCCATGTTCCACCACGCAGTCACACCAGGAGCCGAAGACGTCTTCGCGGACGAGCCCGAGACTCTTGCCTTACTGCGCGACCCGGTAGTCCGTACGGCCCTGCTCCCCACTGGCTGAGCTTGCCACAGCGCCTTCACGGCCCGGGCTGGTACCAACGTTCACTGTCGAGCAGAACGGGGAGAAGACACGGTCTCTCCCTCGGCTGCACGCCGGTGCGCCGGCTCTGGAGGGAGCGTCCTGGCCGTTGCCGGGATGCGGCCGGTGCTGTGGAGGGCAGCGGCGAGGACAGGGGCCAAGGCATGCGCCGCGTCCTGCGGTGACAGCCGTACGTCGATCCCTGCTACGTGCAGTTCGGCGAGCTGTCCGCGCGGTGCTTTTACGCGAAGACGGCGGTGGATGGCACCAGATGGGGAGGGGTGCACGACCACGGCTGCGCCGGCCCCCTCGGGGGAGTATCCGGCGGTGTAGGTGAGCATCTGGTGGATGTCACCGGCTGAGATGGACCTGTTGTCGTAGCGCTTGTACTTGGCATCCACGGCCAGGAACGTCGGCGGCGTGTTCGCGAAGCACAGCAGGACGTCGGGGCGGAAGGGGGAGTGGGATGAGCGGTCACCGGACACCTTGATCGCCGAGCCGCCGGAGGACGGCACCGGGCGCCCGTGCATCCCGACGGCTACCTCGGCTGCCATCCGTCTCACGACCGCCTCCCACAGAACCTCCATACGCAGTAGCAGGGAATCGGCGGTGTGCCCGGCATCGACCAGTAGGTCGTCGATGCCGCCTCCGTCGAGGAGCAGCCGGGCCCAGGCGTGAGCCGGGCGGTACCGTGCGTTGAGTCGCGTGTACCTGGCTCTCGCAAGCATCTGCACAGCCGCGGCGGGGGTAGTGGGCTGAGGGAAGAGAGCGGCAGTGTCGGCTGCCGCCCGCGCCGGCTCCCGGCGGTCGGCGAGTCGCGCTGCACGGTACAGGGCGGCGCCGCATACTTCGTTCTCCCAGATGGCGGCGTCCCGTTCGAAGGCGCGGAGGTGGAGCCGGTCGAGCTGGCCGTACCGACGGGAGACCTGGGCGGCGAGGTCCAGACGTCCCCGCAGCACCGACTCGACCAGATCGCGGCGGACGTAGTCTCGGCGCAGGCCGCCGAGGAGGAGCGCGCGGCACTCCGCGACGAGGGCAGAGATGACCAGGTCCGTGAACCCGGCGCGGTCGGTCTGCCATCCGCGGGGAGTCGCCGCGTGCCGGACCGGCAGATGGAGGGCATAGCACAGCCAGCTGACCAGCCGGCTGCCGTCCACCGCGGTCTTGGGCTCGATGACCAGCCGGATGCGGTCGAGTACCAGCACACCCACCGTCGACAGTGCCTCGATGCGCCAGCCGTACCGTGTCTCGGAGACCCTCAGGCACCGCTGCTCGGTGAGCGACCGCAGGCGGCTCAGATCCGCGTCTGTCAGCTGTTCCCCCCGCACTTCACGGTACTCGTACTCTCCCAGGCGGACCTCCTGAAGTCGGCCGCGAGGATCACCCATCGAGCGCCTCGTCGACGCCTGCGGCGGTGAACTCTGCGGCGAGCGCGGCGGCCAGCTCGTCCGCGGGTATCAGCGCGAGGCGTCCGGTCTGCGGATCGACCAGCCCGCCGAGCAGGTCCCGAAGCAGGTCAGCGCTGCCGAGGGTGTAGTCCTCCAGCAGTGGGACGATGTCGTCGTGGAAGGCGGCGGCGAGGTGCGTGTCGCTGATGAGCGGCTCGCCGTCGCGCAGAAAGAAGGCGTGGCCGAGCTGGTGGTCGGCGTCCAGGAACCGGACGATCCTGGAGTTGAGATCTTCGAAGAACGCGGCCAGGTCCAGCGGCCCCACTGATCCGGAGACCACGTCCGCGTCAGGACCCACTTCGATGAAGGCGAACCGGCGCCGGATCGCTGCGTCCAGGTGGCCGACGCTGCGGTCTGCCGTGTTCATCGTCCCGATGAGGCGCACATTCGGCGGCACGGAGAACGATCGGCCGCTGACGGGCAGGACCACTGGCATGTCGCGCTTGTCGGGCTCGAGGAGGGTGACCAGCTCGCCGAAGATGCGCGGCAGGTCACCACGGTTGATCTCGTCGATGATCAGCAGAAAGATGCGGTCGGGTTCCTCGGCCGCGGTGGTGCAGAGGTCGAAGAAGACACCGTCAGTGAGCCGTAGCGACAGCCCGCTGCCCGCACCGGCCGGAGCGGGCTTGAAACCCTCCACGAAGTCCTCGTAGCCGTAGGAGGGGTGGAAGGTCACGAGGCTGACCGTAGGCCGGGCCGATCCGGCGCCGTCCTCCCCCTCGTCCTGGTCGAGGATCCGCTCGGCCTCGCGCGGCGTCAGCCGGAACGCGGTGCCCTGCATGCGGTGCACCTTCGGCTCGCTGAGGCTCAGGATCGGATCGGTGTTGAACTCCTCCCAGGTAGGGCCGTCAAGCCGACGGACCCACTCCACGCTCACGCACTCGTCCTCGTTGGACAGGTCGATGCCGGTGATGCGTCCCAGGGCGACGGCCTTCTTCGTGGGTTTGCTTTCGTATCCGACCACCAGGTCGCCGGGCTGCATCTGCTCGTAGTTGCGGGTAAGCCGGCCCTTCCAGAGGGTGGCACTGCCTTCCTTCTCCAGGTCGTCCCAGCGCCAGTTGCTCTTGTTCCGGCTTGTGACGAACAGCCATACCGCGGGCCGCTCCGCCGATCGGACGGTCGGCGACATCATCGCCTTCACGGCATCTTGGCGCTCCGGTACGGGCGCGTCGATCCGGTCCGCCATACCGGTTATGGCCATGGCAGCGCTCAGCGCGAGCCGGGTCTTCCCGGTGCCGGGCGGCCCGTAGAGGATGACCTGCCCCTTGCGTTCCAGCGCGTCGACGACCCGGGTGACCTGGGAAGTAAGCGCCACGTCCGGGGCCTCGCCGGAATCCGGGCGGCCGGATTCTTCCCCGGACGAGGAACCAGCCGGTGCCGAATCCGCCTGCCGCTGTGCCTGCACCTGCTTCCACAGCTTCTGACTGACCGGGCCGAACGTCTGCCGCCATCCGTTCTGCGGCGATTCAAGGACCTGCGCGTACGAGGTGTCCCACGAGACACCGACCAGATGCGGTGCTTCGGGCGACAGCGCATCGTCGTAGGCGTAGCCGGTGTCCGTCACCGTCCCCACGGCCAGCACCTCAGACAGGCCACGGTTCGCGACGATGCGGTCGCCCGGCTTGAGATCGCGGTACGCCAGCAGCCGGCGGGCAAGGGCCAGATGCCCACCTGCCTTCTTCGGCCAGTGCTCGGTGAGCGCTTCTCGCAGCTCGGTGTCGCTGCCGTACTCGGCGAGGTTGCCCACTTCCCCCCAGGCCACGCAGATGTGGCCGTCGCGCAGGCATGCCTCCCAGTACGCGGCATGCTGCCCGGGGGCGACCTTCAGGAGCCTCGGGGACTGCGGCCGCGGGTCGAACGCCTTGTACAGCAGACGAACGACCTCATGCGGGCTCAAGTTCTCCAACTCAGGACGGGCCAGCACCAGCTCGCGCAGCCGCCGGTTCAACCGCCAGGCCGGGGCACCGGAGACAGACCCGCCGAGGAGACCGATGAAGTGCCGCAAGTGATCGCTGGAGTAGACCGGCAGGAACTCGTCCGGGAAGTACGTGGCGAGGGACTTCGTCACCAGCGCAGGGCCGTAGGCGAGTACCTCCAGGTCGTCCACCCGGTCGAAGGCACCCGCTCCTGCCGTCTCGAACGCCGCTACGAACTCTTTGCGCAGTCGCTGCCACGCTTCCTCGGGGTTCATTCCCTTCAGCGGCGCGGACAGCCTCCACTCTCCGCTGCGGTGGCGGAACATGATGTGCTTGCCGGCGGCGCCGCCCCTGATACTGCCGAGGGCATCGGTATGGAACTCCATCCGGGTACAGAAGGGCGGACCCCACTTCTGCCGCTCGGCGAACCCCAACGCATACCGCTCGAGCGGCAACTCAGGCCAACCTTCCAGAGGAAACTCACGAAGTATCTGCTGCCTCTGCTCCTCGGCCTTCGCCAACTCCTTGGCGTACGAGGCACGGTTGAACGCAGCCACAGCGGCTGCCAGAGCGTCCTGTTCCATGCTGTCACTATGGCGCACTACGGCGCCGTGTACCGGAGATCGTCAGCCAAGGGCTGGGGATCCTGTTGCCTGAGCCCCCTATGCGGTGGAACAGCAGCGTTACGGTACGCGCACGGGTTATGGATTGTACGCGCCCAATGATCATGGTCGCTCTGAAGGGCTGTGGGCTGAGCTGATCATGTAGTTGGTTCGGTTGCCTTTGCTGTGGGGTGGGCTGAGGATCGGCGTTGGCGTGTGGGTGCAGTGGTATCTGATCTGCGTGTTTTGGGTTCTGATCAGATTCATTGACTGGACGCTCATGATCATCGGGTGGCTGGAAGCGTGGACCGACCCGTCTGCTCGCGGGGGTGGACTGTCATGGTCAGCGGGGTCTGCCTGTGGCTAGGGCAGGAGTCGGTAGATGGCTCCGGCTCCGAAGTCGGCGACGTAGGTTTCGCCAGCGGCGGTGGTGGCGAGTTGGCCAGGGTTGGTAAAGGTGTGCTGGTGTCGGCGAGCGGGATGCTCCAGAGCCTGTTGTAATCCTCTCCGGTCGCACGCCCTGGTGACGATGCACAGAGAACGTGAACTGAATCTGGGTTGGTGGCTATCGCGACTGGTGTTCCCTGGACGCGGGTGAGTTCTGTTGCTGTGCCGTCCATTTCCACTCGGTGCAGTGCGCCGTCGTGCACGGCGATGAGCAGGGCTTCGTTGTCCCATGCGAAGGCCATGGGTACGCCTTCTGCCTCTGGATCTACGATTTCGCTGCTTTGGTAGTCGTTGCTGTGGTGCAGCACCAGAATGCGGCGGTCCCCGAGGAGACGGACGGCGAGTTCTCCGTCGTCTCGTGCGGCGATCGTGTCCGTCCCTCGGTCGTGGGCGGAGATCAGGGGCACTGCGGTGACCATCCGGTATGCCCCGTCGCTCGTGTCCACTCGCCAGATGTGGCGGCCGCGTGTACTGACGACGAGGCCCTTGGGGGTGCAGGCGATACCGCTGACCGGTGGGAGGCCCAGGGCTCAGTCGTTCTCGCGGTGGGCCCGATACAGCGGATATGGTCCTGATGCCCCAGCTTCGCCGTGTTGGTGATTCGTGATGGAACGACAGGCAGATGTGGCTCGCAGTGCTACTTGGCCAGCCGCAGTGCTACTTGGCCACATGACTGACTGGTTGGGGGCACTCACGACATGGCCGTCGTGCCTGTCCCTGCGGGTACCAGTAACAGCAGGATCTGGAACCGGGCGGTCGTGCACGGTGATCCTGTCGTCATGGCACACGTACTCGTTACTGGTGGGACCGGCTTCCTGGGCTCCCACACGATCGCGCGGCTCTTGGCGTCGGGGCACAAGGTCACGACCACGCTGCGCTCACTGAAGCGGCAACCTGACGTCGAAAAGATGCTCTCCGTGGCTGAGGCGCCGGGGCGGGAGGGAGTCTCCTACGTCGAGGCGGACCTGGCCTCCGACGCGGGCTGGGACAGGGCCGCAGCGGGGGCTGACTATGTTCTGCACATCGCTTCGCCGTTCCCCGCCTCCCGTCCGAAGGACGAGAACGAATTGATTGTCCCGGCGCGCGACGGTGCGCTGCGGGTGCTGCGGGCCGCGCGGGACGCCGACGTCAGGCGGGTGGTCCTGACGTCCTCGTTCGCCGCGGTCGGCTACGGCCACGGCCCGACGGACCGGGTCTTCTCGGAAGCCGACTGGACGAGCCTGGACGGGCCCGGCGTGACCCCGTACGTCAAGTCGAAGACTGTCGCCGAGCGCGCGGCGTGGGATTTCATCGCCGCCGAGGGCAACGGTCTGGAACTCACCACGATCAACCCGGTCGGGATCTTCGGTCCGGTACTCGGTTCCGACTACTCCAGCTCGATCCGCATCATCCACGCGATGCTCACCGGTGCCATGCGTGCCGCGCCGCCGATCTGGACCAATACCGTCGACGTCCGGGACGTCGCCGACCTGCACATCAAGGCGATGACCTCGCCGGCTGCCGCCGGGCAGCGGTACCTGGCACTGGCAGGCGAGCCGATCTCCTTCGAGCAGATCGCGCTCGTCCTTCGCTCCCAGCTGGGCGAAGCGGCTGCGAAGGCCCCCACCCGGTCGGCCCCCGCCTGGCTGCTGCGGCTGCTGTCCACGGTCAGCCCGCAGCTGCGCGAGACGGTGCCGCAGCTGGGCGTGGTCCGCCGGGCCAGCAACGCCAAGGCCCGTGAGCAGCTGGGCGGGGCACCGCGCTCGAACGAGGAGAGTGTTGTCGCGAGTGCACGCAGTCTGGTGCGGCTCGGCCTGCTCGCCGACTAACGTCGAAGGATGCACGACATGGCGGACACCCTCGGCCACTTCCTGCGGGCCCGGCGGGAACAGCTCAGCCCCCAGGAGGCCGGCCTGGCCGCCGGAGAGCGCCGCCGTGTCCCGGGGCTGCGCCGGGAGGAGGTTGCCCACCTCGCCGGCATCAGCCCCGAGTACTACCTGCGCCTGGAGCAGGGCCGCAACCAGCACCCCTCCGACCAGATCCTCGAAAGCCTGGCCGCGGCGCTGCAACTCGACGACGACGCCGTCGCCTACCTGCACCGCCTCGCCCACCCCACGCCCCCGGCCCGGCGACGCCGTCCCCGCTCCCAGACGGGCCAAGCCGACCTCCAGCCCCTGCTCGACGGCTGGCCCCTCACACCCGCCTACGCCCAGGCGACATCCGGCCGCGTCGTCGCCGCCAACCGCCTGGCTGTGGCCTTGTGCCCGTTCTTCGCCGTGGGGAGCAACCCCCTGCGAGCCGTGTTCCTCGAGCCCGAGATGCGCAGCCTCTACCCCCAGTGGGACGACGTGACCGCCAAAGCCGTCTCCGGACTGCGCGCGACCCTCAGCATCGACGACGCCGATCCCGAACTCCTGGAGACCATCGGCGAGCTGACGGTCGCCAGCGAACGCTTCCGCACGCTGTGGGCCAGACGGGAGGTCCGCCGCCGCGCCGCCGGGTACACGCGGTTCAACCATCCCTTGGTCGGGCAGCTGGAACTGCGCTACGAGAAGCTCCTCAGGCCAGAGGCACAGCAACTCCTCGTCGTCTACCACGCCGACCAGGGCTCACCCAGCGCCGAGCGCCTGCAACTGCTCACCAGCCTCTGACCCCGGGCACTGACAGCACGCCTCGCCCGGACTCGGCACCGAAGCCGAGACCGCGGTGGTCAACTGCCGCTGAAGGTCACAGCAGACGCGCAGGCACGGATCCCGGTGAACATGGAGTGTCGAATTCACTGATCACCACAACGGAAGACCGTTGCCTGCCGCGTCATCATCGCCCATCCCCGCCGGGCTGGGCCAACTCGCCGGTTCCGATCCGGCCCGTCCCGATGACCTGCCCGGCCTGCTGGACCGGCTGCGTCGCCTGCCCGACCCGCGCCGCCTGAGGGGCCGACGCCACCCGCTGTCGTACGTCCTGGCCCTGGCCGCCTGCGCGGTCCTGGCCGGAGCGAGTCCCTCAGCGCCATCGCAGAGTGGGCCGCTGACGCCCCTGACCAGCTCCTTCTCCACTGCGGGGCCGCGCTGCGCGATCCGGACCGGCCCTACCGGGCCCCCAGTGAGACGACCGTGCGCCGGGTACTGCAACGCGTCGACGGCGACGCCCTCGACGCAGCGATCGGCGGCTGACTCACCGCCCGTGCGGACGCCTCCCGCGCCGCCGACGAGGACAAATACCCGCCGTCTGGCCCGGTGCGGACAGCGGTCGCGGTGGACGGCAAGTCCCTGCGCGGCGCGACCCGCGCCGACGGCCGCCGTGTCCATCTGCTGCCCGCCTGCGCGCTTGCGCAGCGACTCCAGCGCATCCCCCGACTACGCGGATACCATTCGCGTTCATGCGTGCACGCCAAGCCACTGACACCTGAGGCGCCGTGAGGCGCAGCCGGGCATTGACGACCCACCGCTGCCTAACCGCCAGCGAGATGCGGGCCACCCAGCGAGCAACTGCCCAGGATGGCCTTCGCGGACGTGGAGCTGCTCCGCGCCCCGGAAGCGCGGCAGAGCAGCGCGGACCTCTTCGCTGCCGAAGACGCAAGGTCAGTCTGGCGGCCCGGAGCCTCGGTGCGCAGCCCGAATGGAGTGGCAGCGGGCGGGGTGCTGTCGACCCGGCATACGGTTGCTCCTTTGCGCCGTACGACTGGTGGGCGCGCCGGGTTTGTTGGGGCCCCGCGGGTCGCTTCGCTGCTGCCTTGGTGGCGTCGGAGAATGCGGGGCCGGAGCGGCATACCCGGCAACTGGGGCGAGCGAGGACAGGCCATGGCAAGCGCGAGCGGACGAGAAGGACAGCCCGTTCACGGGGGGAAGGTCGTGGGCTGGCTGTCGAAGGTGTTCGAGCTCACCCCCGCTGGGCTCAACTGGCCGCGAGGGGTGTTGTTCCTGGACATGGCGCTGGTGCCGCTGGTCGTCTTCTGGGCGATCGGGCATGAGCAGTACCTTCTGAGCGCCTTGTTCGGCCTGCTGTTCTCGTGGCTGGCTGACCCGGGAGGCGGCTTGGGACACCGTGCGTGGCATGTCGCCGTCTTCGCGGCCATCGGCGCCGGGCTGACCGCGCTGGGATTCGGCATCGGGGGAGAGGCGTGGGGGTGGCTGGTGCTGGCGACGTTCGCGGTCACGCTGGTGGCCGGCCTTTCGATCGCGTTCGGGGTGCACCGGTTCGTCAGCGCGACGCTTCTCAACCTGTGGTTCGTCATCGCCTTCGCGTCCGGGTTCAGCCTTCACCATGCGGCCCGCATCACCAGCTACACCTGGGCTCAGGTGGTTGCCTGGGCGGGCGGGGCGGGACTGTGGATCGTGTTGACGTTCCTTTGGTGGCTCGTCAGCGGGCGTCAGGAGCGGCCCCAGCCGGTCGAGGAGATCCCTGGTGACATCTCGCGGCGGAAGCTGACCGCGCCGCTGATCATGTTCACGGTGATCCGGGCCCTGGTCATGGCCGGCACCGTCGCGCTGGCCTTCGGACTCAACCTGTCGCACGGCTACTGGATGACGATCGCGGCCATGATCGCGATGAAGCCGACCCTGTCGCAGGCCATGCTCGTATCCGCCCAGCGCCTGACCGGCGCGGCCATCGGCGCCGTCGCGGCCGGCCTGCTGCTGCTGATTCCTGCCAGTGAAACCGGACTCAAGCTTTTCGCGGTGACGCGCGGACTCGAGGTGGTCGCGCTCGTCCTGCTGATGCACGGGGTGGCGATGAAATTCTGGAACTACGCGCTCTACTCCGCGGCCATCGCCGCCGGAGTGCTCATCCTGGTGGACCTTCCGCAGCCCTCCGACTACGCCGCCGAAGGCTACCGGGTGCTGTGGACGCTCTGCGGTGTAGCGATCGCTCTGCTCGTCATACTGCTCGCAGGCCTGCTCGCCAAGCACACCGCCAAAACGCCGCCACAACCCGCCTGAACGCTTTTCGAGATCCGTCGACGGCTTGGTGCGCGCCGTGCCGCCAGGCCGGTGACCGCCCCCGTGTCCTGCTGCAGGAGACGACGACCGCCCAGGAGAGTGAGTCCCTGGTCAGCGGGTGACGAGGACAGTCACGGGCATCGGTTCCGGGCAAAGGGAGGGACGCCATGGAGACGAAGAGCGACCGCCTGTCCATGCTGCTGGCCGCCCTGCGATCCCTGGTGTCAACGGGTCTGCTCGTCACCGCTTACTACGTGCTTCCCCTGGCATCGCCCGTCAGCCCCGCCACCGTCTTCGCGTTCATCGGCGGCACGGCAGCGGTGGCAGTCCTGCTGTCCTGGCAGATCGGCGTGATCAGGCGCTCCGCTCGGCCCACGCTGCGGGCGGTCGAGGCACTGGCGACGACCCTCCCACTCTTCCTGTCGCTCTACGCGGCCGCCTACTACCTGCTGCAGCGCAGCGCGCCACAGAGTTTCGGCGGACCGCTGTCGCGGACCGACGCCCTGTACTTCACGCTGACCGTATTCAGCACAGTCGGTTTCGGGGACATCACCCCACACAGCCAGGCGGCACGGATTCTGGCCATGGGGCAGATGACGCTCGATCTCCTGTGAACTTCGGTCTCGGCGTCCAGGCGTTCCTGACGGCCTGTCGCCTATTCTCTAACGACATGTCCGGGCTCTAGAGGCTATGGGCGCAGCTCAGGCGTATGTTTCTTCCCAACAGTTGATCTCCGAGCCAGTTGGGCTCTGCGGTTGGAGTTCCAATAGACGTAGCGTTAGCTGTCGTCCCCGGTGTAAATGGAGCAGGCTGACCGGGAGGGTGACGGTGCGCACGACGTTCAGTAGCGCCCGCGCGGTACCCCCGTGAGTAGAGGGAGCAGAGCGACGAGCGTGGCCAAAGTCGAGCCCGGCGTGCGGTACCCCCGCGTGTAGGGGGGAGCAGTTCCGCCACCACCGTGAACTCGCCCCGATGCCCGCGTTACCCACGCGGCGGCTGGGGGAGCAGATGCCGAGCGGGTGCCGGGACTATCCGCCGAGCGCGGTACCCCATTCGTAGGGGGAGCAGGCCGCAGGACTCGGCACCGCCACCGGCTACGGCGCGGTACCCCCATGTGTAGGGGGAGCAGTACGCGCAGGCGGGCCACATCACGCGGCCGGCCGCGGTACCCCCATGTGCAGGGGGAGCAGGACGCAGCTGTTGACTGGTGGCGTGGGCAGACCGCGGTACCCCCTCGCGCCGGGGGAGCAGGTCAAGGTACTGGCGGGCGCCGTGCAGGAGGGCGCGGTACCCCCTCGCGCCGGGGGAGCAGCTTCTTCCCGCCTGGTGGGAAAGACCCCTGGCCGCGGTACCCCCTCGCGCCGGGGGAGCAGGCTTTCTGACCTGGGCTGTTGTGTGGGCTTGGTTTTTTCTTTACTTGGTTTCTGGGTTCGTTGTCGCTGTGCTTGGTGGGTTTTGCGTCCTGTGCTGTTCATGGTGTGGTTTTTGCGGGCATGTTGTCCAGCGGTTCGCGGCGGGGGCGTTGGGGTCGGTCGGATGCATGCGGATCTATGACCTTGAGTGGTCTGTTGTGGTCGTTTCCCAGTGTTTTTCTGTCGATGGTGTTTCGGCGAGGACGCTTCGTTGAGCGGGGCTTCATCGTGGTCGTGGTCGTGGTCGTGGTCGTGGTCGTGGTCGTGGTCGTGGTCGCGGTCGTGGTGATGGCTGTGGAGGTGGGTGCTGGTGGGTGTGGTGGAAGATGCAGGGCGCGGGGGAATCTCGTTGGGTCCCTGGGGGAAGTTCGACAGCGCTACGGGGGAGTCGTATGCATTGTTGTTTCATTTGCTGGATGCGGGTGCGGTGGGGGAGGTGTTGTGGCGATGGTTTTTGACGGCGCGGCAGCGGCGGCTCATCGCTGATGGTTTGGGGGTGCCGCTGAAGCAGGCGGGCCAGCTGGTGGCGTTTTTTGCGGCCTGTCATGACATCGGGAAGGCGAGTGCTTTTCAGGCGTGTGAGCCGGTGGCGTGGGCGCGTGTGGGGGAGGCGCTGCGGGCTGATGCGGGTGGGTGGGTGTGGATGCCGCACGGTCGGGCGTCGATGGTGGCGCTGTTGCCGGTGCTGGTGGAGTTGGGCTTCGAGGTGGCGGGCAACGAGAGCGCCGGTGTGCGGGTGGCGCAGGTCGCCGGTGGCCATCATGGCGGGTACCTGGCGTTGGACGTGGCGGGCGAGCTGAAGCAGGACGGCAGGCTGGGCGGCCCGCTGTGGGCGGACCTGCGGCGTCGGTATGTGCTGGTCGTGCACCATCTGCTGGGTGTGGACGCGGTGCCGTCACGGATGTCGGCGCAGGCGGCTGTGCTGATCACGGGTGTGGTGATGCTCGCGGACCGGTTGGTGAGCCAGCGCGGGTACTGGACTCGGCGGGCGTCGGCGCCCGCAGTAGGTGCGGCCGAGCACATGGCCGGTTCTCGGGCGCAGGCCCCGCGGCTGGTGGACCGTGCGGGGCTGACCCGGGTGGTACTGCCTGAAATGCCGTTCGCCCGGGCGCACGGCCTGCCGGAGCCCAATGCGATGCAGGCGTCGCTGATGACGGGTCTGGGGCAGGCGGGGCTGGGCGGTAGGGGTGCGATTGTGCTGGTGACGGATGGTACAGGCGGTGGTAAGTCCGCGGCGGGTCTGGAAGCGGCGCGGTTGCTGAACGCGGCCTGTGGGACGGCGGGCTGGTGCTGGCTGCTGCCGACGACGGCGACGGCGGATGCCGCCTACGACGTTGCGGCGAGGTATGTGGAGGCGCACGGCGCGGACAGGTCGCCGCTGGGCCTGGTGCACCACCACCCGTGGCTGAACCGGGCCTATACCGACCAGCGGATCGCGGCGGACCTTCACGGCTCGACGCGGGACGCCCCGTGGAACGACACGGTGTGGGACGAGGGCGACGGGGAGGAGCGGGAGCGTCCCCGGGAGGCGGTCACGGTCCCGGACCGGTGGCTGCGCGGGTGGGACAGGGCGCTGCTGGCGCAGTTCACGGTGGCCACGGTGGACCAGGCACTGATGGCGGCCTTGCCGGTGCGGCACAGCCCGTTGCGGATGCTGGCCCTGTCGGGGAAGACGGTGATCATCGACGAGGCGCACGTCCTGGACACCTTCACCTTCCGCCAGTTGGAGCGGCTGCTGGTGTGGCTGGGCGGGTTCGGCACGCCGGTGGTGGTGCTGTCCGCGACGCTGCCTTCCCGGGCGGGGGAGCGGCTGGTTGCCGCCTACCTGCGGGGGGCCGGCACCGCCACTCAGGCCGGGCCGCTGGTCGCCCCGTATCCGGGGTGGCTGATCGCGGACGCCGGTACGGGCGCCACCGTGGTGATGGCGGCTGCCGACCGTGAACGGCACCGCGGGCGGCAGCGCCGCAGCGTCATGATCGGCCGGGCGGACGTGGTGTACCGGCCGCTGGGGCCGCTGCCGCGGCAGGTTCAGGCCGGGGAGCGCCTGGCGGTGATCGGAGAGCTGGTCGCCCCGGTGGCGGCCGGCGGGGGATATGCGGCGGTGATGGCCGCGACCGTCACCGACGCGCAGGAGACTTACCGGTACCTGCGCGACACCCTGGATTTCGGTGGGCAGCCCGCTGATCTGGTGTTGCTGCACGCCCGGTTCCCCGGCCGGCAGCGCGAGCGCCTGATGCGCCGGGTACGGCAGGCCCTCGGCCGCAACCGGCCCTATCCCGGGCGGATGGTCGTGGTCACCACGAGCGTCCTGGACGTCAGCCTCGACATCGACGTCGACGTGATGATCAGCGACCTGGTCCCGATCGGCTGGCTGCTGCAGCGCCTGGGCCGGCTGTGGCGGTTCCAGCACGCCTGGACCGGGCAGGAACGGCGGCCTGCGTGGGTGCGGGAGACCGGCGCGTGCCTGACGGTGTGCCACCCCGTCGGCCCGGACGGCGCACTGGACGTGCCCAAGCACTGGTCACACATCCCCGCGTTCACCCTCCACGCCACCGCCGCGGTCCTCGCCGCGCGCACCGCCGGGCAGCCCCTCCTCCTGCCCGACGCCGTGCCCGCCTTGGTGGAAGAAGTACAGGCCCTCCTGGACACCGAGAAGGGCGCCGCCGTCGACGCCGAACTGCACCGCGCTTACACCGCATTGGTGAGGGCGCAGGAGCACCTCAGCTCCGCCCAGCTGATCCCGCCGCCGCACCGCGTGGCGTCTCTGTTCGACCTGCACCGCCAGCCGCTGACCGCTGCGACGGCCGCCACCCGCCTGGGGATGCTGCCCCGCCCGCTGCTGCCCTGCTATCGCACGCCGCACGGACGGCTGGCCTTGGACGCGGCCGGCCGTTTCGAACTACCCGAAGGGAATCTGCGGCCCGCGCACGTACGGGCCCTCCTCGGCCGGAGCGTGCCGGTGCCCGCGGCGTGGGTGGCCCGCCCGGGCGCCGACCACCCGCGGCCGCCCAGCGCCTGGAGGGGCCACCCTCTGCTGGGCGACCTGGTCCTGCTGCCCCTGACCGCCGACCGGGCGCCGACAGCGTTCGGTGACCACCTGCTGCACCTCGACCCCGAACTCGGCCTGGTGCATCAGCACACCCCCGCCGTCTGACCGCGCGCCGCCGCACAGTGGCCCCCTACGGGCTCCGCTGCGCGGCGCCTTCGGCCGGGCGCCGGGCGCCGGGCGCCGGGCGCCGGGCGCCCCCCACGATGGGTGCTTTTAGCAGACCAGGGGAGAAGAATTCTCATTTATACAGTGATTCACGGGGATCTGTACGGATGCGGCTAACGTGACAGGGCGTGACTTTCGGCTCTGCTGTCGCACTGGCCACGCCTGAACCACCGCCTCTTGGGCTGCAGTTCGGGAGCGGTCGGGTTTGCGACGCCCGGGCCGTCGGGTCGCGCACCGGTTCTCGCATGACGGAGGTGACCTATTCCTCCCCGCCCTTCAGCCTCCGCCGACCGCCCCCGATATCCCGTCGACACCCGCCCGTGGGTGCCGGTTCGCACCGGCAAGCACATAGAGCCTGTGGGATTGCGGGAACTGTTCTGCCGCGCCCACCAGATCCATGATCTTGCGCTTCCCCTCGCCGCGGCCATTGCAGGCTTGCAGCGGATCCTCGTCGCGATCCTTGCCCGCCTGACCGGGTTGGACCAGCCCGGCACCAGCGTGCAGGAGTGGAACCAGCGTCGCACCGACCTGCTCAACACCCGCGGCGGCTTGGACCCGGCCGGTATCGACGCCTACTTCGACCGGTACACCTGGGACGCTTTCGACGTTGAGCGGCCCTGGATGCAGGACGCCTCGCTGGCCGACCATTGCCGGGTCCCTTCCGGGATCAACGCGCTGATCATGGGGCGGCCCTCGGGTGACAGCCTGTGCTGGTTCGAACCGGACACCGACACCGACCCTGCACCGGCTCCCACCGACCAGGCCCTGTGGCACCTGCTGATCAACCACTACTACGGCAACCCGGGCCGCCTGACACCACGCACCGCGGGCGGCACCGCGAGCGGCCAGGGCTCGGCCGGGCCGCTGCGCGGCACCCTGTCCTTCCACCCGCTGGGCCGCACTCTTCTGGAGACCCTGGCGCTGGGCCTGCCGCCGCTGACCGACGACGAGAACACCGCCGCCGACGCCTGCCCCTGGGAAGAGCCGGCTCCCCCCGAGCCGCTGGCACCGCTGCCACCGGTGACCTGGCCCGGCAGGCTGCTGACCGGCCGCTCCCGGCACGCTGTCCTGCTGGTACCGGGACCTGACGGCACGACCGTCACCGACGCCTACCTGACCTGGGCCACCCAGCAGCCACGGCTGGAAGCAACCGACCCCTACCTGGCCTACCGCACCGACCCCAAGGCACCGGTCGAAACGCGCCGCGTCCCGCGCATGGCGGAGACCGGCCGCTCGGTCTGGCGCGACCTGGATGCGCTGCTCCTGGCCGGCGAGGAGAACTCCGCCAGCCCCCGCCCGACCGCCTTCACCACCCTCAACGACCTGCCCGCAGGCGTCCGGGACGCCCTGCGGGTCCGCGTAATCGGCTTCGACCAGGACGTCGTCCTGGTCAAAAACCGCCTGTGGTACAGCGCGCTGACCCCGCCGATCTGGAACTGGGCCCAGGAACACGACCCGGACACCGCCCGCAGGATCCGCGACTGCTGCACCACCGCCGAGCAACTCGGCCACCTCCTGGGCAAGGTCGCCGGCCGCGCCTGGAAAGAGATCACCTCACCACCGGCCGCCACCGCCCGCCCCCACAAGCCCGGCGCGAAGAACCCCGCGTGGTCCGCACGCGCCCGCGCCGCCTACTGGCCGCAGGCCGAAGCCACGTTCTGGCGCCTGATCCACGACACCCCCGACACCCCCGTCCGACCCGCGTTCGCTGCCGACGCGGTGCGCGCCCTGCGCACCGTGTCCACCGCGAGCCTGCCCCAACACGCCCGCGCCGGCGAGGTCCTCGCCGCCGCCATCGCAACCCTGCTGCGGGACCCCACAACCCCCCGCGCCTCCCGGCGACCCCACAAGGCCCCCGTATGACGACAGCTGCTGAACGCCACGCCGACCACGACCTGTTCATCGACACCGTCCGTGGCCTGTGCCAGGACCCCGGTGCCCGCAGGGCGATCAGCCGCAGCCGCGGCCGCGGCCTGAGCCACTGCGCCGACGCCCACTCCTACCTGGCCGAGCACGTCTTCCGGCACCCCATCCGCAAGTACGCACCGCGCGCTCACTACACGGTGGCCGCCCTCATCGCCGCCACCAGCACCCCGCACACGCCTGACCAACCGCCCCCCAACACCCCCTGCACGCCGAGACCGCCGCAGGCACACCACCACCGCTCACCCCGGCGTCACCACCGGGCGCCGACCCGCACCCCCGCACCCCCACAGGCGCCGCCGGCGGCCCGGCAGACGCCACCGCCGGCACCACTGCTTCCGGACCGGCCGGTGGTACCACCAGCGGGCCCGAGGCAGCCCGCGCCGCATGGGATGCCTGGCACCGCCGCCCCGACCTGGGCCGCACCCTCGCCGAGGCCGTCCTGCGCCGCGCCCTCGCACACGACAGCGCCACCCGCCGGCTGAGGGCCCTGGGAAAGCTCAGCACCGACCTGCTCCACCCGCGCCTGCCAGCCCTGGCCAAGCTCCTCGACCAGGCCGGACTCGACACCGACTTCGCCGTCCTGCTCGACGACCTGGTCTGGTGGGACACCGACCGGGCCCGCATCACCAGCGCCTGGACGCTGTCGTTCCACCTCGCCGTGGGCGGCGACACCCCAGCCCCCACCGACCTTGCGGAGACATGATGGCCTCCCGCTTCCTCGAACTGCACATCCTGCACAACGTGCCCGCCTCCCGCCTCAACAGCGACCAGGACGGCGAACCCAAATCCCTGACGTACGGGAACGTCGTGCGCGCGTGCGTGTCCTCCCAGTGCTGGAAACACGCCGTGCGCCACACCATCGAAGAGCAGGCCCAGGAGTACGCCACCCGCACCCGCAACCTGCCCTACCGCCTCACCGAGCGCCTGATCGGCGACGGCTGGCCGTCGGACCTCGCGGCCTTCGCCGCCGCGGAAGTCGCGCGCTGCGCCGGACCGAAAGGCCTCTCCCCAGGCAAAGAACTGCAGACCACCGCAAACATGCTCTACCTTCCCGCCGACGTCCTGACCGGCCTTGCCGCCCTGTGCCAGACCCACCGCGAGGTTCTGACCCAGGCCGCGAAGAAAGCCGCCGACCGCGCCCCGCAGGCGGCCCCCGACACGCCCCCGCCTACCGCCCGCAAACCAGCCGGTAAGAAGCGCCGCACCATCCCGGACACGCGCCTGCTGCCCACCGCCGACGTCAACGCACTGCTGACCGACCGCACCGGCACCATCAACCTGCTCGGGCGGATGCTCACCGACATCCCCGGCGGCACCGTGTCCGGCGCCGTCGACATCGCACCGGCCTTCAGCGTCCACGCCGCCGACTCGCAACCCGACTGGTTCACCACCGTAGAGGACTGGCCCCGCCCCGACACACCCGGCAGCGCCCACATGGACACCGCCTACTTCACCACCGCGACCCTCTACCGCTACGCCTGCCTGAACATCACCGACCTGCAGCGCAACACCGGCGACCTCGACCGCGCCCGCCGCCTGACCGCGCTGTTCACCGAGGCGTTCATCCTCAGCATGCCGCAGGCCAAACGCACCAGCACAGCCCCCCACACCCTGCCCCACCTGGTCCACTACACCATCCGTGACCGCCGCCCCGTCTCCTACGCACCCGCCTTCGAACAGCCCGTCAAAGCCCCCCACGCCGGCGGCTACACCACCACCGCCATCCAGACCCTGTGCGCCTACGCCGCCGCCACCGACCGGCTCCTGGGCACCGCCCACCGCCACACCCACGGCTACACCACCCTCGACGACGGCGACCTGCCGCTCGGCACCGCACACCGCGGCTACGACGACCTCATCACAGCCTGCACCGCCGCCGCCTTTACCCCCACCACTCCGCCGGCCGCAGGCAGCCTCGACACCGCCCTGCTGCCCGCACAGGCAGCCGCCGCATCGTGAGCACACTGCTGCTGCGGCTTGCCGGACCGCTCAGTTCCTACGGCAGCGCATCCTCCTTCCACCACCGACGCGGCACCCACCCCCATCCCACCCGCTCCGCCCTGATCGGCATGTTCGCCGCCGCCCAGGGCAGGCCTCGCCAGCACGCCCTGACCCCACACCACGACCTGCCGGACGAGCCCAGCTACCACGACCTGACCTTCACCATCCGCATCGACCGTCCAGGCACTCTCCTCACCGACTTCCACACTGTCGGCGGCGGCCTCCCCCACGGCGAAGGCCTGCGCATGAGCAAAGGCGGCTACCGCAGCGCTGCCCGCTCCACCCTGGTCACCCGACGCGACTACCTCGCCGACGCGGTCTTCACCGTCGCCGTTCAAGGCCCCGAACCTCTGGTGGAGCGGATCGCCACCACCCTGGAACACCCCGTCTGGGCCCCCTACCTCGGGCGCCGATGCTGCATCCCCGACGAGCCCCTCCTCTTGGCCGCCTCGGTCCCTGACCCCGTCACAGCCCTGCGCGCCGCCGTGCCCCTCTGCCTGACCGCACCCCCGCCGCCAGGGGCGGCCACCACGCCCGTCGACTTCATCTGGGAACAGCAGCCGGACACCACCGTCGCCTGCCGCCACTACGAACTGCCCCACAGCCCCATCGACTTCACCCCCGGTCAGCGCACCTACACCACCTACTCGGTGTGGTCCACCACCGAACCCCTGCCGACCGACCTGTACGCAGGCCCCCAGCCCCTGCACGCCCTGACGGCCTACCGGCACGCCCACCACCGCGCCGACCACACACCCGACCACCTGCTCGACCAGGAGCCGCCATGCCGCCCGCCGTCCTCGACGCCGGCCCCCTGACCGCCGCCCTCACCCACATCCGCCTGCGCCGCAGCAACCCCGACGCCCGCCGCGACCTGCTCGACACCGTCGCCCTCCACAAGACCGTCATGCGCCTGGCCCCCGACAACCTCGGACCCCACCCCCGCCAAACTGCCGGCCTGCTCTTCCGCCTCGAGCCCGGCCCCGCCCCCACGCTCATCGTCCAGACCACCCACCCCCCGCTGCTGCACCACCTGCCGGACGGCTACGGAACCGCCCGCGTCCACGACCTCAGCCCGATCCTGCGCCTGCTGACCGGCGGCATGACCGTCCGCTACCGCATCACCGCCAACCCCATCACCATGCAGTCCCACCCCACCGACCCCGACAAGCCACGCCGCCGCATCGCCCTCAACGGAACCGACGCCACCGCCTGGTGGACCCGGCGGGCCGCCCGCGCAGGACTGGTCATCCACACCACCGATGCCACCATCCGCGCCTTCCACCGCCGCGATCCCGCCGGCCCCTGCCACTCCCTCATCCAGTTCGACGGCCACGCCACCATCACCGACGCCGACCAGCTGCGCCACACCCTGACCCGGGGCATCGGCAAAGCCAAGGCCTACGGCGCCGGCCTGCTCACCCTCGCCCCCGCCTGACAACGCCCGCCCCTGGCCCAGCCCGCGCAGGAGCTACCCCGCATGCCCGCACACATCCCCGCGCAGGACATCGAACTGCGCACCGAATCCGTCCGGCACCTGCTGGAACTGGAACAGCAGAACATCGACACCACACCCCACCGCAAGATCGTCGCCAAGGCCTACGGCGTCGACGAAAAGACCGTGAAACGGTGGATGGACAACGCCCGCGCCCACGGCGGCACCTACACCCCCGCCCAGCGCAAACGCTTCACCCTCACCGCCAACATGATCGACGAAGTCGCCATCCAGCGCGGAAACATCAACGCCACCTGGCAGCGCCTGACCACCCACCCCCACAAAGGTGACCCTCCGCTGCCGTGCCTGGCCACCTTCTACAGCGCCGTCAACGCCGCCCTCGACAAAGCATTCCTCGAGGGACTGCGCCACGGCGAGTGCGCGGCACGCCGCTACACCGTCCACGGCCAGGAGATCTTCGACCACCGCAACCAGGTCTGGGAAGGCGACCACGTCCAGGCGAGCGTGTGGGTCAACGTCGACGGACAGCCCGCCAAGCCGTGGATCACCTGGTTCATCGACGGCTCCACCAAGGTAGTTCCCGGTAAATCCATCACCCCGGGGTTTCCCAACAGCGGCTCGATCATGGCCGCCGCACGTGCCGCCCTGGCCCGCGGCGGCCCCTACGGCCCCTTCGGAGGCCGGCCCCAGACCGTCCGCATCGACCGCGGCGCGGACTTCCTCAGCACTGCCGTCAGCCAGGCCTTCGGCAACCTCGGTGTTCCCCTGCACCCGCTGCCACCCCGCAGACCCGACCGCAAGGGAACCGTCGAGGGCCTCAACAGTGCCGTCAAGTCGAACCTCTTCCAGGGCCTGCCCGGCTTTGTCGAAGACGCCCCGCCCAGCAAGCAGCCCCGAGCCCGGCCCAGCGGATCGAAGAAGCCCGCCAGCACCGACGGCCTGATGTCTTTCAAGGACTTCGTGGCCAAGGTGGAGCGATGGATCGACGAATGGAACCACCGGTGGCCCAAACCCCACCTGGGCGACCGCACACCGGCACAGGCATGGGACGACGACCTCACCGTCATCTTCGACATCGACGCAGAAGCCCTCCACACCTACACCCTCGCCGGTCCCGACAAGCCACGGAAGATCACGAACAAGGGCGTCAGCTGGAAAAACAACCGCTACATCGCGCCCTGGATGAACGACGACGGGTTGGCCGGCACGCTGGTCATGCTGCGGCACATGCCCAACCAGGACCGTGAAGTCGAACTGTACGACGCGACCACCGGCAAGCACCTCGGCTCCGCCATCGCCACCAACCAGGCAACCCCGCAACAGCGCCTCGAGGTACGCCAGGCCGCCGACCGCAAAGCCACACAGATCCGCCGCAAGCGTGACCGCGCCGAGAAACTCCGCGTCGAGCGCCACGCCCCCGTCACCGACCCCCAGCACCCCCAGTACGCCCAGGCGATGTCCCACGACCAGGCCAAGCAGCACCTGCACGAACTCGGCGAACCCGAACCCACAGCCGGCCCCGCCCCGCAGGACGACCTTCTGCCACTTCCCGTCCCGACGCCGATCTGGGCCACCGCCGCACCGACCGGACAGGCACCGAAGCCGCCGCGGCAGTACCCGGCCGAGCCTTTCCTGCCCCTGCCGCCCCCGACCGTCTCCTGGGGCGCAACGTCCGAGCCGCCCGCAGCCGACCCAGAGAGCGACCACTGATGCCCGAAGCCCCCGCCGCACCATCTTTCGACCTGGCGGCCTACCTGAAAGTCCCCGGCGCCAGCCTCGTGCCCACCCAGGCCACCCTCCGCACTCAAAAAGACCTGACCACAGCCATCCAAGGGCACAAAGTCATGTGCGTATACGGCGACTACGGCACCGGCAAGACACTCACCGTCGGCGTCACCCTGCACGACCTCGCCCCAGACGCCACCGTGCCCGTCCAACCCCTGGGCACTGGCATCAAAGCCTTCCGGCACGCCCTCGCCACCGGCCTCAACGTCCCCGGCGACCTGACCAGCGACGCCGCCCGCGACGCAGCCATCCTCGCCGTCCTCGCCCAACGGCCCCACACCCTGCTGTGCGATGAGGCCCAGCGACTCGACAACCGCAGCCTGGACTACCTGCGCGCCCTGTACGACAGACGGGACCTCCACCTGTCCATCGTCCTGGTCGGCGCTCACGACTTCCGCCGAAAGATGCTCGCCCGGGCCGCCTGGAAGAGCCGCATCAAGCTGTGGACCAAGTTCACCCCCCTCACACCTGGCGAAGTCCTCGAGGCCGTGTACAAGTTCCACCCCGTCTGGGGCGCGGCCCCTGCCGCGGACATCCCGGTGATCGACGACGCCGGCTGCCACGGCAACTTCCGGGCATGGGCCGGGCTCACCGACGAACTCAAACGGGCGCTGGAGGAAAACCCCGAACTCACCTACAGCCTCGAGCTAGTGCTCTGGCTCCTGCGCAAGATGAACGGCTTCGACGGGCCGGAGTAGAGCTGCTGTGGCCACAACGCCGGCTCACGCCTTCGCCAGGCTTGCTCATCGATTCGGCTACCCGACGGGTGCAGGCGCGATCTGAAACAATTCCCGGTGACTGAGGAGGGGACATCACGGGAGCACGACCGTCCAACGCCGGTGACGACTACCACTTCTGGTGGGCCTCTAGGCGGGCCCTGGCCCTGATCGACCCGGCGAGCACGCTACGCGTGCTTACGGTCGAGGGCTTGGTGCACGTCGATGATCCCGATGACACCTATGAGGCAGCCGATGTCGCCGAGTACTTCGGCGGCGAGGACGCCACGACGGCCACCGCGCTCGTCATCTCCCAGCTCAAGCACAGCACCACCCGCCCCGACAAAGCGTGGACGGCGTCGCGGCTGTGCCAAATCAAGCAACGCACCAGCTCGGTGACCGGCAAACCGACCGGCACCGCCCGCGCGATCATTCGCGACCTCGCCGACGTCTGGACCAAGTTCGCCAAGGCCCACGGCCGAGACTACGCACTGCGTGTCCTGACCATCCAGCTGGTCAGTAACCAACCGGTCGACGCCCGGCTGGCGCGGGCGGTCGAAGCAGCCAAGAAGGCCATCGCCGCCACCCGGGGGACCCTCCGGGCGGCTGCTCTGCTCAGCGCGCTCACCGACCAGGACCGCACGGTCATCAACACGCTCTACCAGAGCCTGAAGGGCGACCTGGGCAGCGGCGGCTTCTGCGACTTCCTGACGGTGCTGGACCTCTCGGACTGCGGACAGCAGGGCCGCGTAAGCCTTGAGCTCGCTGTCCGCGCCGCGATGTCCGCCCACTCCCCGGACCAGCCAGACACCTCCGCGCTGAAGCTGTTCGACCTCATCCGGCGGCACGCCCTTCCTGACCTCGCCCACCGGCCCGGCATCCGCCGCGCGGACGTCCTGGCCGCCCTCGGCGTCCCCGGAGCCCAGACCCTCTACCCGGCCCCGCCGATGCTGGCCGAGGTCGACGACCCGCTGCCCGCGCCCAGCGCCCACGAGATCGCAGCCGCGGCCCTCGCCGCACCCGGCGCGCGGGTCCTCGTCCACGGCGGCGCCGGAGCCGGCAAGTCCACCACCATGACCCAGCTCCAGGACAGCCTGCCGCCCGGCTCGGTCGTTGTGATGTACGACTGTTTCGGCGCCGGCGGCTACCTCCAGTCCGGGCAGGGCCGCCACAGCCCGCGCAGGTTCATCACCCAGGTCACTAACGACCTGGCGAAAACCTGCGGAACCCCGCTGCTCCTGGAAGCACCCCGCGATGAGGAAGACCTGTGGGAGCAGTTCACCCGCACGCTCCAGCAGGCCGTCGACACGCTCCCCGAGACCGGTCGTCTCGTCCTGGTCGTCGATGCCGTGGACAACGCCGCCACCGCCGCCGAACGTAAGCGGGAGCGAGGCTTCCTGCCGGGGCTGCGCGACCTGGGCCTGCCCGACCGGACGAGCCTGATCCTCACCGCCCGCTCGCACCGCATCTCCCAACTCGCCGAAGGCACCACCGCGACCGTCACGCTGCGCCCCTTCGACCTCTCCCTGTCCGGCGCGCACCTGCGCCGCTATGCGCCCGGCGCCACCGACGCCGAAGCGGCGCTCTTCCACGGGGCGACCGCAGGAAATCCCCGGACCCAGTTCTACGCGCTCAGCGTTGCTACGGCCCAAGGCGACGGGATCCCCGGCATCCTCGCCCAGTGCCGCACCACTCCGGATCACCTCTTCGAAGACCTGGTCAATTCGGCACTCCAGACCACGGGCACCGACGCGGGCGGCCTCCGATGGCTCGCGCTCCTGGCTGCCCTGTCCCGCCCCGTGCGGATCGAACCGCTCGCGCAGGCCCTTAACGTCACCACCGCCCAGATCACCGCCTTCGCCTACGGCCTGCAGCCCGGTGTCACCCTCGAGGGCGAAACCATTGCCTTCCGGGACGAGGACTTCGAGGCGTACGTCATGGGCGTGCTCACCGACGACGACCTTCGCGAGGCCCACCACCGCCTCGCCGACCTGTTCCTGGCAACGCGCGCCACAGATCCCGACGCGGCCACGCACGTTGCAGACCACCTCTACGACGCCGGCCGCGGGGACGAAACCATCGACCTCGTCCTCGACGAGCCCGCGCCCGCCGGCATCCCGGACGGTTTCGACCGCCTCGATGTCCGCGACCGCCGTCTCGACCTCGCCCTGCGGGCAGCAGCCGACAACAGCACTGGCGTACAGGCTGCACGGCTTGTCATCCGAGCCTGCACGGCCACGTTCTCCACCACCGCGCTGACGGAACTGCTGCGCACCCGGCCAGGTCTCGCCGCTCGCTACAGTAACCGCCCGACCCTCGCACGCCGCCTGGTACGCGACACCTCGCAGCCGTGGCTCGGCCCGGCCCACATGCGCGCCGCAGTCGTTCTCGCCCACGACAACGCCACGCACGCGCAGGCCCGCGAACACCTGCGCAACGCCGAAGCATGGCTGCAGCGCCGAACGGACCTGCCCTCCCACGAAACCTGGGGCTGGTCCCTGGAACCCGAAGACCTCGCCGCCGGCGCGTACGCCCACTACCTGCTGTCAGGCCCCGGGGCTGCGGCCCACTGGCTCAGGCGTTGGACCAGCCCCGCCGACCTGCTCGACACCGTGGCAGCCCTCGCCCTCACGACCGCCCCTTCCACCACTCCGCGGCAGGCACGGGTCGACCTCGCATCCCTGAACATCCCGCCGCTTTACCACGCCCCCTTCATCGCGCATCTGAGCGACCGACTCGACGCCTCGGACAGGGCCTGGATCGACGGATGCGTCCAGGCATGCCTGGACAGACCAGCTGCAGAGGCCTCCGCCTGGCAGGTCCAACTGTGCGAGAGCGCCGCCCAGCACGGCGACCGCACCCTTGCCCGGCGCCTCACCGAGCACTGGCTCCGTCCCACCTACGACTTTCCGTCCGAAATGCGGCATTCGGAGGCGGGCACCGTTCTGGCACTGCGCCAGCACGCCCTGCTCGCTGTCCTCGACGGCCGCGACCCGGACATCACCGCCTGTCTGCCCAGTCACCTCCGAACGGACCCCAATGACCGCACCGGCAGCGACCGCCACTCCTACAACCGGCGGCAATGGCTGGACCACGCCACCCCGCTGCTGCGCATGTGCATGCTCCGGGCACAGGCGCTCCTCGCCGAGGGCGCCGACGCCCTCCCGTCCGCCATTGCGGAGGAACTCCGGCGGCAGGACGACAGCGTCGCCCACCGCTGGTTCCGCGGCGCGAAGACGTACCGGGCGTGGGCACTGCTGGCCACCGAGGCGATCCTCGCAGCCGGCACGCACACCAGCGACCCCGGTTTGCTCCACGACCTCGCCGACCGCGGCCCGGTCCTCGTCCACGGCCAAGCCCCCTGGCTGTGGCTCGACATGGCCGCCACCCTGAACAGCCGCAACACCGACCCGGCCCTCGCCGCAGACCTGTGCGAACGGGCAGCCATCCACGCCCAGGAACACCAGCACACCGCGGTGGGCCGCGTCGACCTCCTCGCCACTTGCGCCCAGTATGCCGGGCAGGTGTCACCGCACCTCGGTGAGATGTACTTCGCCCGTGCGACGGAAGCCGCCGCAGGGATCGACGACAACGGTGCCCGCCTGCTGAGCGCACACGCCCGCCTTGCGGTCCGAGGCACCCCTGCTTGCTCCGAGCAGCAGGCGACCGACCTCGCCGAGCGACTCCTCGTGGCAGGGGAGGCCGCAGCCGACCATGCCGCGGACGAGGACGCCGTCCCCTATCAGAACCTGCTGCACGCAGCCGCCGCCCTCAGCCCGGCCACCGCCTTCGCGGCCGCGAGCCGCTGGGACGACGAAACGCGCCACGCCCTTGCGGACGCCGTCACCCCGCTGATCACCGCATCCGTCGCCACCGGATTCCTCACCCCCCAGGACGCCTCTTACCTGCAGCACCTGATCGACGACCCCGAACAGCGGACCGCAACAACCCTGACCCTTCTCGACGCCCTGCCCAGGGACGCCCAGCGGATCAGCTTGGCCCGCAGGGAACTGCGACGCACCGCCCGATGGCTGCGCTCCAGCGTGCCCGCGGTGCAACAGCCCGGCCTCGCCCAGGACCTGCTCGACTGGGCGCAGGACAACCGCGTCACCGACAGCGAACTGCACGCCATGCTCGATCCGGTCATGCCGTTCCGGACCGATGACGAGTTTTCCCAGCGCCGCCGGCAGGCCTTCGCGAGCCGCATGCGCCAGGCCAAGGCACCCGCCGTCGGCGCACCCGCATGGAGGCGGCTCGCCGACAGCGCCTTTCTCGACGGTCTCCTCCAGACCTACCCCGACCGCCAGGAACTGGCGGAGCTCATCGCCGCAACCGTGCACAACACCCCACCCCAGGAGCGCCTCCAAGCCCTCGACGCCACGCTCGCCCTGATGGGCAACCACGAGATCGACGCCTGCGCCGTCCTGATGGCGATCGCCGAACTCATCCGCACCTGGCAGGCAGGGGCCGGCGTGCGGACCTGGGCCGCCCAGGCACTGCCCGGCATCCTGAACCGCCACCTGCCGGAGCTCACCCACGGCGCCGTACCGGGCCTATTGCTGGCAGCGCTCAACGCCTTCGCCACGACACAGACCCTCCGCGGCGACCTCCTGGCCGCGATCCACGAGCACCGGCCACACCTCACGGCCGAACACATGCTCAACCTGGCCCTGGTCTTCGCCGAACTCGCCGAACCGCACGAGGCGGCCGACGCCGCCGCCCGTGAACTCCGCACCTTGGTCCCCGCCGCAACGCCACCCGGCCCGAGCCTGCCGCCGACGACCACGCCGGCCGACGTCATCGGCTCGCTGCTGTGGAGCGCGTTCGGACATCAACGCAAGGCTGTCCGCTGGCAGGCCGCCCACGCCGCCCGCGGCCTGCTTCTCGACACCCACAGCCCCCTGTCCCCGGCCCTCGCCGACCGCTTGGCCCCATGCCTGCACAGCACCACCGCCGGAGCCTTCCGCAGCCACGATCTTCGCTTCTACTGGCTGTCGGCCCGTGTGTGGCTGCTCACCGTCCTACAACGAGTGGCCGACGACAACCCTGCCGTTCTGGCTCGCCACCTGCCGTTGATCGCCGCGACCGCCACCGATCGCACCCTCCCGCACGCCCAGATCAGGGAACTCGCCCGGACCACCGCGCTCACCCTCGCCGCAGCTACCCCCGGATACGACACCGGCGACCTCGCCTGGGCGAACCGCCCCACCGCCTGCCACACACCCCGAGGCCGACACCGCCCCCTCGGAGACGAGAACCGCAACCGGCCCGGCGCCCGCTACGCCTTCGATGCCACCGACACGCTGCCGTACTGGTTCACGCCCCTGGCCCGGGTCTTCGGCGTGGACATCGCGGAGGTTAGCGAACGGGCCGAACGGTGGATCGTCGAGGAGTGGCAGCTCTCCAGGGACGACTGGATGGCCGACATCCGGGAACTGCGCGACGAGGAGACCGCCGGACGCATGATGCACCGTCACGGGTCCATCCCGCCGGAGGAGAGCCTCCACCTCTACATGGAGTACCACGCCATGATGCTCGCCGCTGGCGAACTGGTGGACTGCGCAACCCCGGTGAGTATGGGCAGGTACGACGAGGACGAGCACGACCCGTGGATGTACTGGCTCTCCGGGCATCTCCCCGTGTCCGCCACCGCCTGGCGCGCCGACCTGCGCTCCTCGATCCCGGCAGAGCCCGCCCTGTTCGGCACCCGGCCGCTAGACAAGTGGCCCGGCACCCGGCCCGCCGACTTCGACGCCCTGCTCGGCCTGACAGAAGGCGCCCTTGCGGAACACGTGTGCGTCGCGGCGAGCACCGACGTCGCCCATCCCGACGAACGCGGCACCGTCTCGATCAGATCGGCACTCGTCGGCCCGGCCCACGCACGAGCGCTCCAGCGAGCCCTCCAGGCCGCGAAGGACATCTGGTCGTGGAGACTGCCGATGCAGAGTGACACGGAAGCCGAGGTCGACCACGGGCCGTTCCGGCTGCGCGGCTGGCTTGCCGCGGGCACCTACGAGCGCGAGAGCCTTGACGGGCTCGATCACCAAGCCCGCGGACTGGCCTGGGAACTCCCCCTGCCAGGCGACGAGTTCCGGCAGTGGGCCGCGTGCACCGTCGCCTCCACCGGAGACACCCTGCTCGATCCGACGGGACGCCGCCTGGCACGGACCACGCTGTGGTCCGACGAGGACTTCGACGCGCGCCACCGTATCCAGCGAGTCCAGTCCTCGGGCTACCGCACCACCGTCGTCCGCCAGCACCTGCTCGGATTCCTCGCCGCCACCGGCGTGCAGCTCATCGTGGAGGTACAGATTGACCTCAGACCGGACGGCCCCGCAAAGGCACGGACCCAGCGAAGCAGGCTCTACCTCGTCGACGGAGCCGGGCGGGTCGATACTCTCCAACACCGACCTGATGAAGCTCGGCGAGAAGATCCTCCACGAAATGGACGCCACCGCAACCAGTGACACCCTCACAAGGTGGCTCGCCCACCACATCGCCGACCTCATCACCACGGCCGACCATGCACAGACGGCCGGAACGGCAGAGGAGGCCGCCCACGCGGCCGAGCAGTGCCGCCGTGCCATCCTCGACCTGTGGGCGCACCGCACCGCCTGGCCGAACGGGTGGCCGCCGCCGGGAGCTAGGCGAATGGCGGAGATCCTGAACAACATCGACGAACCTGCTTTCGGATTCCAGCAAGGCAGCAGGCTCTCTGCACTTCAGCGACTCCACCACCAAGTCCTTGCGGCACTGGCCGACGAGGGGACTGCAGGCGAACCAGTCGACGCCGAACAGGACTGGCTCAAGTCCTACGGACAGCTGCTCGACGTCGACGAGCACGCGCTGCTGGCGCTCTATGCGGGCCGTGACGACCGCGCAGGCGCCTCCGCCGAAGCACCCAGGACGAAGCAACCTGCCGACGCGGACCCCCGCCCGGACGGGCCGACCGGTCCGGTACCACAGGTCCATCGCGCCGTGGACCTGGCGGACAGATATCGCGAGACTGTCAGCTCACTGCTCGCGGATGACGCCAAGGACACGCCGACCAAGCCGCATTTGTGACGGAGTAGCGATCTTGAGGGGTTTGGTGGCTCTGGTCTGGTGTCCCAGGTGGGCTTTTTTGGGGGACAGAGGGGTCTGTCAGCGAGTGGCTCTGTTCCGTAGTCGGTGGTGACGGTTGGTGACGGGCGTCGTTGACGTTGTATGCGAGATGCCAACTCCCCTGTAGCAATGGTGTTTTCAGGGCTTTCTGCTCTGGTCATCGAGGATGTGGCGGATGACGATGAGGTGATCCGGGTCGTCGCACGGACCCCGAATGTTCCCTTCCCCTGCCCGATGTGTGGGGGTCCCGACGGGCAAGGTGCACGGCTACCACGGCCGGACGGTTGCAGATTTGCCGGTCGACGGCCGGCAGGTCGTCATCGATGTCCAGGTGCGACGCCTGGTCTGTCCAGTCCTGGGCTGCCGTCGGCAGACCTTCCGCGAGCAGGTCCCTGGGCTGCTGGAGCGTCTGCAGCGCCGCACCACGCGTCTGACCGGCCAGGTCTCGGAGGTGGTCAAGGAGTTATGCGGCCGGGCGGCTTCGCGCCTAGCGCGGTTCCTGGCCACGCCGGTGTCCTATGCCACCGCCTTGCGGCTGCTTCGAGGCATCCCGCCGCCGACAGTGCGCGTCCCACGGGTGATCGGGGTCGACGACTTCGCCCTGCGCCGCCGCCACCGATACGCCACGGTCATCATCGACGCTGAGACCGGGGAGCGCGTCGATGTCCTGCCCGACCGCGAGGCCGCCGCCACATTGGAGGCATGGCTCCGTGGGAAGTACGAGGTCGAGGCCGTGTGCCGGGACGGCTCGGCCACCTACGCCGAGGCGATCCGCCGGGCACTACCGAATGCGGTGCAGGTCAGCGACCGATGGCACCAGTGGAAAAACCTGTGCGACAAGATCCTGGCCGAAGTCCGTGCCCACGCCCCTTGCTGGGCCACCGTCAACCCGCCCCGTCCCGGCGGCGTCCGCGAGCAGACCACCCGCGAGCGCCGGCACAAAGTCCACGCCCTCCTCGGCCAGGGCGTCGGCCTGCTCGAATGCGCCCGCAGACTGGGCATCGCCCTGAACACCGTCAAGCGATACGCCCGCAGCCCCGAACCGTCCGCCGACCACATCGCCCCCCGCTACCGACCAACCCTGGTCGACCCCTACCGCGACCACCTGCGCCGACGCCGGTCCGAGACCCCGGCCGTCCCCGTCACCCACCTCCTCCACGAGATCAGGGAGCTGGGCTACACCGGCAGCGCCAACCTGCTGGTCCGCTACCTCAACCAAGGCCGCGCCGAAGGCGACCGCCCCGTGACAACCCCCCGCACCTCGCCCGGCTCCTGCTCACCCACCCCGAACACCTGTGGACCAAGGACACCGACCTGCTCGCCCTCCTCACGGCGGCCTGCCCCGAGATGACCCAGCTCACCGCCCTCATCCGCGAATTCGCCGCCCTCCTGACACCCGCCCGAGGGCAACGACTCCAAGCTCACCGGATGGATCGCCCAAGCCCGCGGCGCCAACCTGCCCCACCTGCACAGCTTCTGCAACGGCCTCGAACTCGACCGCGCCGCCGTCAACGCCGGCCTCACCCTGCCCTGGAACAACGGCCGCACCGAAGGCCTCAACACCCGAACAAAGAAGATCATGCGGCAGATGCACGGCCGAGCAGGATTCGACCTCCTCCGTCACCGCATCCTGCTCCAATGACTGCCACCGACCGTCACCACCGACTACGGAACAGAGCCACTCGCTGGACAGACCCCCACAGGGCAGTACACCTACTCGGCCTCCAGGTGGCCTGCCGTGATCACGCCGTCGTCGACGGTGTAGGTGCCGTGGTACTCGTGCGTGCTGCCGTCTTTGTCCTGAGTGCTCAGCTGCACGGCGACGACGTGACCTGTGACGGACTGGACGGTGACGGAGGTTGTCGCTGTGGTTGCGAAGCCTGCGATGAAGCTGCTGTAGCTCGGGTCGAGGTTGCGGCCGCCCAGGTCCCAGGCTGTCCGGTAGTCCTTGGCGTTGATTGCCTGGAAGTACCGCTGGACTGTCTGCTGAGGTTCGAGGGTCGCGGTGGGCGACGGACGTGGCCCGGTCGGCGCCGAGACCTCGCCGGGATGCAGCGTCGTCAGCGCGAAGCCGCCCGCGGCCAGGAGAAACGCGGCGACGAGCCCGACGAGGGACGGCATGATCCTGGCGGACCGCATGCGGCTGGTGGCGAGGGAGGCGGCCTGGACCTGACTCCAGCGCGACGGGTCGACCGTCACGAGAGGATCGGCTACCGGGACCGCATGGGGCGCATCGGACGTAGTGGCGGCCTCGGCCCCCTCCGGGCGGCGCGTGCCCGGCAATGCCGCCCGCACGGCCCAGGCCAGGCCGGTCCGTTCGCCTGCAGGCGGCTGGAACGCTGGAGCACGGCGCGAGACGATGGCCACGACCCGGCCGGCCAGGGATTCAGCGCGCACGGCCGTCACTCCCCCTGGCCTTCACCGTCGGACACATTGCTCTGGCCGTCCGGGGGCGTCATGCCGGGGCGGCCGTTCTCAGTGGAGCTAGGGTCCGGGGGCCGGACGAGGAATGCGGCCTGGGCGCTCTCTCCCAGGCGCGGGGTGGTGGCGGTGAGCGCGGTGACGCTGGCCTGAACGGCCAAGGGGATGAACGCTGTCACTCTTTCCAGCAGCGAAGGCGTCCCGGCCCCGACGATCATCGCTACCCAGGCGGTGGCACTGTGCCCGGATGTGCGCGCTGCGACCGCCACACCGGTCCCGACGACGAGCCGCAGGGCGGTGGCGGTGGCGTAGGCCAGGGGTCCCAGCGTCGGCCCGCCACCCGGATTCTCCCAAGGCCACAGGTGATGGCGGCGTACGGCCGTCCAGAATTCCAGCGCCTCGACGGCGAAGCCACCGAACAGCCCCCACCACGCCGCGCCCACCCAGGTCATGCCTCGATGCTAGGCACGGCGTCACGAGCATGAGGCCAACTCGCACATTTCCCCCCGTCAGCGCCGGCTCCAGCCGCGAAGCGCAGGCGCTTCTGCCCTCGCTGCGCAGCGGTCGGCCCGGCCAGCACGCCTGGCACACCGATCGTCGACGGCGCGGCCAGCCCTGCAGGCGCCCGATGGCGTCGGCGCTGGTGTTCCAGCACGCGGACAGCACCTGTTCGGCTTACACGCCGGACGCCACGCGGGCGTCGAGGGCGCCGGTCAGCTCACCGGTCTGGCGCAGGTGCGCGCGGTGCATCGTCCACTGCGCGCGTTTCACGGCGGCCTTTCGGCCGGGAAGATTCCCAGTCCCACTGCGGTGTCGCCGACAGTGCCCCTGCCCTGGCCCGCTCGGTCTTGAACAGCAACCGCATGCCGGTGAGCTGCTTCTTGGTGCCGAACGTCACCCGAGCGGTGATGGGAGCGGTGCCTTCCTCGGTCACGCGCTCATCATCCCGTGCCGCCCGTGCCGCCCGTGTCGCCTGCTGCCGGATCATCTGCCGGAAGGGGTGTGGGGTGTTCGTGGGGGAGGGGAGGCTGTGTCGGGCCGGCGGGTTCGCGGCTTCGGCGGCGCAGCCACTCGCGCCACAATTCCAGGCGATCCCGGCTGTCCTGCGGAATCACCGTGCTCAGGAGCAGAGTCAGGGCGCCGGGAGCGGAGGCGAGCAGCAGGCTCCACCGCGTCGACCACAGGCTGGCACCCGAAATACCTCATCAAAGCGCCGCTGACGGCACGACGGCAGACCGTAGGAATTGTGCGACGGTACGACGGCGCACCAAGGCGACCCCGCCCGCGTCGCCGGAACGGTCGCCGGGTGGAGAAGTCCGAGATCCTGCGCAGCCTCATCCAGACCGCCTTCACCAGTCCGCCCACCACCGAGCCTCTGGCAACGCCCTGGACCACCGGACCCGCGACTGACGAGGGTGCTGTGCGCCAGTCGACTGGCGCACAGCACCCTCGTACCGATTGAAGTACCTGGTCGTTGGCGATCGGGTCTGGTGCACGATCGGGTGACGTCTTGACCTGCCCCACCTCTCAGGATCCTGTGAGCTGCTCGGTCTCGGCGGTCGCAGCTTCGCGGCCTCGATACGGGCGCACTGCTCAGCCACAGTGATTTCGAGCAGGTGCGTTCCCCACAGGCTCAGGCTGGGGAGCTTCTCCCAATGGCGGATTCTTCAGCGCTCGTGTCGCTGGCTAGTGGGTTGGGTGGTGCAGCCATTGGCGCGGGTGCTGCCATCTGGGTGGCGATGGTTCAGCGTCGGCACCAGAGGGAGGAAGCGTCTTGGTCTCGCGCGGAGCTGATCAGCAACACGGTGATCACTCAGCTGATGTCTCTGCGCACCACGGGATGGGCTCGGATGGACGTGCTGCTCCGTACTCAGCAGAGCCTCAGCGCCGGGGTTGAAGTCCAACTCGAAGCGTTCGACCAAGAGGCTAGCCAGGCAACCCTGAAGAACGTGGAGGTGAGCTACGCCGTGATGGCGGATGTGGGCGAGGAGGTGAACCGCCTCTCCGCCCAGATCTTCGACGAGCTTCTGGACGCCCAGCAGAAGATCCGCCAACAGATCCTCAACCACTCGGCTGGCGTTCCGTGCGTCGCCGAAGACGAGTCAGCCATCAACCACCAGTTGGAGCAGGTCAAGCAGCTCCGCACCGCGCTCAACGCAGCGCTTCTTGAACGCATTGCTTTGGTGGCTGAAACGCTGCGCGGGAGCCGTCGGCCCCGGAGTCGAGTGAGCCCACGGGGCCCGTCTGGTCCTCCGCCTTCGTGAAAGCTGATCGTTCTTCGTGCGGCCAACTGAGACGCTCACTGGCCAACTGAGGCGCTCAGTCACAGAAGAAGAGGAAGACGACCCCGGCTACCGGCACGTCGGCGTTGAGATCGTCTGCACGCCGGAAGTCGCTGATGCCATCGCGCAGCAGTTGCCGGACGCGAGCAATGCTCAGGACTTGTGGATCAGCCCGAGAGGGTATGCGGAGGGCGTACCTTCCCGATGATCCTGTGATGGTCTCCGAGTAGGCCCGCGTTCGTAGCGCGGGTCGGGAAGGCATGCCCGTGCTGAGCGTAGTCACCGACGAGGGCTCCACCCAATCCGGCTCCCTGATCGACGAGATCGTCCGCGAGGGCGCCCGCCGCATGCTGGCCGCCGCGCTGGAAGCGGAAGTCAACCAGTACATAGCCGAGTTGGCCGCCGAGACCGACGATCACGGGCGGCGCCTGGTGGTCCGCAACGGCCATCACCGGCCCCGCACCGTGGTCACCGCGGCAGGTCCGGTCGAGGTCACCGCGCCCCGGGTGAACGACCGCCGCGTGGACGAGGCCACCGGCGAGCGCAAGCGGTTCTCGTCGAAGATCCTGGCGCCGTGGTGCCGCAAGTCCCCGAAGATCTCGGAGGTGCTGCCCCTGCTCTATCTGCACGGGCTGTCGTCCGGAGACTTCGTGCCCGCGCTGGAGCAGTTCCTCGGCGGCGCTGCCGGTCTGTCGCCGGCGACCGTCACCAGGCTGACGAAACAGTGGGGCGAGGACCACGCCGCCTTCCAGGACCGGGACTTGTCCGACCGGGACTTCGTCTACGTGTGGGCCGACGGGGTGCACCCGAAGGTCCGTCTCGGCCAGACGCACTCGTGCGTCCTGGTCCTGCTCGGGGTGCGCCTGGACGGCACCAAGGAGCTGATCGCGCTGGCAGAGGGCCTACGCGAGTCCACCGAGTCGTGGGCCGACCTGCTGCGCCACTGCCGGCGACGCGGAATGCGTGACCCCGAGCTGGTGGTCGGCGACGGTGCCATGGGCTTGTGGCGGGCACTGGCCGAGGTGTTTCCCGCTGCCCGGCAGCAAAGATGTTGGGTTCACAAAGCCCGCAACGTCACGAACTGCCTGCCGAAGTCCGCACAGCCGGGCGCCACGAAGGCGATGCAGGAGATCTACAACGCCGAGAGCCGCACCCACGCGGAGAAGGCGATCGAGGCGTTCGCGAAGACCTACGGCGCCAAGTTCCCCAAGGCCCTCGCGAAGATCACCGATGACCAGGACGAGCTGCTGGCGTTCTACGACTTCCCGGCCGAGCACTGGATCCACCTTCGGACCACGAACCCGATCGAGTCGACGTTCTCGACGGTCAAGCTCCGCACGAAGGTCACTCGCGGCGCGGGCAGCCCGGCCGCAGCCCTGGCGATGGTGTTCAAGCTGGTGGAGTCGGCCCAGGCTCGCTGGCGGGCGATCACCGGGGCTCAGCTTGTTGCTCTGGTCCGCTCCGGGGCGAGGTGCGAGAACGGTGTCCTGGTCGAGTGCGAGGAGGTCAACGCTGCCTGAAACCGGTGGCGCGAACGGAAGCCGTCCGAGAACATCCAACCGTGTCCCAAGAAGAGTCAGGACGTTACCGAGCAGGTCAGACCGCCTTGCTTGCCACGGTGGCGGAAGCCGAACCACTGGTTGAGAACTGGCGTCGGCGATTCGACGCCTCCGCAGCGGCCGGGATTCCCGCCCACGTGACGGTGCTCTTCCCGTTCCTCGACGTCGATCTCATCAGTGCCGCGGTCATCGGTGATCTCACGACCCTGATCGCCGGGCATGACTCCTTCACGGTCCGGTTCGACGAGTCTGGCCGCTTCCCTGACGTGCTCTACCTGGCGCCGACCCCAGACCAGCCGCTTCGCGCGCTGACCGAGTCCATTACCACACGATGGCCGGAGGCGCCGCCCTACGGGGGACAGTTTGCCGAGGTCATCCCGCACCTGACCGTCGCCCATGGGCAGCCATCCCGGATCTTCGGCGAGGTGGAGGCGGAACTGGCCGACCGGTTGCCCGTCACCGCGACGATTTCGTCGGTGAGCCTGTTCGTGAGCGACGGTCAATGCTGGCGGTGTCACGCGAACTTTCCGATGCTCGGCGCATCGAGCAATACCCCACCTCGCCAACCCGGCAGCGTGTCAATCCACAACTCTTGACAATTGCTCCGACCGGCGGCAGACACCACGCTCCGGCATAGAGCAGAAACGCCTTTGAACCAATGCGGTCAGAGCACGGGGCTGCGGTTCGCCAGGCCGGTTGGGTCGGCAGACGGTGCCGGGGCGGGGCCGGGGGTGCGGTGCGGGCCGGGCCACACTGGGCTCCAAAGTACGCCCCTTCGATCTTGCAGGCTGGGGTGACGTCGTACTGCTCGGTGGGCACCTGGTCGTAGGGCTGGCCGTCGACGGGCTCGCAGAGGGCGGCTGGGGCGCGGAAGCCGACGGCAGCGGGCAGGACCTGGAGCCGGCCTTGCTGACTGTTCTAGCTGTGTAGGCGGATCTGCACGTGGGTACGGCCTGCTTCGCTAGCGTGGCCGGGTGAAATCCTTCAACCGTGTTCATCCGCCGGACAGGCGGCCCGCGTGACCTCTACTGCTTCCCTGTTCGCCTGCCGCGCTGACGATGTGACGCTGGAGCGTGTGCGTGAGCTGGTCGCCATCGGCCAGCCGGAGAGCTTGACCTTGGAGTACAAGGAGAGCTACGCCCAGAAGATCCCCGACTCGGTCGCGGCGATGGCCAACAGCTACGGCGGGCTCATCCTGGTCGGCGTTACCGAACGCAACGTGCCCGACCGGATCACGGGCGTCCCGGAGCCGACGATCGTCCAGATCGTCAACGCCTGCCACCAGAAACTGGAACCGCCGTGGGAGCCGGAGATCATCCCCGTCGCCCTGCCCGGCACTGACGGCCTGATGGTCCTGGTCGTCCGCGTCGACCCCGCCAAAGCGCCGCGCCCGCTGCTGATCAGTGGGGCGGCCCCGATCCGCCTTCACGGACGCAACGCGGTCGCGGACCTGTCGCGCTTGACGCAGCTGGTCAACGAGGCCGCACCCCAGACGGTGGCCACCGGAATGCGGCTTCCGCCGGCGGAGCTTCCCCGCGGTGACGACGGGCAGGAGGCAGCCGACTTCGTCGTGCGTACGGGCATGTTCGTGCCGGTCGACGCCTCCGCCACCTGGAGCCCGCTGTCCGAGCGCGGTGTGCAGGCACTTGCTGATGCCCTGAACTCCTCTCCCCTGCACCGGGCCATGCTCCACTGGTGCTCATCAATGGGAGACGGGGGCCTGAACCCGTTCCACCGCTCCGGCTTTAACCGGGCCCGCAACGTTCGCCTGCTGTGGCAGGGCGGCCCGGGGGGAGGGGCGCCCTTCCCGCTGGAGGCCATAGCCAAGGTCGACCTGCCGGCTGCCTACGGCGCTGCCGTCTCGCACCTGCAGGTCACCCTGGAGGTCTTCGTACGCATCAGCCACACGACCTCGAGTCAGCCGGGTAGCCTGCGCCTTTCCGTGGCCCAACTGTACGAACTGGTCGACGCCCTGGCAGCCTCGCTGGTCGACGAACCAGCCACCGCCGCGCTCGCCGTCCTCGCGGGGATCGACCCCTTGGTAGTGCCCCAGCCGATTGGCCTGGACTTCAAAAGCAGCACGGACGTGCCCAAGCTGCTCGCGGGCAACGGCCTGACCTCGATCCTGGACGCAGGCACCTCTCGCGGGGCGAGCCTGCTGGCCGACCCCGGCGTCGACCAGCGAGACCCGGCGGAGCGCCAGGCCCTCATCGACAGCTGGCTCCAGCAGATCAGCCTGGACGCCGGGCTGCTCGGTATGGAGAAGATCCTGGAGCAGCTCCACTCCGTCCCAGCAAACCCGTTGGGCGCATAAGGCCACCAAGCCCGGAGCAGTTATGCGGCGGTGGTGCCCAGCGGCCGGTCGGGTCGGCAGATGGCGCAGGGCGCGGACTCGGGGCGTTTTCGCGCCCGCCTGGTGCGTGCTCTCTAGAACGCCTGGACCGCCTGGAGGCCGCGCCTGCCGACCGGGTCACCTGAGCTGGCCGGGCGCCGCAGCAGTCCGACCGCCCCCGGCAGGCCGACCGGCAGCCGGCGGCCGGTGCGGCCGGAGTTTCCCGGACTTTTGCCCGGTGCCGTTCGGTAACCGGCTGGGCAACGGACTGTGCAACTAGGCGCGGAACCGAGTAGGCAACGGCCTGGGCACACCGTTCTGTCAAGGGCCGCTTCGAAAAGGGTCCCTGACCTGGGGTAGCGATGTCTATACCGCCGCTTCGGGGCGCTGACATCCCCTCTGTGCCCTCTCCTTGTCCTCAGCCCTTGGTGATGGAGGGTGTGATCAGGACTGCGGACAGGGCGCCTCGGGGAAGCGGCACCAGTTCGCGTCGTGGCGGCCTGCCCCGCAGCCCGCCGTAGTGGACCCCGCGCACCCTCGGGCAGGCGGCGCGGGACTGGGCTGCGACGGTGGTGGACCGGCCCGGACACCCTGCAGAGGTGCGACGGCGGAGTTAGCGCTCCTGCCGACCAGGCACGCCCGCGCGGTCGCCACCGTCGTCCGGCGCCTCGCTGCCAACCAGCTGTCGGCCGACAGCGGCCAGCAGGCGCCTGTCGACGTCATCCTGCGAGACGGCCGCTCTACTGTCCACGGCGCTCGAAGGCGCCCTGCGCTGGGCCCAGGATCGCGTCCGTTTGCTCCGCGTTCCTACGAACGGCTGGACCGCCTGGACGCCGCGCCTCTCACCCACATGGGTGAACAATGAGTTCTCCGGTCTTCACGCTGAGCGAGTCGAGATGATAGGACTTGCGTGATCTTGCGGGATGGTTCGGTGCCGGGGGCGGTGAAGTGTGGCGGGGGAGCTCGAGCCCGGCTGTGATGGCGCGAGACCGGTCTTCGAAGGCATTTCAGAGCCGGCCTCGCCTCCGGTGGTCGTCACGGTTCCACAGGGCGCTCCGGCGTTCACCCCGCAGCAACTCTTGGCCCACGTCTACAAGGCCGATGACTGGGAGGACTTCACCGTCGAGTGGGTCCGGGCCTTCGGCACGTGGAACGGGCGTTCGTACCTTCGAGTGAAGAGGATGGGCGGTGCGGGCGATCGAGGAGCAGACGTCGCAGCGTGCCTCACCGTGCAGGGTGTGGCCGGCGAGTGGCACTGCTACCAGTGCAAGCACTACACCAAGGCGCTGACGCAGAGCGATGCATGGCCTGAGATGGTCAAGATCTTCACGGCGAAGGTGCTGGGCGAGTACGAGCTGCCCACGCGGTACGTCTTCGTCGCGCCGAAGATCGGGCCGATCCTTGATCGCCGCCTCCTCAACCCTCCAAAGTTGAGGCAGGACTTCCTCGACGCCTGGGACAAGGCCGACTCTAAACTCGGGGCTGATCTTGACCCGGCCGTGCGGCTAGCAGTCGGAGACCTCGCCCGCCAGACGGACTTCTCGATGTTCGAGGCCGCGGACATCGAGAACATCCTCGAGCTGCATGCGACGACCCCGCACCATGTTCGTCGCTTCCCGAAGCCGCTCCCGCCCCGACCGGCCGCCGCCCCGGCGCCGGCCGAGCAGAGGGCCGATGAAGCCGTTTACGTGCAAAAACTTCTGGACGTCTACAACCAGACGTACGGCCTCAGCCTACAAACACTTGTCCAGGTCCGCGATCACCAAGCGGTCAACCGGAAGATGGCCCGCCACCGGGAGGCGTTCTTCCACGCGGAGTCGCTGCGGGTCTTCGCCCGCGAGAGCGTCCCCGAGGAGACCTACAAGGCGATCGAGAAGGACCTGTACGACGCCGTGGTCGACATCGAAGACCGCGACTACGCCAGCGGACAGCACCGCCTGGACGCCGTCATGGACGCCGCCGCAGCCCACAAGCCCAACCCCCACAACATCCTCAGCTCCGTCGTGAAAGTCATCGACCTCAAAGGCCTGTGCCACCATCTGGCGAACGAGAACGACGACAAGCTGACGCTGACCTGGTGCAAAGAGGAGTCCACATGAATCCTCTGAACAGCTCCCTGGAGGTCGGCATCCGGGCCCTGGTTCTGCTGTCCGAGACCTTCCCCCGCCGCCTGGACGTCGCCCAGCTCGTCTACCTCGACCACGCCATGCTCCACAGCGGAGACCTCGCGGACGGTCCGCCCAGCCTCCACCCCGACTTGCCCATCGGCCCCGGCGAGCTCGGAATGCGCCGGCGCCTCATCGAACAAGGACTGGTCGTCCTCATGCGGGCCGGCCTGGCCGACATGACCGCCACCAGCGATGGCTTCCTCTACGGGGCCACCGAAGAGGCCGCCAGTTTCCTCCACGTCCTGGAAGCCCCGTACCTCGGGCTGCTGACAGAGCGCGCCGCCTGGCTGGTCAGCACCTACATGCACGAAGAATCGGACGTCCGCGACGGCATGAAGCAGATCACCCAGCGCTGGTTCGACAGCCTCGCCGCAGACACCCCTCAGACAGCCGAAAGGGACGTGCCGTGAACAGACTGACGCTGGTACACCTGACGTTCCTCGGCATGGGGAAGACGCCAGCGGCCGTGGAGTTCGACCCGGGCCTGACAGTCGTCTACGGCGGTTCCGACACGGGTAAGTCGTATATCGAGAAGTCCGTGGACTACATGCTCGGTGCCGGTGAACTCAAGCCCATCCCGGAGAGCAAGGGCTACAGCCGGATCCTGCTCGGCCTGCGCGTCGACGACGGCCGGGTCATGACCCTCTCCCGGGGTCTCGAAGACAGCACTATCGACGTGTACAACCACGATGTGCGCACGCTTACCGCAGGGCCAGCCGACGCCACCCTCAGTTTCAAGCACAACCCCAATTCTCAGGGCAATATCTCCCGCTACCTCCTCAAGACGCTGGGCATCGACGGACTTAAGATCCTCCGGAACTCGCTCGGGAAAGTGCGGCTACTCAGCTACCGAGATCTGGTCCGACTGTCCGTCATCGACGTCACCCGGATGGGCGCCGAGCGCCCCCCGACTCTCACCACGGGCATGCCACAGAACGAGACCGGTGAGAAGTCCGTCCTCAAGCTCCTGCTCACCGGGACGGACGAACCAGCCGGCCCCACCGCGCCCACCCGCGAGGAAAAGAAGATCGGCAAAGGCCAGGTCGCGATCCTCGACCGCCTGATCAATGACAACCGCAGCAAGCTCACCATCGCCGCGAACCAGTCCGAGCTGCGCGAACAGCTGACCCGCCTGCAATCGTCTCTGGACGCCGTCACGTCGCGAACCAGTCAGCTCATCACGTCCCGTTCCACGCTCGTGCGCCGCCGCCGAGACCTGGAAGCCAGCGGTAGCGCTGCCCAGCAGCGCGCGAGTGAAGTGCGCGAGCTGCTGGCCCGGTTCACGCTGCTACGCCAGCAGTACGAATCCGACCTCGAACGCCTGCGGATGGTCGGAGAGGCCGGGAACCTCCTCGGCTACTTCCAGACCGGGACCTGCGTCTTCTGCGGAGCAGAGCCAGAACATCAGCACCCGGGTCATCACCTGGCCGAGACGACGCAACTGGCAGCAGCAGTCGCCGCCGAACAGCGCAAGACCACAGAGCTGCACCGCGACCTCCTCAGCACGACCGGAGACCTTGAGGCTCAAGCCGCCGACCTGAACGCGGAAAGCGCCGCCCACGCTGAGCAACTCACGCATATCGACAGTGAACTGTGCGCGCTCGAAGAGCAGCTGGAGCCACTCGCTACGGACACCAGCGAGGTCATCGCGGCACGATCACGGCTGGAGCAGGAGCTGGCCATTCATGCGCAGATCGAGCAGATGGAAGACATGAAGGCATCCCTCTCCGATGCCGTGCCAGCCCCGCCGCCAGCTAGAGCCGACGGCATCCCGGCCGCCGACATCGCAGACTTCGAGCAGGCGATCCACCAGACGCTCCAGGCATGGGATGTCCCCGGAGAGAACCGCGTCACCTACAACCCGACCACCGCAGAGGTCTCAGTCGACGGAAGGCCCCGCGGGAGCCGGGGCCAGGGCATGCGCTCCATCATCCACGCGGCCTTCACCGTTTCCCTGGCACGCCGCAACACAACACGCGGCCTGATCCACCCCGGATTCATCATGCTCGACTCACCCGTGGTCACCTACCGCCAGCCTGAAAACCGCGAAGCCAACCCAGAGCTGATGACCCACGACGTCGTTGAGCACTTCTACCAAGACCTGATCGACAACCCCCCCGGCCAAGTCATCATCATCGAAAACGGCACACCGCCCGCTGCCATCGCCGAACAGGCAAGGATCTACGCCTTCAGCGCCGACGACTCAGAGCGGCTCGGCTTCTTCCCGCCCCAAGAGCAGACGCCTACGGACTGAATCTCAGCAGTGCGGCAGGCCCCCCAGCGGATCGGCAGTGAAACGGGGGTGCAACGCGGATTCCGCGTTTCACCTCTGACCTGCCAGAATGCCCTTCCCAGCGGGAACTGGCGTGCGTTACACCTTCGCGTTACAGCCCTCGCGGGCGCCCGGGTGAGAACAGCTGGCCCGCCGGCAGCACGAGACCCCGGGCCTGAGCAGGCCCGGGGTCCGTCGTGCGGGGGAGCGGTCAGAGATTGTCCGGCACAAGGGCAGTTCACCGAAGGACCGGCGGACCGCCCCATCGGGGGGACAGCTGTCCTTGTCACGCCGGGGGCGGCGTGACAAGGCGCGTTGCCCGCGCATCGACGTCGGGGGCACAGACCAGGGTCGGCAGGTCGTAGTCAGGGAGACCGTTCATCGCGATCGCGGCCTGGCTGAGAAGATGCGCTGCCTCGACCGATTGGCCGTCGGCGATGGCGGCGTAGAAGCGGGCGGCGTACGTCATCGCGTCAACATCGCCGATCGAGTCGGACATGCCGATCGCGAAAGGGACGGTGCCGATCAGCTTCTCGGCCTGCGGGGCGGAACGGCAGGAGTTCAGCAGGACCAGCAGCGGCGGCTCGTCTACGGCCCCGATCGCCCGAGCAAATGCGCCGCTGGTGACGATGGCGCCCTTGTGGTGCTCCTCCACGTCCTGCTCGAATGCGATGAGGTCAGCCGAGCTGTGGCCGGAGAAGTGGACGACGTGCGGGTGGAACTGGGTGAGCCCGTTCAGAAGGACATCCGCGGTCGCGGCCGGGTGCACCTCCAGCTTCACCAGATCCCGGTGCGTCGCGCTGCGCACGGCTGCGTGAATCCGCTCCTGCTCCCGGCCCACCCGCAGATCACCCTCGGACGATGCGCCCAGTAGCAGCACCCGAAGCGGCTCCGGTTTCGGCGCTCGCAGATCCCTCAACGCCGTTCGCACCTGGCTCTCCGTCGTCGACAGACGGCTCTCGAAACTCCGCCGCTCAGCTGCCGCACGCCGTTCGGCCTGCTCCTGCTCCCTCCTACGGATCTTCTCCACAGCGTCACGCTCGCTCTGCTCGGCCTTCGCGAGCTTCACCTGCAAATCCGCTGCCTCCTTGCTGTACTTGGCCGCCGTGGTGCTCCAAGCGCCAGCCTCCTTAGCCGCCTTGTTGGCGTCGTCCTCGTACCGGGCAGCAGCACTCAGCCTGCTCTTGGCGGTCGTCGGACTGCTGGCCTTCGCGGAGGCTGCCCGCTCGCTGGTGGCCTTTGTCCGCTTGGCGGCCTCTTTGGTGCGGAACTCGCCGACCTTCTTTTCCGCATCAGCTCGCGCTTTGGTTTTGCGTTCGAGCTGGGATCGGATGGAACTCGCGCTCATCTCTTGCCTCTCCACGTACCTGTGCTCAACGCTACGACCCACCTCGGACATCCCTTTTCAGCAAGGGAAGCCAAAAGGAGAAGCGGAGTGCTCCGCCAAGATCGGCAGGGCACTCCGTCGACCGATCTTTTCGGCATGGCCGCGCGAGACCGGATGCTGTCTGCCCACCTTCGACGTTTTGCGTGAGGGTGATCAGGCGCTCGGAGTGGCCGGGCCCTCACCGAGTTCTACGCCCATTCGACGCCAAGCTCAGCGAGCGCTGCCCGCTGCTCCGTAGTGAGCCTGTCGCGGCGGCTTTTGGTGTTGGAGATCCACACCCCGAGCTTGATGATCACTGGTTCTGTCGCGCCGTCGACTGCGATCTGTTCACCGTGTCCGCGAGGTACGGGCCGGTCGGTGCCTTCCCGCTCCACCCATTGCGTGAGGGCCGCTAGGCCGTGTCTGATAATGATCTTGTGACGGGTCGAGGCGAGCTGACGGATACGGCGTGGGAGCGGATAGAGCCGCTGCTTCCGGGTGCGGACGGGTGTGGGCGCCCGTGGCGGGATCACCGGCAGGTGGTCAACGGGGTGCTGTGGCGACTGCGGACGGGTGCGCCGTGGCGTGATCTGCCCGAGCGGTATGGGCCGTGGCAGACGGTCTACGAGCGGTTTGCCCGCTGGGATGCGGACGGTACATGGGCGAAGTTGCTGGAGCATGTTCAGGTCCGTGATGACGCGGTGGGCGCGGTGGAGTGGACGGTTTCGGTGGACTCCACGATCAACCGCGCCCATCAGCACGCCGCCGGCGCCCGCAAAAGGGGGAGGCCGACGGGGACAAACTGGAAGATCCGGAACGTACGGCGGCGTCGCAGGCCCTCGGCCGGTCCCGGGGCGGCCTGACCACCAAGGTTCACCTGGCGGTCGATGGCCGCGGCCTGCCGCTGTCGCTCGTGCTCACACCCGGCAACGTCAACGACTCCACCATGTTTGAGGCGGTACTTGACGCTGTCCGTGTCCCGCGTACCGGGCGGGGACGGCCACGTACCCGCCCGGACCGGGTCCTGGCGGACAAGGCTTATTCGTCCCGGGGGATCCGTGCCTGGTGCAGGCGTCATGGCATCGCCGTTACGATCCCTGAACGCTCTGACCAGGTCGCCAACCGGCTCCGTCGGGGTTCCCGGGGCGGTCGACCACCCGCCTTCGACGCGGAAGCGTACAAGCACCGCAACGTTGTCGAGAGGTGCTTCAATCGGCTCAAGCAGTTCCGCGCGGTAGCGACCCGGTTCGACAAGCTCGCGGACCGCTACCAGGCCGGACTCCGCCTTGCCTCGCTGATCTTGTGGCTCCGCGAGCCCGGGTCGGCAGGCGCTTAGCGCCCGGACGCCAGGACGGTGAGCACACCAGATGGGATCCCCAGCAGACCCAGTCGGGACAGAAGTGCCGCTTCCTGTTCCTGTGTGACCTCAATCCACAGGGCGGTTCCCGAGTCGCTGGCACTGAAGACCAGCCGACCATCCCGCCAGCCTTCGGCGTTGATTGTGTAAGGAGCCAAGTCCGACAGCACTTCGAACTGTCCGTCGTCTCGGACATCAATGTCGATGCCCATCCCAGGATCGGAGCGCCTGGAGCGGTTACCGCGCACGACCTCCTCCCGAGCCAATGACAAGGCACGCTCATATGAGTCCAGGACCTCGGGCGGCCAGAAGTCACCGCTGTAGGCATCGATGTGGGCTGCGTCGATGCTCGAACGCAGCACGTGAAGTGCTTCGCGATGAACACGCACAACGTCCGCCGGGCGAACTCCGTCCATGAGTACGAGCTCGCGGACCCGGACACCATCCTGACTGATCACATGCAGGACCCTCCCACAGGCAGCCAGCGGACTCCACAGAGAGAAGCCGCCGCAACGTGATCATTATCAGACACGGCCTAGGGCGGGGGCGCCTTGCGGTTAGCCATGAGGATATGGGGCTCGGCCGTCACCCGGCCGTTCTGTCAGAGGTGCGACCGCACTGGACGGGCGGCCGCTTCTCCCAGGACACGCCGGTATCTGGGCCCCAGCGCCGAAAGCTCCACGACCCAAGGACGAAGCTGTGGGCGTACTGATCGCGGCAGTACGGGGTCATGACCGGACAGGGCGAGCACATCCTCAGCTCCCTGACCAGCTTGCATACCTTGGCGTTGGAGTCCTCGAAAGAAGTCCTCGCCGAACTTGTCGCCGTTGTTCCATTTGCGGCAGCAACAGGTCAATGAACTTGAACTCCGCCGTGTCGTCCACCTTCGAGACCGGGACTTCAGAGCGCAGGTTCAGTACCGCAGTGTCGTCGGCCGCCGCGAGCAACCGCACCGGCACGGATGCCGCACGCGTAATGAGCGAACACCACCTGCGTAGTGGTCAGGACATACAGGCCGAAGCGATCGGCGCGCACTGCGTCGACATCACCCCGTCCCCGGTGGAGGGCCGCCGGCCGCGGCCGCCCGGGCACACCGCCTACACCGCCACCTGGCACCGGCTGCTGCCCGCCAGGCGAGACCGCCCCGAGCCGGCGGAGGACGCCGTGCCCCAGCTGAGCGTCCACGCCCGGGCGGTGGCCACCAGCATCAGCCTCCAGGCTCTTGTGCGGGCCTCCAGGACCCCGGCCGGACCCGTCCAACCCGACCGCGTCACACGTGCGGGCAAGCCGTCGCCGACCGACCAGGCGACCGCCGCGGCCCTGTGCGAGCAGCTGCAGTTCGCCGACCCTGCCGACGTGGACGATGACGGCCAGGAGGACCAGGAGCAGCAGCTGGTGCTCTCCCCGGAGCGGCTGGCCTGGCTCGAGGAAGTGCAGCGCCGGATCGGGGAACTCGCCCGCGAGGCGCCGAATGCGAAGAAGCGCCGCGGTGGAACCGCGGCGCCGCCGCACCAGTCGGCCGACCCAGCACGGCAACCCAACGACTCCTACCAGCCCCCAGGAAGAACGCCATGACGCCGATCATCACCGAGCAGCCCGCCGGGGAGCGGCCGCACCTGGTACGCCAGCTGGAGCGGATCGCGTCGACGAACGGCGCCGAGCAGCCGTGCATCTGTCCCACCTGCCCCGGCCCCCGGCCGGCCGGATCGGCACCGCCGCAGCCCGCCCGATTCCCGCGCCCTGACCCGGCCGCGGTCCTCCGGTGGCGCGGGGGAGTATGTGTGTATGGAGCCAGAGCAGGACCTGCAGGAATCCCGTGCCCGCTACTTCGGCAGGTGCGCAGCGATGATGTACCGCGCGCTGCAGGAGCATCCGGGCGATCCGAGGGCACCTGTGGAGTCGCTGGACCTCACCGCCGCAGAGCCCGGGCACGAGGGGCTTTTTGACCAGGCCCTGTCGAACGGCCTGGCAGCGATCGTCGCGACGCACTGGCCGGGGGAGGAAGCGAGGCCGAACGGCCACGTCTACTTCGCGCGGGATCTGCTGAAAGTGATCGCCGGGAGGGCTGCCGAGGACGGGTCGCCCGGCGTGCATCTCATCGAGGACCCGGCGCCGGTTGAGCCGCTGCCGCCGGGACCGGCGGGCACCATCTTCGACGTTCCGCGGATTGTTCCGGAACCGGTGATCACGCGTGTCGACGTGGCACTGTTGACCGAGGCCATTGACCTGAGCGGGAACGCCCGGCACGGCCGCGGCAACGGGGGGCTGCAGCGGTGCCACATCGAGGCGCTGCTCGCTCTCGACGACCACCCGGCCCTGGGGACCTTGACCGAGGAGATTACAGACCAGGACGGGACCCGCGCACGGGAGGAGAGCCGGCTATCAGTCGCGCAGGCCCAGTCCCTGCTGGAACTGATCGGCGGCGACGAAGCGGGACGCCGCGCGGAGGCGGCCGTAAACCCCAACGGTTACGACCCCAAGACCAATCCCGAGGGGATCGAGGCCCGCGACTGCCCCGTCTGCGGGTTCGAGACGTTCTTCGGGCTGGGGTACGACATCTGGGGCTGGGTGGCCTATGGCCAGTGCGCGGTGTGCTCCTACCAGCGCAGCCAGCGGATGGCAGACGAAGAGGGCGCTCGCCGGCAGATCGAACACCTCCTCAACGAGGACGACTGAGCCCCTTGCTGCGGGGCACGTTCCGGGCGAAAGTCGGCGGGACGTGCTCGGCCTGCGGGAGCGCGAGCGCGGCCGGGGCGAGCCGATTCGGAAAGTCGGGCAGGCCGGCAGGCGCTGCCACAAGCCGAACTGCATGCCGAGCGCCGTCTCGGCCTGGCCCACCGCGTTGGCGATCGTCGTGTCGGCAAGCAGGGGGCGAAGGCGTGCCCGGCTTGGATCAGGCAGCGGGTGGAGTCGACCAGGTGGGCGTAGGTGTCCGTGACGGCTGTGGTGGATAGCTGGCCGGTCTCCGGCACCAGGTACGCCATGGCGCCTGTGTAGCTGGGATGGGCGTTGCTGGAGGTCAGCTTGTATGGCACGTACAGCTGAGGGCCGCCGTCGTAGAGCTTGCACATGTCCTTGAAGTTCTCGAAGTCGTTCGCCAGCCGGCCCTTCTTAGGCGGAGGTGTTCCGGCCGGCATCGCCAGACCGGCCGGGACTGGCCACCTGGTGTCCACGACTTCCTTGATCAGGGCGCGCATCTGGCGGTGCTCAGCGTCTTCAACTGCGCCAGCAGCTGGTTCTCCGGCTTCGACGAGCCACTGGAGGGCGAGGGTGTGCTGCAGGATCAAGCGCGCGTTGGCCGCACATTCGTGGCGCAGCCCGTGCTGGTGCGCCAGTGCGATCAGCTGGCTGTTTCGGACGATTGCGGCGAACCAGCCGTAGGCGATGGGGAAGACGCGCGCTGACACATCCGGTGCCGTGACCGGTCCGCTCATGCGGCCTATGGCGTCCAACGCGGCGACCATGATCTGGATTGCCTCGGAGGCACGCCTTGCGGTCTCCGCGTCGTCCGCGAACTCGTCTGCAGGGGAGGGGCTTCCGACTGTCATGAAAGCGGATCGTTGCAGCAAATGCGGACCCGTGGGAGCCGACCACGAAGTAGCACGCGGCCCCGTGCTCTTGGCTGCGCGGCGGTGCGCAGTGGCCGGTCCGGTTGGCAGATGTCGTACGGGGCGGCGTCGGGTCCGCGCTGGCATCGACACCGGCGCCGGGAGCGGCGGTGGTGCGCGGAGCGAATACTTCTCGTCATTATGACGAGATTGATGGTAGGGTCGATTCCGGTAGCCCCGGTGGTGGTTTCGCCGCCAGGGGTGAAATGCCGGGCTGGAAGTGAGGTGGGGGCCGTGGCGAGCGCGGTGGCGGTGCCGGGGACGGGTGCGGTGCTGGACGCGCGGATGGCGCTGGCGCTGAACGTGCACACCTGTCCGGGCGTGTACGCGGTGCTGCTCGGGCGGGCATCTCGATCGCCTCGGGGGTGAAGACCGGCTGGGGCATCGTGCAGGACCTGGTGGCCAAGGTCGCCGCCGTGCACGAGCCGGACGACCCCGACGCTGGCGCCCGGGCTGCGGCTGACCCGGAATCCTGGTGGGAGGCCCGGTTCGGCGAGCCGCTCGGGTACTCCCGCCTACTGGCTGAGGCCGCACCGACCCCGGCCGCCCGGCAGGCCCTGCTGGCCGGCTACTTCGAACCCGCCGACGGTGAGGACGCCGGCAAGCAGCCCACCGCCGCGCACCGCGCCCTCGCCCGGCTGGTCAAGCGCGGCAGCATCAAGGTCATCCTCACCACGAACTTCGACTGCGGGGGTGCCGCCGGACCCCGGGTTCTTGACGTCGGTCATTCAGGGTCTGGGGTTGGTCGCAAGCCAGTCTTGCAGTTCCCGGTGCCGGAACTGGTAGGCGATGCCGGAGATCCGTAGCAGGCCCGCTTCGTAAGCCCAGTTCAAGAAGGCGCCGAGGCGCCAGGGCAGGAGTTGGCCCCGGCACACACACAAGAACACCAGGTAGCGCCGTACCGCAGACCGCGACCACGGCCAGAAGCCGATCACCAGGACGAGGCCCAGTCCGGCGATCACTCCCGTTCCTGGTTGCAGGGTGATTCCGATGGCTGTTCCCAGCGTGATGCCGAAAGCCGCGCCGCTCGCGAACCCGACGATCAGGTCGTCCCTGAGCGGATGGCGGGGGTCTGTGGGCACGATGTACCCCCATCCGATTGCGGTGATGATCGTTGGGCTGCCCAGGACGATCACTGCAGCGAGCCCCATCCCGAACAGCATCTTTAACAGGGGCTCGACCACCACGCCGAGTCCACCCCACTTGCCTCCCCAGCCTCCTGCCAGCCCCATATCCAGCCCGAGTGCCAGCGCGGTGGCCAGGAAGACCGCGATCTCCCCGGTGAGCCCGCGCCTGCGAGCCGGATGGCCCAGGCTGCGGGCGCTCCTGGGGGGCCGCACTGTATTAAGGGTGACCGACCACGCCGAGCAGATCGTAAACAGCACCACTCCCGGCAGTGGGACCAGGGAGAATCCTGACGGGCTCTGGCCCATCAGAGCCGCATCAAAAGCCAGGGCGAGCAAGGCCGTGGCAGCCGCATCGAGTGTACGGACGCGGCGGGGACCTGCGAGGGTCCACAGCTGATGCAGGAGCAGGTCGGTTCGGGGCTCGGCTCCAGCCGAGCCCGCCAAATGGGTGGCCAGGACGCTTAACCACCGGTGCACCTGGCGAGGAGTGTAGGGGCCCGGGTGCTGAGCGGTGGCGGCCTGGAGGTGGCGGGCGAGCAGGTGGTCGCGGACCGCGGCCGGGGAGGTCAGAGCCAGCAGGTCAGCCGGGTCGCGGACGTACGCGTGCGTCTCCGGATCGCGTTGCTCGTACACGGTGACGGCCAGGTTCAGGCGCCACGGGGTGTCCAGGGCACGGGCCAGGACCCCGGCAGGATCGGTGGCCAGGGCGGTCAGTACGGTCGCCCAGCGGGCAGGGGCGGCGGCGCGGCCAGTGAGGTAGGCCGTGGCCTGGGGCGGGGTGACGGGACGGATCTGGACCCGGGCGGAGTCCCGCATGTGCACATCCGCACTGGCCAGTTCCTCGTACTGTTCTGCCCGGCAGGTCAGCACCAGGGGAGCACTGCCCCGCGTGTCCTGGTAGTCATTGAGGAGAACTATGGCGGCTATCGCACGCCGGCGGCCGAGAGGCGTGGTGCTGTCATCCATCTCGTCCAGGCCGTCGAGGACCGGCAGGATTCGCCGCTGGTCGACCAACGCCTGCGCGACGTCGGTCGTAGTGCCGTAGCGCTGGTGGATTTGCTCAGCCAGCCATTGGGCCAGCGGCTGCAGCGTGTCCCAACTCGCGAGGGAGAAACGCACCGGAACCGGATCAGCGTCGCCGCGATCGGGGTCGTCCAGGATGTCGATGAGCAATTGCAGGACAAGCAGCGTTTTGCCCGCCCCCGGTGCTCCAGTGATCAGCAGCCGGGCAGGGCGCAGGCTGCGGTAGTAGGCGAGCACGTCCGCGAGATGTCCACGTGTGGCTGTACGGACCGCGTCGTTCCCCGTGGCGTGCAGGTACTCGAAATTCACGTCGATGCGTCGGCCACCCGCGCCCAACAGACTGGCGACCTGGTCCCGTTCCGAGACCCTGACCGCCGCCGCCAGGGCCCGTGACTTGAGGTCCAGGTCCGCCGATGCCTCGGCCCGGTCGTCCCGGTACGCCGCCCAGGCGAGGAACGCACCGGGAAGCGTCGGCACCAGCGCCACGACTACAGCGCTCGCGCTGCCAAGGTGATACCGGCGGTTCAGCCACAACACGATCAGCAAGGTCGCCACCTGACCAATCGCGTACACCAGGCCCACCTGCCTGACCCGCGTCCCCCCCATCCTTGAAGCGTCCCGCACCCCCGCACGGTCCAAGTACCGGCGTCAAGTCTGGTATCTGACTGTGACCAAGGTTGAGGAGGGCGAAGCCTGCTCGACTGCCGCCGGGAAGCCTGCTGCTGGGCGGGGCGCGCGAGTCCCGGCAAGGTGGCTGCCCGCCGCGCCGCGGGCCGACGCGACCACCGACGGCGCCCCGGACGATCCGGTACCGCCAGGGCAGACGGCAGCCGCCGGCCATGTCCCGGCCGCTGGCGAGCCCGAGGCCGCATTGGCGTCGGTGTCGACTGCCGTCGGGGTCTCCGCCGTATCGGCGAGTACTTCGAGGCCGAGCGGCCACTGCTCGCACCGCTGCCGGAGGAGCCGTTCGAGACGGGCCGGCACTTCACCCTGAGAGTCGACCGCTACAGCCAGATCAGCGTCCGGACCAACCGCTACTCGGTGCCAGTGCGGCTGATCGGCCGGAGTGTCCGCGCGATGCTGCACGCGTCTGAATTGATCGTCTACGAAGGCCGCGAGGAGGTCGCCCGGCACGAGCGGCTCATCGCCAAGGGCGGCACCCGGCTTGAGTTGGACCACTACCTGGAGGCCCTCGTGCGCAAGCCCGGCGCCCTGCCCGGCGCAACCGCGCTCGACCAGGCCCGCTCCGCAGGCAGATTCACTCCAGTCCACGACGCCTGGTGGGCGGCGGCCGTCAAGGCCCACGGCGAACGCGACGGCACCCGCGCGCTCATCGAAGTCCTCCTTCTGGGCCGCCACCTGCCTCACGAGCACCTGGTCACCGGCCTCGCAGCGGCCTTGAACACGGGCGCTCTGACGGCTGACGCCGTCGCGCTTGAGGCCCGCAAGGCTGCGGAAGAGGACAGCAACACCCTCGCAGAACACGTGCCGCCAACGGCCGACCGGTCGAAGGTCACTTCCTTGGCTTCCCGTCGCCTGGCCCACCTGCCTCCCGACAAGCGGCCGCTGCCCTCGGTCGCCCACTACGACCAGCTGCTACGACTGCGCCGACCGGACCGCCCCACCCCCTGAAGGAGACCGACTGTGACCATTCCCCGCCAGCGAGGACTCACCGAGCAGGCCGCCACCGCGGCAGTCGACCAGGCATGCCGGATGCTGCGACTGCCAACCATCCGGTCCCAGTTCCCCGAACTCGCCGAGACCGCCGGCCGCGAGCAGATGTCCTACCTGGGCTTCCTCTCCGAACTGCTGCTGGCCGAGTGCGACGACCGGGCCCGGCGCCGCTCGGAACGACGGATCAAGGACGCCGGGTTTCCCCGCGACAAGTCACTTCGCAAGTTCGACTTCGACGCCAACCCGAACATCGACGCGGCCTTGATCCACACCCTCGCCAAGTGTGAATGGATCAAGAAGAGTCTGCCGCTCTGCCTCATCGGCGACTCCGGCACCGGCAAGTCCCACCTGCTGATCGCACTCGGCACCGAAGCCGCGATGGCCGGCTACCGGGTCAAGTACGTCCTGGCCACCAAGCTCGTCAACGAGCTCGTCGAGGCCGCCGACGAGAAACAGCTGACCAAGACCATCGCCCGCTACGGCCGCGTTGATCTTTTGTGCATCGACGAGCTCGGCTACATGGAACTCGACCGCCACGGCGACGAACTCCTCTTCCAGGTCCTGACGGAACGCGAGGAAAAGAACAGCGTCGCCATCGCCTCCAACGAGTCCTTCGGCAATGGGGACAGGGGTTCGGCGACGAAGTCCTGGCCACCGCCATCCTCGACCGCCTCCTGCACCACTGCGACGTGATCTCCATCAACGGCCCCAGCTACCGGCTCAAAAACCGCCTCGCCGCCATCGAACGGGAAACCGACGTCGCCTGAGCGCTTGACCAGTCGTCTCAACAAACTGCAGCTGTTGCCTGAGCGTCGAACGGCTTCAGGCTCTCACTGGAACACAGAGGCCGCATCATCGCTCTGTGCCTGGTAAACGGTCACGGTCGCGGCCACAGCATCGACTTCGATCGGTCCCGCGATCCTCAGCCAGACCAGTTCGGGCAGGCCCTCGGAGCGATCGAGTCGGCCGACCGCCTCGGTGGGCCAGGGCAACGGCAGCTTCGGCAGATGGACGAGGGAGATCCCATCGATGAAGGAGAAACCCAGTGCGGGTTCCCACGGGCGAACCGAGTAGAGATTGGACAGCGAGACCACCACATCGGGCTTCCGCGGCCCCTCGCGCAGCCATACGTCCAGTGTGTTGTCCTTGCGGTCCTCGTTGGACTCGTCCAACGAGACGCGCTCGATGAAGTAGCTGATGCAGGACTCCAACGTCCGCGCCGCATTCGTGCATCGGTTCTTGAAGGCGTCAGTCGCCCCATGCTCGTCGGCCACGACACGAGAATACGGCGAGTGGAACGGTCCATGAGAGCGGCTTCGCTGAGACCAATCAGTGGTGCACACAACTCCGTACGCGCTGGAGCACTCGGATAAGTACGCGGACACTTGCCCCTACTGCCAGACCGGGTTCACCACCGACGCCAGCCCCCGCCGGATCTTCTGCTCCAAAACCTGCCGGGACCTCTCGCGCACCAGCGAAGCCGCGCTGGAAGATCGCACCTGCCCGATCTGCGACAACACCTTCCGCGCGGCCAAAACCGTCCGGCAGGTCTACTGCTCGCCCACCTGCCGCCGCGATGCCGAACGCCAACGCGACCAGGCACGTGACGCAGACCGGGCCCGCCGCCTCGGAGAAAACCCGCTCCCGCAGCGCACCGCACCGCCGGCGCTGCCCGAACTGACGGAACCCTCCATCATGACCAGACCCCCCAACCGCCCGCTACTGCGGCCTCAAGCCCCCGAACGCGACCCCCTGGAACCCACCGCCACCCGCGACTGCCCCCACTGCCACCAGCCCGTCACCATCGTCGCGCTGCTGGCGACACCCGAAGCCGCACGACCCACCGTTCACACCACCATCCCCGACATCGTCCCTCTGCGACGGGCCCCCTGACGGACACACGATCCACCTGCCAGTGCTGGCTTCTGAAGGCCAGCACTGGCACCATCGATCAGGCGAGCAGGTCCATCAATCGAGCGGCTTGCCGATCTGCTGTCCCCGGCGGATTCCTTGGCGCGTCGGCGTCGTCAAAGGCGAGCAGGAACAGCCAGACGAGGGCGAGGAGGCGGCGGCAGTGCGTCAATCGCACCGCTTCGGCCGCCGTGAGGTCGAAGTGCCGCAGGAAGAGCGTGGAATCCAGAGGATGCTTCACCCAGCTGGCCACGTGCTCCGTGATCTCTGCCAGTTCAAAAGCACGATCGCTGCGACCTGAGTCCTCGAAGTCGACCACCTGAACTCGCAGCCCGTCCCAGAGGTAGTTCGCGAGATTCCCGTCCCCGGGCCCGAAGACACTCAGAAGATCCTTCTGGCAGCTGGTGTCCAGTCCGGACCGGTCCAGCCAGTCCATACCTTCATCCATAGCCCGACCTAGCAGGCTACTGACCCGAGGGCGGGCTTGAGGGAACCACGAACGGATGTGTCCGATCAGCTCCCCTTGATGCCCAGGCCGCAGCGGAACTCCAGCCAGAACGTCCGACGGCACCGCTTCATGCACCCTCTTTACGGCCGCAGCAAGCGCCTCGACCTGATCGTCGTCAAGCAGCAAACCCCGCAGCGGTTCACCGGCCAGCCTGGACATCACCACAGTGGGCTCCGCTGCGGCAAGATCCGCCCCCAACGGCGTTGGAGCCAGTCCGGGCGCATACCGAGCAAGCAACCCCAATGCGCGCCACTCACGCCGACCACGCTCACGATCTTCGCCACGGAACCGCTTGGTCACGCTGTTGGATCCCAAAACGATGGTGTGAGTGCTCCACCGATCAGAAGTCATGACGACAGATAGTGCCAGGCGAAACCCCGCTCATCGCTCCCCACCCTCCCCATATCTTCCAAGTCCCAACGAAATGAGGAGGAAGAGCACCACCGGCCGATTTCAAGGCTGTGGCGGAAATTTCGTGAAGCACCTGATGGCGGTGGGGCCGACAGCTGAGTCATGCTTGATCGCTAGCGCCGGGGCGCGGGGTCCGGCATGGCTCTTGGGGGTCCGCGGTGGTAGTCAGTGAGCTGGTGCGCGCAGAACTGCGACGGGTCGATTGGGCTTCGTTGGAGTGCGGCTGCGGCGATTCTGCGGACCATGTGCCTCTTCTGATCGAGACGATCATCACCGCTGAGACGCCCCGGGACATGATCGGATACACCCTCGATGGTCACGTTGAGGAGAGCACGATCATCTTCGAGTGCACTCCGCCGGCGGTCGGCGTGATCATGGCCGCGCTTGCGGGCGACCTCTCGACACTGGCCCGAGACGTGCTGCTGCAGACGTTGTCGTTCGTAGCCGCAGGCTCCGGCGACTATGAGCCGGATACAGAAGGTGCGGGTCTGGGCGACGGATGCCGGACCCACGCTCAGGAGGGGTTCTGGGGGCTCGTCCAGCTCGGGCTCACGGGTACTGCGGAAGTCGCCGAAACGGTCGCCGACATCTGTGAGTACTTCGAGCTGGGCGGTGACAAAGCCGCCTTCTACCAGGCCGAGCTTCGCGAACGTATGCGCGCGAAGACCAAGCGCGGGCGACGCGTCTGACGGTGAAGATCACGGTGGTTGGGCGAGGACGAGGGTTCGCAAGAGGGCGAAGGAAGCACGGCCGTATGACCGGCGTTTGATCAGTTTGATGCGTGTGACCTGTCCCTCGACGGCACCGGAGCTCCAGTGGAGTGTCAGGCCGTTGACGACGGCATCCCAATCGTTCTGGAGGAAAGCCGCGAAGCCCTGGACCGGTTGTGGCCCCTGGTCGAGAGCACGGGCCATCCAGTGCGTGAGGTCGTGACCTCGGCGTTCGCGGGCAATGGCACTGAACTCGTGAGCGAGGTCACGGGCGGTGGCCAGATCAGGACAGGCATCCAAGATGCGGTCGAGCTGTTCGCGCTGGCTGTCGGTCAAGCTCTCCGGGCGCCGCATGATCCAGGTCGTGATGCGGCGGGGACTGGGAACAGGCTGGCGTGGTTCCGGGGCGGCGGTGCCGGCACGGAGGGTCGCGATGTACTTGGTGACCACGACGCGGCTGCCGCGGTAGCCGCGTTCGCGGATCTCGCGGAAGAGGGCTGCGGCGTTGGTGGCGCCGCCGCGGAAGCGTTGTTGCAGGTAGGGCTTGAAGCGGTTGATGTGTCCGTTGGGGCGGCGCTCTCGGGCCGAGGCGAGGATCTGGTCGAGGTCGGTCGTGAGGTAGTGGCGCACCGTCTTGCGGTCGCGGCCCAGGCGGTCGGCGATCGCGCTAATCGTCCAGCCGCGTTCGCGCAGCTGGTGGATGTCCGTGTGCCACTGGCGGACTCGGGCCAGGAGCTGGCTGTCGGGTGCGTCGTTCGGCTCCGGCGGTCCGATCAGTGCCGCCAGGGCGGCTGAGTCCGACGGCTCCTCGGTGTGGTCCAAATTGCCGGTCTCGGCGCCTTTGCGCAGGCAGGCACGGTGTTGGTGAGCGGTGCGTTCGACTGCTCGGGCAAGCGAGTGGAGTAAATGCCAGCGATCTGCGACCTGGATCGCGTCGGGGGCCGCACGGGCGGCGGCCTGGCTGAAGGTGCTGCACCGGTCCCGGCAGATCACCTTGATCTCGGGGTGGTCGGCGAGCCAGGTGGCCACTTCGTCCGCGGTGCGGTCGGGTAGCAGGTCGATCGGCCGCCGTGTTTCGACGTCGATCAGCACGGTGCCGTAGGTGGCGCCCTTGCGGAACGCGAACTCGTCGATGCCCAGGACCGTGACCTGGCTGGACGGCGGGTCCGGGAGCCGTCGGAGTTCCCCCAGGATCATGTCCCGGCTCGCTCGCACTGGCAGATAGCTGGCGAGCCGGGCGCCGGCCCGGCCACCGACGGCCAGCCCGATCGCCTGCACCATCCGGGCGAGCGCCTGGGTGCGGCGCCGGTACGGGTTGGTCAGGCACGACACCTGTTCCGCCATGGTCCGGCGGGAGCACAGGCCGTTGTCGCACAAGAACCGCCGGACCCGCAGGCGGAGCAGCACCCGCTGGCCCCCCAGCGGACGGTCAGCCAGCCTCCGCATGTACGTGCTGTGCACACGCGAGGCCAAGACATCGCACGAAGGGCACTTCACCGTCGGCTGCCTGGCGTGCAGATCGATCCACACGACGTTTCCGACGACGTCCACCGCATCGACGATCAGTCCCTCGACGTCAGGCCACACGAGATCCCAGAAGTGCTGTTCGTCCCCCACGGTCAACATGCTGGACAACGGACATCACGGGCCATGACGGATGTTTAGAACTGGCCGTCACGAAATTTCCGCCACAGCCGATTTCAAAGATCCCCATCACCGGCGCTACGTTCGCGCCCGGATCGGCGATTCGGGGCGCGGAACGGCGAGTGCGTCGGAGCCCACTGACGTAGGTGCGGCCGGAACGGCGCCTACACCACGGCGGTGCGCAGCGGCCGGTCGGGTCGGCACAGCGGGCAGAGTGCGGCGTCGGGTCGCTCGAGGACGGTCCGGGCCTGCTCGGTGCTGGCGGGCCGGGTGAGGTCGCGGGCGGCGCGGCAGTCGCCGCGGTGCACGACGCGGGCCGGGCCCCGATCGGGTCCGAAGTAGACCGACTCTTCGACCTTCCAGGCCGGGGTAATGCCGGGTCGCTCGGTGGGGACCTGGTCGTAGGGCTGGCCGTCGACCGGCCGGCACAGGGCGGCGGGGGCGCGGAAGTCGACTGCGGCGGGCAGGGCCAGGAGCCGGCCCCGCTCGCTGCTCTGACTGGGCAGGTGGATCTGCAGGTCGTACCACCAGCCGTCAGGCTCCCTGCATCGGGACTTCACCACGGCGAACAGGTGCTGCCCGTCCGGGAGGGTCACGTCGACCAGCGGCCCGTCGGCCTGCGGCAGGGCAGCCGACTGCCCCACGCCGTGCTCCTGGTCCTGGTCGTCGCTCACCCCTCAAACCTAGTTCGATTCCCCGTTCGAATTCACGGTGGAACGCTCCCCGCCGCCGCACCCGGGCCGCTGTGCCGTGCCACTGATTCCTAATGTCGTTTGTCAAGTTCGGTGCCCGGCCGGGATGCCTCATAACGGTTCATAGTCGGCATATGGAGATGGGTAGTTGAGGTCGCGGACTGTGAGTTCAGGATTCCGGTACCTCGCCGAGAGTCGGTCGACCGTCTCCCGGATCACCGCATCCAGCCTGGCCAACGTCAGCGCGCTGCCCCATTGCTCGTAGGTGAGTAGCTTGAGGATGTTCATCCAGTGGGAGCGGGCGGCGTCCGGTGCGACCGCGTTGAAGCCGACGAAGAGTTCGTAGTCCCGCCGCGGCTCGGAGACCACGCCGGCGAGGGGAACTCCGGCCAGGTCGTCGCCGGTCAGGGGATGCCCAGTGGTGACGGCGGCGTCGTTGGACAACGCGTAAAATCTCAGGGCCAGCAGCGTCCTGCTCATACCGTCGGCTGCCGGAGCGGGCATCCGCCAGACGGCATAGCCGTCCAGTCGGCGATCCCGTTGCCAGGACACCTGGTCGTGGACCTCGAACACCGTGTCGCCGTATGCAGCACAGGCGTCCCAGATCTCCTGCGGGGTTTCGACCGGATCCGGCATGGTTCCAATCCTTCCGCACGTGCCGGGATTCGGATACCGGTTGTGCGGAGGGACGCATAGCCGCAGGGGAGTCATGCGGCGACCGGTTCCGGTGGTGCGGGCTGGTAGCAGCGTTCGTCGCGGAGGAGCGCCCACAAGACGTTGACGCGGCGGCGGGCGAGGGCGAGGACGGCCTGGGTGTGGCGCTTGCCCTCGGCCCGTTTGCGGTCGTAGAACCGGCGGGACTCATCGCACTTTCGGATGCTGAACAGTGCGGAGGTGTAGAAGACGCGCTGGAGCTTGCGGCTGTATCGCTGGGGGCGCCGCAGGTTCCCGCTGATCTTGCCGGAGTCACGTGGGACCGGCGCGACTCCTCCAAAGCCGGCAAGCCGGTCAGAGGTGCCGAAGACGGTCATGTCACCGCCGGTTGCGGCCAGGAACTCGGCGCCGAGGATGATGCCCAGGCCGGGCATGCTGGTGATTACTTCGAAGTGGTGGTGGTTGCGGAACCGGGCCTCGATGAGCTTGTCGAGCTGGGCAACCTGCTGGTTGAAGGCCATCACCTCCTTCGCAAGCGTGTGCACCATCTGCGCAGTCAGCTTCTCGCCGGGCAGGCTGGTGTGCTGACGTTCGGCGGCCTGGGCGGCCGTCTCAGCGAGGTGATCGGCGTTGCGGACGCTGCGGTTGCGAAGCCAGGTCTCCAGTCGCTTGCTGCCGAGCCGGCGAAGGGCAGCCGGGGTCTGGTAGCCGGTCAGCAGGATGAGGGGGCCGGTGTTGGTGACGTCGAGTGCCCGCTCCAGGCCGGGGAAGATGCCGGACAGTTGGGCCCGGAGCCGGTTGACGGTGCGGGTGCGGTCGGCGACCAGGTCCATGCGGCGGACGGTGAGGATTTTGAGGTCGGTGACGGTTTCGTCGCCGGTACGTATGGGGTGCAGGTCACGTCGGATGCGGACTTGGTCGGCGATGACTGCGGCGTCCTTCGCGTCGGTCTTGCCCTCGCCGCGGTAGCTCTCGGAGGCACGGTGAATGGCCCGGCCGGAGATGTAGTGGACGGCCTGGTCGTGGTTGAACAGGATGGCGATGACCAGGGCGGCTCCGCCGTCGGCCAGGTCGATGCCCCAGGTCACCTCGTCGCCCAAGGCTAGGACGTCGGCCAGGAGTTCAAGGAGTTCGGGCTCGTCGTTGGCGACGCGTCGCGACAGCAGCCGACGGCCGCCCTCATCGATCGCGACACAGTGGTGGTGGGTCTTGCCTGCGTCGATGCCGGCCCAGATCGCGGTCATCGTGCCTCCGTAACGTGCGGTGTGCTGGTGCCTCCCGACGGACGACATCGCTGTCGATTCCCTACGGAGCGATCGAGTCGCAATTCCTAATTGGCAGCCGAGTCGTCGTGGGGCGTCGGGCGGCCAATCAGTGGAAGCCACAAGCGGCAGAAGTTTGAAAGCCACACCCGACGCCCCTGGGTGGGCCAACCATACGAAGGGCTCGCCCGTCCCGGTCAACAACGTAGGGAAGCTTGACCGATTGCCATCGAACCTTGACGGAAGGGAGTTTGTGTCACCGAAGATTGATCACGCAGGTCGGAGGATCGGGCGAGCGTCGACCCGTCAGGCCAGGTGTGCTTGGAAGATCGCGCGATTGACCGAGGTGTAGGCGTGCTCACGCTCGGACCACCGGATACGTTCGGCGATCTCGTGGTCATCAGCGACGTGCGGCGGCGGGCTGGCGAGGTGGCTGCGCCACCAATGGGCGTTTCGGGTCTGGCGGTCGAGCGTGGCGTCGATGAGGCGGGAGCGGGCGGCGGAGTGGAGCCCGTACGCGTCGGCGAGGACGCGCACCTGCGCCGCCTGCGCGGGTGTGGGCGGAGCGTCGGATTTGGAGGAGATGCACCAGGTCCACGCCATGTATCCGAGGTCCTCAAGGGGATTGCCGGGGGCGGCGGTGTCGAAGTCGATGAAGGCGACCGGGACGTCGTTCGTGAAGACCGTGTTGTTCGGCCCCGGGTCGTGGTGACAGACCACGGGGTGCCGGCCGGCCAGGCGGCTGCCACGGGTGGCGTCGTGGAAGGCGCGGAGCAGGGCGCCCGCGGCGGCCACCTGGGGGTCGCTCCAGCGTTGGAAGCGGGCCGGCACCCAGCCGGGAAGGTAACTGAGGACCTGCCGGCCGGCCGCGTCGAACCCGAGGTGACGTGGAGCGCCGGTGAAGCCCTGTTGCCAGAGGCCACCGAGCAGCTCGACGACGAACGCGGACGACGCCGCGACCGGACGCCGGACCGTGTCGCTGACCCTGACTACACCAGGGGTGATGCGCCCGCCGGACAACGGCACTTCGCTCTCCATAGCTCCATCCTGCATGTCACCTGGACGCTCCACCGACCGCTACCCGCGCAGGGCCGTCGGTCAAGGTTCCCTACCTTGTTGGCACGGGATCGGGCGAGCCCTTCGTATGGTTGGCCCACCCGGGGTGTCGGGTATGGCTTTCAAGGTTCTGCCGCTCGTGGCTTCCACTGATTGGCCGCCCGACGCCCAACGACGACTCGGCTGCCAATTAGGAATTGCGACTCGATCGCTCCGTAGGGAATCGACAGCGACGTCGTCCGTGGCACGAACGCACTGTCCGACGCACGGAGGAACCGAGTGGCCGCCATCTGGGCCGGTATCGACGCAGGTAAGACCCATCACCACTGCGTGGTGATCGACGAGACCGGGGGTCGGCTGCTGTCGCGACGCGTCGCTAACGACGAGCCGGAACTGCTCCAACTGCTCGCCGACGTCTTGGCTCTGGGCGACGAGGTGACCTGGGGCATCGACCTCGCCGACGGCGGTGCCGCCCTGGCCATCGCCTTGCTCCTCAACCACGGCCAACGCACCTACTACATCTCTGGGCGAGCCATCCACCGCGCCTCCGAGGGCTACCGCGGCGAAGGCAAGACTGACGCCAAGGACGCGGCCGTCATCGCCGACCAGGCCCGCATCCGCCGCGACCTGCACCTCTTGCGGACTGGTGACGAGATCGCTACCGACCTGAAGCTGCTCACCGTCCACCGCTCGGACCTGGTCGCCGACCGCACCCGCACCGTCAACAGGCTCCGCGCCCACCTCACCGGTATTTTTCCGGCCTTGGACCGGGCACTGGACCTCACCAACACCGGACCACTGACCCTGCTGACCGGCTACCAGACCCCCGCCGCGCTTCGACGCCTCGGCCCCCGGCGGCTGGAGACCTGGCTGCGAAACCGCAAGGTTCGCGGCGCGGGCCAGATAGCTGAATCGGCGCTGGAGGCCGCTGGGAATCAGCACACCAGCCTCCCGGGCGAGAAGATGGCCGCACGGATGGTCCGCACCCTGGCCAGCCAGGTAATAGCGCTCAACCAGCAGATCGCTGAGATGGACAAGCTCATCGGCGCCCGATTTCGCGAGCACGGCCACGCCGAGATCCTCGCGAGCCTGCCGGGTCTGGGCCCCATCCTCGGTGCCGAGTTCCTGGCCGCCACCGGCGGCGACATGGACGCCTTCGGTAGTCCGGACCGGCTCGCCGGCTTCGCCGGCGTCGCACCCGCGCCTCGCGATTCGGGCAAGATCAGCGGCAACCTCCGCCGTCCGCAACGCTACAACCGCAAGCTCCAGCGGGTCTTCTACACCTCCGCGCTGATCAGCATCCGCTGCTGCGAGGAATCACGGCGCTTCTACGACCGCAAGCGCGCCGAGGGCAAGCGCCACACCCAGGCCGTCCTCGCCCTGGCGCGACGACGCGTCAACGTCATCTGGGCACTCCTGCGCGACCAACGCTGCTACCAGCCAGCACGGCCAGGGACGCCCGCACCTGCTGGGACGAGTTGAGCCTCGGTCAATTACTCCTTGGACTCGCCCGCACGGTTTCGATCTACGGCATGCTCTTTGCGATCTCGAATCCGGACATCTCATCCCAAGGAGTTGCGCTCCAGAGGTGGAGCAAGGCCTTCCAGATACGGTTGGCGAGCGGCCAGTCAGGAGTGTCCCCGGTGAGAGTGACCGTTGCGAGCAGGTCACAGCCCCAGATGCCCTGTTCGTCTCCAGGCGATGCAGCGATCACCGACTCCGCGATCCTCTCCACTCCTACGTGCAACTCAAGGGCCAGCCAGTCAGCCGTGGGATCCCCGGCAGGCCCCCTGGTCGCCAGCGAGCACACGGCAACCTCGTCCACGAACGGACCAGACCGTTGCGCCACTAGGAGATCACCAGCTGGCAGGAGTTCGTCCAGAAGGCGGCTGACCGCTGCCTGCCCGTTCTCCTCGTCCGACCGACAGAAGAACGTGAGTTGGTATGCCACGGTCGGATCCCGCCTCCCCCAACGACTCGTCCCGATCATGATAGAGGCCGTCGTTCCATACCCCTGGGACGCCAGGGCGGCGCTCGGCGTGGCCAGTGGGGCTTGACATACGGCATTAGGAATCGGTGGCAATCGGTCAAGGTTCGATGACACAGGACACGCGTTCCACGGACATCACTACCGCAGGTCACAGCCCTGGAACGGTGGAAAGCGGCGACCCGGGCGTGCGGTTGGCAACCGCCCCGGCTGCTCACCCGCCCGTCCTTGGGCTGCGCGGATCGGTCTGGAACGGTGGGGAACGGTGGGTATGGGCGGGGAATTGGGCAATCCGGGCGCGATGGAACAGCGCGGCTACCGGCGGGCGCCCGGCCGCCGGTGGGCACGGCGGCCGCGGCCGCGCTGGAGCTCCCGCAGGGTCGCGCGGATCTGGGGTGCGGTCGGTGCGGGGCGGCCGTGCGCGGCCAGGCCGTCGAGCAGGTTGTCCACCAGGCGGGCCAGGTGGTCGATGCGGTGGCTGGTCCGGGGGCTGCGCCTCATGGCCGTCTCCTTCGGTCGGGTAGCGGGGGCTGGTGCTGCCCCGCCCATAGGCCGCTCGTGACAGAAGCCGGCGCTTCCCGGCAATGAACAAAATTGAGGCGGGTGTGACGGGTGTGACTTTCGGGTGGGGCCGTGCCGCGCCACCTACGCGGCACGCCACCCGGATCCGACCCCTTGACCACCCCCTTGTCCACGCCGCGGCGCGGTCGGCCGGCCCTCGCGTTTCTCCTGGACAGCAGCGGTTTCCCGGCAGGAACAGACTGCGGACAAGGGGTGCGCCTGCAGGCTGCCGTCCGGATCGCAGGCGATAGGCGTCGGCGGCCGGAAGGGAGTGGCAGTGACAGGCGCGAGAGCGGGTGTGCGGGCGTGGCCGGCGGGGTCAACGCAGAGTGCATGCTGGACAGATGGGGTCTGCCGGACAGGTGGGCCGCCGGGTGGTGCAACCGGCCGGGCCGGGGCTGGCAGGCCACTCGGTTGGGCACTTGAGATGCCACTGCGGAACCCACTTCCGTGCCGGACATCTGCATGTACTTTGTTTCCGCAGGTCAGCGCTTGTTTCCGCAGGCTGCGCGGCTCGTCACTACCCTCTTCTCCCCCCTGTGATGACAGACGGCGGGGGGATCATCGGGTTCCCGGGAGCACCCGGGACCCCTCCCCAGCCCCGGGGCCCCTCGGGCCGGGGTGGGCCTGGCCGCCCGACCGTTGGTCGGCCGGCGACTTGGCGGGAGTGGTGAACCGAGGCGGGGAGGCAGGGCTGATGGCAGGCACACCGATCACACAGCCGGGCGAGCAGACCAAGCGGCGCAGGCGGGCCGGCAACCCGGCCGGGTCGACGAACGCCCTGCGCGAGGACGTGCTGAAGGTGCTGGGGGTGATGAAGGTCGCCACCGCCGACCAGATCCAGCGCACGGCCGCCCCGCACCTGACCTACCGGCACACGGCCAAGCCGACGGCGGCTAAGCGGAAGGAGGCCCGCACGGCCGCTCACCGTGGGGCGCTGGCGGACCTGCGCGCCTCGGGGCAGGTGCTGTTCGGCGGCCACACCCGTACCGGGGAGGGCCTGCGGCTGCTCACCCAGCTGGGGCTGGACTCCGCGACGGGTCCGCTGGGCCGGCCGAAGAACGAGATCGGGGGCGCCGCCCGGGGCGCGGGCCGCTCGGGCGCGCAGCACGCGATGTCGGTCAACGAGACGATCCTGGCCCTGCTCAGCCCGAAGCCGGACCTGGCCCTGCTGGCCGGTGAACCCCCGGAGGCGGTGGAAGCGGCCCGCGCCGCCGCCGCGCAGCCGGGACTGGGCTCGCTCGGCTCGTACGTCACCGAGGTGCACCTGCCCTACACCGGGACCTGGTCGACGCAGGGCAAGAGCGGCGTCCAGGCCGACATCGTCGTTGCGGTACCGGACGGCAGGGTGCCGCTGCTGTTCGTGGAGGTCGACAACTGCTTTGAGGAAGCCGCCGTGCTGGCGGCCAAGTTCGACAAGTACGCCCGCTTCTTCGCCCGGCAGATCACCGACACCAACGGGGAGGACCTGCCAATGTGGCGCCAGAAGTGGAGCGCCACGCCCACCGGCTACGGCGACGCGCCGCACCCACCGGTGCTGCTGGTCTTCAACCAGATCGGGCCCCGCAACGCGAAGGCGACCATGAAGCAAGTCGCGGGACGCACCCTTCACCACTGGCAGGGCGAGCGCCACCGGCAGCACAGCACCTACGACGGGTGCATCCCGATCGTGGCGACCACGCTGGAGCGCTTGCGCGAGCACGGCCCGGCCGGGCCTGCGTTCTGGCGCTTCGGCCGCTCCGGCTTCCAGCCGCTGGACGACGCGGTGGGCAACCCTCGCAAAGTCGCCGCCGACGCGGCTTACCGGGCCGCCGAGGCCCGCCGGGTAGAGCAGCTCCGGGCCAAGGAGGCCGCCGAGCGTGAGGCCCGCCGGCCGAAGTGCACCCGCTGCGGCACGAAATTCACCGACCAGCGGTGGAAGGAGTCCGAAGAGGACGCTTGGGGTACCCCGACCGACAGCCACCCCAAGCTGTGCGGGGACTGCAAACTGCTCGCGCTCGAGGTGGAGCGGATCCGCAAGGCCGCGAAGAAGGAAGCTGACCGCAAGCGCCGCGAGGCGGCCAAGGCCGCGAAGGAGGCAGCCGAAGCCGAAGCCGCCCGCAAGGCGAGCGGGATTCTGGGGCGCTTCCGCCGCTGACAGTGGGGGTTCGCTCCAGCCTCGCGTTCGCTCGGGAAAGGGCCTGGAGCGTAGTGCGGGTCTCAAGGCCCGTCCAGGCCTGCGGCAGTGTCCTCTGCGGGGCGACCTTGCACATTCCAGCTCTACCTTGCGTGGGACATTGCACAAGGCAGTTGGATCTTGCATACGGCTGGCGCTTCGGGGCTCCCACCTCGCTGAAGGTTGATCGACACGAAGGCGAGGTCGGCCAGGTAGGTGTCGGGCCTTCCCCCGTGAAGGTGGGCACGCGGTTATTGATCACGCGGCGAGTGTGAGTTTAGCGGTGTGGTGTCGGTGTTCGTATTCGTTGGGGCTGAGGTGGCCGTTGGCGGAGTGCCGGCGGCGGGTGTTGTAGCGGGTCAGCCAGGCGAAGACGGTTCTGCGGCAGGTGTCGGAGTCGCCGTAGTCGGTGGCGCCCTGGAGGGTCTCGTGTTTGAGGGAGGCGTGGAAGCTTTCGCAGGCCGCGTTGTCGGCGCTGGTGCCGATCGCGCCCATCGAGCGGGTGACCCCGAGCTGGTCGCAGAGGCCGGCGTAGGCCCGGGATCCGTATTGCGCTCCGTGGTCGCAGTGGAACACTGCGCCGTCCAGGCGGCCGCGGGTCGAGGCTGCCATCCGCAGTGCGTCGGTGACCAGGCCGGTGCGCATGTGGTCGGCGATGGACCAGCCGACGACCTTGCGGCTGAAGCAGTCCAGCACGGTCGCGAGATAGAGGAACTCCCCGCCTGCGAGCGGGAGATACGTGATGTCGCCCATGTATTTGCGACCCGGCTCGGTGGCGGTGAAGTCCCGCTGGAACAGGTCCGGGACCGGTGAGGCTGCCGGGTCCGGGACGGTGGTGCGCACGCGTCTGCGCAGGCGGATGCCGGTGATGGAGAACGTTCGCATGACCCGGGCGATCCTCTTTTCGTTGACCCGCCGCCCTTTCTCGCGGAGCTCGGCCGTGATTCGCGGGGAGCCGTAGGCGCCGCCGGACTCGCCGTGGACCTGACGGATCTCCTCGGCCAGGACCCGGTCCTCCCGCTGCCGGGTGGCCCGGGCCTCGGCGCCGGCGAGCCACTTGTAGTAGCTGGACCGGTTCACATCCAGGACCTGGCAGAGCCGCTTCACCTCGTAGGTGTCCCGGTGGTCGTCAACGAACTGGAAGCGGCTCCTCACCAGTTCGTCTCTCCGGCGAAATACTTGGCCGCCTTGCGGAGGATGTCCCGCTCGGTGGCGAGCTTGCGCTCACTTGCCTCCAACTCGGCCACCCGGGCCTCCAGCTGTCGGACCCGCTCGTGCGGATCAGCGGACGGCACGGCCTCCCGGGGCTGGGCGCCCGGCTTCGCAGCCGCGGCGGTGATGCCACGGCGTTCGCGGTCCCGCAGCACCCACTCCCGCAGGGTCGCCCTGTTGACGCCCAGGTCAGCGGCGATGCTCTTGTAGATCGCCCCGGGTGTGGACTCGTACAGGGCCACGGCATCGGCCTTGAACTCGTCCGAGTAGTCCTTCATCGCCATCGGCGGTCTTCTCGCTTCCTCCGGATCAAGCAGATCCAGTATCAGCGTGTCCACCACTCAGGGGGAGGACCCTTCCTCCAACTCCCCGTCCCACAGCCCGTACAGCAGCTGGCGCGCGTTCTCCATCCGCTCGTAGACCACCAGGCCCTCGGGCTGCCCGACCAGGGCGTAGCGACCGTACGTGGCCGGGGCGCTACCGGGCCCGTAGACGCGCAAGAGGTCGGCCAGAGGCTCGCGGTGTCGGTGGTCGCCCGTAGGATTTTCCGCAATGGGGACAGGAGGGCGATATGGCGAATGACGGTATTGATCGCCGGGCGATCGAGCGGCACGTCAAGGAGATCAACAAGGTGTACCAGCAGGTCGCCAAGAAGTACCCGGTCACTGTGCCGGTTCAGGGCCGGGGATTCGCCATGTCTGCTGGCGTTGTCGGCGGAGGCATCGAGCATGACCCGGAGCTTGTTCGCCTTCTGATGGTGTTCGGCGAGGAGACAGCGAACTACGTTGGTCCGGAGGCCTTCGTCGAACTGTTCGGGAAGTCGGTGGAGGACGTCGACGTCCTTGCGCACGCCCTGGAGCGGGACGGATTGATCCAGTCCTCGAACACCTTCGGCGGCAGTCGGTACAGGATCACTGACGATGGCCGCGTGGAACTGCGGCGTCTTGGTCAGCTACGCGAGGATCCCGCGGCACGACATCGCTATGCCACCGACGCTTTCCTGCGCTGGCTCTACACCACGGCCCACGACCAGCGTCCTGTTGACCCTGCGAGATTCCTCACCGCCGTGGAGGCCGCCTTCGCCGGAAGTGATCTGACAGGCACCGAGCTGCACTACGCCCTGGCGCGCCTGACCCACTCCGGCCTTGTCAACGAAATCGGCACCGAGCCCAAGACCGTCGCAATCACCATCGACGGCATCGACTGCGTACTGTCTGGAGCGTCCGTGAGTGACTACCTGAATCGCACTCGTCCCGGGGACTACTACAGCATCAACGGAACGAATGTTGTCGCGGGCTCGCAAGGTAGCGTCGTGCAGAACAACCACAACGGCTTCGATGTGAGCGCCCTTCGCAACTTCGCCGCCATGGTTCAGCAGTTCGCGCCCAGCCTCGGTGCGGAACCGGATCAGCAAGAACAACTGGTCCGCGACGCACAACTCCTCACGGAGGAAGCCGACAACCCTGAGCCAGGGCGTATCCGGACAGCCTACGAGCGCGTGATGACCGGGTTGCGGGGCATCACCACCGCCTCCGCAGGCGTGGTCGCGGTCATCAGCCAGGGTGAGGAGGCGTACCGGGTCTTCACCGGGGGTTGAGATACGGGGTAGTGAAGGTGGCAGGGGCAGGATTTTACCGAGGGTTGACCCCTGTCACCTTCACCAGCGCATGCCGAGTGCGTCGAGTTCCTGGCGCCGTTCCGCGCTCAGCTTGTCGGCCCGGCGCCTGCAGTTGTCGACGAACAGCCCCAGTTTCACGGCGATCTGCGACCCGTCCAGTTCGCTGAGCTGGACGACCGCCTTGCGGGGAACAGCCTGGAGGCTGCCCTCGCGGGCGTGGAACTCCTTGGCCGCCCGTGGGGAGTGACCCGGACCGCCCCGGCAGGGGCGCTGTACGCCCGTGTGGCGGGCTGATGTCAGCAGCCGGTTCCCGTTCATCCCGCGTCAGCGAGGTGCACATGGCGGCGAACTAGGGTCGTGCCCGGCCTCTCGGTGGGTCCGGGCCCGGCCCTTGTTCGCGCGGCTCTACCAGCGCATGCCCAGCTCGGTCCGACCAGCGAACGATCCCGGCGTTCATAGGCCGGAGGACGTCTGGGGCTGGCAGGCTGCCGGGCATGGATGCAAGCTGGCCCGAGCGGCGGGTGTACGGGGCGGACCATGACGACTTGGAGCCGGGCCCCGAGGAAGGGTCGCGAATACGTCGAACTGGTGGGCGGCCCCTTGGACGGGCTCAATGCTGAGGTGACGCGCGGGGAGGGGAGCCGGCGGAATGAATTCTGAGCGAGCCGGGCACGTGAGCGACGCGGGAGTGCGGCTCCGGCATGTCGAGGAAGTCCCCGAGGGGGAACTCACCGGATACGCCCACATCGTGGTGGTGCCGCCCGCGCCGGAACTCGCGCACGCCCCGCTCCTGCGACTGGTGACCCCGCGGTCCTCCGCGATCGTGTCGATGCATCGCGTATTGGGCGGACCCGGTGCGGCGCTCACAGTGGCGGAACCGGCCCGGGAGGAGATCACCCCCCGGGGGCGGTCCGCGCATCAGCGCATACTCGACTACGCGCTGCCGCCCGGCCCCGCCGACGGCCCGCTCCTGTACCGCGTGGCGTGGGATGTCTCCGGAATCGACCCGCGCATGGGACAGGCCCGCGCGGAGGTCCTGCTCGCCCGCGTCCAACTCGCCGTTCCTGCCGACGGCGGTGACCGGGTCCTCAGCCAACGGATGCTGCGACTTGAGTGGTACACCCCCGGCCCGGGTCAGGAGATCGACCGCCTGAGCCGGCTGGCCGCTGACGACACCCTGCCCGCCTCGCTCACCGATGCCCTGGCGAACCTGATCGAGGCCGACGCGAAATCGGTGCCGGCCTGTCCGTACTGCTCCCTGCGCTGGGAGATCGACCTGCTGGACGTGGCCGACCGCCTGTGGGAGGAGGCCGACCGCCACGGCAGTACCCGGATCACCGCCGTCCTGCTGCCCTGGACTCCCACGACCGAGCACCGCGACGAGCACTGGCCGTGTTCCTGCCCCCGCGGCCGCCCGCAAGTGCGCTATCCGCAAGGCACTCAGCACGTCCCCCAGCGCCGCCCGACGCCCCCGCTTCCCTCGCAGGACGAGGTACGGCAACGACTGGCCGCCGCCCGCGCCCGCCACCGATCCCGGCGTGAGGCCCACGTCGACCCGGCACGCTGAGCTTGTGCTTTAACCAACGGTCACATTCCCCGCCCGCCCCGGGCCGTTCGGCCCCGCTCCGCCGGAGGGTAGGTTCGCTTCTGTCAGCGACAGGCTGACCGAATCAGCAGCGCGAAGGGCCCGATGTGACGCACGAGATGGACATTCAGATCGGGACTGACGTGCGGATTACAGGAGGACCGTTCACGGACTTCACGAGCCCCGTCGTGGCTGTCGACCATGTTCGGGGCCGTGTCGAGTTGACGGTGGACATCTTCGGCGACGCCACCAGGATCGATATCCCTTTGTCGGATGTCGTGAGAGTTGTCTGAGCTTTTCTCTTATGGTCTGATCCGGTCGCGTTCGGCGATGGTCTCGGGGCGCCGGACGGTTTTGCCCACGTCGTAGCGGGTGGCGGGTTGCTGGTTCTTCGAGCCGAGCGGTCTGCCGGGGCCAGGTCGGGTCGGTTTGGGAACCCGGGCCGGGCAGGGCAGCGTCGGGCGGAGGTTCCTGAACCCCCGGCGGACCCGGGCCGGGGTGAGCCTGTTCGGTTGGACCGGTCTCTCCCAGGGGCGGCGGACGTCCTCGGCGAGTGGCCGGGCAAGACGGAGCTGGGTGTGGGCGACGATGATCAGCCACGTCCACCGGTCCGCCGCCTCTGGTGTGCGGAGCTTGGGTCGGGTCCAGCCGAGGGTTTGCTTGATCATCCGGAACGTGTGCTCCAGGTCGAATCTCCGCAGGAACGCTTGCCAGCGAAGATCGACATCGGTGCCGGTCATGCCGATGGCAGAGGACCACAGCCACAGCGGCAGCGGCTGCCCGCCACCGGGCAGCTTGTCGACCTGCAGGCGGATCAGTGTCCCCTCGATGATGGGCAGTTCGCCGTCGTGGTCGATCCACGCGGAGCGGGTGGTGAGGCGGGGGTGGAGACGGTCCCAGGCCATCGCCCGTGCGGCACCGTAACGGTCAGTGACCTGGACGGTCGCCGTGTCTGGTTCGCCCCAAGTCTCGGACCTGGCGAAGCGGAACTCCTTGCCGTGCTTCGGCGGCCGCCCTCCCTGGGGATAGGCCAGGGCGTACTCCAGCGGTGTGGGTGTCGGCCGGCGCATGACACGGTCCGAGCGCATCCGGCCCAGGATCTCGACGGGCAGCCCGCCGAGAAGGTGGGCCATGCGCGGGGCGTCGTAGCCGGCGTCGAAGATGACCAGGATGTCCTGACCGCCCTCGCGCCAGCGTCCGCCGGCGATGAGGTCCTCGACCACGCGGCGGACCTGGCGGGCGGTGACCTTGGCGACGTCGTCCTCGGGGCCGAGTCGGACGGCGTCCAGCAGCTGGCACCAAGACGTGCGGCCGGCCTCCAGCGCAGCGACGAACGAGTACGGCCAGCCCGGGATCATCAGGTGCTGGTCCCGGCCGCGGCCGAAGGTGTGGCAGAAGAGCCTGTCCGCGCTGCACTCGGCGTCCGGCCGCAGCCAGTTGCTCACGTCCACAGCCAGGACGAGCCGGTTGTCGGCCGCCTTCGGCTGGGGCAGCGCGGCCAACGTCCGCCGCAACCTGTCGGCGTCGAGACGGCCCCGGTTGAGCGCGTCGTACAGCGCGCCGTGCCCACGCCGGTGCTCGGCCAGGAGCGTCAGATCCACCGGCGACGTCACCGGCCCGTCCGCACATAGCAGCGCGTCCGCGAGCTCGAACAGTTCGTCACGCCGCGCGGTCAGACAGGCGAAGAAGTCCTCCCGGAAGCGTGACGCTTCCGCGAACTGCTCCGGCCGGACATCGTGGTGCAGCAGACTCATTCCCCCACGGCCTTCGTCGAGTTCAAGTGCATCCTTGGTCGGGGCACATGATCAGATGAAGGCCGTGTCCACCTCCGGCAAACTCCCGAACGAGTGATCCCGTTCGAGGCGCCGTTCCGGCCCAGTGGATAAAGCACAAGCTGAGCTTGGTGTTTAACCTCGCCCGTCACCCGACCTGCTGATCTTGGTTTCTTCGTGAGACAGCAGGGCGACCGTTCTTCACGCTTCGAGGTGTCAAGCAACGTCGCGTGAAGGAACGGCCGCTGGTGAAGAGTCTGGCCCCTGCAGGTCCCGCTGATGCTGCGCTGGACGTGCTGTCCCACTTTCGTGTCCAGTTCTACGATTGCCTCTACACCAGGGCGGATGCGCTATTCGAGCTCACCGACGCGGTCCTCTGCGCGGACGGCCCGGTGAAGTCCCTGGTCGAGTTGACCCTCACGGCCGAGCACCGGCGCGGGCACGGAGCAATGTACGACGCGGTCAACCATGGCTGGGTGGAACCACGTCGCCTGCGCAGGCTGCTGGCTTCCACGCCGCTGCCCCGTGCTGCCGACGGGCGGATCGTGCTGGCAGTCGATGTGAGTAACTGGCTGCGGCCCGACGCCCCGACCAGCTCGGACCTGCTCTTCTGCCATGTCTACGGGCGGGGCCGCAGTGCCGACCAGTTCATCCCCGGCTGGCCCTACTCCTTTGTCGCCGCCCTGGAAACCGGGCGCACATCGTGGACCGCCATGCTGGACGCGATCCGGCTGGGCCCGGCCGACGACGCCACCGCGGTGACCGCCGCCCAGCTCCGCGACGTCTTCACCCGCCTCCTGCGAGCCGGGCAATGGAAGGTCGGTGACCCGGACATCCTGATCGTCATGGACGCCGGCTACGACATCACCCGCCTCGCCCATGTTCTGGCCGACCTTCCGGTGGAGCTGGTCGGCCGGCTGCGCTCGGACCGGGTGATGCTCCGCGACGCCGGACCCCGCCGCTCCACACCGCGCGGCGGGCAGCCCCGCAAGCACGGCGGTGTCCTCACTTTCGCCAAGCCCGACTCCTGGCACACCCCCGACCAGGCCACTTCCTGCGACACCACCCGCTACGGCACGGCAGAAACCCTCGCCTGGGACCGGATGCACCCCCGCCTGACCGCCCGCGGCCCGTGGCTCGACCACCGCGGCGAACTCCCCCTGATCCACGGCACATTGATCCGCCTGAAGGTCGAGCACCTGCCCGGCGACCGCGACCCGAAACCGGTCTGGCTCTGGTCCTCACGCACCTCGATGACCAGCGAAGACATCGACCTGCGCTGGCAGGCATTCCTCCGCAGATTCGACCTGGAACACACCTTCCGACTGTTCAAACAGACCCTCGGCTGGACCGTCCCCAAGATCCGCGACCCGCACACCGCCGACCTGTGGACCTGGCTGATCATCACCGCCCACACCCAACTCCGCCTCGCCCGCCCCCTCGCCGAAGACCTCCGACGCCCCTGGGAACGACCGGCCCAGCCGCGCCGGCTCACCCCCGCACGTGTCCGCCGAGGGTTCCGCCACCTCCGTGCGAAGACCACCCGCCCCGCAGCCGTGCCCCAACCCACCCGACCAGGCCCCGGACGCCCACCCGGCTCACAAAATCGCAGGCCAGCACCACGATATGAGCCCGGGAAAACCGTCAAACGCGTCGCAACCCTCACCGAACACGTCCGCCTGAAACAGCAGCAGGGATAAACGCCAAGCTGAGTGCCTGTTTTCAATCCAAGGGTGAGCGTTCTCTCAGCTCAGGAATCGAACGGTGGTGGTTTGACCCTCTCGGTCGACCTCAGGAGGGCGGGGAGGCGGGACAGCGTGGGGGTGAGAGTAGAGACGGTGGCCGCCGTCTCCAAGACGATCGGTCCGGCTGGGCTTCGAGATCCCGAGTGGCGGGAGCTGTGTCCTGATGAGAGAAACAGATCATGTCGGAGGAGGAGAAGGCACGTCATGCGCTGGTGGAGGAGATGGGCCACCAGTTGGAGGAGTCCCCCGGGGATGAGGACCGCAGGCTGGGCCGGCTGGTGGAGAGCGTCCTTGCAATGGGTGCGGACCTGGAGATGGCGACGGTGCTGCAGCGCGTGGTGGAGGCGGCGACCCGGGCGGTCGATGCCCGCTACGGAGCCCTGGGCGTGACGGACGAGCACGGCACCTTCACGGACCTGTTCACCACTGGCGCCGACCCGGGCCTGCGCGCGGCGGTGGGTCGTCTGCCACACGGCGAGGGCATCCTGGGCGACCTGGTGCGCGAGCCGGTGCCGATCCGGGTGGCGGACCTGGCCGCCGACCCGCGCAGCACCGGATTCCCCCCCGGTCACCCGGTGATGCACAGCCTGCTCGGCACCCCCATCCGGATCCGGGACACCGTCTACGGCAACCTCTACCTCACTGACCACCGGGACGGACAGCCGTTCAGTGAGGACGACGAGAACCTCCTGACCGCGCTGGCCCGCGTCGCCGCCGGGGTGATCGAGACCGCCCGCTACCACGAGCGTCTGAAGACCGCAGCCGAGGAACTTCAGCGCCACCTGCTGCCCGATCTGCCCGACCTCGGGCCACTGCAGATCCACGCCCGGTACCACCCCGCCCACGCCACCCCCCAGGTCGGAGGCGACTGGTACCAGGCATTCCCCGGCCCCGAAGGCGCCTGTTCTATCGTCGTCGGCGACGTCATGGGCCACGACACAAGCTCCGCCTTGACCATGCACCTGCTCGCCAGCATGCTGTACGCCCTGACCCTCGACCAGCCCCACGCCCCGGCCCAGATCGTGCAGCGCCTGGACCAGGCACTGCACCGCAGCGGCTCCGACACCATGGCCACCCTCATCCTGGCCACCCTCCACCCCCAGCCCGACGGCTCCTGGCGACTGCGCTGGACTAACGCCGGCCACCCGCCGCCGCTCATGCTCACCCCCGCGGGGCACGTGACCTACCTCGCCTCCGACGAAGCCCAGGGCATCATGATTGGCGTCGACTCCACCCAAGCCCAGCCCGAACACACCCACCCCCTCGAACCCGGCACCACCCTCCTGCTCTACACCGACGGACTCGTCGAAGACCCCCGCCAGCCCATGGCCGACTGCCTGCACTCACTCGCGCGCCTGACGGAGTCGCTGGCCAGCGCCCCCTCGACCAACTGTGCGACAAGATCATGGCCGCTCGGCCCGACCGTGACGACGCCGCCCTCCTGGTCCTCCGCGTCCCCACCACCTGAGCCCGGACACCGTCGACACACCCCCCAGTGCCTGAACGGAAAATTCCCCAGGTTGCGGACATGCTGGCGCGTTCGTTGGCCAGGGATTCAGTGAGTCCGCAGGTCAGGCGGCGGTCGTGGGATGCGAGAATGGGCCGACGCGAGGCCCGGTGGGCTCTTGGTGGCGCTGGTGACCACCGGCGCCACGATGATCAATCGCGGTGGGCTTCGCGGGAGGCCGGTTGTCCGCTGCGGCGGGAGGACCGGCGGGTGATGCGCCTGGTCATGAGGGTGATCGCGGCCCAGGTGATGAGCGATTCGGAGTGCTGGATGAGGCGTTCGTAGTCGCGGGCGTGTCGGCGGGCGTGCATGACCCAGGCGTGGGAGCGTTCGACGACCCAGCGGCGGGGCAGGACGACGAAGCCGGGGGTGTTCTTCGGGCGGCTGACGGTCTTTATGGTCAGGTTCAGGTAGGTCTTTGCCCAGGTCACGAGCTGTCCGGCGTAGGCGGAGTCGGCCCAGACGATGGTGATTTCGGGGTGCATCAGCCGCAGCCGGAACAGGACTTCCTTGGCCGCGTTGCGGTCGGTCATGTCGGCGGGGGTGACCATGACGAAAAGCGGCAGGCCCTTGGTGTCCACGACCAGGTGCCGTTTGCGGCCGTTGATTTTCTTGCCGGCGTCGTAGCCGCGGGAGTCCTTGCCGACGGTGTCGGCGGCCTTGATGGACTGGGAGTCGATGACGGTGGCCACCGCGCCGGGCGCCTTGCCCATCTCGCGGCGGATGCGTTTGCGCAAGCTGTCACGGATCTGGCCGATGACGCCGGCGGCGGCCCAGCGGGCCATGAAGCCGTAGCAGGTGCGCCAGGGAGGGAAGTCCTTCGGCAGCGCCCGCCACTTGCAGCCGGTATCGACCACGTAGCGGATGGCGTCCACAATCTCCCGCCGCGGATGCTTCTCCGGCCGGCCGCCGGCCGGGGTGTCGCAGGCCGGGACCGGCAGCAGGGGTTCGATCAGCGCCCATTCGTCGTCCCAGGTGTCGGAGGGGTAGCAGCGTGGCCGCGGCACGACTTCCCTCCCTCCAGCACCGGGTCCGGACTGCCGCGCCCCCAGGCGGGCGGCAGTCCGGACGGCTCATGCGTCGGTGAAATCGGCGATGACGTCGAGCGTGGACTCCACGGAGTTGAGCTGGGTATTCAGGGTCAGCGATGAGCGCGTCATCCGGGTGGGGGCGGCTCAGGCGGGGAGGGGCTGATCGACGTCTTCTCCGATCTGATCGAGGAGGTGATCGAGGATGCGGTGTGCCTGGGCGAGGCGTTGCGTGGCGCTGTCGAGGGTGTCGAGGGCGTCGTCGAGGAGCACGGCCTGGGGGTCGGCGGCGGGGCTTTGCAGTGTCTCCGCGATGGTGGTCCAGGCCGCGTTGACGCAATCGTGGATGTCGTTGAATGCCTTGGTGTTCTGCGTCCTCGTGAGCGTCCTGCCTTGTGCTTCGGTGATGAGCCGCGAGATGAGCAGCTGAGCGTGGGTCAGCTTGGATCGTGCGGTTTCCAGGGAGGACGGGCCGTCGTTCGTCATGCTCACAAGGCCGTGGAACTGGTCGCTGGTGTGTTGCAGGAGATCGAGGGCTTCCTGCAATTGCTGGTTTTCATCGATGTGGGCGCCTTCGCCAAGACGCCCGGTGACGCGGCGGCCTGGACAGTGCAAGGCACCCCTGGCCTGGCTGTCTGCCGGCCGTGGCCGTTCGGGGTAGGCAGGAAGGGAAGCGAGGTGCCGAAGACCGCCCTTGAGATCGAGGGCGTCGTCGAGACGCTGGGAAAGCTCTTCGTCAGCAGCTGCGAGAAGCTGATCCAGACGTGTATCGGCAGCCGTGGGGCGGCCCTCTACCGCGACGCTGTCACCATTGGGGACTTGCGTCTCCTGGGATACGGTGTGCTCACTCATCGCGGTCCCCTGTCTCCTCAGCGAGAGTCTGCTGCAGTCGACGCCGGGCGCGGCTCCGGTTCTTCCGCACGGCGTCTTCCCGTATATCAAGCGCTTGGGCGATTTCCCGGTCGGTGAAGCCGTCCTGGGACCACGCCATGACGTGCCGCTGCAGCGGCGGCAGCTGGGCCAGTGCGTTCAGGACCCGCTGATTTCCCTCCTTGAGGGTCACGTGGGCGATGGGACAGGTCCCGCCCGGGCGATCGGGCAACGGGTCGTATGGCCTGTCGCGATGGCCGGTCTGACGCAGATAGCAGCGGTGAGCGACCTTGCGCAGCCACGCCCGCGGTTCCCGGATGCTGTCCCATTTCTCGATGGCTATGGTGAATGCCTCATGGGCGGCGTCGGCAGCCTCGTAGGGGGTCGCGCCGACACGGACCAGGAACCGTGTCAGCTGCGGCATCTCGACGCGGTAGAGGTCCTCAAGACTGCTGGTCGTTAACGCGGGCGACGCCCCGTCGGTGTGTGGAGGTGCCGGTGCCGTCCTCCTCGCCACGGGCGAGGAAGACTCAGCCACGGCGTATCCCCGTCGGCTGCGTTCCCGTTACAACCTCGACGCTGCCGGGCCGTTCCAGCAGACGGCTGCCGGGCGGCAGATGCCGCACCCGCTCACTGAGGCATTGCTGCTGCATCTCGATTCTGCGTAGTTCGGTACGGCTGGCCACCCAAATATGCAGCAACCGACACAACCAGCCACACACCGTCAGCAGCCCTCCCCCGAGCACCGGATCCATCACCGTCTGCCTTCCCCGGCGGTGACCCGTTCACCTGCCGACACTATGTAGTGCACGCACCTCCGCCCTTTGTGACCTCGCCGCGCGTGATATACACCTCACAGCCCCGTCCGGCTCGACCAGCTGCTCAACCGTCTTGCGAGGAACCGTCTGCAGGCTGTCCTCGCGGGCGTGGAACTGCCGGTCGGCTGGCCATGTTCGCCGCCCACTTATCGGTCTGTGTGCGGGGCGCTGGAGGCCGCTCAGACGCCTCTGCGGGGGACAGGTGGAGCATGTGCTCGAGCATCCACTGCTGCGCGGGTAGCAGCTGCTCCCAGTCCAGGCGCTGCGCCAGCGCCCACGCCCCGAGGTCTTCGCCCTGCACCGTGGCCTCGCTCGGCGCGGGCAGTGGGGCGCCGGCCTCGATGAGGTTGCGGCAGAGCTTGTAGCAGCGTTGCCAGGCGACGGGCCAGGCCGGGCACCAGCTCGGGTCGATCTGCTCTAGGGCGTCGCGGCGTTCTTCGGTCAGTGCCCCGGCGGTGGATCCGACGGGGAGGCCGGCCTCGCGCCGTGCCTGGATCTCCGCCGCCTTCCGACCTGCGGTCCTGTTGTTCTTCATCCAGACGCCGATGGGGTAGCCGCGGTAGGTGGCGGTGGTGGGCGGGAGGAGGTGGCCCGCTTCTGCCGCCCACGCGGCTGCTGCAGACAGTCCCTCCTGGAAAGCGACGTCCCAGTGCGACCAGATCATGCCCAGTTCCTCGAGTGCGCCACCCCGGCGCCGCCCCTGGCTCGGGGGAGGGACTGGGGATGGGTGCTTCAGTGGGCGAGCATCTTCTGAATGGCCTGGCGCGTCACCTCAAGTTGGACCAGCAGACCGACGGTCCCGGCGCCCGTCGGTGCACACCGAAGGCCGGCTCGGTTCTGGCCCGTCCGCCTGTGAGGCCGCTCGCGGGGTGCTCCGGCGACTCCGGCAACCGCTGAGGATTCCACCGTCGGGCCCGTGCTCTTTCGTTCACATGCAGACCCCGGTGCGGAAAATCCGCCCGGATAAATTACGCAACTCGTACATAAATGCCCGTTAGGGGACAGGCGTCAAAGGTTGTACTCCCGTCCACTCCTTTTCCTGAATGTCTCATGCCATTCTTCCTAGTACTCGACCTGCTTACGGGCAGGTTCAGCATTGAGCATGGGGAGGGGCTCATGAACAAGAGATTCCGCATTGTCCTCGGAGCGGCCATCGTGGCAGGCCTGATGGCGGTCGCACCCTCGGCCTCCGCGTACAGCACTGCGAAGCTGGAGAGGTCCCAGCCCATCGCCGTCTATCCGGCGCCGGACGCGAATACATGCCAGACGCGCACCATTACGCTGGCCGGATACTGGTACGAATGGCGTAACTTCATGCAGGGCCAGACGATCAACTACAACGGGCAGTCGCCGCGCGACATCTATCTGGTCGGCGACACGTACACCTGGAAGGTCTGCCTGTACTACGGCGGCACCAAAGGCGTATACGACGAATTCTCCTATCTGGACCGTGGGAATTCCAACGTGGCCACGCTCGACGACCCCGATGTGTTCTTCGACAACGTGCCCGAGGGCGCGACCGCACTGACCGTCGACTGGGGGAGCCAACTGGTCCCGCTGCACGCGTAGAGCGTGTTCCGGCACCGCTGCTGCGGTGCCGCAGGACCGGATCGAGCCGCCGATGCCGCCCGATCCGGTCCTGCGCTCGCGGCCGCCGACCGTCACCCGATCGGTGGCCACGTCGAAGAGCTCATTTCACTCACCCAGGGCGGTGCGGCCGACCGCCCGCCGCCGGGTCCACGGGCACGCGGTCAGCCGCCGATGCTGTCGAGTTCGGTGATCGCGTCGGCCGTGTCGCCTACCAGCGCATCCCGAGCGCGTCGAGTTCTGCGCGTCGCTGCTCGCCCAGCTTGTCTGCCCGGCGCCGGCAGTTGTCGACGAACAGCCCTAGCTTCACGTCCGTCACCGTCCCGTCCGGCTCGCTGAGGTGGACGACGGCCTTGCGGGGAACGGTCTGGAGGCTGCCTTGGCGGGCGTGGAACTCTTTGGCGGCCTGGATGTTCAGCGCCCACTTGTCGGCTTGTGTGCGGGGCGCTGGAGGCCGCTCAGACGCCTCTGCGGGGGACAGGTGGAGCATGTGCTCGAGCATCCACTGCTGCGCGGGTAGCAGCTGCTCCCAGTCCAGGCGCTGCGCCAGCGCCCACGCCCCGAGGTCTTCGCCCTGCACCGTGGCCTCGCTCGGCGCGGGCAGTGGGGCGCCGGCCTCGATGAGGTTGCGGCAGAGCTTGTAGCAGCGTTGCCAGGCGACGGGCCAGGCCGGGCACCAGCTCGGGTCGATCTGCTCTAGGGCGTCGCGGCGTTCTTCGGTCAGTGCCCCGGCGGTGGAGCCGACTGGCAGGCCGGCCTCACGCCGCGCCTCGATCTCCACCGCCCGCCGACCCGCGGTCCTCAAATTCTTTGCCCATACCCCTACAGGGTGTCCGTTCCAGGTGGCCGTGGTGGGCGGGAGGAAGTGCCCGTGTTCGGCCGCCCACCCCTGCGCTGCTGACAGTCCCTCCTGAAAAGCGACGTCCCAGTGCGACCACACCATCTGCAACTCTTCGAGTTCCTTGGCGCGTGCGGGCTTCATCTGGCCCGCGTTGTAGAACCGCCGCTGATCGGCAATCCATGTTCCAAGTGGAAAATCAGCGGGTTGCCAGTCCTCAGGCGTGGTGAATGAGTAGGGGACTTTCAGATCCCCGTTCTCCTTCACGTACCGGGTCGCGGCCTGGATTCCCTGACGCCAGTACGCATTTTCCGGCTGGAGAATACGGAGCTTCATGAACTGCGCCAACACGGCCGGATCACGCGGAGTGGAGAAGGAAAGCAGACTCTGCGCGGGAGCCGAGGTGGCGCCCTCTTCGCCCCGTCCGGCGGCCTTGATCTCCGCCACCGTGGGTTTCCGGTGGCGGGTGTTGGCCTGCTGCTCTGCCAGCGCTTCGATGGTGTCCGCGTCGTGACTACGGAGCGCAGCCAAAATTCGGGCCAATCCGTTGTACCCCTTGGACGTCAGCATGGCGTCCGGGTCCTCGTCCTTGCCGAGAAAAACCGGCACTACCAGGCTCGCTACCTTGCCTTCTCCCGGCTTCATGCGCAGTGCCCGGCCGACGATCTGGAGGATGTCGACCGCCGATCCGCGCACATCTCCGAAGAACACAGCGTCACAACCCTTGGTGTCGACGCCTTCCCCGAGAATGCGAACACTGGACAGCAGCCGCAGCCGCATGGGGACCAGGTCGCTGTCGACGCGCTCGCCGACCGGATCGGCGAACTTCTCCAGGGTCGCCTTGCGGTGGTCGGGCTTGTGCTCCCCGCACAGCCACGACGCCCACACCCGATCCGGCTCCGGATACGTCTCCGGGTCGTCCTCCCACAGCCTCTGCGCGACCGCCGGCACCCCGGCCGCCATCGCTTCGGCCTCGCTGGTCCGGTAGTGGAACGTGAGCATGCGCCGCAGACCCTGCTCCGCCGACGTCTTCACCGCGGCGGTCTGCAACGCGGCGAGCCGACTCCCGCGCACGTTGTCCGACCGGGCCTCGATCCCCAGCAGCGCGGCCGCCTGGAGCTCCGGGTCGGTCACGTCGACACACACCACCTGCCACGCCGCGACCAAGCCCAGATTGCGGGCCTGCGAGAGCGTCAACTTGTACGCCACGCTGCCGAACAGCCCGTCCGGGTCGTCTTCCATGCTCGCGACCAGCACGGGCGCGCTGCTGCCGCCCTCTTCGGTCTCCGGCGCCTCCCACACGCGCGGGGTGGCGGTCATGTAGAGCCGCCGGTCAGCCGGAATCTTGGCGTTGTCGTGAATCGCGGCCCACGGCTTCGAGCCGCGTCCACTGACCCGGTGGGCTTCGTCCACGACCACCAGCGACCAGGGCGCCAACCCCGCCTCATGCGCCCGCTGGAGCGTCCCCAGACCCACACTGGCGTACGTGGCGAAGACCGTCACCTGCTCCAGGCCGCGCGTCCACGCCACCAGCTCGTCCACGTCTGTCGTGCACGCCGCCAACCCCTGCGCATCCTCCGCCCGCAGCGAGCAGATCCCGTAGAACGGCCCCGTACGCCCGCCGGCCCGCCAAGCGGCCGCCATCTGCGTTAGCAGATCCAAGGTCGGCACGAGCACCAGTACCCGGCCCGCCCGCAATTTCCGCGCAGTCAAAACCGCCATGAAAGTCTTTCCCGAACCGGTCGCCGCGATGACCTGCGCCCGCAGACCCTGCGCGGGCATTTCCTGACCCGGCTGCAATTCGAGTTTCCGCACCGCCGCATCGGACCCCTCGATCTGATGCGGGAACGGGTCCATCTCTACGACCGTGTTTTCTGCTTCGGCAGTGACTACCGCCACCATGGTTTTGACGCCCTTCCATCCCGGGACGATGCGTGCCCCGGACGGGTGAACTCCGGGGGTGGTGCCCGAGTCCAGAGTCTAGCGGCTAAGAGAAGTTGACGCACTGCATCCCGCTACTTGCGGCCGAGAGGAGAGTTCACACCCGGTGAGGTCCCCTCCTCTGTATCGTCCGGACCATGAAGACGCGTCACAAAGCGCACGCCATACTCCTCACGGACGCCGGCCAGCTCCTTTTCCTCCAGCGCGGCTGGCCGGGCGGCACGCCCTACTGCACTGCCGTCGGAGGGACCATCGAGCCCGACGACACTGACCTGACAGCGGGCCTTCGTCGCGAAGTCATGGAAGAAGTCGGAGCCGAGATCGGCCCGCCCACACCGATACTCACCCTCACCGAACCCGGCCCCCCGATTGCCGTGATCCACCACTACTTCACAGCTCAAGTGCTCAGCCTGGACCCTGCTCGACGTCATGGCCCGGAGCTCGACAACCCTGATGTCGGCACCTTCGATCCCATACAGATCCCAGCCACCGCTGACGCCCTCACAGCTCTCAACCTCCGCCCGCCAGAGCTTGCGGCATACGCCCTCACCCACCTGGTGACACCGCGAACCGAACCCCCTCCCTCCTAACCAGCTTGCTTGTTGCCCGCCCTGCACGGCCCGCACCGAACGGCTGTTCCCGCACCGATTGCGGGGCGCGGAGCGCTCCGCCGGGACCCGAGCGGAGCGAGGGGCCCCGGCCCGCCTGGAGGCGGGCGGAGCCCGCCGGTTGGCGGGCCGTCAACCCTGGAGCGAAGCGGAGGGGTTGGCCCGGCTACGCCGGGCAGACCGCGCGGAGCGCGGTCACGCAGAGCGAAGCGAGGCGTGACGCTTGCACAGCGCGCAGCGCTGTGGTACC